>CAZXXA010000023.1:0-67249 GCA_964644615.1 uncultured Methylovirgula sp. | reverse complement strand
CGTCTTCGTCAACTTCGAAGAGCCGCGCCGCGAATAGGTCAGCCCGTCGATTCCGGAGCTCGCCTTTAACCCGGCACTTCTCAAGAAGGTGGACGAACTCGAGCTCTCGGTGCGTTCGGCCAACTGCTTGAAGAACGACAACATCATCTATATCGGCGATCTCATCCAGAAGACCGAGGCGGAGATGCTGCGGACGCCGAACTTCGGCCGCAAGTCGCTCAACGAGATCAAGGAAGTCCTCGCCCAGATGGGTCTCCATCTCGGCATGGAAGTCACCGGCTGGCCGCCGGAGAACATCGAAGAGCTCGCCAAGCGCTTCGAAGAGCATTACTGAAAAATACGGGCTTCATCCCGAGGAGCGGGCGTGAGCCCGTCTCTCGAAGGATGGCAGCTTCGTTGTTGTAGCCTCATCCTTCGAGACGGGTCCTCCGGACCCTCCTCAGGATGAGGGAGAAAACGAATTAAAAACGAACGGTCGTACCGTGGCACGGCGGCCGTATAAGGAGCAGAGCCATGTATCACGGTCGCGCCAAGCGCCGCTTCAACCGCACGCATGAACATCGCAAGGCGATGTTCGCCAACATGTCCCAGGCGCTCATCAAGCATGAGCAGATCGTCACGACGCTGCAGAAGGCGAAGGATCTCCGTCCTGTCGTCGAGAAGCTCGTGACGCTCGGCAAGCGTGGTGACCTCCATGCCCGCCGCCAGGCCATCGCCGAACTGAAGGACGTCGAGCTCGTCAAGAAGCTCTTCGACACGCTCGGCCCGCGTTACAAGGACCGGCACGGTGGCTATACGCGCGTGCTGAAGGCCGGCTTCCGCTATGGCGACAATGCCGCCCTGGCCGTCATCGAATTCGTTGATCGCGATGTCGATGCCAAAGGCCAGGATTCGGGTCCCGCGCCCGAGATACGCGAAGCCGCCGAATAAGGGCTTTTTGCCATCCTTCGGCCATTGCCGCGACTATGATCCCGCCGGATTTGATCTTGGAGGGATGATGACCCGCGCGGCCGATTCGGTGTCTTTCTTTTTGCGCCATCTGGGCGCCCTGGTCCTCGGACTCTCTCTTACGGTGCTGGCCGCCTTGCCAGCCGGTGCCGAGACGCAGCGCGAACTGCCGACCTCGCGCGCCGAAGTCACACTCTCCTTCGCGCCGGTCGTGAAGAAGGTGCAGCCGGCCGTCGTCAACGTCTATGCCTCGCGCACCGAGCAGATTCCGCGCAATCCGCTCTTCGACGATCCGATCTTCCGGCATTTCTTCGGCGAGAACGCGGGCCGCGGCGGCAAGCAGATTTCTCGCTCGCTTGGCTCCGGCGTGATCGTCGATCCATCGGGGCTCGTCGTCACCAACAATCACGTCATTGAAGGTATGACGGAATTGAAAGTGGCGCTTGCCGATCAACGTGAATTCGACGCGACGGTCGTGCTGCGCGATACGCGCACCGATCTTGCAGTGCTCAGGCTGAAGGGCAAGGGACCGTTCCCTTCCGTCGAGCTCGGCGATTCCGATGCGCTCGAAGTCGGCGATCTCGTGCTGGCGATCGGCAATCCGTTCGGTGTCGGCCAGACGGTGACGCAGGGCATCGTCTCGGCGCTCGCGCGCACTCAGGTCGGCATTTCCGACTATGGTTTCTTCATCCAGACCGACGCGGCGATCAATCCCGGCAATTCGGGTGGTCCGCTCGTCGATACGCATGCGCGCGTCGTCGGCATTAATTCGGCGATCTTCACGCAGACCGGCAGCACAGTCGGCATCGGCTTCAGCATTCCGGCCAATATGGTCAAGATCATCGTCGCGACTGCAAAGAGCGGCGGCAAGATCGTGCGGCGGCCGTGGTTCGGCGCGAGCCTGCAGCGGCTGACTCATGAGATCGCCGATACGCTCGGCCTTGACCGGCCGGTCGGTGCGCTCGTCACCGATGTCTCGGCGAAAGGACCCGCTGCGGCGGCGGGCCTGCAGCATGGCGATATCATCCTCTCGATCGATGGTCAGCCCGTCGAGGATGCGGAAAGCTTCGGCTATCACTTCGCGACGAAAACGCTCGGCGGCACGGCGAAGATCGGTATTTTGCGGGGCGGCAAGCAACAGACGCTGACGATTAAACTCGAGCCCGCGCCGGAAACGCCGCCGCGCGATCAACTCGCGATCAAGGGCGATTCGCCTTTCGCCGGCGCGACCGTCGTCAATCTTTCGCCGGCGGTCGATGAGGAAATGTCCTTTGCGACATCGAAGGACGGCGTCGTGATCAGCGAAATTGCGGCGGGCTCGAAGGCTGCGGCTGTCAATCTGCAGAAGGGCGACATCGTGGTTGCGGTCAATGACACCAAGATCGCGACGACGCATGATCTCGAAAAGGCGACATCGGGCCGCTACGATTATTGGAAAATCAGCATCCTGCGCGGCAATCAGCTCATCACCACCGTGCTTGGCGGCTAGCGTTTCGTTCGCCTAAGCTGTCAAGCGCCGCAGGCGATCTTTTGATCGCACGAACCTTCTGTAATTGGTGAAACGGGTCCTCCGGGTTTGCGTTGCGTCTGCATGGACAATCGCGACTCGGCGTCGGCGACATGGCAGATGCTTCGCTTCAGTGGAAAGGCTGGCGGTCGCAAACCGTCTCGGCAAAAGCGTCGAGACCTGCGGGCGCGGTCGTCCACAAGCAACGGTATGAGCGCAGGAGGATTTGATCACGAACGCTCAACACGGCTTTGCATCGATGGATGATGAGAAGCAACGCTAAATCGCGTCCAAGGGCGGTCAATCGGTCCCGAGCGAGAAGCGCAGCTTTTCGCAGGATCGCGAATTGGCCTCGCAGGCCGGCGCTAAAGGCGGCGCGAATTCGCATGGCGGACGCTAAACGCCGCGTATGAGGAGCAAAGTCCCGGCAGCCGCAGAGTGTCGAGGCGAAAACCCGAAGCCCCCGATGGCGACATCCGGGGCTTTTTCGCATTGTCTGATCAAGCGGCCTTGCGGGCCGACTTTTCGGCGGGCTTCACGCGGGAGAGCCGGCGCTTGACCGAACTCCACAGCGCCCGAACTTCTTCCGAGGCCTTGCCGTGCGGCGAGATCTCGGTGACGCCCAGGCCCTCGCGGGCCGCTTCCTGATAATCGACGCGCGAGCAGATGAATGGCTGCAACAGCACGCCGAGCGATTCGAGCGCCGAAGCGCCATCGCGCACGCGCGCATTGTCCGGCATGGCGGAGCACTGCGTCAAAGCGAACGCATACTCCTTGCCGGCGGTCTTCACCTTGCCGCGGGTCGATTCGGTCGACCAGATGTCGAAGATCGTCGGCCGCGCCGGGATGATGCAGAGATCGGCATTCGTGATTGCGGCATCGGCAGCGGGCGAATCGGTGGCCGGAGTGTCGATGATGACGAGGTCGACTCGCGATCGCGCCAGCGTGGTCAGAACGGCCGGAAGCTTGGCCGCCGTGACGGCTTCAACCGGAATATCCTTCTCCTCGCGGCGGTGGCCCCATTTGATAAGGCTTTTCTGTGGGTCCATGTCGATCACAAAGACCCGTTCACCGGCATCTTTGGCTGCGACGGCGAGGCAGGCGGCCATGGTGCTCTTGCCCGTGCCGCCCTTCTGATTGATGAATGCGATTGTGCGCAAGCGAAGCTCCCTAGAACTGAGCGTAACAACACATTCACCTTGAAATCTCACCGAAACATTAACCATTTGATAAATGCGTGAAGCTTGCGCCCCTTGAACCCTGGAATTTGATCATGGCCGATCTTTTTACCGCTGCCGGTCTCGCTGAGGATGCACCGCATCCTTTGGCCGACCGGTTGCGGCCGCAGCGACTCGATGAGGTCGCAGGCCAGGATCATCTTCTCGGGCCGGACGGCGCGCTCACCCGGCTGATCCGCGCCGCTTCCCTCGGCAGCCTGATCTTCTGGGGACCGCCAGGCACGGGCAAGACGACGGTCGCGCGGCTCCTCGCCAAGGAGGTGAAGCTCGCTTTCGTCCAGATATCGGCGATCTTCACCGGTGTCGCCGACCTCAAGAAAGTTTTCGAGGAAGCCCGCAGGCGGCGTTCGGTCGGGCAGGGGACGCTGCTCTTCGTTGATGAGATTCATCGCTTCAACCGCGCCCAGCAGGACAGTTTTCTGCCCGTGATGGAGGATGGGACCGTCACGCTGATCGGTGCGACGACGGAGAATCCGAGTTTCGAGCTGAATGCGGCGCTTCTCTCGCGGGCGCGGGTCCTTATCTTCCGGTCCCTCGACGAGGAAGCGCTCGAAAAGCTGCTGCAGCGCGCCGAGGCGATCGAGGGCAGGCCGCTGCCGCTGGATGCCGAGGCGCGCGCGATTCTCTTGCGCATGGCCGATGGCGACGGCCGCGCCGTGCTGACGCTGGCTGAGGAGATTTGGCGAGCGGCAGAGCCTGGGAAGATCTTCGATGTCGCTGGCCTCTCCGAGATCGTGCAGAGGCGCGCGCCGATCTATGACAAGGCGCAGGAAGGCCATTACAATCTGATCAGCGCGCTGCACAAAGCCGTTCGCGGTTCCGATCCGGACGCCGCACTCTATTATCTCGCTCGCATGCTCGACGCCGGCGAGGCGCCTCTCTTTCTGGCGCGCCGCATCGTCCGCATGGCGGTGGAGGACATCGGCCTTGCCGATCCGCAGGCGCTCGTCATCGCCAATGCCGCCAAGGACGCCTATGACTTTTTAGGGTCGCCTGAGGGCGAATTGGCGCTGGCCAATGCAGTGATCTATGTCGCGACGGCGCCGAAATCGAACGCTGCCTATCGTGCCTTCAGCGATGCGAAGCGGTTAGCACAAGAGCATGGCTCGCTCATGCCGCCGAAGATCATCTTGAACGCACCGACGAAATTGATGAAGGCCGAAGGCTACGGCACCGGCTATGAATATGATCACGACGCGCCGGACGCTTTTTCAGGCCAGGACTACTGGCCGGAAGCGCTGGGCCGTCAGAAGGTTTATGAGCCGGTCGATCGCGGTTTCGAACGCGAGATCAAGAAGCGGCTCGATTATTGGGAACGGCTGCGCAAAGAG
Source organism: uncultured Methylovirgula sp. (assembly GCA_964644615.1). Taxonomy (GTDB): domain Bacteria; phylum Pseudomonadota; class Alphaproteobacteria; order Rhizobiales; family Beijerinckiaceae; genus Methylovirgula. The sequence goes on along the minus strand of CAZXXA010000023.1, from coordinate 62,225 downwards.
CGCGGCCAGACGTGAGTTTTAAGCGGTGACCATCCAAACCCTGCAAGTGACCGAAGATGAAGACGGTATGCGTGTCGACCGCTGGTTTAAGCGGCGGCTGCCGACGCTCTCGCTGTCGCATCTGAACAAGATCGTCCGTACCGGCCAGGTGCGCGTCGACGGTGCGCGCGTCAAGACGGCGACGCGGCTCGCGACCGGCCAGAAGGTGCGCGTTCCGCCGCTCGATATCGAACCGCCGAAGCCGAAGCCGAAGATCTCGGAAGAGGATAAGCGCGCCATCCGTGACATGATCCTCTATGAGGACGCCGATCTGATGGTGCTCAACAAGCCCTTCGGCCTCGCGGTGCAGGGCGGCTCGGGCATGAAGAAACACATCGACGGCATGCTGGCATCGCTCGCCAATGAAAAGGGCGAGCGGCCGGTGCTGGTACATCGCCTCGACCGCGATACGTCCGGCGTGCTGCTTGTCGCGAAGTCACGCAAGATGGCCGCCGCCCTCGGCGAGATCTTTCGCTCGCGTCAAGCGCAAAAGGTCTATTGGGCGCTGGTCGAAGGCGTGCCGAAACCGGCACAGGGCCGCATCTCGCTGTTTCTCGCGAAAGGCGAGGGGATGGGCGACGAGCGTGCGCCCAAGCCGGAGCAGAAGGCGCGTGCGGCAGCAAAGAATCGTGCGGCCAAAGACGCTGTGGTCAAGGATCGCTCCATCGAGAAAATGCGCATCGCCAAACATGGCGACGAAGATGCGCAGCATTCGGTGACTTATTATGCCGTCGTCGATAAAGTGCCGTCGCGGCTCGCCTGGCTATCGATGAAGCCGATCACCGGCCGCACGCATCAGCTGCGCGCCCATGCGGAGGCGATTGGCCATCCGATGATCGGCGATCCGAAATATCACGGCGATCTGGAGAACAAGAAGAAGCGCGATCCGGCCCGCACCGTCCCAGAGGGCATCGAGCGCAAATTGCATCTTCTGGCGCGCCGGCTGGTGCTGCCGCATCCGCGCGGCGGTACGCTCGATGTGACGGCGCCGCTGCCGGCGCATATGCAGAAGAGTTTCGAGATGTTCGGCTTCGACGTGAAGCAATATGATCCGATCGAGGCGGCGCCGGAATAATCACACCATTTTGGCCGGATTGACGATCTGATCGAAGGTGGCGGCATCGACGTATCGTAATTGCAATGCCGCCTCGCGCAGGGTGAGATCATTATCCGCCGCATAATGCGCGATTTCCGACGCCTTATCGTAGCCGATGAGTGGCGTCAGCGCGGTCACCAGCATCAGCGAGCGCGTCACGTCTTCGGAAATCTTCTTGCGGTTGGGCTGCGTGCCTTCGATCAGGAAGCGGCGGAAGTTGGTGCAGCCGTCCGACAGGATCGCGATAGATTGCATGATATTGGCGATCATCAGCGGCTTATAGACATTCATTTCGAGATGGCCGCCGGCTCCGCCGAAACCGACCGCGACATCATTGGCCATCACCTGGACGGCAATCATGGCGAGTGCCTCCGCCTGCGAGGGATTGACCTTGCCCGGCATGATCGAGGAGCCGGGTTCGTTGGCCGGCAGCATCAATTCGGCAAAGCCGGCACGCGGGCCGCAGCCGAGAAGCCGGATATCGCCGGCGATTTTGAAGAGCGAAACGGCGAGCGTGCGGAGCGTGCCCGAGACCTGCACCAGCGCATCATGAGCGCCCTGCGCCGCGAATTTATTGGGGGCCGGAACGAAAGGCAGCTCCGTCAGCTTGGCGAGTTCGAAGATTGCGCCTTCGGCAAAGCCGGGCGGCGCATTGAGCCCGGTGCCGACGGCCGTGCCGCCAAGCGCCAGCGGCATCAGCTCCTTCAGCGCCGCTTCAAGCCGGCGAATATCGTCTGCCAGCATAGCGGCATAGCCCGACCATTCCTGGCCGAGCGTGATCGGCGTCGCATCCTGCAAATGGGTGCGGCCGATTTTGATTATGTCCATCCATTCGGCGGCTTTCGCGGCGATCGCCTCGCGCAGCGCCTTGACGGACGGCAGCAAGCGCTGCTTAAGACCGAGCGCCGCTGCGATATGCATGGCGGTCGGAAAATTGTCGTTCGAGGATTGCGACAGGTTGACGTGATCGTTCGGATGTACCGGCGTCTTGCTGCCGAGCGGTGTGCCGGCGAGCTGGCTCGCGCGATTGGCGATCACCTCATTGACGTTCATGTTGAAATGCGTGCCGCTGCCAGTCATCCACACATGCAGCGGAAACATCTCCTGATGCTGACCGGCGAGAATCTCGTCGCAGACTGCGATGATCAGCCGAGCCTGTGATTCATCGAGATTGTGGATGGTCTGATTGGCGGTCGCCGAGGCGCGCTTCAATAAAGCATAGGCCCCGATCATCTCGCGCGGCATCAGATCATGGCCGATACTGAAATGATCGAGCGAGCGCTGCGTCTGTGCGCCCCAAAGCTTGTCGGCCGCAACCTCGATCTTGCCGAGACTGTCGAACTCGTCACGCGTATCGGCCATTTGACCCTCCTTGATCGCGGCAGATTGGAAATCTGCCGCGATCGGGGGAGGGGCACAAGAGCATCGCGCGCAAAAGTGTATGCGGTTTTGCGCGATGCTGTTCCGTTCCCTATTAGCCGCTGTTGCGCAAGCCCGCCGAAATTCCGTTGATCGACAGCTGGATGCCGCGGAGGATCTGCTCGTCTTGCGCGTCGGCGGCACGGTGCAGCTTCAGGAACTCGACCTGAATATGATTCAGCGGATCGAGATAGGGCACGCGCATCCGGATCGAGCGGTCGAGCGCCGGATTGTCCTGCAGCAGCTCCGATTGTTTGGTGATGGCGAGCAGCGCCTCGATGGAATCGCCCATCTCGGCTTTGATGCGGCCGAAGATCTCGTCGCGCAGCGCCTTATCCGGCACGAGCTCGGCGTAGCGCGAGGCGATGCCGACATTGCTCTTGGCGAGCACCATCTCCATGTTCGACAGCAGCATGCGGAAGAACGGCCATTCGTGATACATGCCCTGCAGGAATTGGAGACCGTTCTCCGGATGCGCGACCATGAAGTCGCGCACGGCGGCACCGAAACCATACCAGCCGGGCAGCATCAGCCGGCATTGCGCCCAGGAGAAGACCCAGGGAATCGCGCGCAGATCTTCGATGCGCCGCGTCTTGGTGCGCGAGGCCGGGCGGCTGCCGAGATTGAGCGTCGCGATCTCGGTGATGACGGTGGACGACCAGAAATAATCCTCGAAGCCGGGCGTTTCATAGACGAGGCCGCGATAGGCCTTGTAGGCCGCATGCGACAGCTCTTCCATAGCGGAGAGATATTCGGGCTGCGGCGCATGATGCTCGGGCATCAGCAGCGAGGCTTCGAGCGTCGCCGAGACGAAGGTCTCGAGATTGCGGCGGCCGATCTCCGGGTTCGAATATTTGCTCGAAATGATCTCGCCCTGTTCGGTCACACGGATCTGGCCGCCGACGGCGCCGCTCGGCTGCGCCAGGATGGCTTCATAGCTCGGGCCGCCGCCGCGGCCGACGGAGCCGCCGCGGCCGTGGAAGAGACGCAGCCGCACGCCGTGCTTCTTGAAGGTCTCGATAAGCCCGATCTCGGCCTTGTAGAGCTCCCAGCCGGAGGTGATGAAGCCGCCGTCCTTGTTGCTGTCCGAATAGCCGAGCATGATCTCTTGAACATTGCCGCGGCTCTCGACGAGCTTGCGATAATGTGGCTGCGAGAACGCGATATCCATCACCTGGGCGCAGTTCTGCAGATCGTTGATCGTCTCGAAGAGTGGCACGATATCGATATGGCTCTTCTCGCCGGTGATCAGCCCGACTTCCTTGAGGAGAACGGCGAGTTCGAGAAGATCGGAGACGGAGTCCGTCTTCGAAATGATGCTGGTGCGGATGATCTCGTCGCCGAAGGTGGCGCGGGCCTCGACCGCGGCCTTGAAGATCGCCAGCTCCTTCTTCGTCTCGGCGGAGTAATCGATGAACGGCGAGGAGAGGAGGCGCGGCGACGTCAGCTCTCTGACGAGGATATCGACACGGCCTTGTTCGTCCTGCTTAAGGTAGTTGGTGCCGGGTGCGACTGTTTCGATCAGTTCGCCGACGGTGCGCTCATGCACATCGGAATTCTGCCGCAGATCGAGGCTGGCAAGATGGAAGCCGAAGCAGCGCGCTGCGCGCCGCAGCGCCCGCAGCCGGCCGCGCGTGATGAGGTAGGAATTATGCGCGCGCAGCGAATGATCGATGATGTCGAGGTCGTGGCGGAATTCCTCGGCATTGTTGTAAGGCTTCATCTTGGCGGCGCGCGTCTTGAGCGGATGATGCTCGTCGATCTCCCGCAGGTTCGCGGCGATGCGGCCGTGGATGACATTGATCGCGCGCCGATAGGGCTCGGCCATGCGATGCGCCGAGGAATCCGGTGAAGTCGCCGCCAGCGCCATGAGTTCGTCGGAGACTTCGACGACCTGATTGTTGATCGAGAGTTCCGAGCCGAGCTTGGTGAGTTCGTCGAGATAGAAGGTGAGAATGCGCATGCCGTGCAGCGCCACCGACTGCCGCACCACTTCGGAATCAACGAAGGGATTGCCGTCGCGGTCGCCACCGATCCAGCTGCCGAGCCGCAGGAAGGACGGAATCTCCTGTTCGGCGAGCTCGGGCGCATAGGCGCGGACCTGCCGCTCGACCATCTGATAGAGGCGCGGCACCTCGGTCATGAAGGTGTAGTTGTAATAGGTGAGGCCGTTCGAGACTTCGTCGAGCACGGTCAGCTTGTTGCGGCGAAGCAGGCTCGTCTGCCACAGGATGAGCACGGCGCGGCGGATCTTGTCCTCGAGCTCGATCTCTTCATCCTTTGTCCACTGCTGGCGTTCGCGGCGGTCGAGCAGATGCGAGATCGCGATCTCGCGCGTCATCGTGCTGCGGCGGCGCACCTCGGTCGGATGCGCCGTCAATACCGGCACCATGAAAGCGGTGGCGAGGAAATCGGTCAGCTGCTTCGGCGTGATGCCGGCTTCCTTGCAGCAGCGCAGGGCATAAGCGAGGGTGCTCGGTCCCGGCGGAATTCCGGCCATGATGTCGGCCCGGAACCTACGGATCGTATGCAGGTCTTCGGCGATGTTGGACAGATGCGAGAAATAGCTGTAGGCGCGCACGATCTGCGCCGACTGCTCGGGCGTCAGCTTGCTCAGAATGTCTTCAAGCTGATGCCGCGCCGTTTCGTCGCTATCGCGATGGAAGCGGACGGAGTTCTGGCGGATCGTCTCGACGAGGTTGAAGATGTCCTCGCCCTGCTGTTCGCGGACGGTATCGCCGAGAATGCGGCCAAGAAAACGGATATCGTCTCGAAGCTGCCGGTCCTCGTCGCGCTCGATGAAGTCCGTCCTCTCGGCTTCCTTGTCCATGGATCGCTCCGGGTCTTGCGGCGCCACCGCCGGCGAATTGGTGATCTGCATTGCGAAGTCTCAGTAAAGCCTCGTGCGTTGCGTCATAATCATTTGGCGGCCTATCTTTGCAAGCGGCGATACGTCTCGCTCCGCGGCCTTTTGGTGAATGCCAGTGTCGTTGTATTCGCGATACTGAATTCGTTGCTTGCAACGCGCGCAATGTCGCGCCTCGCGGGCGAGCCCGGCAATGGGCGATAGGCGCGCGGCAAAGGCCGATAATTGTAGCTGATCGTGAAGCAGCATGAGTGACGATTTAACGAACCCGCCATCGCGACCCACGGCCGATCCGATCGCGCTGGGCCGCCAGAGCCAAACGACGCCGCTGCGGAAGCGTTTCTACACAGTCGCAGATGTCGCACCCTCGGAAAATGAATTCATCGTCCAGCTCGATGGAAAGCCGGTTCTGACACCAGCCAAGGCAAGGCTGGCTGCGCCGACGCGCGCCGCCGCGGAGGCGGTTGCGGCCGAATGGCAGGCGCAAGGCGAGACGATCGACCCGACCAAACTCCCGCTGACCCGCATCCTGAATGCGGCACTCGACGGTGTCGTCAAGGCAATGGATGCCGTCGCTGCGGAGATTGTGAAATATGCCGGCAGTGATTTGATCTGCTATCGCGCTGACGGACCTGAGGCTCTCATCCGGGCCCAGGCAGAAGCCTGGGACCCGATCCTTGTTTTCATCGAGCGCGAGACCGGTGCGCGCTTTCTCTGCGCCGGAGGCGTGATGCATGTCGCGCAGCCCGAGGCATCGCTCGCTGCCGTGCGGATGATGATCGACCGGCTGATCGGCACGGGGCCCGGCGCGCCGATTGCGCTCGCCTGCCTCGATGTGATGACGACGCTGACGGGCTCTGCGCTTATCGCGCTGACGCTTGCCAGCGGCGCGATCTCGCTGGAGGAGGCGTGGACGGCCGCGCATGTCGACGAGAGCTTCCAGATGCGGCTCTGGGGTGAAGATGCGGAGGCCATGACACGCCGCGCCAACCGCTTCACCGAAATGGCTGCCGCCGATCAGCTTTGGCGGCTCCTACGGACTTGAACTGTTATTTGCCTCAGCCCTCAACCCTCAGTCGCCGCTTTGGCAAGGCCGGCGAGGGCGGCGGACAGCACCGTGACCGTCTGTCCGACTTCGGCGCCGAGCTCATGCCGTTGGGCGATCCAGGCCGGCTCATTATAGCCGAGCCAGACTTTGCCGTCGGCGTCCTCCCAGATGAGCGCCTTCAAAGGCAGGTCGATGCCGGCCGTCTGCTGTGCCTGCATGAGCGGGGTTCCGCCGCGGGCATTGCCAAAGATGAAGACTTTCGTCGGCAGCAAGGGCAGATCGACGGCGGCGGCGCCAGCGGCATGGTCGACCCGGGCAAAAAGAGTCAGTCCTTTCGCCCTGAGGGCACTTTCCAGGCGGTCGGCAGTTTCCTTGGCTGAGAAGGCACTTTGACGTTGCCTAAAACCTGCGGCCGCGATGGCAGAACCTCCACTTTAGGGCTCGATAGCAGGATATTTATTGTCCGGGCAATCTCGGACGGGACTGCCGGCGAAACAAATCGGGCATAAGGCTTGACCGCTAGGCCAGACCGCGCGTTTTCCAAAGCCCGGGGCTGCGGGAGAAAGCCGTCTAATTTCAAAAAGCTCGCAGATGACGTAAGTTTAGCCTACCCGCTAAGAATTATGCCGCAATCCTTGTGTTCGAAGGGTGGCAGGCATAGGTTTCGGGTACCAGTTCCGAAAGGAGTCCCGACATGGGAAGCTTATCACCCCTCCATCTGCTTCTGCTCCTCGCGGTAGGGCTGCTGCTGTTCGGCGGCAAAGGCAAGATCTCCGACATCATGGGCGATGTCGCCAAAGGCATTAAGTCCTTCAAGAAAGGCCTGTCGGACGACGACACGAAGTCGACGACCACGGCCACCACCGAGCCGCAGCGCGCGATCGAGCATCAGAAGGCGGCGGAAAACAGCAAAGTCGCCGAGCAGCAGAAGGTCGGCTAAGGGCGTGGTGCAGGCCCGCGGGCAAAGTCACATCTTGAAGGGCCTCTGACCGTCCATGTTCGAATTCGACGCTGGCAAATTCGTCCTTATCGCCATTGTGGCGCTCATCGTCATCGGGCCGAAGGAATTGCCGCGCGTAATGCGGCAGCTCGGGCAGGCTGTGGCCAAGCTCCGCCGTCTCAGCGGCGACTTCCAGGCGCAGTTCATGGAAGCGATGCGCGAGGCGGATTTGCACGAGGTTCAGGCCGAAGCGGCGAAGATCGCCGCTGCCGCCCGGCTCGATCATGGTCTCGATCCGCTCGCCGGCATTCGCGCCGAGCTCACCAAATCGATCGAAGAGACACCGGTCAGCGACAGTATTGCGACAGCCATGCCAGCTTCGCACGATCCGCTCGCCGAGGCGCTGCAAAGCGACCCGGAAGCGGCAAGAGCGCATATCGCGGCGCGCGAGACAGCGGCCGAGCCGCTGCCGGTCATGCCGGTCGAGCCGATCCCCGTCTCACCGATCATCGTCGAATCTCCCCCGACGGCTGAAGTTGCGATTGCGGCCGATGGCGATATAACACCGCTGCGCAAGCAGGGCTGAGCCATGCGGTGTGCTGCATTTTCACGGAACTGACGGCCGCGCCCGATGACCAAGGCCGATATTGAGGCGACACAAGCGCCTCTGATGGATCATTTGATCGAACTGCGCGCGCGCCTCATCAAGGCGCTCGTTGCGTTCATCGTGATGTTCATCATCTGCTTCTTCTTTGCCCGCAACATCTACAATCTGCTCGTCCTGCCTTATCAGGAGATCGCGGGGCCGGACGCGCGCCTCATCTATACGGCGCCGCAGGAATATTTCTTCACGCAGATCAAGGTCGCGCTCTTCGCTGCCGGCTTTCTGTCCTGTCCGGTGATCTTCGCGCAGATCTACGCCTTCGTCGCGCCAGGCCTTTATAAGCAAGAACGGATGGCCTTCGCGCCTTATCTCTTCGCGACGCCGCTCTTCTTCTTGTTCGGCGGTCTGCTCGTCTATTTCGTCGTGATGCCCAATCTGCTGCATTTCTTTCTCAGCATGCAGCAGGCGAAGGAGCCGGGTCGGGCGCAGATAGAGTTGCTGCCGCGTGTCAGCGAATATCTGTCGCTGATCATGACATTGATCTTCGCCTTCGGAATCTTCTTTCAATTGCCTGTCATACTAACGCTGCTCGGCCGTGTCGGCATTGTCAGCGCCGATTTTCTACGCCGCCAGCGCCGCTACGCAGTCGTGCTCGTCTTTGCCGGCGCGGCGATCCTGACGCCGCCAGATCTCTTCTCGATGATTGCGCTTGCGGTGCCCGGTGTCCTCCTCTACGAGGCTTCGATCTTCGCTGTCGCATGGATCGAAAAGCAACGGGCCGCGAAACAGGCGGCGGGCGAGGACGAGAGCTGACGTTCGTCTGCTTTGCTCGTTTGCTTTTGTCTCGGCCATAAAAGTATCTACCCATGTACGACATCAAATGGATCCGCGACAATGCCGAGACCTTCGACGAAGGCCGGCGGCGCCGCGGCTTGGAGCCTCTTTCAAAAGAGCTGATCGCGCTCGATGATGCGCGCAAAGCGGCGATTGCCAAATCGCAGCAGGCGCAAGAGCGCCGCAACGCCGCCTCGAAAGAGATTGGCGCGGCGATGAAGGCGAAAGACGAGGCCAAGGCCGAAGCGCTGAAAGCCGAAGTCGCGCAACTCAAAGAGGCGCTACCGCAGCTCGAAGGCGACGAGCGCGACGCCATTTCGGCGCTGGACAAGGCGCTCTCCGAAATTCCCAATACGCCTTTGTCGGAGGTGCCCTTCGGCGTGGATGAAAACGACAATCCGGAATTGCGGAAGGTCGGCACGCCGCCGAAATTCGCTTTTCAGCCGAAAGAGCATTTCGATATCGGCGAAAGCCTCGGGCTGATGGATTTCGAAACCGCCGCGAAATTATCCGGCGCGCGGTTTGTCGTTTTGAAAGGTGCGCTGGCGCGGATGGAACGCGCGCTGACGCAATTCATGCTCGATCTGCACAGCGATCAGCATGGCTACACCGAAATCGATCCGCCGATCCTGGTGCGCGACGAGGCCATGTTCGGCACGGCACAACTGCCGAAGTTTGAAGAAGATCAGTTTTTCGCCCTGCCGGGAGGGCTACTACATAAAGAAGAAGTGGGCGCGGAAGATGCCGTCGCAAGCATGGCTCGAGTGGACCTACAAATGGCATTGTTGGGATATGACGTCACAATTAGAAAAAACAGGCTTGGGCTCATTCCGACTGCCGAAGTGCCGCTCACCAATCTGGTGCGCGAAAAGATCTTGGATGAAAAGGAGCTGCCGATCCGCCTCACTGCCGGCACGCCCTGTTTCCGCGCCGAAGCGGGCTCCGCCGGGCGCGATACGCGCGGCATGATCCGCCAGCATCAATTCACCAAGGTAGAACTTGTCTCGATCACCACGCCCGACAAATCGCTCGAGGAACATGAGCGCATGCTCGGTTGCGCCGAAGAGGTGCTGAAGCGCCTGGAGCTGCCGTATCGCGTCGTGACGCTCTGCACCGGCGACATGGGCTTCGCCTCGCAGAAGACCTATGACATCGAGGTCTGGCTGCCCGGCCAGGACCGCTATCGCGAAATCTCGTCTTGCTCCGTCTGCGGCGATTTCCAGGCGCGGCGCATGAAGGCGCGCTACCGCCCCGAGGGCAAGAAGGAGACGGCCTTCGTTCATACGCTCAACGGTTCCGGCGTCGCGGTCGGCCGCGCGCTGGTCGCCATTCTTGAGAACTATCAGAACGAGGACGGCTCGGTCCGCGTGCCGAAGGTTCTGCAGCCCTATATGGGCGGCATGACCGTGATCGAGAGAAAGAACTAGATTTGCGTATTTTGATTACCAATGACGACGGTATTCACGCCCCGGGGCTCGCGGTCCTCGAAAAGATCGCGATGAAACTCTCCGACGATGTGCTCGTTGTCGCGCCCGAATATGATCAGTCGGGCGTCGCACATTCGCTCTCGCTCAACGATCCGCTGCGTCTGCGCAAGATTTCGGAGCGGCGCTTCGCTGTGAAAGGCACGCCGACCGATTGCATCATCATGGGCGTGCGCTCAATCCTGCAAGGCGCCAAGCCCGATCTTGTGCTCTCCGGGGTCAATCGCGGTCGGAACGTCGCCGACGACATCAGCTATTCCGGCACCGTCGCAGGTGCGATGGAAGGCACGATGCTCGGCATCCCCTCGATTGCGCTGTCGCAATGCTATGGGCATGAAGGACCGGATGCGATCCATTGGGATTGCGCCGAGGCGCATGCGCCGCGCATTGTGAAGGCGATTCTTGACGAGGGCGTCGACCGCAATGTCCTCATGAATGTCAATTTCCCCAATTGTGCCGCCGATGCGGTGGCGGGCACCGAGGTCACGGTGCAGGGCCGCCGCGACATGCAGGTCATCAAGATCGATCCGCGCTTTGATGGCCGCGGCAATCCTTATTATTGGATCGCCTTCGACCGCGAGACGACAGAGCCGATGCGCGGCACGGATTTGAAGGCGCTGCGCGACAAGCGCATTTCGGTGACGCCGCTGCGGCTCGACATGACGGACGAGGGCTCGCTCAGCCGTTACGGCCGGATCTTCAACTAGAGCTTTAGCCGTAGCTCGAATCGCCCGTATCGGTTAGTCTGGCCGTAATCGGGCTGGGCCTTAATTGCGTGTCTTTGTTCTGCGTACCCAATCTTTGGGAATCAGCAGAATGCTTCGACAGATGGAATTGGCTTTGCCCGTCCCGCCGCAGGATGATGCGCCAGCGGCGGCGCACATAAGACCGGCTGGGATGGAACAAGCTCACGTCGCGGCGGAGGCCAAGGCGGCTTTCGTTCTGGGGCTACGCGGCCGCGGCATTCGCGATCTGGCGCTGCTGCGCGCCCTTGAGCGCGTGCCGCGCGAGATCTTTGTGCCGCATCGCTACACCGATCTTGCCCGGCGTGACCTGGCGCTGCCAATCGGCTGCGGCCAGACCCTCTCCGAGCCCTGGCTGATCGCCCGCATGATCGAGGCCCTGGCGCCTGGTCCCGACCATAATGTCCTCGAAGTCGGCACCGGCACCGGCTATGGCACGGCGATCCTGGCCGATATCGCCCGCAGCGTTCTCTCCTTGGAGCGCTTTCAGACCCTGGCGATCGCCGCCCGTCTGCGGCTCGAAAATCTGCGTCTCGCCAATGCCCGGATCGTTCTGGCGGACGGTCTCGCGCTTCCGGCCAATGCGGGACCGTTCGACCGCATCATCCTGCATGGGACGCTCACCGAATTACCGGCGCAGATCACCGACCGGCTCGCCCCCAGCGGCAAGATTGTCTACGCCAAACCCGACCCGGCAGCCGAGTGGCGGCAGGTTCTCACCGTGGCTACACACACCCATGACGGCACGCTTATCGAGCAGACGCGCGGGGCGTGCCGGTTGCAGCGCCTGCTGCCGGGATTGGCCCGGATTCTCTAACTCCGTCATTCAGTTCGACAAATTTAAGCAATTTTGCTGAGCGCCCGTTCACCTTAAACCGTCCCTTAACCGGCTTGAGAGTTAATGGCTCATACGAAGCTTTGGTGTGAGTTGCGTCGTCATGGGAAAAGCTCTGTCGGTTCTTGGGTCCCATCAGGCCCTGCGTTTTGCGTTGGCAGGATGCCTTGCCGCCTTGCTTGCGGGCTGTGCCGATTCGGAACGTCTCGCGGATCCCTTCAGCAATCCTTTCCAGACCGCTTCCGTCGATCGGGCGCCGACAGGCAGCATCGCCGCGCCGACGCGGCCCGTGCGTGCGGAACCGCTCGCGGCACCCGCGAGCTATGCGCAGCAGGCGCCCGCACCGCAGCCTGCACCTCACCTCGTGCCGCCGCCCGCGCCGAGCGGCAGATCCGCTTCCACTGCCGGCTGGACGGCTGAAGGCGGCATGCCGGTCGTCGTCGCGCAGGGTGAAAGCTCCGGCGTCATCGCGCGCCGCTATGGAATTCCGGAAGCCGCGCTCCTGCGTACCAACGGTTTTGCGTCCGCCAGCCAGGTGCGTCCGGGCGCGCGCCTGATCATCCCGATCTATAATGCTTCGCTCGCTGCTTCGAGCGGCGCGCGTGTCGGCAATCCGCATCGCGAAATGGCCGAGCGTCAGGCTGCTGAACGCCAGGCGGCCGAACATGCGAAGATCGCCAAGGCTGAGCACGCCAAGGAGATGAAGGAAGCGCGCGCCGAGGCCAAGGAAAAGGAGCGGCGCGAAGAAAAGGCCGCCAGGATCGAACACCCGACGCTTGCGAAAGTTGAAAGCAGGGACGTGCCGCCGAAGATCGAGAAAGCCTCGTTGACGCAGAGCGCGGCCATCGCGCCGAAGCCTGCCGTCGTTGCGCCTGCGCAGGCGGCTCCGCATGCCGACGACAAGACGGCTGATGCGGCTTCGGCTTCGCCTGAATTCCGCTGGCCGGCTCGTGGCCGCATCATCCACGGCTTCAACGGCAATGATGGTATCGACATTGCCTTGCCGGAAGGCACGCCGGTCAAAGCGGCCGAGGCGGGCGTTGTCGCTTATGCCGGCAATGAGCTCAAAGGCTATGGCAACCTCGTCCTGATCCGCCATCCCGACGGCTTCGTGACCGCCTATGCGAACAATGGCGAGATCGATGTGAAGCGCGGTGAGATGGTCAAGCGCGGCCAGGTCATCGCCAAATCCGGTCAGACGGGCAACGCCACCTCGCCGCAGCTTCACTTCGAAGTGCGCAAAGGCGCCAAGCCGGTTGATCCCGTGCACTATCTCGCCGGTCTCTAGATCCGATTACGCCCTACACGCGAGACACTTGTTGGGCGGTTTAAGCGGCGGATATTCCCTCGGGAGTCCGCCGTTTTTTTGCCGTGGGCGAGGGAGCGGCTTAAGGCTTGATTTGCTTTTCGCCGGTGACGAGCGGCGCGAAGATCGGCAGTTTCGCCAGCTTCTGGGCGACGAGGATCGAGCCTTCCGTCGTCAGATGGCTTGAATCGAACTGCAGCGGAATATCCTTGCCCGCGTAGACGATGCAGCGGTGCTCCGGGCAGAGAAGATCGACCAGCGAGACATAATAGGTCGGGCTGATCGCGGCCTTATATTCGGCGTTCGCGATCCAAGGGTAGGGCGATTGCTGCTGAATGATGAGGTCGGGTCGATGTTCGATGAGGCCGCGGCCGAGAAGATTGGGCAGATCGACCTCATGGCTTGGCACATCGCCAATGACGATGATCTTCGGCACGTAGCGCTCGACATAAGCGATCGTCGCCTTCAGCGGTTCGATATCGTCATCGTTCCACGCCGCCGAGAAAATGATGCCGTCGAGTTTCGCCTTCGGCAGGAAGTCGGCGAGGGCCTCGTGCATCACATCCACGCAATATTGCAGACCATGCGTCCCGAGCTCGGGTTTGCAGCCTGACGCCGTTGCTTGCAGGAGATTGATGTTCGGGAACACGCGCGACAGGCCGGCCCAGAAATGTGCGCCGTGGCTGTCGCCGATCAGCAGATAATTCGGCTTCGTCGTCGACATATGCAGGCAGGTCGCACGGTCGAAATAGCGTGCATTGTTGTATTTCGAAGTAATGAAACAGGTTCCGTCCCGATAATCGCGGCGATCCGCGTAATCGTAATAGGACGTAACGGCCGCAACCTCCGGCGAAAAGCGAGTTGGCAAGCCGCGTCCGGTCAGAACGAGGCCTGAACTTGCTGCGATCAGCGCGAGGCCGCCGACCAGGATCGGCAGCGCATGCCGCTTGAACGGCGAGGCCGGATCGCGGAACGGCGTCTCGACATAGCGCCAGGAGAGAATGGAAAGGCCGACGAGCAAAAGGCTGCCGATGATGACCGTCTTCACATCGAAGGTCAGGTCGGCATAGCGCGCGTAGACGATAAGCGGCCAATGCCAGAGATAGAGCGAATAGGAAATCAGGCCGCAAAATGCGAGCGGCGCGAGCCCGAGAAGGCGATTGGCGAAGCTCGGCTTTGTGCCGCCGAGATAGATCAAGGCGGCTGTTGCGGCGCAGGGGACCAGCGTGACGAGGCCGGGATGTGCGGCTTTGTCCGAGACCAGCACCATCGACAAGAGCAAAGCGATTAGCGCGGCGCCGCCGAGGATTTCGGCGATCCACTGGCGTTTCAGTGAGAGCGTCAGAGCTTCGGCGACGAGGCTGCCGAGGAAGAATTCCCACAGCCGCGGCGGCATCATGAAGAAAGTGATCTGCGGGATGAGCTGCTGCACGAAGATGCAGAAGGCGAGATCGGCCGCAAAGAGGCCGAGGAGAATGCCGCAGCGGAGATTGACGCTGAGACGGCGGATGAGAAAAGGGATCAGCGGCGCGACGAGATAATATTGTTCTTCGACGCCAAGACTCCAGCTGTGCAGCAACGGCTTGCTCAGCGCTGTGTGATCGAAATAGCCGGCCGTGCTGGCGAACCAAATGTTCGATACGCCGAGGGCGGCGGCGATCGCACTATGCGCCAGACCGTTGAAATCGCCGGGCATCAGGAGTATGGCGCCGACGATCAGGCTCAAAGCCGTGACAAGATAGAGCGCTGGAAACGTCCTCCGCACCCGGCGGCCGTAGAACCCGAACAGTGAGAAAGAGTGTTTCGCCAGGCGCCTCGTGACCTGCTGATGCACGAGATAGCCGGAGATGACGAAGAAGACATCGACGCCGAGAAAGCCGCCGGGAACCGCCGAGACGCCGGCATGCACCAGAATCACTGACAGCACGGCGATGGCACGGAGCCCATCGATGTCGGCACGATAATGGGCGCTCGGCCGCCCACTGCGGGCGAAGAAAGCCGGCTTTGCGCTTTTCGGGGGGGCTTTGACGCCGCTTGTGACCGCGGCTGGTGCTGCGCCGTCGCGCAGAAAATTCATGCGCCAGGTCGGTTCATTCATCGTGCTTCAATTATCCCGCCCTGCCGCGTATTTTACGTGCGTTCGATGTGGTGTTGATTGCGGCGGAGGTTACGGGAGGCAGCGGCGTTGTGCAATCGCACAAGCTTCAAGAGGACGGGAGCGGGGCCGCCTCAAGGCTGCGCCGTAAAGACAATATAGCTTGTAATCTCAGCCACTTGCTGGGTAGCACCCGCAATGTCGCCGGTTTGTCCGGCAATCAGGCGGCGTGCCCAAACTGTCACGCCATATGCGGCGGCTGCGCTTACAACCAAAGCGAGGATCACGCGTAACGGATTGGCGCCAGCAAAGAGCGGCAGAAGGCTGATGACGAGTGTCACCACCGTCGCGACGACAAGATCCTGTTCCCTGAGCCTCGCAGTCGCGGAACCCAGGCCGTCGTTGCGGACCGGCAGCAGGACATAAAGCGGCACGAGTGCCAGGAGCCGCGAACTGGCTGCCGCGGAGATGATCACGGTGCAGGCGAGGCCGAGGTTGTGAACCGCCAGCGTATAGAGAGCGACAAGGCGTGCGAGAATGGAGATGATCAGCGCCAACCCGCCATAGACGCCGATGCGGCTGTCTTTCATGATGGCGAGGCGCTGTTCCGTCGTTGTGCCGCCGAGGCAATCGGCGAAATCGGCAAGCCCGTCTTCATGCAGGCCGCCGGTTATAACCACGAGCGTTGCGATCGCCAGAAGCGCAGCGAGCGCGGCCGGCAGGCCAAGGCCCACGCCGACCCATAACACCACCGCCCCAACGCAGCCGATGATCGCGCCCGCGACGGGCAGCATGCGGATCGCATTCGCAAGCGACGCCGCTTCCGGCGGATGTTCGAAGGCGAAAGGCGGCAGGGACAGGCGTGTGCAGAATCGCAAGCACACCAAAAGATCGGCGGCAAAATCGCTCGCCGGATGGGATGAAAAACGCGGCGCGTCGGACATGCCGTCATGCTGCGGCATGTCCGAGCGTTTGTCGAGAGCGCCGCGCGCATCGACGCACGGCGCTCCGTGAGCAATTAATGCGTATAGGCGGTGGTCTTTTCCGGCACGCAGAACCAGCCGTGATTGAGACCCGCGAGGTCAGCCTGTACCGGCATGTCGTGCCGCGCGCCCATGAAGCAGCGCACCCGTGATGCAGCGGGAGGGACTTCATTAAGCGTCGCAGCTTTGGCTTCGCTGGCTTGTGCTGTGGATGAAGCGGCAATTTCGGCACCGGCTAGAAGCAGCATTGCGATCACCGGTGAATAGATGGCCGAATATTTATGCGTCATCTGCGTTCTTCCTCATGATTAGGGTCATGCCAAAGTTCGAGCGAACTCGAACCCTTACGGCCCGGCTCATGAGCGTTCCTTCCAGATTTTCGAGTTTTGCAGACAGGAGATGCAGCTACGGCATGTCGGCTTCGAATTCTTGCGAAGCGCGCCCTGTCAATGTGGCGAGTATATAAAGGCGTAATGTTTCTCGCCAATGACGAAGAAGAGGCAATCTGATGATTGCTCAATTCAAGCTCGATTGATTCAATGCAAGGTGAATCGCGCTAAGGCCTTGTTCTGTTGTGCGCCGAACGAAGTCGCCGCTTCACTTCATTTGCATATCAAGCTGATTGACAATTCGACGCACCGACGCCGCTACGGAATTATCTTCTCCATTTATTCATCTAAGGCCTGCGTGAGCGCTGCCTGTCGTGCGGCATTGGGCTTGCCCAACCAGCGTTGCGGCTTGTTGTCTTCGATCAGCAGCCATAGGCCGGCGCGCCGCCCGGCGAAAACATCACCTCAAGTTCATTATTTGGGCAATCATGCGATTTGCAGGCATGGCGATAGGTCACGCGGTCGATCGTTGCGCGCCTCTCCGGTTCCGCCACGTAATCTTCCTTGCCGGTGATCTGTCGCGTCGATGTCGCCGTTACTGAAATGGCTTGCTGAGCACGGCCTGTTGTGCGGCATTGGGATTGCCGAACCAGCGCCTCGGCTTGTTGTCCTCGATCAGCAGCGCATAGGCAGGCGCGCCGCCTGGTGAAAACAGCACTTCAAGCGCATTGGCGGCGCAATCATGCGCCTTGCAGGCATTGACGAGGAGATAAGTGGTGCCGTCGATCGTGACATTGTCGGCGGGCGCCGTGACGTAATTCTCTTTACCCGTGATCTGGCTGAGCCAGGGCGGGAGATGCGGCGCACGTTTCATCATGGCGAGATAGGCCTTGCGATAGGCCGGCTGCTTCATGAGATCGAAGAGATAGGGATTGGCTGCGCGCGCAGGCGGCGCCGAACATGTCATGAGCGCAAGCAGGACGCCGGCCGATACGGCCGCAAGGTGTTTCGTCATCATGCAATTTTCTCCGGCAATTCTTCATAGTCTTCGGGCGATGTCTCGTCGGCGCCCGTGTTAGGCAATATGGCGGACAAGACGGCCGCGACGGCAATATTGGCCGCGAGCCCGATAAGCCCGTTATAGACGGCGATGTTTGTGCCAAAAAGCACATGCACCGGCACCCAGGCAGCCGGCGTCCATGCGAGCCATGTGCCGAGCAGCATGCCGACCGCCCAGCCCCAGAACAACGCCCAGCCGCTGAACCAGCGGGTGAAGAGACCGAAGATCACTGCGGGAAAGATCTGCGACATCCACACGCCGCCAAGCAATTGCAGATCGAGCGCGAATTTCGTCGGCACGAACAGAATGAAGGCGAGCGCGCCGACCTTCACGATCAGCGACATCAGCTTGGCGAGAACCGCTTCTTCGTTTGCCGTCATCTGCGGATGCACGAAGGGCTTCCAGATGTTGCGGGTGAAGGTGTTGGCGGCGCCGATCGACATCACCGCCGCCGGCACGAGCGCGCCAATGGCAATTGCGGCAAAGGCAAAGCCAGAGAACCAATCCGGAAAGATCGACAGGAACAGTTGCGGCACAGCGTCTTGCGGATTGGCGACCTTGATATGCGCCGCATGCGCCATCAGGCCCATCAAAGCGATGAGGCCGAGCACGACGGAATAGGCAGGCAGGGCGACCGCATTGACGCGGATCGATTTGGCATTGCGGGCGGCGAGGATCGCCGTCATCGAATGCGGATACATGAACAGCGCCAGCGCTGAGCCGAACGCGAGGGTGATGAAGGGCCAGACCTGCCCAGGCGCGAGCAGGAGGCCTGCCGCCACCTTGCCGCCGGAGGCGGCCGTCTTCTGGGCGAAAACCTCCTTCGCAGAATCGAAGATCGCGCCATAGCCGCCGAGCTTCATCGGCACCACGACGACCGCCGCGATGACGAAAATATAAATCATGATGTCTTTGACGAAGGCGATCATCGCAGGCGCACGCAAGCCGCTGCGATAGGTGTAAATCGCCAGGATGACGAAGGCGATGGTGAGCGGCAGATGGCTCCATAGGCCTTCGCCATGAAAGCCGAGCGCCTGGATCACTTTTTCCATGCCGACGAGCTGCAGCGCGATATAGGGCATTGTGGCGAGAATGCCGGTGAAGGCGACAGCGAGTTCGAGCCAGCGGTTGCCGTAGCGACCGCGCAGATAGTCGCTGCCGGTCATATAATGCTTGCGATGCGCGACGCGCCAAAGCCGCGGAAACGTGACGTAGAGCAGCGGATAGATGATGATCGTATAGGGGACGGCGAAGAAGCCGTAGGCGCCGATCGCATAGACGACGGCCGGCACGGCGATGACGGTATAGGCGGTGTAAAGGTCGCCGCCGATCAGGAACCAGGAGATCCACGGCCCGAAACGGCGTCCGCCCAGGCCCCATTCATGCAGATCGGCGAGATCGCCGCGCTGCCAATGGGCAGCGACAAAGCCGAGAACCGTGACCAGCACAAAAAAGGCGATGAAGACCGCGGTCGCGGTCCAATTGAGGTTCGCGATCACCGCTTGTCTCCGCGATAGACGAGATAGGTGAAGATGCTCGAGATCGGGATGATCGCCAGCAGGAACCAATAGAAGAGCGGAAAGCCGAAAAGCGCCGGTTCGAAATGGTTATAGAGTGGGACGCAGAGCGCCACGGCGCTCGGGAAGAGCAGTAAAAACGCCTTCATTGCAACGCTCGCAAGAAGTGGGAGGCAGGGAGGGGTGCCATCTTTGCAAGAGGATGGCAGCTTCGGCAAGGGCTAAAGGCGCCGGCATTCCCGATCAAGCGTTTCGGCTGTGATCCGGCTATTTGGCCACTATGTCGACGTCGTGGTCCTGCGTCGAGACGACCTTGAAATTGGCCTGAAAAGTCCGGTTGTCGTGCCGCGCGATGGCGACATATTCGCCTTCCGCCAGCACGAGCGAGGGAAAAGCGCCGATCATTTCACGGATGACGTCGCCGCCCGGTGTTAGGATCGTGAAACTCGTATTGGCGATCGCATCGCCGCCGGGCGCGCTGACCAGCTTCAGCGTGATGACGGCAGCGCGATGATGCAGCGTCGCATCTGTCAGCTTGCCCGCCTGCACACGCAGATCGGCGTGAACGACCGAGTTGGTGGCATTCGACACGCCATTTTGCGCCAGCGAACCCATTCCTGTCGTATCGAGCAGGGTCGAAACAACGTGATAGGCGCCTTCCGGCAGGCCGATGATGTCGCCTGATTTGGCGTTGGCGAGAACCAGCTTGGCTTCCGAATTGCCGGGCTCGGGCACATAGATCGAGACGGAGAGCTTCGTCGGATTGATCGGCTTGTTACCGAGCATGCCAATAATGCGCAGACCACCCGCATTCAAGACGAGACGTTCGCTCGTCGGCTGGCCGTTCATCGTCACGCGCTTGGTCATGCCGGCGAGGCCGAGGTCGGCATGGACGATATAGCTGCCAGCCGGCAGCGCGATGGACGGCGCCGCGTCTTTCGATTGCGCGACGAGCTTATGCGATCCGTCGGGTTGCGACGTCTCGTCGTAAACGCGCCAGATGAGGCCGCTGTGCAAAGGCTGCGTATCGGTGGCGCTGAGAAAGGCCGAGAGAAGCAGCATGGCCTTCGGCTGATCGCTCGACTCCGACGGTGCGCTTGGCGCGGCGAGCCCGCCGGTCGCGGCAGGCGCCGCCGCGGACTGCATCTTGGTGGCCGGCTGTGCATTGATCGGCTGGAAATGCGCCGCGCCGATCACGAATGCGAGACCGCAGAGCGCGGTCAAAAATGCGCGAGGACAGGCGGGGCGGGGGCGACGAGGCGGCAAAAGGTCCAATCTCTTGAATTCGGCAGTCGTGCAGGCGTGACAGAGAGGATTTTGCGGGCAATTTCGGCCTGATCAAGGCCAAGTGCAAGCGTACAAAAGGATTTGCTCGAAATTCGGCTTTCGGATCGACGTATGGCCGCCAGCTGCGATAAGGAGACCGACGACTTGGGACAGCGGCCGTTACCGCATCTCTATCAGATCCTCCCAATGGATACACGATGACCACAACGACTGCGAATGCCACCATCGATCTTCTGAAGAACCGCCGTTCGGCACCGGCACCGAGCCTGATGGGGCCGGGACCTACAGACGCCGAAATCGAGACGCTTCTGACCCTCGCGTCGCGCGTGCCCGATCACGGCAAGCTTGCGCCTTTCCGCTTTATCCTGTTTCAGGGCGAAGGGCGGGAGCGCGCCGGCGAGATCATCGCGCAGGCGTTCAAGGCTCAGAATCCGCAGGCGACTTCAGACCAGCTTCGTTTCGAACAGAAACGTCTGATGGCGCCGCTCGTCATCGCCGTCGTCAGCCGCGCCGGCCCGCATGAAAAGATTCCGGAATGGGAACAGGTCATGACGGCAGGCGCCGTCTGCATGAACCTCGTCATCGCGGCGAATGCGATGGGTTTTGCAACGGTGTGGCTGACCGAATGGCATGCCTATGACCGTGGCGTGCTGGAGCGTTTCGGACTCGATTCGTCGGAGAAAATGGCCGGCTTCATCCATATCGGCCGCAACGACAATCCGCGCGACGATCGCGCGCGGCCGGTGATCGCCGATATCGTGACTACCTTCAAAGGCTGAACGTGATCTTCTACGAACCGCTGACCCGCGATAAGACGCTCTTGCCGCATGATCCGTTCAAGGCGCTGATTGCGCCGCGGCCGATCGGCTGGGTCTCGACGCTGAGCAAAATGGGCGGGATCAATCTCGCGCCCTATTCCTTTTTCAATGCGGTCTGCGAACAGCCGCCGATCATCGTCTTCTCGTCGAGCGGGGCGAAGGATTCGATGACCTTCGCCGGCGAGACCGGCGAATTCGTGTGGAACATGCCGACTTATGCGCTGCGCGAGCGGATGAATGCGACCTCGGCGCCGCTGCCGCGCGGCGAGAGCGAATTCGGTTTCGCGCATCTCGAGATGGCGCCGTCACGTCTCGTCAAGCCACCGCGCGTGGCGGCAAGTCCCGCGGCACTCGAATGCAAGGTGAGCGATCTCTATCAGCTCAAAGACATGCATGGCGCACTGACGCAGAATTATCTCGTCTTCGGCCAGGTGGTCGGGGTTCATATCGACGAAGCCTTTATCAAAGACGGCATCGTCGATACGGCGGCGATGCAGCCGATCACCCGCTGCGGCTATATGGATTATGCCGTCACGGACAAGATATTCACGATGATGCGGCCGCAAAAGCCCTGACTCAGCTCGTCACTGACTGTATCGGCATGATCCGTTTGACGAGTTGCGTCCGCCGGTCTGGATCGGCGAATCCGAGCAGTAGCGCGGATGCCGTGCTCTCGAAGCCTCGCTGAAGTTCTTCGTCAGTCAACTCGCCGGCGATCCAAAACGACAAGCAGCCGCGAAAGGCGAAGGCAAGCTGTTGCGGGAGAATGGTTTGCGCGCGCGCGCGGGTATCGAGCGCAATCCCTGAGAAGTCTCCCAAAGCCAGCGACCAGATCGCTTCCGATTGCGGACGGACCGAGCTTGGGACCGGGCTTGCGATGCCAAGTGAGCCGACGACGGCTTTGGATATTTCGGGCTGCTCTAGCAGCAGCGCAATGCAGATCTTTCCCATTGCCAACACCCGGTCAATCGCGTCGCCGCGTGATCTCCGTTCCCTGAAGCGCGCGGCCATTCGTTCAATCAGGCGCGACGACAGCGCCTGCATGATCGCGTTCTTGTTGCCAAAATGATTGAAGGGCGTCGCGAAACCGACACCTGCCTCGGCGGCCAGAGCCCGCATCGAGAAGTCTGCCGTTTCCGTGCTCCGCAGCAGCCGCTCGGCGGCATCAAGCACAACCTCGCGGGCGAGCTTCCGGTTTCGTTCTCGAAGTGGCGGAGCAACTTCCCCAGCCATGGCCGCGGTCTCCAAATTGAGCACCATCTTGAAAATTGTATATCATGATATAAATGTCAATTCTTGATATCGCAAGTGGCTGACCCTGGGCGGGCATGCCGTCATCGGGAAACTCCAAGGAGATCGGCATGAGCATCGCAAAGACATTTCTGATCACAGGCGTCAGTTCGGGCCTCGGCCGGGCATTTGCCGAAGGCGCTCTGGTTGCCGGACATCGCGTCGTCGGTACTGTGCGCAACACGGATGCCGCCGCCGCCTTTGGGAATCTCGCGCCCGGCCGTGCGCGGCCGATCCTGCTCGATATCACTGACTTTGACGCCATTCCCGCTGCGGTCGCGACGGCGGAGCGCGAGGCGGGTCCGATCGACGTCCTGGTCAATAATGCCGGTTATGGCCATGAGGGTGTGCTTGAAGAATCGCCGCTGCGCGACATGCAGCGCCAGTTCGAAGCAAATGTGTTTGGGGCCGTGGCGATGATCAAGGCCGTAATACCCGGAATGCGCGAACGCCGTGCTGGTCGGATCATCAATGTCACCTCGATGGGCGGCTTCATCACCATGCCAGGCATTGCCTATTACTGCGGCAGTAAATTTGCGTTGGAAGGCGTCTCCGAGGCTTTGAGCAAGGAGGTGAAACATCTCGGCATATACGTTACGGCGCTCGCGCCAGGACAATTCCGCACCGATTGGGCGGGCCGGTCGATGATCCGTGCGCCGCGACAGATTGCCGATTACGACACGGTGATGGACCCCATCCGCGCTGCACGGCAAGCCAAGAGTGGCAACCAGCCTGGCGATCCTGCGAAGGCAGCCGAAGCGCTCTTGAAGTTGGTAGAGACGGACAATCCGCCGGTGCGGCTCTATCTTGGCGCCGATGCCCTAAAGCTGGTTGAAGATAAGATCGCGGCGATGCAGGCCGAAATTGCGTCCTGGGAAAGCGTGTCGCGTTCGACGGATTTCGATTGAAGACGATGGCTTTAGGCTCGGCGATACAGCTCTATAGTTACCTATCCGCTGCATCGGCCTGATGATCGCCTTCTAGGAATTCGCATCGACCGGCACGTCATAGACTTTGATGTCGTCATAGACGGCCTTTACTTCGGGCGTCGCGTCGCTTTCTTCGATGAGTCGAGTCATCGCTTTGGCTCCAGATCTCACTTGAAAATGGAATGGATGATGGCGAGCTGCTTGCGATCGCTTGCGAGCTTGCCGTGGAAACCGGCACGTTTTGCGATCTCGCAGAGGTCGCGCAGACGCACGCTGTCGATACCGGGTGGCGCGCTTGCATCAATTGCCGCAACGCCCGCGGCTTTGGCGGCGAGCAGCGTCATATTTTTCGCAAGCGCGATCGCCGCATGATCGGAGGAGCCGTCCAAGGCGTGAGCAAGCTCGTCTTCTCCGAAAATGAGGCCGGCAAGCCTTTGCGTCTTGCCGGAAAGAGTGCCCAATTCGAAGACCGAAGCAGGCGACGTGGCGACCGCCGCGATGATCTTGGTGCTGCCGTCCGCGAGACCCACTTCCGCCTCGCGCACGCTGAGCTTGACCGAGAGCTGTTGGAGGTCGGCGCCGTTTTTCGTGTCGCCGAGCAGGATGCCGGTGGGATATGCCAGCATGACCGCATCAAGATCGGCATCTGCATCCGCCAGGCGTGCGATTCGGACATAGATGCTGAGCGAAGGGCCGGTCTGCCGCAGCTTCAGCAGAGCCGCATGCGTCATCTTTCGAGCCTGCGCGCGGTCCGATTCGTCCGCCCGGAGATCGAGGACCAAACCATCCGCGCCGCTTTCCGCCGCTTCGGCAAGTGCTTGGTCCTCATGGGATCGGATCAGCAGCAATGCGCGCATTGGTCCTCATGTGCCGGACGGAGCGGCGCTTAAACTTTCATTTACCATGATTGCCCATGCTGCCGGCAGGTAAGCTTGTCCTTGATCGCGCAGATCGCCTCGGTTTTCATCATGATTATTCGGCAGTTTTTGCACTGGGCGCAAAGCGCCTCGCCAGCTCAGAGAGCTACGGGCGTCGGCGCGCTTTCGCGAGCCTATCTCTACGGCGATCTCGACGCCAAGGCACGCGCCGAGGCCCAGCAAGTATTGACGCAATTTCTCGATGATCCGTCGCCAGTCGTCCGTCACACGATGGCCGAGGCCTTCGCGACGGCGCATGAAGCACCGCATCATATCGTGCTCGCGC
This sequence comes from uncultured Methylovirgula sp., assembly GCA_964644615.1. Lineage (GTDB taxonomy): Bacteria > Pseudomonadota > Alphaproteobacteria > Rhizobiales > Beijerinckiaceae > Methylovirgula. Next base: position 37,500 of record CAZXXA010000023.1, on the reverse strand, counting down.
TCGCCGATGACCAGTCTTACGTCTCCTCAGTCGTCCTGGCGCGTTCGCCCATATTGAGCGATTCGGAATTGATCGATTGCGCGGCGATCGGCGATCCGATCGCCCAATCAGCGATTGCGCTGCGTCCGACGCTGTCAGCTGCCGTTGCCGCGGCCCTGGCCGAAGTCGGTGCCCGCGAGGCGCTGATTTCCTTGGCGGTCAATCCGAGCGTCGATTTGCCGGCTTTTTCGATGCACCGCATGGTCGAACGTTTCGGCTTTGATGCCGAGCTTCGCGAGGCGCTGCTGGCGCGCGCCAATCTTCCGGCGCCGTTGCGCGCCGATCTCGTCGCTGCGACCGCGCAAGCGCTGACCGCTTTCGTCATGCGGCGCGATTGGCTCTCGGAAGAACGGGCGCAGCGGCTGATGCGGGAATCGCGCGATCGCGCCCATATCATTATCGCAGCCACGAGTGAGTGCGGCCCGATGCAGCTTGTCGCGCATCTGCGCAGCTCCGGCCAGCTGACCCCGAGCCTTCTGCTGCGGGCCTTGCTCAGCGGCAGCGTCGGCCTGTTCGAGGCTGCCCTGGCGCATCTCGCCGATGTGCCCGTGAGCCGGGTGAAGGGGCTGATGTGCGATTGGCAGAGCACCGGTTTCGCCGCGCTCTATCGGCGGGCAGGCCTGCCGCAGAGCCTATTCCCGGCCTTCCGTGTCGCCATCGAAACGCTGCGGGGTGTCGATGTCAGCGAGGCGTCGAGCGCGCGGCTGTCGCGCCAACGGGTCGAGCGTGTCCTGAGGGCGTGCGCGGCCATGCAGTCGAGCGAGCTCGATCGGCTGCTCGCGGTGCTGCACCGGTTTGAGGCGGAAGCGGCGCGGGAGGACGCGCGCAGTTTCTCGGCGACCATCCTGCCAGATCCGAAAGCGAAACGGCCGAAACCCGTCTTGGCGGAACCGCCGCTGCTGCTCACCGAGCTGCATGAGGTCAAGGAGATCGAGGAGACCGAACAGGTTGCGTCCCGGCCCGAAGCGCAGAACTATGTGATCGACATGGACGCGCTTGCAGCGGAGCTCGCCGCAGCCTGAGACTTTGAATAAGCATCGAATTTGCCCGAAAACTGCGTCGCACTTTTCGGTCCGATGCTTTAGAGCAACCCGGCCAGCTTGACATATTGCAGAAGCGCGATCGTCTTGATGTCGATGATCGCGCCCTCTTCGATCATCGTCAGTGCTTGTTCGAAGGTCGGCTCCAGCACTTCGATATCTTCGTCATGATCGATGCCGCCGCCATCGCCGATCTTATCGTCCGGCGAATAGGTTGCCACGAAGAAGCTGATCTTCTCCGTATAGGCGCCGGGGCTCATATAGGCTTCGTATAGAAAGCGCGGATTCTTGATCGCGTAGCCGAGCTCTTCTTCGGCCTCCATCACGATGCGGGTTGCTGCGTCCATGCCTTCGAGCTTGCCGGCGCAGGCCTCGATCAGCGTTTCCTGGCCGGTTGCCACATAGACCGCGAGGCGGAACTGCCGCACGAGAAGAACGCGCCGTCGCACCGGATCATAGGGCAAGATGGTCGCGCCGTGATCGACCTCATAGACCTCGCGGGAAATCTCCTGCGGCTCGTGATTGAACTTCCGGCGCCAGAGCTTGATCTCTTCGAAGACGCCAAAGCCGCGATGCAGAACGTCCCGACTGAGGATTTTGATTGTGTCGCTCATACGGTATCCGGACTTGACGGTTGCCGATCAGAGCATGTCCCGGAAAAGTTGATCGACTTTTCGCCAAAGGACATGCTCCAAGGTTTTGAATCGAGCCGATTGTCCCGATCAAATGGATCGCCAAGCGATGCCATTTAATCGAGGTCGGCTCTAGTGGCCGAACTGCTCGCGCAGAATGCGCTCATCGAGCGAATGGCCGGGATCATGCAGAATGACGAGGTTCGTCGCGTGATCCATCGCGATGTCAACCTTGATGACGTCCTTCAACTCGAAATGATCGGCGACGGCGGCGACCGGCCGCTTATGCGGTTCGAGAATGTCGAGCGTCACATGCGCTCGGTGCGGCAGCAGCGCGCCGCGCCAGCGCCGCGGCCGGAAGGCCGAGATGGGCGTCAACGCCATCAGCGGTGCGTCGAGAGGCAGGATCGGCCCGTCGACCGAGAGATTGTAGGCGGTCGACCCGGCGGGCGTCGCGACCAGAAGCCCGTCCGCGACAAGTTCGGCGAGACGTTCTTTGCCGTCGATGCAAATCCGGACCTTCGCCGCTTGATAGGATTGGCGCAGGATCGAAACCTCATTGATGGCGCGGGCTTTGGCGACCTCGCCATGAATATCGGTCGCCGCCATCACGAGCGGATGGATGATCGAGGGCTGCGCCGCCTCGATATGTTTTTCGAGGTCGTCCTCGCGATATTCGTTCATCAGAAAGCCGACCGAACCACGGTTCATCCCGTAGATCGGCTTCTTCATATCCATGAAGCGGTGGAGCGTCTGCAGCATCAGCCCGTCGCCGCCGAGCGCGACGATGACATCCGCCGCATTCGGATCGCAATTGCCATAGCTGTGGATGAGGCGGACCCTGGCGGCTTCGGCGTCGGCCGTGCCCGAGGAAAGAAAGGCAATGCGCATTGGGGCTTTCGCGCCAGTGGAAGACGTCATGACATAACGGGAGGCGGGCGGGGCGGTAAAGCCTTTATCGCTAGTTCACTTAATAGGCCGCGTAGCTCTTTTCCTCGACGATCTCGCTCTGCAAAAGCGCATTGATCTCGCGTTTGAGGGCGGCGCGCCGGTCATTGGTGCGATAAACCGACCGCGCCAAGGCAACGAACTCCGCGTCAAAGCTCTGGGCGCGTTCCTTGCCGCGGATATCGTCCTCGATTCGCCAAAGCGCCTCGTTCACCTCTTTCAGTGCTTTCGTTAGCGCCCTGAGGGAGGGGCTTTGCGGCAGTGCTGCCGCTGTCGCCGACAGGCGCTCATATTCGTGTCGGACATTAGCGCGTTTTGCCGCATCCTCGATACTCGCCAGCTTGATCTCCAGAATAGTGATCTTATCGATCAATTCACCGGCTGACACTTCGACCATCAGGGTCATGCGTTTGCTCTCCGCCGCGTCCGTCACGAATCGACACGATGCGCAGAGAGCAGCTGCGAAACAAGGCGGCGCAGACCGCCGTCACAAGCCCTGAGCCAGTTTCACGGCAAAGCTAAAGTATCGTCTAACAAAGCTGTGATTAGTGAGATGTATTTATTGGATGTTTGCGCTTCAATACCGCACTATGTGCAGTGCGAAATAAGCGCCGCTTTGGCGCGCGGCTTGCTTGGGTGCAGACATGGCTGAGCAGGGTGAAATGACCTTCAGTGCCATTCCGGAGATCGCGCCGGATCGGATGGCTATCCTGCGGGCTGAACTGCTCAAATTTCTGATCGGCGCCGGGGCGCCGCCCGACTATGCGATCCGGTCGCCGCAGATCGAGCAGGAGCTTGGCCTATCGCGCGACGAGATGCGCGCCGTGCATATGAAGATCCTGACTGAGGGCCTGATCGCCGAGCGGGCGCGCATGGGCCATATCGGCCTCAGCCAGCGTGGTCAGGTGATCGCCCGCGGGCTGACGGGAGCGCAGGCCGACCCGGACGTCGCGATTATTCGTCCGCAGTCGCCGTAATTTCCATCTTCTGCAGCAGCGTCGCCGGGTCCTTGATCAGGACGGTATCGAAGGCGCCGATACCGTCCGGCGCTGTGACGCCGATGCGAAGATTTTTCGGGTTGGCGACGAATTTCGTCAGTGCCGCCACAAGCACATCGCTGCCGCGGCCATTGTTGAGCATCGCCGGGATATTCGTCGAGATGGACTGGGTGATTTCCGCCTTAATCGCCTCCGGTGTCTTACCGCCGCGCTTCGCTTGATCCGCAACGATCTTGTCGAAGAGACCGGCATTATCGATTTTAATTTCCGCCTGATGCAGCAAGACTTTAACGGCGGCCGCCTCGACAACCGACTGGTCCTGCGAAAACAGGCCGCTCGATACCTGATCGAGATGAGCTGTGAGATGCAGCGAACCCATATCGGCTCCGCTCAGCGACCAGCCATCGAGTGTAAAGGCATGCGTTGACGGTTCGAAATGCGACTCGAACTGGCTCGACAGATCGACCTTTTCGTAACCGAGCGCACGGAGCTGGGATAATTCGCCACTTTTCAGACCGGCGAGCGAAAAGGTGAAATGATCGAGCCGCGCCTGGCTATGGGTCGGAATGCCGTCCGCAGGATCATGGCTCGTGAGCTCGAAATGGCTCAATTGATAGTGCCCCGGCGTTCCTTCCGGCAGAGATGATTCCTTGAGATCGATGGCCAGCGCATCCGCCGTGAGTTTCTGCTCGCCGGACGGCATGGATGGCTTGGGGAGGGCTGGGTCAGCGACGAGGAATTCGCCCTGCCAGCCGAGATTGCCGGCCGTCACGGTCGCGCCTTCGCCCGTGATCGAGACATTCTCGACATGGCCTTCGCTGATTTTGCTGGCCACGAGTTGCTTCAGAGTGCCATGTCCGGCACGGCCGGTCCAAGTGGTCGAGCCTTCCGTTCGGGAAAACCGCAGATCAGTGAAATCCAGCAGTGCCACGTCGATATGGCCGGCGATCGTCGCGGCGGATGTGTCAGACTTCTTCGCGAGGCTCACCTGCTTGAGGTCGAGGGTGGCGATGCCGACTTCCGCCTTGGTCTGCGGCACGGTGAGCTTCACGCCATTGATGTCGAAGCCGCTGCACAGCGGGATGGCTTCAGCGCCTTGCTGAAGCGTTCCAGCCATCAGGGCGGCCACCTTCGGCAGATCGACGTCGGCGATCCGCGTCGGCCCGAGTGCGGCTTGCATTTCGCCGGAGTCCGCCGATTGCAGGCTGGCGCTGATGTCAACGATCGCCACGCGCTGCGCATTGCCTTGCACGACGTCGTCCATGTTCACGTCATGCAGGACGATCTTCTGCGGCGTGCTGCCCTCGGTTGTCTTGCCGTCCTTCTGGCCTTCCTTGGGCTTGATGTCGATCTCGATTTCCGGGATCGCGATATGGCTCGCGGAAATCTTCGCCAGCCGCTCGCTGACCGGAGTCGTCGAATTGGCGTCGAAGAGAGCGAGGAAATCGGTCTTGCTGAGGCTCGTGCCGGTCAGTTCGACATGCTTGATCGTGACATGCAGATCCTTTGTGTCGATGCTGATGTCGTCGGCCGAGACGGCGCCCTTGACCGCCGCGCCCGCATTTTTCACCGGAGCCGGGTTTTCCGCGTCGTCCGCGGCGGCCTGCACCAGCCGTTCAAGCCGGACGAAATGGGTCCGGACTGGCAGGCTGAGATGACCGATGCGCAGCGTCAGATCGTCCTGCGCAAGGCGGAGGCGTTCGATGGCGAGGCTATGGTGCGAAGGCCGGACCGCGCCAATCGTCAGTCCGTCGATGCGCTCGGCAAAGGCGGTGACTTCAGCCTTCAGGCCTTGAGTTTCAATGACAGCCAGTATTTCGTTCGCGGCGAAGGGCGCAGCGATCAAAAGCAAGATGCCGAGGACAAACGCATGACGCCGCATGGACACTCTCATCCGCAAAAGCCAGTTGCATGGGTTTCGGCTAAGAACAATTTCATTTCGTTTTCATGACTTTTTTAGCGTGATCTGTTCCGCCAGCAGCTGGTTGTGGTGGATCGTCTCGATATCGGCCAAAGTCGGCAGCCCGGCCTCATTACCGAGGTTTTGGATCTTGTGGGCTGCGGCGGCGCGGGCAAATTCGAAATGGGACACGAAGGGGCGCTCCGGCGCGGCGAGATAAGATGCCATATAGGCGCCGTGGAAGACATCGCCAGCGCCCGAGGTGTCGATGATGTCTTCGTCCGGAATGGCGAGGGCCGGCATCGATGACACCGTGCCGGTCTCGTCATACCAGAGCATGCCGCGCTCGCCCTGGGTGACGCCGCCCACTTTGCAGCCTTTGGCCTTGAGGAATTCGAGCATCTCTGCGAGCGTCATATGCAATTGTTCACAAAGCCGTTCGGCGACGACCGCCACATCGATGAAATTCAACAGTTCCTCCACGTCACCATGGCGGCCGCCGCCATCGAGCGAGGTCAATATGCCCTTTTCGCGGCAGGCCCTGGCGTAATAGACGGCCGCGTCGGCGAGATGGCCGTCGAGATGCAGCGCCCGGCAGCCGGAAAGATCGAGGATCGGAAAGGGCTCGAGATAGCTCGTGTCGCGGGCGCGGATGATGGCGCGCTTGCCGTCGTTCGGCAGGACGAAGGAGAGCGACGAACGCTTCACGCGGCGCGGATGGACGGGGATCTGATAGGCCTCGGCCATATCGAGAAACATCCGCCCGAGCCAGTCGTCGGCGAGGGTCGCCATCAGCTCGGGGACGATGCCGAGTTTGGCGCAGGCGAAGGCCGCGGTGACGGCATTGCCGCCGAAGGAGACGGCATAATCCTGCGCCACGGTTTTTTCATCGCCTGTCGGCATGCGGTCACAGAGGAGGGTGACGTCGATATAGGTGTGGCCGATGAAGAGCGCTTGCAAAGAGGCCTCCCCGATCACGATGATTTTGGATCAATCCAACTCGGGCTTGCCCGAGTTGGCATTCAGGGCTCAAGTTGGGCAAGCCCGACTTGAGCGATCCAAAATTCATGAACGTGATCGATTCTAAAAATTTAGAGCGGGATTGGCGCGAAAAACTGCGCACACTTTTTCGTATCCCGCTCAAGTTTTCCGTCGCCTGAGCAGGGCACCCTGTCAAGCGCGGCAATCTTCTATTCGCACAAGTGCAAAACCGGTGATGCAATAGCTGGACGTGCGGCTTCGCACAGCTCTGCGACCACCTGCACCGCAGAACTCGGCCGTCGGGGGGTGTTCCATGCCGAAATCGATGATCCGCAGCTTTTTGGTTCTCGTTCTTTCCGTCTTGGGATTGTTGCTGGCGTTCGAGCCCTGTCTGGCGGACCGGAAGCCGCCGGTCTGGCAGGCGTCTATGAGGGGACGATCGGTAATGCACATGTCATAGCGGCCCTCGCCGAGGATAGCGGGCGTTATTTCTATGCCGGCAAGCCGGACGACCTTGGCCTGATCGTCTCGCCCGTCGGCATGGCGCTCAAAATTCAGGAGACGCTGGCGCCGACGATTGCGGCCGATGATCTAAAGGATCATCCGCAGCTCTTGAGCGGGCTCTGGAAAGTCACCTTCGCCAATGACGGGCTCAAGGGAAGCTGGACTGACGCGCAGGGCAAGCATGCGCGTCCTGTCGCTCTGCGCCGCATCGGGACAGCGGATGAATCGCTCTACGACTTCTCGGCCACTCTGACCAATTCCGGCGCCTATGGCGGCCGTTGGCTGCACGACGCGCCGGCACTCGCGGCCGATCCGAAAGAGATGACCATCGGGCCGCTCACCGATCATCTGCTCCGCGACACGCAATTCGGCGGCGCCGTGCCACGGCTTCTGCGCGGGCCGGCCAACGTCAATCTGGCGGCGGTGAACGCATCGCTGGCGCGTCTGCAGAATTATCTGCGGCTTGACGACCGCGATTGTTTTCAGGGGCTCCGCGCGATGCGGGTGCTTCCGCCGACGGCAAGCTCGCCGACATGGACAAGCTGGACCCGAGCGATGACATGGCCGCCGTCCTGAGGGCGGATTATGCGACCGATCATCTGCTGACTATCACGGAATCGCACTCGGTCTTTTGCGGCGGCGCGCATCCCAGCATCGTGATGCGGACCTATACATTCGATCTGAGCGATGGTGCGCAGCTCACCTCCATCGGCTTTCAAGAGGGCCAGGATGATCTCAGCGCCTCGGCGCTCGGCCGCGTGCTCGATGTTGCTGACCCGGCGAAGCGGACGAAATTCAATGCGCCGTGGATGGGTTTGATTCGTGCCGCGATCGCCGCCGACCGGAAAGCCAATCCCGGCGCCAAGCCCAGCGACGACGACTGCGGCAAGGTCATCGAGAATGCTTTGGCGGATACGAGCAGCACGGCGGTATATCCGACGCCGAAAGGGCTCGCGGTGCGCCTTACCGGCCTGCCGACCGCCGCAGCCATCTGCGAGGATCAGGAACCCTATAATCCGATCGTCATCTCCTACAGCGCGCTAAAACCCTTTTTGAAGCCGGGGCAGACGCTGTTGCCTTGAGGCGATCTTCGCAAGCCGACCGACCAGCGCCGGTGGGGTCCAGCAAGTCGGTTTCTGGACCCCGGCTCGGCGCTGCGCTCCGGCCGGGGAAGCGCATTGATGCGTGTCGATGCAAAAAGGGCCGGCGCAACGCCGGCCCTTTCAATCGATTTCTCTCTATCCGCCGTCACACGGCAAAGCTCGAGCCGCAGCCACAGGAGGCGGTCGCCGCCGGATTGTGGATCTTGAACATCCGGCCCATCAGATCGTCGATGAAGTCGATCTCGCAGCCGCGCAGGAAATCGAGCGAAATCGGGTCGATCACCACGACCGCGCCGGCCCGCTCCAGCACGAGATCATCGGCCCCGCGGTCCTGCGTCAGATTGTAGGTGTATTGGAAGCCTGAGCAGCCGCCGCCATCGACCCCGACGCGCAGGACCGTGCCCGGCGTCTCGGCCTTGAGAATTTCGGCGACGCGGCGGGCGGCTCTTTCGGTCAACACCGGTGTTTCAATCACGGCTTCGGTCACGTCTGAACCTCGAATCTGGTGGTGCCGCAGCGTCGCAGATCGAGCGCTTGCGTCATGTCTCAAGAGAGAAGATACGTCGCGGGTCCCGCCGCTGCAATGAGTCGGGCGGGATTTACGCCAAAACCCCTGAGTCACCCATAGTTTAGGGCAGGGTTCGGGCGGGGAGGAGATGGCCGTGTCGCCGCTTGTCCGGCAGGATGTTGCTTTTCCGCCCCTACGTGCGCCTTATGCGGCCGATCCAGGCCGGAGCCGGGGCCGCCGCGTTCAAGAACCTGTTTCGCCAACCCGCACCGACTTCCAGCGTGACCGCGACCGGATCGTCCATTCGACCGCTTTCCGGCGGCTCGCGCATAAGACCCAGGTCTTCGTCCCGCATGAGGGCGATCATTACCGGACGCGGCTGACCCATTCGATCGAGGTCGGCCAGATCGCCCGGGCGCTCGCGCGCGCCTTGGGCCTCGATGATGATCTCGCCGAGGCCGTGGCGCTGGCGCATGACCTCGGCCACACGCCGTTCGGACACACGGGCGAAGACGTCCTCGACGAGCTGATGCGACCCTTCGGCGGCTTCGACCACAACGCTCAGGCGTTGCGGATCGTGACCAAGCTCGAACGCCGCTACGCCACATTCGACGGTCTCAACCTGACTTGGGAGACGCTCGAAGGGCTCGTGAAACACAATGGCCCGCTGCTGACGCCGGACGGCGCGCCGGTGCTGCGCTATGCCGCGCGCGGCCTGCCATTGGCGCTCCGCGAATATGACGTGCTGCACGACCTCGAACTGGCGAGCTTCGCCAGCGCCGAAGCGCAAGCGGCGGCGCTTGCCGACGACATCGCCTATAACGCGCATGACATGGATGACGGACTGCGCGCCGGTCTTTTTGATCTCGCGCAAATCGCCGAAGTCGATTTTCTGCGAGATCTTCTGCGTGAGATCGCGGCGCTGCATCCTAATCTCGAGCGCGCGCGTGTCTTCCACGAAGTTGTGCGCCGGGTCATCACCCATCTCATCGAAGATGCGATCACCGAAAGCCGCCGCCGTCTGGCGGCGACCGGTGTGCAAAGTGTCGAGGCCGTGCGGGCATTGCGTGCGCCGGTCATCGGCTTCACGGAAGCCACCGGAAACATCGATAAATCCGTCAAACGCTATCTGTTCAAGAATATGTACCGGCATCCGCATATTGCCCGTATCCGCAGCCTCGCCGCCGATGTCGTGCGCGATCTTTTCGCCGCTTTTTTCGCCGATACCGACCGTATGCCGGAGGAGTGGGCACAGGCGGCGGCTGCCATTCCGCTGGCGCAGGAGGCGCGCCGCGCGCGGCTCATCTGCGACTATATCGCCGGCATGACCGACCGTTACGCGCTTGCCGAGCACACAAGGCTCTTTGACGTGACGCCGGAATTGCGTTAGCGCCCCGGCGAAGCTTCTCGAAAGACTAAGTCAAAAAATGAATATCTATGCCGAATTTCAGGACCGCGTCGCGGCGCTGTTGCGCCGTTTCATCGCTTCAGGGCGGCTGCCGGAGGATCTCGATCTCACCCGTTTCGTGGTCGAGCCGCCGCGCGATCCGAGCCACGGCGATCTGGCCGTCAATGCCGCTATGGTCTATGCGAAAGAGGCTAAAGCGGCTTTCGGCAATCCGCGCCAGTTTGCGACGGAGCTTGCGGTCGCGCTCACCGAGGAGCCGGACGTCGATCAGGCCGAGGTCGCGGGGCCGGGCTTTCTCAACGTCCGTTTGAAGACGGGCGTTTTCGCCGAGATCGTCAAGGCAGTGCTGCGCGACGGCGACCGTTATGGCGCGGGGAGCGCCGCGCCGGTCGAGACGATCAATGTCGAATATGTTTCGGCCAATCCGACCGGGCCGATGCATGTGGGGCATGGCCGTGGCGCCGTGTTTGGCGATGCGCTTGCCAATCTGCTCGCCTATGCCGGTCATGCGGTGGCGCGCGAATATTACATCAACGACGCCGGCGCCCAGGTCGATGTCCTCGCCCGGTCCGCTTATCTGCGCTACCGCGAAGCGCTCGGCGAAGATATAGGCGCGATTCCGGAAGGGCTTTATCCGGGCGATTATCTGAAGCCTGTCGGCGCGATCCTCGCGGCCGAATACGGCAATAAGCTCGTCGGCAAGCCGGAAAGCGAATGGCTGGAGACCGTCCGCAGCGCTGCGATCAACAGCATGATGGAGATGATCCGCGCCGATCTCGCCGCGATGGGAATCGCGCATGACGTCTTCTTCTCGGAGCGCACGCTGACGCGGGGAGTCTCCGGCGATCTCGTCGCCGACGCGATCAAAGAGCTGAGCAATAAGGGACTGATCTATCAGGGCAGACTGACGCCGCCGAAGGGGCAGCTGATCGAAGATTGGGAAGACCGCGAGCAGACGCTCTTCAAATCCACCGAATTCGGCGACGATGTCGATCGTCCGCTGATGAAATCGGACGGTAGCTATACGTATTTCGCCGCGGATATCGCTTATCACAAGACTAAGATCGATCGCGGCTTCAAGACATTGATCGATGTTTGGGGCGCCGATCACGGCGGCTATGTGAAGCGGATGCAGGCCGCAGTTGCGGCGCTTTCTGGCGGCAGCGCGGTGCTCGACGTCAAACTGTGCCAGCTCGTGAAATTGATGCGCAATGGCGAGCCGGTGAAAATGTCGAAGCGCGCCGGCGACTTCATTACTTTGCGCGATGTTGTCGATGAAGTCGGCGTCGATGCGGTGCGTTTCATGATGTTGTTCCGCAAGAACGACGCGCCATTGGAGTTCGATCTGGCTAAAGTGATCGAACAATCGAAAGATAATCCGGTCTTCTACGTTCAATACGCGCACGCAAGGTGTAAATCTGTTGTAAGACAGGCACTTGCGGCGATTTCTGGAATTGATTTGTCAACGAGTGCTTTGACCCGCGCCGATTTCGGTTTGCTGACCGATGAAGGCGAAATCGGCCTCATTCGGCTCGTCGCGCAGTATCCGCGCGTCATTGCCGCAGCGTCCGCTGCGCATGAGCCGCATCGCGTCGCGTTTTACCTGCATGATCTTGCGTCTTACCTGCATTCACACTGGACTCGGGGCAAAGATCAGCCACAATTACGCTTTGTTAATGAAGACAGTAGAGATTTAACCGTCGCTCGCATCGGCTTGGTAACGGCGGTAACTTCTGTATTGGCGTCGGGTTTGACTATACTTGGCGTCAACGCACCAGACGAAATGCGCTAATCGCGCACATGCTGTGACCGGGGCTGTTCGGCAAGCATGGATGCTTTCGACGAGGCGACTCGATGGTGCAATTGCCGGCCGCTCCATGAGCGGATCGGTTTCGAAGGGGCGGGGCGACTGAAAAAAGCGATGAGGCGCGACGTGGCTGTCGTGGCGCGTAGTCGTGTTTCGAGGTGAAAGTCATGAGTGAGCCCGTCACCAAACAACGACCGATGATCGACATCGATGAATTCGAACGTCGGCTGCGCCAGCCGCCGGTGGTCCAGCGTCGGCAAAATGATAATCCGCTGGCCGAATTGGCCCGTCTCGTCCACAACGACGAAGACCCTTATCAGAACGTCTTCCAAGATTATCCCGGCCAAAATTATTCTGGCCAAAACAATCCTGGCGACGCTGTCGAGGATCATCGCGCCCCGGTGCGCCGGATGGAGCCGGCGATGCCGCGCATGCCGGCCGCTGCGCCGATGAACCAGCAAAGGCCCGCGCCGCGGGGCTTTCAGGCGGAGCGGGTGATGCCGCAAGCGCCAAATTTCCAGCCGCAAGCGCCGATGCCGGCCGCGCCCGTGCACGCCGCACCGGCCTCGAACCTCGGCGGCAATTTCGCTGCGATCGAAGCGGGCCTCAGAGGTTCATTCCAGCCAGATTTTCGCCAGCCGGATTTCCGCGGTCCCGTCGCGGCGCCTCCGCCGCCAGCGCCTTATGAACATGAAGACGACGATCATTGGCTCGATCATGCGCAAGCGTCGTCGCCGCACGCATCGAATGCCATGCCGATGGCCGAGCCTGCCGCGCGCTCGCATCGGCTGCTCTATCTCAGTGCCGCAGTGATCCTGCTCGGCATGGGCGGCATTGGCGCGACCTTCGCGATCAAGCGCACACCCGAGAGCCCGCAGCAGATCGCAATGATCAAGGCCTCGACCACGCCGGCCAAGATCCAAGCGCCCAAGCCAACCGACAACAACAACCTCGCCATGGCGGACGCCTCGGTCCTCGACAAGACACCGCAGCCGTCGCCGACAGGCGTCGTCAATCGCGTCGAGCAGCCGGTCGATCTCTCGGTCACGGGTCCGAAGCCGCAGACACCGCCGCCCGCGTCCACCGCATCCTCTGTGCCGGTCCCAACGCCGCCGACCGAGTCCGCGCCTTGGCAGGCGCCGCCGAGCGGTGTGAACAGCAATCCGCAGGTCGCCGACGCGTCCGGGAGCCAGGCTTTCGGCCTCGATATCAAAACACGCAAGGTCAAGACGGTGGCCGTGCGTCCTGACGGCAGCGTGGTGGCGGAAGATCCGCCGGCGGACGCGACTGCACCCGCAAAGGCGCAACCTACCGCTGCGAAATCCGCTGCTGAGCCTCCCAAAGCTGCCGAAAGATCGGCGTCGACGAGGGTCGCCAGCAACGCGCCGCCACGGGCTCCGAACAATGCCGCCGCCGATCCGTCGCCGGTCTCGACGCGCGCCGGCAAGCCGGTCCAGACGGCCAATGTCGATCCGGCCGCAACGGCGGATAGCGATGCGGACGACGCCGGTTCCGGCAGCAGCGGCTTCTCCGTCCAGCTCGCCGCCGCGCCAAGCCCGGCGGAGGCCGAGCATGTAATGAACAAGCTGGCCCAGAAATATTCGGCGACGCTCGCCGGGCATAAGCTGAAATTCCGTCGCGCCAAGGTCAACGACAAGTCGGTCTTCCGTGTTCGTGTCGGCGGCCTGACCAAGGGCGGCGCTGTGAAGCTCTGCGAGGCGCTGAAATCGAAGGGCGGCAGCTGCTTTATCGCGCGTGACTGATGCGCGACAGCACTGTGGTGGCAGACGGCTGACCGATGCGTGCTTTCGTCTGCGGCTGTAAGGGCCTGACACTGACCGGTGAGGAACGGTGTTTCCTCACCGAGAGCGCGCCATACGGCGTGATCCTCTTCAAGCGCAATGTCGATCATCCTGACCAGCTTCGCGCGCTTGTCGCCGACATTCGCGAGGCCACCGGCCGCGAGACCGATGTGCTTGTCGATCAGGAAGGCGGCCGTGTGCAGCGGCTGTCGCGCCCCAATTGGCGCGCCTATCCGGCCGCGGCGCGCTTTCATGCCGCCGATCTGCCGTTCAAACGCAAACAACATCTCGTCCGGCTTGCTGCGCGGCTGATCGGCCGCGATCTGCGCGACATCGGCATCACCGTCGATTGCCTGCCGGTGCTTGATGTCCCGGTCGCCGGCAGCCATGACGTGATCGGCGATCGTGCCTACGGGCATGATCCGGAGACGGTCACCAAGCTCGGCCGTGCCGCTGCTGAAGGCCTTCTCGATGAAGGCGTTCTGCCGGTCATGAAACATGTTCCGGGACATGGCCGTTCGACGGTCGATAGCCATCACGATTTGCCGATCGTCACGGCCTCGCTTGCCGAGCTGGCAGCGGCGGATTTCCGGCCGTTCATTGCCAATGTCGATCTGCCTGCCGCGATGAGCGCGCATGTCGTTTATACGGCGATCGATCCAAATGCGCCGGCCACGACCTCCGCGAAAGTCGTTGCCGAGATCATCCGCCAGCGGATCGGCTTTGATGGATTGTTGTTCAGCGACGATCTCTCAATGCAGGCGCTCAAGGGCAATCTCAAGGAACGTGCCACCGCGGCCTTTGCCGCGGGGATCGATATCGCGCTTCACTGCAATGGCGAGCTTGATGAGGCCCGGGGCGTGGCCTCTGTCGCGCCCGAGGTGGCGGGAGAAACCCGCGCACGGATCGCGGCTGCGACGGCACGCCGCGCCAAATCCCTGGCCGAAGCCAAGGATTTCGATCCTGTGGACGCTTGGGCTGAGATCGCTGCTGCCCTTGCGATTGCCGTCTGACCGCAGCAAAATAGAGCGGCCTCGATCGTTTGCCCGCTGGCTCGGCCTAGGCGTCTGGAAAACTAAGTGGTTTTCCGCGGCATGCTCTGTTGAGGCGCGGCACAATTGAGTGATTCGACTTTGGAATTGGCTTTCGAGCAGCGCCCCGAGGACGGGCCGCGCGCGACGTTTTTCGTCGACGTCGATGGCTTCGAGGGACCGCTGGACCTCCTGCTGGAGCTCGCCCGGCGGCAGAAGGTCGATCTCCACAAGATTTCCGTCCTGGCGCTGGCCGAGCAATATCTCGCCTTCATCGAGGAGGCACGCAGCCTTCGCCTTGAGCTGGCCGCCGATTATCTCGTTATGGCGGCCTGGCTCGCCTATCTGAAATCGCGGCTCCTCCTGCCACAAAGCGATGCCGGCGAAGAGCCTCCTGCCGAAGATCTCGCCGCCGATCTCGCCTTTCGCCTGCAAAGGCTCGAAGCGATCCGCGCCGCTGCCGAGCAGCTCGTCAACCGGCCGCGGCTTGGCCGCGATGTATTTCTCCGCGGCCTGCCGGAAGCGGTCGAGATCAGCCGCCGGCCGCAATGGCAGGCGAGCCTTTATGATCTTCTCTCCGCTTATGCGCGGCAGAGCCAGAAACATGCACTGGCGCGCGTCCGCTTCAAGCCGCGTTTTGTCTGGTCGCTCGCCGAAGCGCGCGAGCAGCTGAAGCGGTTCGCCGGAGACATGGTCGATTGGACTGTCCTCGACACTTATCTCGTGGCCTTCTGCACCGGACCTGAAGCCAGCCGCACAGTGCGCGCCTCGGCGCTTGCGGCAGCGCTTGAGATGGTGCGGCAAGGCGAAATCAGTCTGCGCCAAGATCGCGCTTTCGCGCCGATCTGGATCAAGTCGCGTGAGCGTGACGGCTTGCGCCAAGGCGAAGCTGGCAGCTAAGCCGTTTGCACATGGTCCAGGCTCATCCGTTTCCCTGATGGAGAATATGTCATTGGCTGAAGTCGCACGACTGTTTCCGCAGGCATCAAACCCCGAGGACGAGGTGCAATTGGCCGATCCGAACGAAGCCATGTTTGGCGAAGCGATGCGGATTGCCGAAGCGATGCTGTTTGCGGCGGCCGAACCGCTGGACGAATCTGAGATCGCCCGGCGTATGCCGGAGGGAATCCATGTTGTCGAAGTGCTGACGCGGCTGAAGGCCGATTATGCGCCGCGCGGCGTCAATCTTCTGCGCGTTGGCAAGAAATGGCTGTTCCGCACCGCTGGGGATCTTGGCTGGCTCCTGGCGCGCGACGAGACGCAACCGAAGAAACTGTCGCGTGCCGCACTCGAGACTTTGGCGATCATCGCCTATCACCAGCCGGTGACGCGCGCCGAGATCGAAGAGATTCGCGGCGTCACCATCTCGAAAGGTACGATGGATGTCCTGCTCGAGACGGGCTGGGTGCGGCTCCGCGGCCGGCGCCGCACCCCGGGCCGTCCTGTGACCTATGGCACGACCGAAGGCTTCCTCCTGCAATTCGGTCTTGAAGCGATCGCCGATCTGCCGGGCCTAGAAGAGCTGAAGGGTGCTGGTCTCTATGATGGCCGCCTGCCGAACGGTTTCTCCGTACCGATGCCCTCCGATGACCCGTCGCTGACCGAGGATGAAGATCCGCTCGACGCCGAGGCGGCGGACGATTTCGCCAGCATGGCGGAAGAGCCGGAAGCTGAGCGCACCGAAGAGGCAGAAAGCGAAAGCGGCGAGGACGAAGGCTCCGAAGGCGGCGTCGAAAAGGGTGCGGAAGAGAGTGCGGACTTGGCGAAAGACGCCGACCACGACTTTTAAAAAAGCAAAACATTTTAATCTGACTTTCATGCCCGAGGATGGCGACCATCCTCGGGCTTTTTGTTGTGTCGTCTTCCCGTGTGTCAGCCGAACACGGGATGGCGAAAACTCTTACGCTTTGGCGCTGCCGGAGATGCCGCCGACGGCACCCAACACACCGCCGAGCAGCCCCGTGACGAGACCGCCGACCTGGCCGATGAGACCGGAAACAGCGCCGAACACGTCGCTGGCGTCGACGTTCACGCCCGCACCGACACTCGCCGTCGCACCAACACCCACCGAGAGGCCACCGGCCACCGCATCGATTTCGTCGGCGCTCAGTTCCCGCATGCTTTCGTTCTGCATGTATTTCTCCTGTGTTTGCGTTTTTTCGCCCGTATTTACCCCTGCGGAATCAGCGAAGTGAACCGCAGCGGCGCAGACGGGCGGCCTGCTACTAAGCAGAATTTGAGGCTATTCCTAGTCACCTTAGCTTTGTATACGTAATATAACGGCAACATTCACGAATAATCGTATTTTCTATTGCCGGCGTGTAGAATATAACCTCAAAAAAATTTCACGAAATTGCTTGGCAGTTTGGAACTCAATTGATTTTCTAGCATTAGGCGTTTTGCACTAATCTTGAATGATCTTGCTAGACCTGAGCTGATGACTTCAAATCATTCGGCGCGGCCCCCCGCGCTTTTCCGCAGCGAGGTGATGCGCGAAGAGCGCGATGGCTGGCTTGGGCCGGCCCAACTCGTCCAGCCCATATCCATCCAAGTGATCAGCGGAACGACCCTCGCTCTGCTCATCGCCATCATTCTCTATGCGTGCATCGGCACCTATACGCGGCGCGTTCATGCGACCGGCGTTGTCCTGCCGAGCGCGGGCCTCATCACGGTTGCGAGTTCGGCGGGCGGAGTCGTCACAAGCACGTCGGTGCGCGAAGGCGCTCCCGTGACGAAGGGCGAGCTCCTCTACACGATTAATCTCGACACCAATTCATCGGACGGTGCGACCCAGCAGCGCGTCTTGGCCGCTTTGCAGCGGCAGAAGGACAATCTTGAAAAAGAGCGCACATTGCGGCGCGCCACGGCGCAGGTCGAGAAGCAGGGTCTGAACGACCAGCGCACCAATCTGCAAAAACAGAATGCCGAGCTCGCCGAGCAGATAGCGATCGAGCAGCAGGCGGTAGACATTCAGAAGAACAAAGCTGCGGCCCTGGAGAAGGGGGTTCAAAACGGTTTCGTGCGCGATTCCGAATTCCAGAGTCAGAACTACCTTTATATCCAGACGCTATCGCAGAAGGCGCAGTTCGAGCAGATGCAGCTGCAGAACGACGCTAAAATCGCGGAGCTCGGCCGCCAGATCGCGATGTTCGACGATAAGCTCGCGCAGGACGTGAACAATATCGATCGCGAGATCCTGCGGGTCGAACAGCTCATCAGCGAGACAGAGGCCAAGCGCACGATCGAAGTGCGCGCGCCGGAGGCAGGCACTGCCACATCCATCCGGGTACATGTCGGCCAGCAGGTGATGGCGGGCGCGCCACTCCTCACGCTCTTGCCGACGACCGGCAAGCTTTCCGTCGATCTTTTCGTCGATAGCGCCGCGATCGGCTTTATCAGCCAGGGTGCGCCGGTCATTTTGCGCTATGCGGCCTATCCGTTTCAGCGCTTCGGTCTCTATCGCGGCAAGGTCACGGAGGTGACGCGCGCGCCCGTCGAAACACTGCCGCAAAACAACGGAAACGGCGACAACACATCCGCCGGCGATGCGCGCGGCGGCGTCTACCGTGTTCGGGTGACCCCGGACCAGCCTTTTGTCATGGCTTACGGCAAACAGAAATTCCTAGAAGCCGGAATGCGAGTTGATGCCGATGTCGCGCTCGAACGGCGCCCGCTCTATCGCTGGCTGTTCGATCCTATCTATCATCTGCAACGCAGCGTTACTCTGGTCAGCAATGGGGGCATGCATTGATACAGAGGTGGCAGCTGCAATTCGGCTTCCGCCCGCGTCTACCGGTAGTCTTGCAAAGCGAGGCTGCGGAATGCGGGTTGGCGTGCCTCGCGATGATCCTTGGCTATCACGGCTATCGAATCGACCTGACCAGTTTGCGGCGGCGCCATTCCGTGTCGCTCAAGGGCATGACGCTGCGCCATTTGATGGGAATCGCCGGTGCGACGGGGCTTGCGACGCGCGCGCTGCGCATCGAGCTCGATGATCTCGCCAGGCTGCGCCTGCCATGCATTCTGCATTGGGATCTCAATCATTTCGTGGTGCTAGCGAAGGTCAGCGGCAAAAACATCGTCATTCACGATCCGGTCAGCGGCCGCCGCACGCTGACCTTTCAGGAGGCTTCGCGCCGCTTCACCGGCATTGCGCTCGAAGTTTCTCCCTCCCGCATCTTCGAGAAAAAAGACGACCGGCGGTCGCTACGGCTGCGCGATCTCTTCCGCAATATGGTAGGGCTGGGCGGTGCACTCGCCCAGATTTTCATCCTGTCGCTCGGCATCGAGGCGGTGACACTGATTATCCCGATCGCGTCGCAGATCGTCATCGACGAGGTCATCGTCAATGCGGACCAGGACCTTCTGATCGTTGTCGCTGTCGGGCTGGCGCTGCTGCTCGCCGTGCAACTCGCAATTGGTATTGCGCGTGGTTGGGCCATCATGCTGATGGGCACGCGTATTTCCTTGCAATGGAGCGCCGGGCTTTTCGATCAGCTCATGCGGCTGCCGCTCGATTATTTCGAGGCGCGGCATGTCGGCGACGTCATCTCGCGGTTCAATGCGCTGACGACCATTCAAAAAGCGCTGACCACCGATCTCGTCCAGGCCGTTCTCGATGGAATTTTGGCGGTCGGCATGCTGGTCATGCTGTTTCTGTACGGCGGCTGGCTTGGCCTTGTCGCTATTGGTGCAGTCGGCATCAACGTCGCCTTCCGTGTCTTCGTCTTTCCAAATTATCGCGAGGCGAGCGAGGAGGCGATCGTCAACGAAGCGAAGCAGCAAACGCATTTCATCGAGACTGTGCGCGGCATCGCGAGCGTCAAGCTGCTTGGCATCGCCGAGCGCCGGCGTAGCGTCTGGATCAATCACCTGGTCGAATCGATGAACGCGCGGCTGCGATTGCAGCGGCTCGATCTTCTCTTTTCGCGCTTCAGTGAATTTCTCTTCGGCGCCGACCGCGTCATCTTGCTGCTGCTGGGCGCACGATATGTCATCGACAACAAGATGACGCTCGGCATGTTGGTGGCCTTTCTCACCTATAAGGACCAGTTCGCGAGCCGCATCACCAATCTGATCACCTCCGCCTTCAATCTGCGAACGCTTGAGGTGCAGACCGATCGCTTGTCAGACATCGTTCTGGCCGAGCCGGAAACCCGGACAGGCCTGAGCTATCTGCCGGCGGCGCGCTCGCGGAGTGATGGCGTGACGCTGGTCGCGGAAGGGATTTCGCTGCGTTATGGCGACACGGAGCCGTGGATTTTTCGCAATGCCGATCTCGTCATCGAAGCCGGGCAGTGCTGCGCCATCACCGGCCCGTCCGGCTGCGGCAAGACCAGTATGCTGAAAGTGCTGATGGGACTTCTGCCGCCATCGGAAGGATCGGTCACCATCGACGGCTGCGATATTCGGACCTTGAGCGTCGCGAGCTACCGGCGCTGCGTCGCCGGCGTCTTGCAGGCCGACGGGCTTTTTGCGGGATCGATTGCCGATAATATCTGCGGCTTCGACGAGCGTCCCAATATCGCCGAGATCGAGGAATGCGCCGCGCGCGCCGTCATTCTCGACGACATCCGCCGCATGCCGATGGGTTTCGAGACCCTCGTTGGCGATATGGGCAGCACGCTATCGGGCGGCCAGAAGCAGCGCATCGTGCTCGCCCGTGCGCTCTATCAGAAGCCGCGGATTCTCTTCCTTGACGAAGCGACGAGCCATCTCGACGAGCCGACCGAGGCGGCGATCGCCATGGCGCTGCGCACGATGAAGATGACCCGCATCGTCGTTGCCCATCGGCCGGCGACTGTTGCGCATGCCGATATCACCATCCCCTTCGCCCAGTTCCAGCAGACCCGCACGCCCGCGCGTCCGCATCCGATCAGCGCGACGGCTCAGGGCCGCAGCGCATGAACCGCCTCGTCGCCGATCCGGAGTTTCGGCGAATAGTTGGAGGCGTTGCCGCGGCCTTCGCTGGCCTCGCGGGCGAAGCGGATGAGATGGTGGGCGGGAACGGCGACTGACAGGATCGCTTCGATGTTGCCGCTCTTGAGCCGCGGCAGCACGAAGCGCCAGAATGCGCGCCGGTAATCGCCTGCGATGCCGCAGGTCCAGAAGACCTTAGCGAGCATGACGAGGCCGCGCTTGATATTGGCGGCCGAAACGCGCGCCTTGCTCGCGGGTAGGGGCAGGCGGTTCGGCCAGGTCGTCTGCATGAAATGCTCATAGCGTTCGAAGAGCTTTTCCGGCGCGTAGGCTTGGCGCATGCAGTCGCGCCACATGGCCACGACGTCGTCATAGGGGAGCAGAAAGCGGACGTTGGACTCGCGGCTTTCGTCTTGTTCGAGACGGCCTTCGCGCTCGAGCCGGTCCCACAGCGGTGTGCGCGGCAGCGCCTGCAGCAGGTTGATCGTAAGCATCGGAATCTTCGACTGTTCGATGAAATCGAGCAGCTGCTTGCCGGTTTCCGGCGTATCCGTATCAAGGCCGAGAATGATGCCTGAGACGACCTGCATGCCATAGCGGTTGAGCGTCTGAACCGCCTCGATGATCGGCATCATCAGATTATGCTTCTTGTCGATGCTTTGCAGCGCTTCGGGCTCCGGCGTTTCGATGCCGCAGAAGACAACATCGAAAGCGGCTTCGCGCATCAGCGCGAGAATCTCGGGATGCCGAGCGATGTTGAGCGTCGCCTCGCAAGCAAAGGTCACCGCATATCCTGTGCGCTTCTGCCACTCAACGAGATGCGGCAGGAGTTTCGCAAGCGCGGCGCGATTGGCGATGAGATTGTCGTCGACGAAATAGATTTGACCGACCACGCCGCAAGCCAGCAGCTGATCGAGTTCTGCGATGATCTGAGCGTGGCTCTTCATCCGCGCGACGCGGCCATAGAGCCCCGGAATGTCGCAGAATTCGCAGCGATAGGGACAGCCGCTCGAAAATTGAATCGTGCCGATGAGATAGCGATTGATCTGCGCGAGCCCGTAGGCAGGTATGGGAAATTCGGTGAGATCGCGCCGCGCATCGGTCTTCAAAATGATCTGCCGCTCCGGGCGGCTGATATCGGCCGCGAGAATGGCGATCAGCTGGTCGGTCGCATCGCCGAGTTCACCGACATGGAGATAGTCGAACTCGGGATAATAGTCGGGGCAGGCTGAAACGGAGGGACCGCCGAGGACTGTGACCTTGTCATGGCGGTGGGCTCTGCGGCGGATATCGTCAATCTGGCGGCGCTGAATGTGCATGCCGCTGACGAAGACCGCATCGGCCCAATCGAATTCTTCATCCGTCGCTTGCGCGATATTTTCGTCGATGAAGCGCACTTGCCAATGTTTTGGCAAAGCGGCGGCGATCAGCAGCAAGCCCTGCGGAACCATGCAGGCTTTGGTGCCGTCGGTTAGTTCATAGGAGTATTCGAAGGTTCCGAAAGATGGCGTGTAGTGGGGAAAGACGCATAATATGCGCCGGCGCTCTCCGAGCTCTTGTGAGCCGGCGCGCGGTGCTGACGGCTTCGGCGCGGTCACGTCACCAAACGGAGAAAACTCTGTCATTGCGGCCTCTCTCCCTCGATGATTTACGCCTTTGTTTATTAGCCTTTTGCCTTGCAGTGAAAGCACTTCGCTTCGAATTTTTTGCGCGGT
The DNA here is from genome assembly GCA_964644615.1 of uncultured Methylovirgula sp. Classification (GTDB taxonomy): domain Bacteria; phylum Pseudomonadota; class Alphaproteobacteria; order Rhizobiales; family Beijerinckiaceae; genus Methylovirgula. The sequence goes on along the minus strand of CAZXXA010000023.1, from coordinate 15,165 downwards.
GCTTTGCGCAAGCGCACATACTTTGGTCGCATTGTTGGGTGTAGCTGGATTGGCTGGGCCGGTGTACAGTCACCGCCTCAACCGCAAGGTTCAACGGCGAAGCATCGACGGCTAAGGTCGGGAGACGCCAAAGCTGCCTGACATTGGCGAATGCGATGCGATGACCGGCAATCTTAAGCGGCACAGCCCTACCGCACGGTACGGAACGTCCCGATTTCACTGACGAAATGGTCGGAAGCTTCGCCACAGAATCGCCTGCCCGTGATGCTTTGACGCAGCATGTCCCCTTAAAAGGCTTTAATAAGATAATACATGCAATTAGCTTCTTATACGCATAAATTTCGCCTGTTTGGGCGGCTTCTAGAGTGTCTGCCTTTCAAGCCCTGGCCGTGCGTAACGGCACTTACAAGCGCCATGCGACAAACTCATGTGACCGGCGGATCGATACGCATTGAAGAGAATTAAGAATCCAGAGTGAGGTTAAGCCTTTGTCCGTTCGGCACAAAACGTTAGACACGCGCACGCAGTTCAGCTGTGCGCGCGGAAAAAAGCAAAAATCTGATCAGGCGAGGCGGGTGTAATGGCTTTCAAAATCCCGGCCTGCAATGTTTCGGCTTGGTCGATCCGCAAGCCGTTGCCTGCGATCCTTTTCGCGGTGCTCGTCTTGGCGCTTGGCGCTGCGAGCTTCAAAAAGCTTCCGATCACACTGCTTCCGAATGTCGATGCGCCGATCGTGACCGTTGTTGTTCCGGCCTTCGGCGTCGCGCCGGGCGATCTCGAAACGCAAGTCACGCAGCCGATCGAAAACGCGATCTCCCGCGTCGATGGCGTTAAGCATGTCATCTCTACGGTAAGCGATGGCGTGTCGATGACGACCGCGATGTTCCGTCTCGACGCCAATCCCGATACGGCGCTGGCCGACGCCAAGGCGGCGGTCGCGCAGATCCGCTCCAGCCTGCCGAGCACGATTTCCGATCCGCAGGTCAAGCGCGTGAATGCGGTCGGTCTCGGCATCTTGACCTATGCCGCAAGCTCCAACAAGCTGACGCCGGAGCAATTGTCCTACTTCGTCGATTCCGTCGTCGTTCAGCGCCTCAAGAAAGTGAACGGCATCAGCCAAGTCGAGCGGATCGGCGGTGTCGAGCGCCAAGTTCACATCGCCTTCAAACCCGATCGGCTGCTCGCCTATGGCCTGACGGCCGAGGATGTGACGCAACAGCTGCGCGCGGCGGATAAGGCAAAGCCTCAACAGAGCGCGGTCGACCTCGCAAAATTGTCTGCTCTGCCGATCCACCCGTCGAAGGGCGGCGATGTTCGTCTCGGCGATCTCGCTACGATCACGTCCGGCACAGCCACGCCGAGCCGCTTCGCCACGCTCAACGGACAGAATATCGTCGGCTTCTCTATCGTCCGCACCAAGGGCGCGAGCGATGTGACGGTCGCGCATGCGGTCGAGCAAGCGCTTGCCGAGATTCATGCCGACCATCCCGACGTCAACCTGAAGCTCATCGACACGTCGGTGCGCTATACCGAGGGCAATTTCGAGTCGGCGATGCACACGCTCTTCGAAGGTGCTGCGCTCGCAGTCGTCGTCGTCTTCCTGTTCTTGCGCGATCTGCGCGCGACCGTCATAGCGGCGATCGCTTTGCCCTTGTCGATCATCCCCGCTTTTTGGGCGATGCGGATGCTGGGCTTCTCGCTCAATCTCGTCAGCCTGCTGGCCATTACGCTGGCGACCGGCATTCTCGTCGATGATGCGATCGTCGAGATCGAGAACATCGTACGCCATATCCGGATGGGCAAAACCGCCTATCAGGCGGCGATGGACGCTGCGGCCGAGATCGGCTTGGCGGTCATCGCGATCAGCCTGACGATCGTCGCAGTCTTCGCGCCAGTCAGCTTCATCAACAATATCGCCGGGCAATATTTCAAGCAGTTCGGTCTGACGGTTGCGGCGGAAGTGATCTTCTCGCTGCTTGCGGCGCGCCTCATCACGCCGATGCTCGCTGCCTATTTCCTCAAGCCGCATCCGCGGCCGGAGGTCGAAGGGGCGCTGACCAAGCGCTATGGCAAGCTCGTCGAATGGTCGGTGATCCACCGCTACAAGACCGTGGTTATCGGCCTTCTTCTGTTTGCCGGATCGATCCTCAGCATCACCACCAATCTCGTTTCGCGTGACTTCCAGCCGGTGCAGGATTCCGGCCGTTCGCATCTGGCGATCGAGCTGCCGGCGAGTGCCAAGCTCGCGGATACCCAGCATGCGACCGACGAAGTCGTTGCGGCGCTGCGCAAGCGGCCTGAGGTGGTGAGCGTCTTCGTCGATGGCGGCCGCATCGCCCCCGGCACGCCGGAGGTGCGCAAGGCGCAGCTCACCATCAATTACGTGCCGAAGGCGGATCGCAAATTGTCGGTGCTGCAATTGCAGGCGCTGATCAATAAGGATCTCGACGGCATTGCCGGCATCCAGCATTGGTTCGTCGATGATTACGGCGCGCGTCCCGTGGCGCGCATCTTCACCGGCACGGATGCGAAGGCGGTCGCGAAATTCGCGCATGACCTCGCCGATGAGATGCGGCGTATTCCGACGATCACCAACGTGGTTGCGACGACCTCCGTCGACAAGCAGCGGCTTCAGATCGAGCCGAAGCCCGACGAAATGGCGAAGCTTGGCGTGTCGAATGACGCTTTGAGCGAGACGGTCCGCATGGCGACCTTCGGCCTGACGGACGAGAATTTCGGCAAGGCCGCAGTCGACGGTCAGGATCTTCCCATCCGCCTCGGCCTGGCGCAGGAGGGGCAGGGTGGCGATCCCCGCGCGCTCGCCCAACTCGACATTCCGACCAGCAAGGGTGTCGCGGTACCGCTGGCTTCGGTCGCCGATATCAAAATGGCCGCCGGCCCTGTTAGCATCGATCGCTTCGACCGCGAGCGTTCTGCCACCGTGCAGGCCGATCTCGTTGGCGATGCGGCGCTCGGCGACGTCGATGCGGCGCTCAACAAGCTGCCGCTGATCCAGCATCTGCCAGCCGGCATTACCATGCGCAAATCGGCGATGACCGAGTCGATGGACGATCTCAGCAGCGGCTTCGAAGAGGCGATGCGTAACGGCCTGCTGATGGTCTATGTCGTGCTTGTCCTCCTCTTCGCGAGCTTCCTGCAGCCAGTCACCATTCTGTTCTCGCTGCCGCTGTCGATCGGCGGCGCGATCCTCGCGCTGCTCATCACCGGCCGGCCGCTCAGCATGCCGGTCATCATCGGCATATTGATGCTGATGGGCATTGTGACGAAGAACGCAATCATGCTGGTCGATTTCTCGGTCCGCGCCATGGCTAAAGGCATGGAGCGCACCAAAGCATTGACCGAAGCCGGCAAGAAACGGGCGCGGCCGATCATCATGACGACGATCGCCATGGTCGCCGGCATGTTGCCGAGTGCGCTGGGCCTTGGCGCCGGCGGCGAGTTCCGCTCGCCGATGGCGATTGCGGTGATCGGCGGTCTGCTCGTCTCGACCTTCTTGTCGCTGCTCTTCGTTCCGGCCTTCTTCGCCGTGATGGACGATCTGCGTCTGGCCATCGTCAGGGGCGTATCGATCTTTCTGCGGGGAAAGCGGCGCAACGACATCGATCCGGAAGCCGCCCGGCATCCGGCGGAATGAGCCGCTAAGTTTCGTCGCGATAGGCCCGCGGGGGACAATGCGAAGATTGGGTTCGTAGCCGACCGGTCATCGATCTCGATCCTTTCGAGATCGAGGCGCGCTGATCGCGCCGCTTTTCCTCAGCTGCCACGTCATCGAGATGAGGCACCGAGACCTTCGCCAGCGCATTGGAAAAAGGCTACCGCGCCGGAGGCGGTGATCACCGATCTCTCTTCGCCTATGCGGATGTCCTGCATCATCCCGAGATGAGCGCCGACGTCATCGAAGATGCAAAGGCAGACATTGCGCGCATCATCGGCGCAAGCGGAACTTGAGGCGCCGCTTTGAGCTTTCATGCGAGGCAGCGCCTAAAAGAGCACTCAGCGGATTACTCGACGCGCGACCATTTCTGGTCGCCGCAGAACAGACCGCCCAGGGCACAGCCTTCGACTTTCAAGGTCGAGCCGCTGACGAGCGAGATATGGCCGGAGTAGCGTTGTCCGTCGGTCACATCAACGATCGTGCCGGACCATTCATCGCCTTCCTGCCTCATATTATAGAATATCTGCTTGCCGACGGCTTCGCCGCCCGAGGCCACGAAGCCGCACAGATTTCCGCCGCAGGGACGGATGTCGATGATGGCTTTGCCGTTGGCGACGCGCCAATGGCCGACCGGGCCCTGTGAGGCCAAAGCCGCCGTGGAAGAGAGCATAACGAGGGCGCTCGCGCCGGACAGCAGCGCGAGCGGAAAATGGACCTTCGCGGAATGAACCTGCATTGTATCCTCCTCAAAAGATAGCAAAGCCGGGGGCTTTCCTGCCTTAACGCAGGAACCGCCGCCAAGGTTTTCCGCAGCGTCTTTGACGAAAATAGGGAGCTAACTGCATGATCGAATTGAAGGCAGGCAAAGCGCGCGCCTTAGTTTCGGCAGACGGCGCCGAGATCAAGCTTTGGAATATTGCGGACCTGCCGCTGATCTGGACTCCCGATCCGTCGATATGGCCCGAAACAGCGCCGATTCTGTTTCCCGTCGTTGGCTGGACGAAAAATGCGCAAGTGCGAGTCGGAGAAACATTCTATCCGCTCGGACTGCATGGCTTTGCACGGCACAGACGCTTCGACGTCGTCGAACAAAGCGAAAGCCATGTCCGCTTCGCACTGCAAAGCGATGCCGCGACACAGGCGCTCTATCCGTTCGATTTCAGATTCACCGCCGAACATCGTCTGACGGATGTGTCGCTGGAGACGAGTTTGGAGGTTCACAATAGCAGCGAGGGCGATATGCCATATGCCTGCGGCGTGCATCCCGGCTTTCGCTGGCCCTTTGCCGGTGGTGCCGCCGAAGAGTATCGCGTCATCTTCGATGCAGCGGAAAATGCCGACCTGCCGGTGATCGTGCCGGGCGGGCTGATCGGTGCGGGCAAGCGCCATCTGCCGCTGAACGGCCGGGAACTGCCGTTGCTGCTGCCGCTCTTCGAAGATGATGCGCTGGTCTTTTTGAACGCAAAAAGCCACGGCCTGCGCTTCGTGGCGCCGAACGGGGCCGCAATCGCGCTCGATGTGAAGGACTTTCCGCATCTCGCGCTCTGGTGCCGGCCGGGTGCCGGCTACCTCTGCCTCGAAGCCTGGACGGGCTATAGCGACCCGGCGGACTTTTCCGGCGATCTTTTCACGAAGCCGTCCATGCGCCGCCTGCCGCCGCAGGCGACCGCCCGGCATGCCGCGACCTATTCCTACGAACCCGTATGATCGAGCTGCCTGATCCGATGCTCTTGTGAACCGGCCGGTTCGGCAGGCGGCTGCGCGCTTTGCCCGCATGTGTCCGAGGCCGGCCTATTTGGCAGATCGCTTGGCAGATGCTTGAAAAACTGACAGATAAGCCGGCGGCAAACTTCAAATTACACGCAGGAGGGCGTATTTCATGGCGGTTGCGAAGCAAGAAGATCGGACGCGGGCTGACGACGGGATTCTGCGCCCATCGGGCGAGAAGGCCCTTCTGATCGACGGCAAAAAGGCCTCCGACATCGTTCTCGCCGAGGTCACGACCGCTGCCGCCGCGCTCATCGCCCGGGGCGTCAAGCCGGGTCTTGCCGTGATCCTCGTCGGCGACAACGCGGCGAGCCAGGTCTATGTGAAGTCGAAGAGCAAGGCCGCGCAGGCCTGCGGCTTCCATTCGGTCCAATATGATCTCACGGCGGCGACGAGCGAAGACGATCTTCTGAAGCTCGTCGATCAGCTCAACGGCGATCCGGCCATTCATGGCATTCTGATCCAGCTGCCGCTGCCGCCCGCGATCAACGCGACGCGGGTGCTCGAACGTGTGTCGCCGTTGAAAGATGTCGACGGTTTCCATCCGTTCAATGCCGGTCTTCTCTCGATCGGCGATCTTGAGCGCGCGCTCGTGCCTTGCACGCCGGCCGGATCGATGCTGCTGCTCGATCGCGCGATGGCGGCGCTCGGACGCGAGCTATCCGGCGCCGATGCTGTGGTCGTCGGCCGCTCAAACATCGTCGGCAAGCCGATGGCGCAGCTGCTGCTGTCGCGCAATGCGACAGTCACCGTCGCGCATTCGCGCACCCGCGACCTGCCGGAGACGGTCCGCCGCGCCGATATCGTCGTGGCCGCCGTCGGCCGGCCGGAGATGATCCGTGGCGACTGGATCAAGCCGGGCGCCGTTGTCATCGACGTCGGCATTAACCGCATTCCGGGTGAAGGCCTCAATGCGCAGGGCCAGCCGAAGACGCGTCTCGTCGGCGACGTCGCCTATGCCGAAGCGCTGTCACGCGCCGCGGCGGTCACCCCGGTTCCGGGCGGCGTCGGGCCGATGACGATCGCCATGCTGATGTCGAACACGCTGCGGGCTGCCGCCCTCAGCCGGGGTCCCTGATCCATTGCATGCAGATCACGGCCTTTCGTGCTAGATATTTGAAGCTATACTTTTCCGGCGCCCCCTTCGCCGGCAAGCGAAGGGGGCACCGACACTGATTTAAAGGCCGGCGCCATGCAGACGCTTGCACACGTCCCATTCTTCAAGGACGTCGCGGATCTCGAATGGGAACGCTATGACCGGCGCTGCATTTGGCGGCGTTTCAGCGATGGCGAGACGATCGTCGATTACGAAGACGATAGCTCCGATGTCTATTTCATCATCGCGGGCGAAGTCCGGGTCCTGATCCGCACGCAGGCCGGCAAAGAGATCATTCTGGCCGAGATGCGGGCAGGGCAGTTCTTCGGCGAACTCGCGGCGATCGACGGCGCCAAGCGCTCGGCCAATGTCACCGCGCTGACCAAGGCGGAAGTCTGCATCATGCCGGCTTCGGTTTTCCGCGAGGTGATCGGCGCTTCGAAGACCTGCTGCGACCGTCTCCTCAAACTGCTGACCGGCCGCATCCGCGAGCTCAACGCGCGGCTTGCCGAACATTCGATCTTCGATCTCAAGCACCGGCTTTATTCCGAATTGCTGCGTCTCGCCGGCCCGCGGCCCGGCAAGCCCGCCGAGCGCACCGTGACACCGCCGCCCTATCATCATGTTCTGGCGGCGCGGATCGGTTGCCGGAGAGAGCAGGTGACACGCGAATTGTCTGCCATGGCGCAGGAAGGCCTCGTCGAAAAGACCCGCGGCGCGCTCGTCCTGCTGCGCCCGCAGGTGCTCGAAGACCGCCTCGCCGAAGCCTTGCGTGAGGAAGGCTGACGGATGGGGTCTACCGAAGCGACTGCCGGTCCGATCGTCCGGATCGAGGGCCTGTGCAAGAGCTTTGGTGCCATCCGCGCCGTCGATGGCCTCTCGCTTGCGATCAAGGAGGGCGAGTTTTTCGCGCTGCTTGGCCCCTCAGGCTGCGGCAAGACCAGCCTGTTGCGGATGATCGCCGGCTTCGACACGCCGGACCGAGGCCGCATCTTCATCGGCGGTACGGATATGACCGAGGTGCCGCCGCACCGCCGCCCGGTCAATATGATGTTCCAGTCCTATGCGCTCTTTCCGCATATGACGGTGGCGCAGAACATCGGCTTCGGCCTCGTGCAGCAGCGCATGCCCAAAGCCGATATCGCGGCGCGCGTCGCCGAAATGCTGCGGCTCGTGCAACTCGATGGATTGGAGCGGCGCCGTCCCGATCAATTGTCGGGCGGCCAGAAGCAGCGCGTCGCGTTGGCACGCGCTTTGGCGCGGCGCCCATCCATTCTGCTGCTCGATGAGCCGCTCGCCGCGCTCGACAAGAATCTTCGCGAAGAAACGCAGATGGAACTCGCGGCGCTGCAACGGCGCCTCAAGACGACTTTCATCGTCGTGACGCATGATCAGCGTGAAGCCATGGTTCTGTCGCAACGTATGGCGATCATGCAGGACGGGCACTTCGAGCAGATCGGCACACCAGCCGACATCTACGAGCGGCCGGCCAACCGCTACGTCGCCGAATTCATGGGCGAGATTAATCTCCTAAAGGGCTGCGTCTTGGGCCAGGAAAACGCCGCCTTGAAAATCGACACCGAAGCCGGTCCCGCCGCTGTCATGTCACAGCGGGATTATGCGGCCGGCACCGAAATTCTGTTCGCGCTGCGGCCTGAACGGATCCGCTTGAATCCGGCGAAAGGCACTGTCGCCAAAGATCCGAATGTCTTTTCCGGCCGGATTGCCGGGCGCAGCTATCGCGGCGAGAACACGCTCTTCGAGATCGAACTTTCCTCTGGCACGAGCATCCGCTCTCTGAGACAGAACAGCGATCTGCGTGCACCCGATGACGTCGATCTCGGCGCCGAGGTGAGCGTGCATTTCGGCGCCGACGCCGGGATTGTTCTGCCGCTATGAAGAGCGGGCAGGGCGTCAAAGGGCAAGCTGTCAAAGGATTCTCCCGCGGCCTCGTCCTGGCGCTGCCCTTTGCCTGGCTGATCCTGTTCTATCTCGTGCCTTTCGCGCTCGTCGCGAAAGTCTCGCTGTCGCAATCGGTCCTGGCGCAGCCGCCGTATCGGCCGGTTTTCGATTGGCACGATGCCGCAGGCTTCATCGGCAAGCTGCATCAATTGACATTCGACGCCTATGTCGGGTTCACGCAGGATTCGATCTATCTGCAATCTTATATCAACTCGCTGCTCATCGCGGCGCTGTCGACGCTGCTGACGCTGCTCATTGCCTATCCTTTTGCCTTGGCGATCGCGCGGGCGCCGCGGCGTTGGCGCATCCCGCTTCTGCTCCTCGCCATCGCGCCGTTCTGGACCAGCTTTCTGATCCGCGTCTATGCCTGGATCCTGCTGCTCAAGGACGAGGGGCTCATCAACAATGCGCTGATCGCGCTCGGCATTCTGCATGAGCCGATGCATATCTTCGCGACGAATACGGCGGTCGTGATCGGCATCGTCTATTCCTATCTGCCCTTCATGATCTTGCCGCTCTATGTCGCGCTCGACCGGCAGGACAAGGCGCTGCTGGAGGCGGCGGCCGATCTCGGTGCGGCACCATTCAGCGCCTTTCGCCAAGTGACCCTGCCGCTATCTCTCCCGGGAATCGTTGCGGGTTGTCTCATGGTCTTCATCCCCGCTGTCGGCGAATTCGTCGTGCCCGATCTGCTCGGCGGTTCGGAGACACTGATGATCGGCAGCACGCTTTGGAACGATTTCTTCGCCAATCGCGATTGGCCGACGGCATCGGCCGCGGCGATCGTGCTTCTGGTGCTGCTGATCGGCCCGCTGGCGCTCTATGAATATCGCCAGATGCAAAGCGAGCCGCGGCCATGATGCGCGGTGTGCCGTCACGCGCCCTGCAATCGGCGACGCTTGCGCTTGGTTTCGGCCTTCTCTATCTGCCCATCGTCCTTGTCGTCATCTTCAGCTTCAACGCGTCGCGGCTCGTCACGGTCTGGGGTGGATTCTCGACGCAATGGTATCGTGGGCTTTTCGCCGACCGGCAGCTTGTCGACAGCGCCCTGATTAGTCTCAAAGTGGCATTGGCCTCGGGCCTTCTCGCAACCATCCTCGGCACATGCGCGGCTGTGGCGCTTGTCCGCTTCGGCCGGTTTTTCGGACGCACGCTCTTTACCGCGCTGATCTATGCGCCGCTCGTCATGCCGGAAGTCATCACCGGCCTGGCACTTCTTCTGATGTTCGTCTCGCTCGGCTTCGAACGCGGGCTTTGGACGGTTGTCATCGCCCATGCGACGGTCGGGCTCTGCTATGTCGCGCTGGTCGTGCGGGCGCGGCTTGTCGATTGCGACCCAGCGTTTGAAGAAGCGGCCAGCGATCTTGGCGCGCCGCCTTGGCGGGCTTTTGCGTCCGTCACTCTGCCATTCATCCTGCCGGCGATCGCCGCCGGATTCATGCTCTCGGTGACCGTCTCGCTCGACGATCTCATTGTCGCGAGCTTCACGACGGGGCCGGGTGCGACGACGCTGCCGATGCGCATCTATAGCGCCGTTCGCCTTGGCGTGACGCCGGAGATCAATGCGATGTCGACTTTGTTGTTAGCGACCGTGGCACTCGGCCTCTGCCTGGCCGGCGTCGCGCTCAAGCAGCAGCGCAGTTAGGGCCTATTGCTCAAAATCCGGGGCCGTCGCCCCCGCGGGGTGATGATCGGCAATCACCTGCACATCGTTCCAAGGCCCCTTGATACCAAGCGCTAAAGGAGCGCTCGGCGGGTTCGCCTGGGCGACGAGCGGCTGTGCGACGACCGAGAGATCGAGGCTGCGGTCGCCGAGATTGGCGCTGCCGCCAAAGGCGATCGACAGCGCATCCGCCTGAAGGCGGCCGTTGACGATCGTGGCGATGCCATTGGTGATCTGCAGGCCAAAGCGCGCAACGGTGAAATCCGTGACGCTCTTGCTCGCATCCGCTGCCTGCGGATGCTTCGGCAGCGTCTGAAACGCATTCGGCAGATTGACGCCGGTAAGCTCGCCATTCGCGATGTTGAATTCGGCGTGGCCGGACAGATTATGCACCAGCTGGTCGAAGCTTTCGCCCTGGCCGTCGAGCATGAAGGAACCGGTGACTGCGCCAGAGATCGGATGTTTGACGGCCACGCCGCGAACGAGCGGCTTGACGCCGACGTCGGTCGCATTGGCCGTGGCGTGCATTTCAAGCGCCTTGCCTTGGCCCGAGAGCGTCAGATGGCCCTTGATCTGGCCGCCATTGGCTTGCGCTTCCGCGAGCGACAGATCGATGAAGCCCGGCCGAGTGAGCAAGGACAAAGCGGCTTCTTGCAGCTCGATGTCCCGAAGCTTGAGCCGCGTCGCCGAGACGCGCAGATCGAGATTGGTGAAACCGAGGTCGGTCAGTTCCACCGGCTCATTATTCCAATGACCGCTAATGCTCGGCGAGGGGACGCCGTCGAGGAAGGGCGTCGCATCGAGCGCATTGGTCGCGAGCGTGCCGGTCAACTGCCGCAGCCCGTCATTGGCTTGCACCGCCAGCGTTCCTTCGTAATCGTTGCCGTCGAGATGCAGGCTGACATTGGTGAGAGCGGCGACGCTGTGATTGATGTTGGCATCGCAATGCAATTCGAAAATGCCGAAGCGGCCATGCGTGGCGAAGGGCAGGCCGGCAAGATGCGCAAAGCCCCGCAAAGACGGCGTAGAGGCGGACAGCGTGCCGCTATATTGGAAGTGCGGCATCGCCGAGATATGGCCCGAGGCGAGAATTTTCACCGCATCGGAATCGAGCTGCAAATAGGCCGAGGACGTGCCGCCGCGCAGAGCCTCGATCGGACGTGCCATCCATGCCTTGATCTGCATCGGCACGTCGCCGAAACGGAAGCCGCCGGTCAGCGTCGCCGAGGCGTCGAGGCTGCGCCAATCGGCCGTGATGTTGATGTCGCCGATGAGCCTGTCGTGCGGCGCTGCCTGGCTGTGCAGAACCGCGCTGCCGTCGACGACATCCACGATTGCGAGCTTCGCCTGATCAATGAGGGCGGCTTCGGGCGTTGCCGATGCGGCATCGGCGGCGCGGCCGATGGCGCTGTCCTTTGTGATCGGCCGGTCATCGACGTCGATGTGCATATGCGGCCGGTAGAGGATCGCATGTCCCACTTCGACACGGCCGGCGAGCAGCGGCAGCACGCGGAGATAGCCGGTGAAATTCTCGGTATCGACGTCGAGTCCCGCCTTCTCATTGGCGAAACTGACGTGGTCGATGTTGATATGCGGCTCCGGCAACAGGCTGAAATGGGCGTTGCCGTGAATTTCGGTCGAGAGGCCCGTGGCGCGGCGAATCTGAGCCGCTAGATTGCTGTTCAGGACAGTGGCGGTGAGCAGCAGGCTGGCACCCACAGCGGCGGCACCGGCGCATGCCGTAATGCCACAAACCACCCAGCCGATCTGCACCACCTTGCGGCGGAGGCCGTTTGCGTTGTCGTTGCCTGAGACGGAGGCCGTTTCGCTGTGCTGTTCTTTGACTTGGGCCGTATCGTTCATCGTCATCATGGCCTTGTCGCACCCGCTCGAGGCCGCCGTTCGATTACGCCGCTTGCGCCAAGCGCAGGGGATCGCGGTGAAGGAATAAAGTCTAGCGCGTCCTCTCGGGAAAGCCGAGCGACTTTGTTGCAGCTTTGTAAAGTATTTGAATAAAGCGGATTTGCGGCCAAAAAGCCGGTCGGCTGCAAAATCGCGCAACTGACGTGCGCGGCAGGCGTGCAACGCACAGGATGTTTCTCTGCGGATGTGCGCCATCGCGCTTGTCAGTCGGGATGCACGGGCTAGACTTGGGGAATAATTTGTAGCTGCGTTGTGCAAGGCTTTGGAAATCGCCAGCACAACTGATGCAGTTCCCAATTGTTCTGTGCGATTCGCCTCGGGTTTAGTGATCAACCCGCGGCGCGGGGCGATCTCCATTGCGCGCTTATTTTTTGTTCCTGATATGTTTTTGCGCGGCAGCTGCCGCTTTTGTCGGCGGCGCCGAGGCGGCGACCCGCGCCGATCAGCAGCGGCTTCTGGCGGCGATGCAGCAGGCGCCGACCGACTATGACATCACCCTGCAATATGTGCGCGTGTCGACCGAGCTCGAAGACTATGAGGCGGCGATCGGCGCGCTCGAACGACTCCTGTTCTACAACCCCGATCTGACCCGCGCGAAAGTCGAGCTCGGCATGCTCTATTTGCGCATGGGCTCCTACGAAAACGCGGCGCATTATTTCCGCGCGGCGGGTGCCGCGCCGGATCTCGATCCCACCTTGCGCAATCGCGTCGATGCTTATCTGCCGCAGGCCGAAAAGCAGCTCTCGCCAAGCCGCTGGACCGGCTATCTCCAGACGGGGCTGCGCTATCAGTCGAATGTCAGCGCCTTGCCCGATACCGGCCTTCTGCAGGTGCTCGGCAACAGCGTGCCTTTGACGGGCTCGCCGCAGAAATCCGACTGGAACGGCTTCGCGCTGGTGACGATCGGCAATGACTACGATCTGCAGGACCAGCACGGCGACACGATCGAAACGCGCTTCATCGGCTATGGCACGAAGCAGTTCGAGCTGAGCTCGCTCGATCTCGGCTATGTCGAAGCGAGCATTGGGCCGCGCATCGGCATTGCGCCGAACAATTGGGCCAATGTCTCGGTGAAGCCCTATATCGTCGGCGATCTGTCCTGGGTTGGCGGCAGCCAATATCTGAATTCGGGCGGCGCCGGCATCTCGCTGCGCATGCAGCCGTGGTCGGTCTTCACCATCGAACCTAGCTTCGAATGGCGGCGGCTGTCGGTCAACAACAATGTTTTCGGCAGCACAGGCTCCGGCATCGGCTCGGTGACGGCGCTTGGCAGCGGCGACATTTTCATCGTGTCGATCGCCGGCAGCTACAAGATCAACGACTGGATTTCGATCGAGGCGCGGCCGCTCTATGCGCGCGCGCAGGCGTTCAATCCCTGGCAGAGTTTCGATCAGGCCGGCTTCGATGCGGGGCTGCGGTGGGAGTTCGCACCGCCGGTGTCTTCCATGCCGCGGCGCTGGACCGTCATGCCCTATGTGCGGGTGCTCTGCGGCGCTTTCGATCAGCCCGATCCCGCCGTCAATCCGAATGTTTTGCGGCGCGACACCGACTATCATTTCGGCGTGCTCGCCGATCTGCCGATCAATGCCAATTTCGGCGTGTCGGGCATGCTGCAATATGCCCGCACCGATTCAAACATCTCGAACTTCCGCTACAACAATGTCTCCGTGATGTTCGGACCCAATGCCAGATTCTAAGGCCGGCGCTCGAACTGAAGGTGCGCGATGAGAGGTTTTATAAATCCGCTCACATATGCCGCTCTTATCAGCATGACGCTGTGCGCGCTCGGAAGCGGCGAGGCGGCTGCGCAGAATGTCGGCAACGTCAATGCGGTTAACCCGCGTTCGACCGGCACGCCGCCCGGCGGAATCGAGCGCAGCCTGGCGATCGGCGCATCTGTGCTGCACAAAGAAATCGTGCGCACCAATAATATCGGCACGGCGCAGATCACCTTCAACGACAAGACGACCTTATCGGTCGGCCGCAATTCGACCGTGACGATCGATAAATTCGTCTATGATCCGCAGACGAATGCTGGCCAGTTCACCGCCCATTTCACTAAGGGCGTGATGCGCTTCGTCGGCGGCGAGGTGAGCCATCATTCCGGCGCCGAGATCATCACGCCCGTCGCCGCGATCGGCGTGCGCGGGGCGACGCTGACCATCCTCTTTCAGGGACACGGCATCCTCGTCATCGACCATTATGGCGTCATTGACGTCTCGAACGACGTCAGCCATCAGACCATTCTGCGGCCGGGCTATGCGGTCTCGGTGACGAGCCGCGGCGCGGTGATCGGGCCGCCGTTCCCCGTCTCGCAGACGGTTTTGAATGCGGCTTTTGTCAATCTGACCAGCGTAACCGGCCAGCACGGCGGGGCCATTCATTTGCCGACCGATGCGCTTGCCGCGCGCTACGGATTGGGGGAAGGGCGTCTGCCGAACGATCCGGGGATGACGCCGGGTCTCAATACAGTGGGCATTGTCAATACAGGCGACACGTTTACAACGAACCGGTCGCAGCAGACGCAATTCAATCAGACGGTCACGTCATTCGTGCCACCCACATCATCAACGGTAACGACGACGACGACGACGACGACAACCACGACAACCACGACAACCACGACAACGCCCACAGGCGGGGGGACGACGGTCGTCAGAACGCCGGGCGGTCGGACAATTATATTCAACCCAGCACTTTTAAACGCTCTGTTGGGCAGGACGGCCCCAGGGACGATCGTCCCCCGCTGACACAAGTCGCAGGTGAAGCGCTCAATATTTGCGGATGAGGCTGACGAGCTTGCCTTGGATGCGGACGCGATCCGGTCCGAAGATCCGCGTCTCATAGGCCGGGTTGGCGGCTTCGAGCGCGATCGACTGGCCCTTTTTGCGCAGCCGCTTCAGCGTCGCTTCCTCGTCGTCGATCAGGGCGACGACGATATCGCCGGTCTCGGCCGTCTCCTGCTTGCGGATGACGACGAGATCGGAATCGAAAATGCCGGCCTCGATCATCGAATCGCCGCGCACTTCGAGCGCATAATGTTCGCCGGTCGCGAGGAGATCGGGCGGCAGGCTGATC
>CAZXXA010000022.1:0-70253 GCA_964644615.1 uncultured Methylovirgula sp. | reverse complement strand
GATGGGTGTCGCCAAGGCAGCGCTCGAAGCGAGCGTCCGCTATCTCGCCGCCGATCTGGGCGAGAAGAACATCCGCGTGAACGCGATTTCCGCCGGCCCGATCAAGACGCTCGCGGCCTCCGGCATCGGCGACTTCCGCTACATTCTCAAGTGGAACGAATATAACGCGCCGCTGCGCCGCTCGGTCACGATCGAGGAAGTCGGCGAGAGCGCTGCCTTCCTGCTGTCGCCAATGGCGCGCGGCATCACCGGCGAAGTCATGCATGTCGACGCCGGCTATCATGTCGTCGGCATGAAGAACCCGGCGGCGCCCGACATGGCGGCGCTGCTCAAGGAAATCGGCAACAAGCCCTGAGCATGTTCCGGAAAAGTTGCAGACTTTTCCGATCAAGAACATGCTCTCAGTTATGGTCCGGCCAGCCGCTTGCCCATAGCTGCGGGCCGCTGCATCATTGATCGATGTCGCATAATACGTTCGGCCATCTTTTCCGTGTCACGACCTTCGGCGAAAGCCATGGGCCGGCGATCGGCTGCGTGGTCGACGGCTGCCCGCCGCAGATCCCGCTCGAAGAAGCCGACATCCAGCGTTATCTCGATGAGCGCAAACCCGGCCAGTCGCGCTACACGACGCAGCGCCAGGAATCCGACCGGGTCAAAATCCTCTCGGGCGTGATGACGGACGCTGCGGGCGTACAGGTGACGACCGGCGCGCCGATCGCGCTGCTGATCGAAAATGAGGATCAGCGCTCGAAGGACTATGATGCGATCAAGAATCGCTTCCGGCCGGGCCATGCCGATTTCACCTATGAGATGAAATATGGCCTGCGCGATTATCGCGGCGGCGGCCGCTCCTCGGCGCGCGAGACCGCGACGCGGGTGGCGGCTGGTGCGATTGCCCGCAAAATCATCCCCGATGTGACGATCCGCGGTGCACTTGTTGCCATGGGCGCGCATCAGGTCGACCGCTCGCGCTGGGATTGGGAGGAGACGCGGCGCAATCCGTTCTTCTCGCCCGATGCGAAAGCCGCCGCGCTCTTCGCCGAAAAGCTCGACGCAATCCGCAAATCCGGCTCTTCAATCGGCGCGGTGATCGAGATTGTCGCCGAAAATGTGCCGGCCGGCTGGGGCGCCCCTATCTATGCCAAGCTCGATGCGGAGCTCGCCTCGGCGCTCATGTCGATCAATGCGGTGAAAGGCGTCGAGATCGGCGATGGCTTTGCCGCCGCGACTCTGTCCGGCGAAGAGAATGCCGATGAGATGGCGATCGGCAATGACGGCAAGCCGTTCTTCCGGTCCAACCATGCCGGCGGCATTCTGGGCGGCATTTCGACGGGCCAGGCAGTCGTCGCCCGTTTCGCGGTGAAGCCGACCTCATCGATCCTGACGCCGCGCCGCACGATCGATCGCGCCGGGCAGGAAACCGAGATCGTCACCCGCGGCCGCCACGATCCCTGCGTCGGCATCCGGGCCGTCCCGGTCGGCGAGGCCATGGTCGCCTGCGTTCTGGCGGATCAATTCCTGCGCCATCGCGGCCAGATGGGCGAAGCCAAGCGCGGGCCGTTCTGACGGCGATCACGCTTTAGATCGGAAATTTAGGGTGGATTGACGCAAAAAACCGGCACCCACTTTTCGCATCCGCTCTTACAACAGTGCGTTTTTCAGCGTCCCGAATTTATTCGATATCCGCGCGCCGAGATTGCGGACGGAGCTGATGATCACGACCGCGATGAAGGCGGCGATCAGACCATATTTCGATCGACGTGGGCGCCGTTTCGTCTTCCAGGAAGCACCGGGCGAGGCGAGCGATCTGCGTCCTGCCGTCATTCATGCCGCCCAGACACTAACCTTTACCTAAAGCGATCCGAGAAAGATCATGTAAGCCAACGGCTTAGCTTTGTTTCATCACATTTTAAACAGTTGTTCTCGCAATGGCAAAGACAAAGCTGGAAAAATCGGCTAGTCATCCATTCGTTCTAGCGTGTCCGCGACATCGATTCCCGAAGGACGAACAATGCACCTCTCAACAGCCATTTCAGCACTCGTCCTGATCGCCGCGCCGGCTCTCGCGCTCGCCGATCCGACAGGGACCTACAATGTGGTCGGCCGCAACGCGAGTAATGGCAACACCTATAAGGGGACGGTGCAGGTCTCGCGGACCGGTGCGACTTATAAGGTTGAATGGGTCATCGCCGGCAAGCCGACGATCGGAACCGGCCTCGGCTCGCATTTTGAGAACGGCCACACGATCGTCACCGGCCCGGCGAGCGACAAAGATGCCGCCCTGTCTGTCGGCTACGTCAACAAAGACTCCTTCGGCATCGCCACCTATTACCTCCAGCCCGACGGAACCTGGTCGGGCGTTTGGACTTATGGCGGTTCGCAGCACATCACCTCGGAAACCTGGACCCGGCAATAGACCCGTCGGTCAATGCCTGTCCTTGATCGATGCGTAGAAGAGTTAAACGCGCAATACGGCAAATACGGCCGCAAGTTTACGCCTGACGGCCATTTGGTCGGATCAATCGGAGAAGTCATAGCCGCAGAGGCTTAGACTTACTCTCTATAAAAACTCCCAGGTCACGACGCGTACGACACCGATCAGCGCGACGTTCAAATCAAGATGACGGCGGGGAGGTCGGTCGCCATGTGCGATACTGCGAGGCAAAGTGTTGTCAGTCTCACAAAGCTGCGGGCCATTGCAGCCAAAATTTCAAACTGAGGCACTACCGCTTTCTGAAGCCTCTTGACTCATCTCCATGAAAGAGGAATTGATAGAACAAACAGGGAACTTCATAGGAATGGAGCACGGCCATGCGGCAGGGACAGGAGGCGGCCCGAATGGGCGACGACGCGCCTGCCGCCGTGCCCGTGTCACTCGATAGCTTGCGCGACAGGGTCGCCAAGATCACCAATGGCTCCGGTTGTGAACGGTTTTTTAGCCAAGATTTCAATCCGCTGAAGCGGGAAGCTGCAGCTCCACAAAAACTGCAGATGACGCCACTTGGCCGCGATTGCCGCTTCGATCGCCTGTTTGGGGGCGGGATCAGAGCCGGCACTCTGACGGAAATTTTGCCCGAACATCCCGGCGATGTCTGGGCTGCTTCGGGCTTCCTTCTGAGCCTCGCCATCAGGCTCGCGGCGCGTCCCGGCAAAGACCGGGCACCGGTCATCTGGATCGGCGAAGATCTTTCGAGCCGCGAGCAGGGCGCGCTCTATGGGCCGGGTCTGGCGCTTCACGGGCTCGATCCGTCCCGCTTCATCCTCGTCAATGCGCAGAACGCCCAACAGGCGCTCTGGGCGATGGAGGAGGCGCTGAAATGCCGGGCGCCGGCTTTGGTCGTTGGCGAACTGTGGTCGGCAAAACCTTATGACCTCACCGCCTCGCGCCGGCTGCTGCTGGCGGCGCAGAAACATGGGACGCCGGCACTCCTCTTCCTGACCGGCTTAGCGGGGCAGGCGGGCCAGCTTTCGAGCGGCGCCGATCTGCGCTTCGAGATCCGCGCCCATCCGAGCGTCCACCCGCCTTCGGCGGGCAGCCTGCCGCTACCGGGCGCGGCGCGTTGGGCCGTCCGCATCGCCAAAATGCGGATCAAGGCGCGCGCCGGACCCAGTGGCATCGACCGCGACCGCTTTCATCCGCTCATTTGGGATCACGACGAGGCTTTGTTTCGTGATGCGCTATCTCTCGCTTTGGCTGCCGACGCTCGCGACCGACCGGATCATCCGGCGCTTGCGCAAGGATGAGCGCCAGGCCGCTGCCTGGGGTTTGGCTACCGTCGCCAAAATCAAAAACGCGCAAAGGCTCGTCGCACTCAATGCGCCTGCCGCCGCGCAGGGTCTGAAAGCCGGCATGATGCTCGCCGATGCGCGCGCTATGCTGCCGCAACTCGTCTGCCATCCGGCCGATCCGCAGGCTGAGGCGCAGACGCTGACCGACATCACTGATTGGTGCCGGCGGTTCACGCCTCTCTCTGCGCCCGATGCCCCCGATGGCGTGGTGCTTGATGTCACCGGCGCGGCGCATCTCTTCGGCGGCGAAGTCAAACTGCTCGCCGAGATCGAAGCATCTTTGGCCGCGCAAGGTTTTGCAGCGCGTACGGCGCTCGCCCCGACGGTCGAGGCGGCCTGGGCCCTGGCCCGTTTTGGCAAAAATCGTCATTCGAATCGTCCTTTGCCCGCGATCCTTGCCGAAGATTGCACGGAGGCGGAGCTGGCGCGCCGGCTCGGACCTTTGCCGCTCGCAGCGCTCCGGCTCGACGATGGGACGCTGACGGCGCTCGCCCAGGCGGGCCTGCGGCGAATCGACGATCTTCTGCTGCGGCCGCGGGCGCCGCTCGCCGCCCGTTTCGGCGCCGCGCTCTTTGCCCGGCTCGACGGCCTGCTCGGCCGTGCCAAACATCCGATCTCGCCGCGCTTCGAAGCGCCGGCCTATCTCGTCGAACGGCGCTTCGCCGAGACGATCATCCGCCGCGAGGATGTCGAAGCGACGATCCTCGCGCTCGGCGGCGAGCTGGCGCAGCTTCTGACGACACATGGCGAAGGCGCCCGCACGCTCGATCTCAGCCTGTTCCGTGTCGATGGCGCGGTCCAGCATATCGAGGTCGGCCTGAGCCAGCCGTCGCGTGACCCTGGACTCATTGCGCGGCTGTTCCATGAAAAGATCGAAGCGCTCTGTGCCGAGAATGAAGACGATCCGCTCGACCGCGGCTTCGGTTTCGATGTGCTGCGCCTGTCGGCGCTGGCGGTCGATCGGCTCGATGAGACGCAGACGCATTGGCTGACGGTTAATCGCGATGCCGACGATCTCGCCGATCTCATCGACCGGCTGGGCGCGCGGCTCGGCGTGAAACGCATCACGCGGCTCGCCTTTGCCGATACGCATATTCCTGAATTCGCCGTCACCGCCGTGCCGGCGCATGACATGAATCGCCGGCCAGCCAAACCTTCTCCCCTTGTGAGAGAAGGTGCCCGGCGGAGCCGGGCGGATGAGGGGTCGCGTTTTTCCCTGCCGCAAGGGGAGAAGGTCGGCATCTGTCTCCCCGCGCGGCCGCTTCGGCTGCTGCCCCAGCCCGAGCCGATCGAGGCCATTGCCAGTGTGCCGGATGGGCCACCTTTGCGCTTTCGCTGGCGGCGCGTGCTGCATGAGATCGCCGCGATCGAAGGCCCTGAACGGATCGCCCCCGAATGGTGGAAGTCAGAAGCCTCTCTGACGCGCGATTATTTCCGTGCCGAAGATCAGGACGGCCGCCGGTTCTGGCTCTTCCGCGAAGGTCTCTACGAAGCTGAAACACTGGCATCGCGCTGGTTCATGCATGGGTTGTTTGCGTAAATGGAGTGAGTGGGATGCGGAAAGTTGCAGGGGGTGCCGCTCCGCATCCGACCGTCGTTGATGCGCGGGAGAGCTTTTCGCGCAAGCGGGAAAAAGATCTTCCACCGCAAACCGTTCCTTTCGCGGAATTCGCGGTCACTACCAACTTCTCTTTCCTGCGCGGCGCCTCGCATCCGGAAGAGCTTGTCGCCCAGGCAGCGATCTTGGGCTTGAAAGGCATCGGCATTGCCGACCGCAATTCGCTGGCGGGCGTGGTGCGCGCCTATAGTTTTATGCGGGACAATGAAGAGAAGCTGAAAGATTTCAGGCTCGCGATCGGCGCGCGTCTCGTTTTCTGCGACGGCACGCCGGATATTTTCATCTATCCGCGCGACCGCGCTGCTTATAGCCGCCTCACACGGCTTCTCACGCGTGGCAATCTCAAGGCGCAGAAAGGCACCTGTCTTCTCACTCGTGATGATCTCCTGTCTTTTGCTGAAGGTCAGCAGCTCATCGTGATGGCGAGCACGACCTGGGACGATGAAGACAGCGGGAAACGCGCGGCGAAATCGTATGACGGATTTGGACTGTCTGCGGCTTCAAAAGATGGCCCGCAGCTCACGTTCTGCAAAAGCGACAGCGATTTCTTCGCGGCGCTGAAGGAAGCGACAGGTCATCATGTCTGGCTGGCGGCGGTCATGACTTATGGGCCGGCGATGCGGCGCGATCTGGCCGAGCGTATTGCATTGGCGCGTGCGGCGCGGCTGCCGCTGATTGCCATCAATGATGTTCTGATGCATGTGCCGGAGCGGCGGCCTTTGCAGGATGTGGTTACCTCGATCCGTAAAAGTATTCCGCTCGATGCGATCGGCCGCAGGCTCGGATCCAATGCCGAACGGCACTTGAAGAGCGGGGCCGAAATGGCGCGCCTCTTCGCCGATGTGCCGGAGGCGGTCACGGAGACGCTGCGCTTTCTCGACGGACTCGCCTTTTCGCTCAAAGATCTCACGCCGCAATATCCGGAAGAATTGCAGCAAGGCTATGCCAGTCCGCAGGAGGCGCTCGAAGTGTTCGCGCGCGAAGGTGCCGCGGAACGCTATCCGGGAGGCGTGCCGGAAAAAGTCCAGCAGATGCTGACGCATGAGTTGAAGCTTGTCGAGTCACTCAAATATGCGCCGTATTTTCTCACCGTGCACGACATCATACGCTTTGCCCGCACGGAGAAAATTTTGTGTCAGGGACGGGGATCGGCAGCGAATTCGGTGCTTTGCTATTGCCTCGGGATCACAGAAGTCAATCCGGCGACCAATGATCTTCTCTTCGAACGCTTCATTTCTGCCGAACGCGGCGAGCCGCCCGATATCGATGTCGATTTCGAGCATGAGCGGCGTGAAGAGGTCATGAAATATATTTATAAGCGCTATGGGCGCGCCCGTGCCGGTCTCACCGCGACGGTGATTACCTATCGCAGCCGTTCCGCCATGCGCGAGGTCGGCAAGGCCTTTGGTCTGTCGGAAGATGTCGTTGCAGCGCTGGCCGCCGACATCTGGGGCCGCTCTTCCGAAATCGTGAGCGAGGCGACGCTGCGCCGCCTGGGCCTTGCTCCGGCCGATCCGCGCATCAAACAAACATTGATGTTGGCCGAGGAATTGATCGGCTTCCCGCGCCATCTTTCGCAACATACAGGCGGCTTCGTCATCACCCGCGATAGGCTCGACGAGGTCGTACCGATTGCCAATGCGACGATGGATGAACGCACTACCGTCGAATGGGACAAGGACGATCTCGATGCGCTCGGCATATTGAAGGTTGATGTGCTGGCGCTCGGCATGCTGACCTGCCTGCGCAACGGTTTCGAACTTCTCAAAAAGCATTATGGCCGGAGCTATACGCTCGGGAATCTCCCGGCCGAGGAGCCCGCCGTCTATGACATGATCTCGCGCGCCGATACGATCGGCGTTTTCCAGATTGAGAGCCGGGCGCAAATGTCCATGCTGCCGCGGCTGAAACCTAATAAATTCTATGATCTTGTCATTGAAGTCGCGATCGTGCGGCCGGGACCAATCCAGGGCGATATGGTGCATCCCTATCTGCGTCGTAGGCAGGGACTAGAGCCGGAAAGTTATCCTTCAAAGGAACTTGAAGAAGTTCTCAAGAAGACGCTCGGCGTGCCGCTCTTCCAAGAGCAGGCAATGAAGATCGCCATTGTCGCGGCCGGGTTCACGCCGGCCGAAGCCGACCGGCTGCGCCGCGCCATGGCGACCTTCAAGCGCACCGGGAAGGTGAATGAATTTCGCAAGAAGATGATCGAAGGCATGATTGCGCGTCGCTATACGCGCGATTTTGCCGAACGCTGCTTCCGTCAGATCGAAGGTTTCGGAAATTATGGTTTTCCGGAGAGCCACGCGGCTTCTTTCGCACTGCTCGTCTATGACTCCGCCTGGATGAAATGCCGCTATCCTGATGTCTTCGCTTGTGCGCTGCTGAATGCGCAGCCCATGGGGTTTTACGCCTCAGCGCAGATCGTACGCGATGCGCGCGAACATGGGATCGAGATCGTCGAAGTTGATGTGAATTTCTCGCAATGGGACTCGACGCTGGAGGCCGATGAAACCCTCTCCCATGGGGAGAAGGGTCCGCAGGGCCGGGGTGAGGGGTTACGCTCACCTCCCGAGATTTTAACCCCTCACCCGGCTGCTCCGCAGCCATCCTCTCGCAATGGGAGAGGGTTGCATCCGCGCCATATCAGCATGCAAAGCGAAATCTATTCGACTCACCGGGTCCGCCTGGGCTTCCGTCTGGTGAAGGGATTGTCGGAAGACGATATGAAGACTCTCGTTGCATTGCGCGACACAGGTTATGATTCGATCCGCGATCTCTGGCTGCGTACCGGCCTTGCGCCGAGCGTCTTGACGGCATTGGCCGAAGCCGATGCCTTTCGTTCGCTCGGCCTCGACCGGCGCGAAGCGCTCTGGGCGGTGCGCGGTCTCAACCGCGCGGGCGATAAGGACGATCTGCCTTTGCTCAAGGTGCTGAGCTTTCGCCCGACCGAGCCCGATGCGCATCTGCCGCCCATGCCGCTCGGCGAACATGTGGTCGAAGACTATCGGCATCTCACGCTCTCGCTCAAAGCCCATCCAGTCGTTTTTTTGCGAGAGATGTTGACCGCCAAAAATATTCTGCGCACGGAGGAGTTGGCGCAGGTGACATCTGGACAGCGCGTCACGGTAGCCGGCCTTGTTCTCGTGCGGCAGCGGCCGGGTTCGGCCAGCGGCGTCATCTTTCTCACCATGGAGGATGAGACCGGCATCGCCAATGCGATCATCTGGCCGAAGGTTTTCGAGGTTTTGCGGCCAGTCATCCTCGGCGCCCGCTTTATCGCCATCACCGGCAAGGTGCAGTCCGAATCCGGCGTCATCCATATCGTTGCCGAGAAAGCCGAGGATTTGACGCCGCTGCTCGCCAGTCTTGCGCATCAGGATATGAAGATCGCGCAGGAGGTCTCGTCGCTCGCTCGCGCCGACGCGGTGAAGCATCCGCACCATGAGCGCCGCTTTCCGCTCTCTGCCAAGCGCGAGCGCAAATTTACCGTGCAGACTCCTGCCGAAGCCGACCTATTCGAACCGACGCCGGATGAGCTCTCGCGCGTCTTGCCGAAGGGCCGCAATTTTCACTGAGTTTAGGCGATCTCGGTCGTCACTTTCACGATCGCTTCGGTCAGCTGCCGCAACTCGTCCTGTGAGATTGCGAAAGCCGGGGTCAGATAGATGATTTGGCCGAAGGGGCGGATGAACACACCCAATTCGACAAAGCGGCGCTTGACCGCTTCGACGTCGAGCGTCTTGCCAAATTCCACCACGCCGATCGCGCCTTTGACGCGGACATCGGCGACATGTGCGAAGTCGCGGCAGGATGCGAGGCCATGCTTCAGCGCCTTTTCGATTGCGGCGACTTGTGCGAGCCGTGGCTCGCTCTCGAAGAGATCGAGCGAGGCATTCGCTGCGGCGCAGGCGAGTGGATTGGCCATATAGGTTGGACCATGCATCAGCGCTGCATGCGGATCGTCGGACCAGAAGGCTTCCACAATATGCGGGTGCGCCAACGTCGCGGCGAGCGTCATCGTCCCGCCGGTCAGCGCTTTGCCGAGACAAAGAATATCTGGCACGACGCCGGCTGCTTCCGAAGCGAACATCGTGCCCGTGCGACCGAAGCCGGTGAAGATTTCGTCGAAGATCAGCGGCAGACCGTAATGATCGGCGACCTTGCGGATGTGCTGCAGCACATCGATCTCGTGAAAGAGCATGCCGCCCGCGCCTTGCACCAGAGGCTCGACGATGATGCCGGCAAGTTCGTCTGCGTGCTGTGCGACGAGCGTATCGAAGAGGAGGCGCGTTTCGGGATCGCGCGGCAGATCGAGAATGAGATTGTGATGCAGCAGGCCTTTGAACAGGCCGTGCATGCCTTCATCAGGATCGCAGACGGCCATCGTGCCGAATGTGTCGCCGTGATAGGCGCCCTTGAACGCGACGAATTTCGTGCGGCCCGCAAAATCCTTGTTGAGCCAATATTGCGCTGCCATTTTGAGCGCGACTTCGACGCCAACCGAACCTGAATCCGAAAAGAAGACGCGTTCGAAACCGCCCGGCACAAGCGCGCAGAGCCGCGCCGCGAGACGCAGGGCCGGCTCATGCACGAGCCCACCGAACATGACATGCGGCATAATCGCGAGCTGCTTCTGCACGGCGGCAGCAATCGCAGGATGGTTATAGCCGTGACAGGCCGTCCACCAGCTCGCAATACCGTCGATCAGGCTTCTACCATCTGCCAATTCGATCTGCGTGCCATTTGTCGCGGCGACGGGCAGGGGCGCATCGGCCGTTTTCATTTGGCAATAGGGGCGCCAGATGTGCGGCAGCCCTGCCTGGAACCAATCGTCGTTGTCAGCCATAGCACATCGCCCGGAATTGCCAGCCGGCGCCGTGAGGGCTACACCTAGCCGCGCCGAATGGGAAGCCTGCCGTGACCTCTCTCTGGGATTTTGCCAGCGCCAAACTCGCGCAATTGGAGCGCGAGTCACTGCGTCGTGATTTCGTCGAAACGCGGCGTGACTTCGAGCGCGGCGAGGGCCCAGTCGTATTCCGCAACGGCCGCGAGCTCATTTCCTTTTCCTGCAATGATTATCTGAACCTCTCGCAACATCCCGCCGTCAAAGCCGCGGCGGTATCGGCTATCGAGACATACGGCACGGGCGCGGGCGCCTCGCGTCTCGTCACTGGCGATCATCCGCTCTTCGCCGAATTGGAGACGGCGCTGGCGCGCTTCAAAGGCTCCGACGCGGCGCTGGTGTTCGGTTCGGGCTATCTTGCCAATCTCGGCACCATCCCGGCGTTGGCGGGCGAGGGCGATCTCATTCTGATCGATGAGCTGGCGCATGCCTGCATTTATTCCGGCACGCGTTTGTCGGCGGCTCAGACGCGCATCTTCCGCCATAACGATGTCGATCGCGCGCGTGAGATCTTGCAAAACGAGCGGGCCAAGTTCCGCAATGCGCTCCTGGTGACGGAGACGGTCTTTTCAATGGACGGCGATCGCGCGCCCATTGCTGGGCTCGCAGCGCTTTGCGCCGATCATGATGTCTGGCTGATGACCGATGACGCGCATGGGCTCGGTGTCGTTGCGCAAAGCCCGGAAGACCGCGCGCATGTGCCTTTGCAAATGGGTACGCTGTCGAAGGCGCTTGGTAGCTATGGCGGCTATCTCTGCGCGGCGAAGCCGGTGATCGATCTCCTGAAGACGCGGGCGCGTACGCTGCTATTTGAAACAGGCCTGCCGCCGGCGAGTGTCGCTTCTGCTCTGGCCGCACTCACCATCATCGAAGCCGATCCGCAATTGACGGCAAAGCCGCTCGCCAAAGCGCGCGCTTTTACCAAGACGCTCGATCTTGCCGAGGCGCAAAGCCCGCTCGTGCCGCTCATCCTGGGTAGCGCAGAAGCGGCACTGGCGGCCTCGAAACTTCTGGAAGATGAAGGCTATCTTGTCGTCGCGATCCGCCCGCCGACCGTGCCGGAGAATAGTGCCAGGCTGCGCTTTGCTTTTTCTGCCGGCCACACCGATGCAGATGTCATACGTCTAGCAGAGTTCGTTCGCGAACGCGTGCCATATCGGAAAGAGACGAGCCCATGCCCGCTGTCTACGTAACGGCGACAGGCACCGACATCGGCAAGACCTTTGTCACGGCACGGCTCGCCCAATGCCTGCGCCGGCGTGGACATCGCGTGTCGATCTTCAAGCCCGTCTGCAGCGGTTTCGACCCGCACAATGCAGCCGCGAGCGATCCGGCGCTGCTTCTGCAAGCGATAGGGGAAGACGCAAGCCTTGCTGCAATTGAAGCGATCGCACCCTGGCGGTTTGCCGCGCCGCTGTCGCCTGATATGGCCGCGCAACGCGAGGGCAGACCAATTGATTTTTCGGCGCTGTGCGCTTTCTGCAAAAAAGCCGCCGAAGCGATTGAAGACATTGTGTTGATCGAAGGCATCGGCGGGCTGATGGTGCCGCTGACCGCATGCGAGACCATCGCCGACCTCATTGCGGCTCTATCGATTCCAGCACTGCTCATCACCGGAACTTATGTCGGCAGCCTCAGCCATACGCTGACCGCATTGGAGGTAATGCATGCGCGGCGGCTCGCGCTTGCGGGTCTCATCGTCAATGAGACGCCGGGTTCCGCGGCCTCGCTCGAAGACACATGTGCAACGCTGCGGAATTTCGCGGCGGAGGCGCCAATCTTTGGCCTGCGATGGAATGATGCCGCGGCCAATCGGGGGGCATTCGACCTTGTGGCGGATTGTCTCTTGTCACAATGAATGGGTGCGCCTGCCGGAGAAAATGCGAAGATGCAGCATGACCGACGAAAGCAGTCCCGATCTCGCGCCTAATTCGAAACTGCCGCGCCGCCGCTATCTGCGTCATGCCTATTGGCGGGCGCGCATGGCGCTGCGGCGTTGGCGCCGGCGCACATTCTTTTTGATCGGCGGTTTGGCGGTCGGCGTTGCGGCGGTCGGGATGGCGCTCTCCGCCGATGCGGTGCAGGCGCAATGGCAGCATGTTTTGGCGTTTCAGTGCTACTTGGCCTTGCTCCTCACGCCGCTCGGCTTCGGTTTCGCGCTCTTCATGGCGCGGCGCTATTTCCCGAATTCGCAAGGCAGTGGCATCCCACAGGTGATCGCTGCGCGCGCCTTGCCTGACGGTGAGAGCCGTCTCGCACTCGTTTCCCTGCGCGTGGGGGCCGGAAAAATCGTGGTCATGCTGCTCGGCCTGCTTTGCGGCGCTTCGATCGGCCGTGAAGGACCGACCGTGCAAGTGGGCGCCGCCCTGATGTTCGCCGCGGGCCGCCGGGCGCTCGACTATCAGCGCGGTCTCTTGCTGGCAGGTGCTGCCGCGGGCATTGCCGCAGCCTTCAACACGCCGCTGGCGGGCATCGTCTTTGGTATCGAGGAGCTGAGCCGCTCCTTCGAATCCCGCACGAGCGGATTGGTGCTCGCCTCGGTGATCGCGGCGGGCCTCACTTCGCTCGCGATTGTCGGCAACTACACCTATTTTGGCACGACACCCGACATCATGCCCTTTGGCCGCGAATGGATCGTCATTCCAATCTGTGCCGTGATCGGCGGCTTGGCCGGCGGCCTCTTCAGCCGCATCCTGATTTTATTTACGCGCGGCCTGCCGGGCCGGATCGGCGGCTGGATCGCGCGTCGCCCGGTCGCCTTTGCCATGCTGTGCGGCCTCGGCGTCGCGCTGTGCGGCCTGGCCTCCGGCGATACAATCTATGGAACAGGCTACGACCAGGCGCGCGCCATTGTCCATGGCAGCGCGCCCGTGGATGGCTTCTATGGCGTCTGGAAATTTGCGGCGACGGTTCTGTCATCGATCAGCGGCATTCCAGGCGGTATCTTTGCGCCGTCATTGTCGGTGGGCGCTGGCATCGGCGCCAAGCTGCATCAATTCTTTCCCGATGTGCCGCTTGGCGCTCTGGCACTCGTCGCCATGGTCGCCTATCTCGCGGGTGCGGTACAGACGCCGATCACCTCTTTCGTCATCGTCGCTGAAATGACCGAAAACCATGCTCTGATCATACCGCTGATGCTCTCTGCGCTGATCGCCGATGCAGTCTCGAAAGCGATCTGCCGCGGCAGTCTCTATCACTCGCTCGCGGACATCGCGATCGAGAGAGCGACGCATAAAGCGGTTGGCAAGACGGATGGCTGACGAAACACAAACACCCGATATCGCTTTCGATCGCACGCTCGTCGGGCCGCCGGGCGCGCTCGTTGCGTTGACACCGCTGATACGCCGCATGGTTGCGCCGAATTCGGGACCGATGACTTTCACGGGAACCTGCACCTATGTCGTCGGACATGGCGACGTCGCAGTCATCGATCCGGGTCCCGATCTGCCTGAGCATGTTGCGTCCCTTCTTGCGGCGCTCGGCGGCGAGAGGGTACGCCATATCGTTGTGACACATACGCACCGCGATCATTGCGGTGCGGTGGCGCAACTCAAAGCGGCGACAGCTGCCACCGTGGTTGGCTGCGCGCCTTATATCGAGCCGCAGGCCTTGGGTGTCGTCGATTCCACCCAGGACCAGAGCTATCGGCCAGACGCGGTGTTGGCCGATGGTGACCGCATCGAAATGAAGGACTTTGTCCTCGAGGCCGTCGAGACGCCCGGCCATACAAGCAATCATCTCTGCTTTGCCTTGCCGGAAGAGCAGGCGCTGTTTTCCGGCGATCACGTGATGGCTTGGTCAACGACCGTCGTTATTCCGCCCGATGGGTCCATGGCCGCTTACATGGCCTCGCTCGCCAAACTGCAGCAACGGTCCGATCCCATCTATTGGCCCGGCCACGGTGGCCCGGTGCGCGCGCCGCAGCGGTATGTGGCGGATCTCATTCGTCACCGCCGGTACCGCGAAGCTGCAATCATTGCCGCCCTGGGGCAGAGCGCCGTAACGCTGCAAACGCTTCTGGCGCAGGTCTATCCGGATCTCGACCCGACGCTGCATCGCGCGGCGCGGCTGTCGCTCCTAGCCCATCTCGAAGATTTGATCGCGCGTGAGCGCGTCCGTTCCGAGAGCGGGCCGGTTCCAGATATGCAGCTCTACCGGCTCACCGATCATTTCTGATCGGCTTCCGACTTCAATTCGTCGGTGAAGGTCATAATACGGCGCGCATTGGAGCCAAAGTCGTGCCGGCCGACGCGCGAGACGGAGCGGATATCGACGCGCGTCTGCCCGGCGAGCGGCCTGATGCGGATCGTGATGTCGTTGGCGAAGCCCAGCACCCGGCTGTGATCGATCGCATCGACATGGCCAAGGCCGAAACGGCCGCCCGGCGGATGTGCTTCGACGATCTTCCAATGCCGTGCTGCCACCGCATGCAGCACCGTCTGATATGTTTCATTGGCGTCGAGATCGAGAATGATCGGCTGCACGTCGGGGTAGGCATCGAGCTGCTTCTCCCGTTGGGATTCGCTTACGGACATCGGCACGAAGCCTTTGCGGATCAAAAGCGCGTGCCGCGACAGCGAGAATTGCGGCGGATTATCGATGTCGGTCGAGACATCATGCAGCGCGGGCAGCCGCACGGCCTGATAGGCGAGGTAAAGCGGATAGGAGAGTAGGACCGTCGCAATGAAGCCGCCGGTCAACAGCAGGCTGATGCCTTTGCGGCCCGTGCGCCAGATGGCGACCGTTGCTGCGCCCGCACAGAGAATGGCGAGGCAAGCGATCATGATGGCCGAGCCGAGCACGGCAAGCACGGCGGATGGATCGAGGCCGAGCCGAGCAAGCCCGAGACCCGTCAAGATCACCGCAAGTGCGAAGAGGGCCAGACGCCGGCTCCACAGCGCACTGTCCGAATAGGGTTCCTCGATGATCATATGCCGCATGGCAAAACCGGGGAGAAGAATTGTCCTGCTGATCTAGATCAGCGCGCGTCGCAACTATCGCGACACGATATAAAACACAGCTTGCATTATATTGCCGTTTTGCGGGTGTTTCATCGCGATTGCGCCATACAGCACGCAATCTTCGGCGCCAGTGTGGCGGCTATGTCGACGACGAATCATACCGAGTTGACGTAAACTGTAAAGGTTCTGTTAACCGCGCGGATTGATGCTGGATGCTCGTTCCCTGCGGCTTTGAAGGATGAGGCCATGACCGACAATGTTATCCCCGCGCGTCCGGCGCGCCCGACTGAGGATCGCAAGGATCTTCTCGCGCGGTTTTATCGTGAGATCGGGATTTCGGCTGTCGCAGCCGCTCTTTCGGTGACGGTGGTCAAAAAGCCGGCGCAGCAGGACGCGCGCAACGAAATCAAGGGCGGTATCCTTAAGGATCTTGCTGCCTGAGCCTTTCGCCACTTAGGCGAGATTCTGAGCCGTCGCATTCCTGCCTTGCCTTGCGAGCAGAAACGGCTATTCCAGGGCCCGCGAGGCGGGCGCCAGGATTGATGCGGCTCTGATTGTGTGCTTTTTTGGGACAGGCAGCGCGTGAGCGTTGACACGGAGTCTCGACCGGTCTGGATTGTGCCGGCGGTCATGAGCGCATGAATCAGTCGCAATGCGTTGGAACCGCTGCTCGTCATGAATGCACTGACACGGCGACTTTTTTTGCTAGGCGGGGGCGCGCTTTTGCTCGCGCCTTTTCCGCTCGGCTCCTACGCCTTCGCCATCGAGCCGGGCTTCCGGCTCGACATCACGCCTTATCACCTGACGCCGCATAATTGGCCGGACGGCTTGCAGCTCAAAGCCGTCGTCATCGCCGATATTCATGCCTGCGAGCCATTGATGTCGGCCGAGCGGGTCCGCCATATCGCCGAAGTCGCCAATCATCTGCAGCCCGACATCATTTTCATTCTCGGCGATTTCAACGCCGGGCACAGAATGGTGAGCGCACCCGTCTACCCGCATCAGTGGGGGGAGGCGCTGTCCATCTTGAAGGCGCCGCTCGGCGTCTATGCCATCCTCGGCAATCACGACATGTGGCACGGCGTGCTGCCGGGCATGCGCAGCGATGGTGCGCAAAGCATTCGCCGAGCGCTGAAACATGCGAATATCACGCTTCTCGAAAACCACGCCGTGCGGATCGAGAAGGATGGCAAGGCCTTCTGGGTCGCCGGGCTCGCCGATCAGCTCGGCCACCGAATCGGCCGCTACAGTTTTGAGGGATTGGACGATCTGCCGGGCACGCTGCGGCAGGTGACGGACGATGCGCCGGTCGTTCTGCTCGCGCATGAGCCGATGATCTTCAACCAGGTGCCGGAGCGGGTGTCTCTGACGCTCGCCGGCCACACGCATGGCGGGCAGGTCGATGTGCCTTTCATCACCTCGGCCTATCTCAACAGCCGCTGGGGCGATGGCTATATCTACGGCCATATCGTCGAGGGCAAGCGGCATATGATCATTTCGGCCGGCCTCGGTACGTCGATCCTGCCGGTGCGCTTCTTGCGGCCGCCAGAACTCGTGCAGGTCACGATCGGCGGGCCGGCGCATGGCTCCACTGTCGCCTAAATTCTTCCGAGGTCATTGCTTCGCGTGCATTCGCTGGAGTCGGCGCCCCCATGCAGCTCAGCGGATCAGCTAAAATTAAAAAGCCGCGTGAGCAGGGCTCACGCGGCTTTTGAGGCTCTCGTCTATTATGTCGTTTACTGGACGATGACGTGAGTACCCACTTTGACGCGTCCATAGAGATCGATGGCGTCGATGTTGCGCATGCGGATGCAGCCCGACGAGACGGCCTGGCCGATCTTCTCCGGCTCATTGGTGCCGTGGATGCGATACAGCGTGTCTTTGTTACCTTGGAAGAGATAGAGGGCGCGCGCACCCAGCGGATTCTCCGGACCGCCCGGTAGACCGCCGGCATCGGCCGTCGGCGCGAGATGCGGCCAACGCTCGACCATGTCGGCCGGCGGCATCCAATGCGGCCATTCTTCCTTGCGGCCGACGGTCGCTTCGCCGGTCCAGCCATAAGCCTCCGAGCCGGTCGCGATGCCGTAGCGGATCGCCTTCTTGGGGCTCAGGACGTAGTAAAGGAAGTGCTGCTTGGTATCGACGACGATCGTGCCGACCGGCTGGCCCGTCGTATTGTCAACGATGTAGCGGCCGTATTCCGGCGAGACTTCAGCCTTCGGTGCAAGGGCGAGAAATTCGCGATCGCGCGCCGACAAGCTCGGATCCGGGGTCCCCTCGCCGTAGGCAGCGCAACCGGCCAGAGCCAGCGCGAGAAGCGGGAACGCCCGAACCAAGAAATACCGAGAAAATTTTCCGATTGATGTGACCGCGCTCAACCGCATTTTTCTTGCCCCCGAAAATATCAATTCGATTAACCGATTGGCTGCGCCGTGGCCATCTGTCTTATAAACGTAAGGGCCAGAACGCTCCGTCCTGTTGCGCAAATGAAACAACTGTGTCTTCCAAAGCGCGCATGTGATTGGCCGTAAGCTACGCCGAAACCCTAAATAATGGCTGCAACCCCTGAATCTGCCGCGTGTTTAAGCGAATGACAGATGCGCTGCATGCCGGTGGAAAAGACGCGGGCTGTATACGCTTTCTTGTCGGCGGCAATGTCGACCGATAAGAGCAAGAGCCAATTGAAGCCGCTCAAAACGCGCTTTGCTCCGCCCTCCTGAACGCGAGTCGGATCGTGACCACTCTTGTTATCAGCCATGCCGCGGGCCTCGGCCACGATACTGGCGCCGGGCATCCCGAACGGCCCGACCGGCTCCGCGCCATCGAACAAGTCCTCGCGCACGAGGCTTTTAAGCCGCTTCACCGCCAGCAAGCGCCTGCCGGTGACCGCCAGGCGATCCTCCGCATACATCCGGGCGACTATGTGGCGGCGGTCGAGAGGTCGGCCCCGGCATCGGGCTATGTCCACGCCGATCCTGACACGGTGATGAGCAAGGGTACGATGGAGGCGCTGATGCATGGTGTCGGCGGCGCGATCCTCGGCGTTGATTCGGTCATGCGGGGCGAGGCGGACAACGCCTTCGTCGCGATCCGCCCGCCGGGCCATCACGCCGAGCGGGCGACGCCGATGGGGTTTTGTTTCTATAATTTCGTCGCGATTGCCGCCCGCCAAGCCCAAGCTGCCCACGGCGCCGAGCGGGTCGCCATCGTCGATTTCGACGTCCATCACGGCAATGGCACCCAGGACATTTTCTGGGCCGACGAGACGGTTATGTACGGCTCGACGCATCAGATGCCGCTGTTCCCGGGCACCGGCTCGGTCAGCGAGCGCGGCGAGCACGACAACATCGTCAATGCGCCGCTCGCACCGGGCGACGATGGTGACCATTTCCGCGAAGCCTTCGAGACCGTGATCCTGCCGCGGGTTGAGGCTTTCCGACCCGACCTCGTCATCATATCGGCGGGCTTCGACGCGCATCGCCTCGATCCGCTCGCGAGCGTCAACCTCGTCGAGACGGATTTTGCCTGGGTCACGGCGAAATTGATGGAGCTTGCGGATACGCACTGCAAAGGCCGCATCGTGTCGATCCTCGAGGGAGGTTACGACCTCGAAGGACTGAGCCGCTCGGTAGCGGCGCATGTCCTGACGCTGATGGGCAATACGGCTGAACAGTAAGCCGCCGGCGCGGGCCGCTGCTACTCCAGCGGCTCGCAGGCGGTAATCTCGATGCCGAAGCCGGACACGCCGACATATTTGAATGGCATCGAAGTGCGCAGCCGGATCGAGGAAATGCCGAGATCGCGCAGGATCTGCGCGCCGAGGCCGATCTCGCGCCACTCTTTGATGCGTTGCGCATCCGAATCGAGCTTGCCTTGGCCCGCCATATTGACCGGGACACCGGCCGTGCCATCGCGCAAAAAGACCAGCACACCGCGGCCTTCCTTCTTGAAATGCGCGAAGGTCTTGTGGATCGATACGCCACCCTTGATGACGTCGTCGATGATATTGACGCGATGCAGCCGGGCGGGGACATCGCGGCCGGCACCGATGTCGCCTTCGACGAAGGCGAAGTGTTGCACGAGATCGAAAGGCGTCACATAGGCATAGCCCTTGAGCGGTCCGCACGGCCCTTCGACCGCGAATGTGTTGACTCGCTCGACCAGTTTTTCGCGCGATTGCCGATAGGCGATGAGATCGGCGACAGAGATACGCTTGAGCCGGTGCTTTTCGGCAAAGGCGTCGATCTGCGCGCCGGTCATCACCGTGCCGTCGTCATTGGCGAGTTCGCAGATGACGCCCACCGGCGGCAGTTTGGCGAGCTGGCAGAGATCTACAGCCGCTTCCGTATGGCCGGAGCGCATCAGCACGCCGCCTTCGCGTGCGATCAGCGGAAAGACATGGCCCGGCCGGACAAAGTCTGCCGCGCCCATGTTGCGATTGGCGAGCGCCCGCACCGTGTTGGTGCGCTGCTCGGCCGATATGCCAGTCGTCAAGCCGTGACGGGCATCGACGGAAACGGTGAAGGCTGTGCCGAGCGGCGCGTCATTCGTCGCGACCATCGGCTGGAGATGCAGCCGCTTGGCTTCCTCTGCCGAGATCGGAGCGCAGACGATGCCGCTGCAATGGCGGATGATGAAGGCCATCATCTCCGGCGTGCAAAGTGAAGCCGCGCAGATCAGATCGCCTTCGTTCTCACGATCATCGTCGTCGGTGACGATGACAATCTCGCCGCGGGCAATGGCCTCGATCGCCTCCGTGACGGAATGGGGCATAAACAACACTCCTTGACTTCGCCGCGGGCGAAGATTGGTCTAAAAAGACGCCGCACACAGAGGCGCGTTGATCTACCATCAATGTGACGTTTCCGACCGCGCTAAGGACAACGCAAGACGTGAACATGCCCGCCCGACGCCGATCGAACTCCCTTTACGGCTTTGTTTTTCTCCTGTGCCTCGCCGGGTTTTTCCGGGGAGGGGCCGCTTTCGCCTCCTCGACGGGATGTCAAGGCCTGACGGAAGCCGACGCCCATTATGTGGTGTGCAGCTTCGATATGCGCCAGAACAAGCACCCCGACGAGCTGCGCCTATTTCTCTCGCCGCCCAGCGGTAAGCCCTATGGCAGCTTTTCGGCGCTGGCAACCGATCTCAGGCAGAACGGTGAGCAACTCCTTTTTGGCATGAATGGCGGCATGTATGCGCCGGACCTGCAGCCCGTCGGCCTCTATATCGAGGCGCAGCGTCAGATCCATCCGGTCAATCAGCGCAACGGCTCGGGCAATTTTCACCTGAAGCCGAATGGCGTTTTCTATTTCAGCGGCCGCAATGCCGGCGTTATGGAGACGTCAGCCTTCGTCAAATCCGGCCTCAAACCCGATTATGCAACGCAATCGGGCCCGATGCTTGTCATCAATGGCAAGATCCATCCCAAAATCCAGGCCGACGGGACGAGCCAGAAGATCCGCAACGGAGTCGGTGTCCGCGATGGACATATTATCGTCTTCGCGATCTCAAACGATCTCGTGACCTTCTATCAATTCGCGAGCCTGTTCCGCGACGTGCTCAATTGCCCCAATGCGCTCTATCTGGATGGCTCCGTCTCAAGCCTTTACGCGCCGGGCCTCGGCCGCGACGATGGTCTGCGCCAAATCGGCCCGATCATCGGGATCGTCGATAAGGCCGCGCATCCATAGAGCGGCCCATCCAAAGAGAGGCATTGCCCTCACGCGTCACCGCGTGCCAGCAAGCGGGTATATTCCTCAAAAGTCAGCAGGCCGCCGTTCGCCTTGCCTTGGTCCTTGGCAGGCAGCGCGTCTTGGATGATGTCGATGCGCTTCCATTGCGGATCGGGCGTCTCGCAGCCTGCGACCGGCACATATTTCGACGTGCCGACCCGCTGATATTTGTGGACGTAGCGCGGGCAGTTGACCCAGATCGACTCGACCGTGACGCTCACTATGAATTGCGCTTCGGGATATTCACGCAACAGAGCGTGTTCAAAATCGAGCGTCGCGCTGCCTTGCACGCGCAGGCGGTTGGGCGTTTCGAAATCGATGAACAGCAGGCCGACTTGCGGCGCGTTCATGATGTTGCCCATAGAATAATACATGCCGTTGCCGTCGTAGCTGGGAAACAGGAGGGTCGAAGCGTCGCAGGCCTGCACAAAGCCGGGTGCGCCGCCCTTATAGGAGACCGTCGGCCGCCCAGCCGGATCAACCGTCGACAGGAAGAACATGTCGCGGCTTTCGATGAAGTCCTTTTCTTCCGGTGCGAATTCGGCGTGGGCGATGCCATTTTCCATGAGATCTGCCATGCGGCGGGAGTCGAAGCGCTCCTGTAGCGCGCGGTGCTGCTCCGAATAGAATTTGCTCATCGGCTTTCCTTAGACTCTTCGGTGTTGGTCAAGGTGCAAGCTAACAACACCTCCGCCGTTCGACAAATCTTGCCTCGCGCGCCGCATGCGGGCATGGGTGCGGTTCGCAATGCATGTGAGGTACGGCATGAACGATCATTTGGACGATTTCTTCGGCTTGGATGTTCCTTTCCCCCGGTTTTGCGGGATCAAGGCACTCGATGTCGAGAATGGCCATACGCGCCTCATACTGCCGATGTCGGCGCAGGGGACCAATCATTTCGGTGTCTTTCACGGCGGCGCGTTGATGACGCTTCTCGATATCGCCATGGGATCGGCGGCACGGGTTCATTCCGGCGCATGGGTCGTCGCCGTCGATATGCAAACGGCTTTTGTCGCGCCTGGCCGCAGCGATGTGATCGGCGAAGGCTTTGTGATCCGTGCCGGCCATTCGCTTGTCTTCTGCGACGGCGAGATTCGCGACACCTCGGGCAATCTCATCGCCAAAGGTTCCGGCGTCTATAAGATCGCTAGGAGGCACAAGGAAGAAGCCTGACGCCGCGGCGGAGTCTCCATTTGCATGTCGGCGTCGGCGCGATTTCTGTCTGTGCTTTTTTTAGCTTGTTCGCGAAAGACGGGCGCGTCAGCTCTCGTCGCGTTCTGCCGCAGCAATTCTGCCATCTGAACGGTCAGCTTTCTGCGATCGTCAGCCTAGGGCCCGATGTCGGTCGCCGCGCGGACAAGCGCCAGCATTTTCGCGTCAAGCTCGCGCACGGCAGTGAAGAGCGTCGGATTCTTGTGCGCCTGCATGAGCGAGGACGGCAAATCATAGATGACCGTCGAACCAGCGCCGTTATCGGCGTCGAAGAGCAGGAGGCTGACTGGCGCGAAAAGGCCAGCCACAATGTCATGCTGCGTCATAGTTGCCGCAACGGCCGGGTTGCCGAAGATGAGCCGCGTCGCGCGCCGCTTGATGCCGTAAAGCGGCAGATAGTGGGTATGATCAATTTCGGAAAACAGCATGAAGCCGCTGGGGCCGGCAAAAACATTGACGTTTCGCTCGAAGGTTTCCGGCGTCTTGGCCGACGCGATGGATTCGAGATCCTCGGGCGTGATCTTGCCCATCTGGCCGAGCAGGGCGCCTTTCACTGTATCGAAAGAGCGATCGCTGTCGAAGCGCAAGCGGGTTACTTCGACGGTGGTGGTTGAATAGCTATTCGCCATGGTGAAACTCCGCGCGTTCGAGTTTACGAGGGAAAACACGCGCCGAAAGCAAGCAGAAGGGGTGGCATGCTTCGATTACGGTCACGCTGTAGCTCGGGCGGAGGCTCGGACGGGCCGCGTCCTATAGCGTTGGATCGTGGGACGTTCGGCAAGATCGGCCAAGGCCGCTCCTCAACTTATGTAGGTGCATCTATTATGGCCAATATGGCCGCACCCAATTTGCATTCATACTTGCAGCAGGCTAATGGAATATGCATGTATATGCATTTAAATTGTGCTGGCGTCGTCTGTCAAGCGGCATCAAAATCGGAGACGAGGCAGGCAAGGGGCGCACATATGGCTGCGGCGAAAGAGATCGATTTTCGCGAAATTGCGGATTGTACGTGTGCGCGTCT
Source organism: uncultured Methylovirgula sp. (assembly GCA_964644615.1). Classification (GTDB taxonomy): domain Bacteria; phylum Pseudomonadota; class Alphaproteobacteria; order Rhizobiales; family Beijerinckiaceae; genus Methylovirgula. The sequence goes on along the minus strand of CAZXXA010000022.1, from coordinate 47,011 downwards.
GCGGCGCGCGACCCGCCGGATCACGCAGCTTTACGACCACGCGCTGGCGCCGGTGGATCTAACAGTCAATCAGTTCGGCCTTCTTGGCAGGCTGTATGCGGCGAAAGCGCTGCATAACAAAGGGCTGTCGATCAAGGCGCTGGCCGATGTGCTCGGCATGGATTCATCGACGCTGATCCGCAATCTCAAGCCGCTCGAAGCGCGTGGCTGGGTCAGCGATGAACCGGACCCGGAGGACGGCCGGGCGCGCATCGTCGTCATCACCGCGAGCGGCACGCATAAGCTTAACGAGGCCATGCCGCATTGGCGCAAGGCGCAAAACGACGTGAAGCAGAAGCTTGGAGCTGCGTCGGCAAAAGAACTGCGCGGCTTGCTCGACGTCGCTTTCGCCAAGCTGTCGGTGTGATGCGCTGCCGCATGGTTGCGCTGTCGAGAAAAACTAGCGCGGCTTTGGGAACAGTCACTATCCCGCGCCGTTAGCCCCGCGGCGTGAAGGCTCAGGGTGAGCAATCGGCGTGTTTCGCTGACGGTGACCACAGAGCCTTGGAAGCGGCTGCATTGCGGAACGTTCCCGCATCGGCCAGGAGCCCGGGATTCGCCGCTTCCTCAACAACAATAAGTGGAGGTTACGATGCGCGCATATAGTGCGACTGCGACCGCGATTGGCTTGTCGCTGGCTTTGGCATTCTCAGGTGCGGCCTTCGCCGCAGACAACTCGACGGGGACAAGCAATTCCGGTTCGTCCGGCACGACGTCCGGTCCGGCGGCGGGCGGCAATGTTCAAACGGGCAATGAAGGCCAGAACATGTCTCATAACGCTCAGCAGAAGTCGAACTCTGTCGGCGGCGCGCCGGGTGTCCCCGGCAAACCAGGCAACAAGAGCGGACCGGCAGAGCAGCCGCCGTCGAAGTAGCCGAGATTCTGTGAAAGTACCCGCGCACGTTTTCGTGGCGGGGTGTGAGAGATGGCAGGCGTCGTCCCGTCGGCGCCTGCCATTTCGCGTCAGCTTAATTCTTCTTTTGAGCGCGCCAGATGCCGCCGCAAAAAAGCGTCGGTGCCGACCAGGCCCCCTTGCCGCTGCGGGCCTTCACCGTGCCGCCGACATGAACGACGTCATCGGCGCGGGCGCGGAAGGTCATTGACACGGTGCCGTCGTCTTCGATGATGCCGGACGCAGTGATGTTGTAAGGGTTGGGCGAGACGGAGGTGATCAGGGCGTGAGAGATCACGACCGTCCACTGCGAGCTGTCGCAAGTGCCATCCTGCGTCGTCACGTCGATTGAATAGGTCCCGTCGAACTTTGAAGTTGTCAGCGCCGCGGGCTCTGTCGCGGGTTGCGCTTGGCTGGGTTGTGCGGAGTCTTGCGCCGGATCTTCTTGTGCCGTAGCGCCCGTCGGGCCGAGAAGACAAAGTCCTAAATTGGAGACAGCGAGACAAAAAGCCAAAAGGAAAAGGCGCTTCATCGGCCAAAGGTCCTGAATTGTACGGAGAGGCGGGCCAGCCGGACGGCTGTCAGGCGCGGAGACAATCATTTTCCGCACAGCCCGGAAAGTGCCGTTCAACACATTCCGGGGGCTACACGCAAATGACTGTGGACATACCGCGAGGACGGCGCGGCATGTCCTTTTGCCCGAGATTCCAGAACTTTCAGCTCTCGGGAATGGGGCCGCACCAGCCGGGAAGGAAATCGGCATCCTGGCTCTTGGCGAGCTGCATCGCCTTTTCCATCGCCTGGTTAAAATCCTTGTCGACGGCCGTCCGCTTGATCCGGCGGCGGAGAAAATCTGCCCAGAGGAATTCGGCGAAGGGAGTCGTATCTTTGGAATAGCCGCCGGCACGGCGCAATTCGCCGGCCAATGAACGGTAGGGATCGTCGACGAGATCCTTTAGGCCCTTCGGAATATCCGCATAGGTTTTTCGCTGGCCGGTCTCGTCGAAGGGATGCATCCAGCCGCGATTGTCGAGAAAAATCCAGAAGGCATCTTTCTCGAGTCGCTGCAGGTCAGCGACGATGGTCACGAGAATGTCCTTCACGCCGGCTTCCATGAGCGCCAGGCCGAGGTGATGATGATCGATCACGTAGTGGTGACCCTTCGGCCCGAGGATGACCGGGATCATATGTTTGCCGAGGAAGTCGGCGCCTTTTTCGCCGCTTTTGTTGCTGGTTTCGTCCCAGCGTTTGCGCTTCTCGATCACCTCGCGCATGCCGACGGTAATCTGGGTCGGCCGCAGCTCCGTGAGCGGCACCGGGTGAAGACGTGGTTCGCGGACAGGATTCATGGGCGTTCCCCTCTATGCCGTTGAGCATGGGTGACGCCAATTTATCTGTCCGGCTGGGACACCGCAATCGACGCGGGATTAATCGATCTTGATGCCGGTTTCCGCCGAGAGCCGATGCAGCAACTTCGGGCTCAGATGCGATTCGACGGAGAGGCCGTGATCGCGTTCGTATTGTTCAATTGCGTGGCGGGTGACGGACCCCATTTGGCCGTCGGGGCGGACGACGAAGCCCAGCCGGACCAGGGCTTGTTGGACGGCAAGCACCGTCTTCGGCTTGTCTTCCGCGGCAGCGTCGGCCTTGAGCAATTGGCTGATGCCATCGACGCTTTGCGGCTTGGCTTCGGCCTCATGCGCATGGTGATGCGGCGCGGCCTTGGCCGAATTGGCGGAGCTCTCCGATTTCAATAATTGCCCGATCGCATCGTGGCTCGGTTTGACCGGCGGGAACGGGACATCGGCGCCGGGCGCCGCGGCACTCTCCTGAACCGGCGGGACAGGCGCGGCATTCGAAGGCGCCGGGGCCAGCTGCTCCTCCGGAACGGGTACGGTCACCGTCGAATGAAACAGCGGCGCCGGATGGCGGCTATGCTGCAGCAAGAGCGCGTTGACCAGGATGGCGGCCGTGATCGCGAAGACGAGACCGCCGAGAACCCGGTTCGGATAAGCGGCAAGCCGGATGGTCAGGCGCAGCAGCGCGGCGAGGACGGCGAGGGGGCCGGTCGGAGCCGCCTTGCGCCTGCGCGATTCGGCGACAACGAAATCATGGTCCGTGCGGGCAAGAGCTTCACGCAATTTTCTTCACCATCATTTCAGTGCTGAATTTTACGACGTCCTCGGGACTCGGACGGCGCGGAATGGTTTCGATGACGACCGGCGGCGCTTTGTCGCGTGCCGCTTGCCGGCAATCGAGGGGCAGGCGAACGCTGACGCAGGTGCCTTTGCCCGGCTCGCTTTCGACACAGATCGAACCGCCATGCAGGCCGACGAGGCCGCGCACGACGGAAAGGCCGAGACCCGTGCCTTCATAGGCGCGGTCGTAGGAGGCGCCGGCAGCCTGGAAAAAGGGATCGCCGAGATGGGCGAGGTCGCGCGCCGACATGCCGATGCCGGTGTCCTGGACGCTGAGGATGAGCGAATCGTCGTTCGGGCGCGCTTTCACCGTCACATGGCCGTCGCGCGGCGTGAATTTCACCGCATTGGACAGAAGATTGATCAGAATCTGCTTGCAGGCGCGCTTGTCGCCGATGACTTCACTGAGGTCCTTCGGGAAAGCACGGATCAGCTCGACGCCGCCGTTCTGGGCTTTCAATTTGACCATGTCGCAGCAGAGATCGATCAGCGGCGCGACCGCGAAACATTCGGGCCGCAGGTCAAACTTGCCGGACTGGATCTTCGACATATCGAGGATCGAATTGACGACCGACAGAAGGTGGTGGCCGGACTGCTGGATGATGCTCGCATATTCGCGGCGCTTCTCCGGATCCTGCGGCACCAATTGAACATTCGCCAGCATCTCGGAGAAGCCGATGATGGCATTGAGCGGCGTGCGCAGCTCATGGCTCACATTGGCGAGGAACTGATCCTTCCAGACATTCGCTTCTTCGGTCGCGGCGCGGACGAGATCGAGCTCGTCTTCGCGTTGCTTCGCCAAGGTCACGTCGCGCAGCACGGCGATGACGCGGACGCGGCCATTCTCGGCGCCGAAGCGCTTGGCGCGCATCTCGACGGAGCGAAAGAAGGATTCCACGCGATTGGGCTTGCTGTCGGTTGGTCCCGGCGCGCGCAGGCGCAGCGTCACCTCGACGAAATCGGAGGTGTTCGCCGCATCGCCGATGGCTTTCAAAAAGGCTGGACGATCGCCGACATGCACGCGTTCGAAGAGGCCGCGGCCGGTGAGGTCGTCGGCGGCAATGCCGAACAGCGCCGCGCAATTCGGGCTCACGCATTCGACGGCGCCATTGCGATCGAAATGCACGGCGAGGTCGCCGATCGTGTCGTAGACAGCCCGGTATTGCTCGCCGTCGAGGGCTTCGGAACGCTGCAACCGCGTCTGCAAGGCAACGATGCCATAGGCGAGGGCGGTCGCGTAAAGGATGACCGCGCCGAGAAAGATCGCGGCATGCGGAGTGGCGAAACTCGTCTCGATCAGGCCAAGCTTGGCCGCGGCGATGAGGCCGCTCATCGCAACCGCCGACAGCAGGCCGCCGGCGACGACGAGGCCGCGATTCTGCGAGAACACGCCTTCGAAAGGCGCGAAGGCAAGGCAAATCAGCGCGAATTGCCAGGGGCCGCCGGCTGTCGCAACGGTCGCCGCCGCGCCGATGAAACTCGCGAGTGAGATCCATTGCGCCAGGATGAGGCGGCCGGTGCGCGCAACGAGCGCGACGGCGCTGATCGGCAGCAGGAAGAAAGCGAAGACGATCGCCTGCCAGGCGGCGGGCGCGCCGAAGGCAGCCAGAAACAGCGGCATCAAGCAGAGAATCGCCGCGGAACTCGCAAGCCGCCTCAAGATGAAGACCTGATGGCGCATGCGGTCGGCCGGGCGGCTCATCACGTCCGGATGAACGAAAGAGCTGATCCGCCTTTCGAGACTCACTAAGAAACTCAAAACGCCAAACCTCACGTCACGCCACTCGCACCGCTCGCCAAACACTTGGCGCGATGCCCGTATCTCGTCGCGCATGCGCGGCAGAGACTCGGAGGCGGCGGCCTTCATCGCGCCGACAGGTTCGCAGGCCCGTCTTAAGTGAACCCTAAGCGACGGACGGAAAACGCGCGTGGAATAGGCGCGGGAACAAAAGTTAATGGCCTGGGCCCGCTAAACTTGACGCTATGGTTTAGAAGCTGTTGTCACGATGCGAGAGTGACCAAAAGGTAAATTCAATTGAGCGGATTTGCCTGCCGCTAATGGCACTAATCTTATCGACCGCATGTCATGCTGCGTATGTCGGGAGCCGGAAAAGCCGCTCTCGAGAGTGAGGCGGTTATGTTCTTTCTCGTTCGATGCGTTTTTTGGCTGACGATCGTCTATATGACGATCTTCAACACAGATCAGCAGCCCGAGACCCTGCCGCGGCAAGCCGCGGCCGTCACCATCCCAGCGCCGGCCAAGGCCGAGTCGGACGCCGCGACCGAGGCCATGAGCCGTGGCCTTCGCGATTGGGCAACCGGGGCCATCGGACATTTTTGGACCAAAGCGGCCGGCAGCTGCGCGCGCGCGCCGACCGAATGTATCGGGATCGCCGAACGTCTGACGGATTTCGCTAAACAGCATCCGTTCAAGGACGCGGATCGGGCGACGCCGGCCAAGGCTGCGCCTTCGTCTACTGTGGGGCTACGGCCGTCATTTCCAGCCGATGTGCCGCTGCCGCCGCTGCGGCCAACGGAAATCCGGCTGCTTGAGCGCACCTCCGCGCCGCACGCCTTGCTGTTGCGCCCAACACTGACTGACTGGCAGCTCCGCAGCTAGGCTCCGTAGCTAGGCTCCGCAGCTAGGCCCGCCGTTTCCGCTGGCATTCCACGGGCCGGGGGCTCATATAAAGACTGAAGCCTCCGTCCAAACGCGTGGTTTGCAAGCTCATGAATCTTGAAGAGATCGTCGAAAATTTCAATTTCCTGGACGAATGGGAAGACCGTTACCGTTATCTGATCGAGCTCGGCAAAGGCTTGGAGCCGATCGGGGAGGCCGCCCATAACGACGCCAATAAGGTGCGCGGCTGCGCTAGCCAGGTCTGGCTGGTGACGGATGTCGACCGCAGCAATCCGAGCGATCCTGTCCTGAATTTTCACGGCGACAGCGACGCGCACATTGTTCGCGGCCTCGTCGCCCTGATCCTGGCGATCTATTCCGGCCAGACCTCCAAGAAGATCTTGGCGACCGACGCCCAGGATCTTTTCAAGGAACTCGGTCTCATGGCGCATCTGACGCCGCAGCGCAGCAATGGCGTGCGCGCCATGGTCGAGCGCATCAAGACCGAGGCGCGGCGTGCCGCCGAGACGGCGGCCGCCTAAGCCCGTTCAATAGAAAACGAATTAGCGCTTGCTGGTGCGGCGGCGTTGCTGGCCCAGGCCCATCTGCTTGGCAAGGTTGGACCGCGCCTTGGCGTAATTGGGCGCGACCATCGGATAGTCGGGCGCCAGACCCCATTTCTCGCGGTATTCGTCCGGCGACATATTGTACTGGGTCCGCAGATGCCGCTTCAGGGACTTGAATTTGCGGCCGTCTTCCAGGCAGACGATATATTCATTGGTGATCGACTTCTTCGGCGGCACCGCTGGCTTTGGCGCTTCCGATGTAACCACCGGCTGACCAGCCGTCACGCGCAACAAGGCCGAATGAACCTCATTGATCAGCGCGGGCAGATCGCTCGCGGGGACCGAATTGTTGCTGACATAGGCCGACACGATATCCGCCGCCAATTCGATGTAGTTGTTCGATCCCATCGTCTCACTCATGGCGTTTCTTCATTCCGAAAATAACGTTTCGGCTTGCGATAGCGGGCAAACAGCACTATCGGCCAAATGAATTAAAGAGCCACATCTAGCTCATCTCTCAGTTTCTACTGGACGTTCATCAGTTGAAACGGTGGAATAGGCCTAGAACGCGGCGGGGCCATTTTCAATCCGAACCCCGTTCAATTTGGGCTGATCTGGAGTTTGACACAAGTCGACTTGGAAAAAGCAGTTATTTCTAAGTCGAAAACAAGCAATGCGCAAGTAGCTAATAGCAAGCTTCAGTCTGATCAAGTCAAATTCAACAGTCTTCCTCGGCTAACCGGCCTCCCTCAACAGATGCTTGCTTTACTGTGGCTTCGCGGCCCATCCGGACCGTTGAAGATTCAGGCGCGATTTGCCGGAAGGTGTGGTGTGCAAATGACAAAGGATCGTCAGCTTGGTTTTGCGGTTGAGGATGCGGTGGCGCCGCAGATCAAAGCGCATCCCCAAACGCAGCTGTTTCACGGCGTGGAAGTCTCCGACGATTATGCGTGGCTTCGCGCCGCGAACTGGCAGGAGGTTTTGCGTGATCCTTCTGCCTTGAGCAGCGACATCCGCGCCGTGCTCGATGCGGAAAACAATTTTGCCGCGCATGTGCTGGCGCCGACCGATGAACTGCAAAGGCGGCTTGTTGCGCAATTGCGGGCGCGCATGAAGGAGGACGACGCCAGCGTCCCCGTCGCCGAGGGCGACTTTCTCTACTACGACCGCTATCGGCCGGGCGGCCAATATCCGCTTGCTTGCCGCAAGCTCGCGCAGGGCGGGGCGGAGACTGTGCTGCTCGACGGCGACGCCGAAGGCAAGGGTAAGGTCTTCTTCCAGCTGAGCGCCGCGCGGCCATCGCCGGACCACAATACGCTCGCCTGGAGCGCGGACGATAAGGGCTCGGAGTTTTTTTCAATCAAGGTTCGCGATCTCGCGACGGGCAAAGACCGCGACGAGATCGTGACCGAGACGGACGGCAGCATTGTCTGGCGCCGCAATTCAAGCGGCTTTTATTATGTGCGCGTCGACGAGCATCATCGCTCGGCACAAGTCTTTCTGCACCGGTTTGGCACCGATCAGGCGCAGGACGAATTGGTGGTCGAGGAAAAGGACCCGGCTTGGTTCGTTCACTTGGACGAATGCGCGTCGCGCAGCCATGCTGTCGTCAGCGTCGAAGATCACGTCTCGGCCGAATGCCATCTCATTGATCTCGCCGACCCGCAGGCGAAGCCGCGGCTGGTCGCACCGCGCGTCGAGGATCAGCGCTATTCGGTCGAAGTCTGGGGCGGCAGTCTCTTCATCCTGACCAATGCCGACGGCGCCGAGGACTTCAAGATCATGCGCGCACCGCTCGCTGATCCCGGCCGCCCGCAATGGGCCGAGGTCGTGCCGCATCGCCGCGGCCGCTTGATCACCGCGATGAAGGTCTTCAAGAATTATCTCGTCTGGCTCGAACGCGAAGCCGGACTGCCGCACATCGTCTGCCGCGATCTCATATCCGGCGAAGACCACGTTGTAAGCTTCGACGAAGAAGCGTTTCATCTCTATTTCGTCGAAAATCACGGCTTCGAGACAAATGTCCTGCGGTTCGTCTATTCATCGATGACGACGCCACGCGAGACTTATGACTATGACCTCGCAACGCGCAGCCGCACGCTGCGCAAGCGGCAGGAAATCCCGTCCGGCCACGATCCGGCGCTTTATGTGACGCGGCGACTCTTCGCACCCGCGCCGGACGGCGAGAGCGTGCCGATCTCGATCCTGTACCGCAAGGATTTCATCAGGGACGGCAATGCGCCTCTGCTGCTCTATGGCTATGGCGCCTACGGAATGGCGATGCCGGCAAGTTTCGATGCAAACCGCCTATCGCTTGTCGATCGCGGCTTCGTCTACGCCATCGCCCATATCCGCGGCGGCACGGATAAGGGTTGGCATTGGTATCTCGACGGCAAGCTCGCCAAAAAGCCGAATACATTTTCGGATTTCATCGCGGCCGGAAAATATCTCGCAGCCGAGAATTACACGAGGGCAGGGCGTATCGTGGCGCGCGGCGGCAGTGCGGGCGGCATGCTGATGGGCGCGGTCGCCAATCTGGCACCGGAGCTCTTCGCGGGCATCATCGCCGATGTGCCTTTCGTCGATGTGCTGAACACGATGCTCGATGCAGAGCTGCCTTTGACGCCGCCTGAATGGCTCGAATGGGGCAATCCGATCGATGATGCGCAAGCCTTCGCAACGATCCTGTCCTATTCGCCCTATGACAATGTTGCGGCGAAAGCCTATCCGCCGATCCTGGCACTTGGCGGCCTCACGGATCCGCGCGTGACCTATTGGGAGCCGGCGAAATGGGTGGCGCGGCTGCGTGCGACAATGGCGGGCGGCGGCCCGATTCTGCTCAAGACGAATATGGGCGCGGGTCACGGCGGCGCGGCAGGGCGCTTCGATCAGCTTGCCGAAATCGCCCTGCAATATGCATTTGCGCTCGCCTGCGTCGGCCGGGCCTGAACCTTAGTAGGGCATGTCTTCCGCGTAAGGACGGTCACCGAGCACATTCATCTGCCACTGCAGCGTGTTGGCGGGCAGGCGATATTCCGGTGGTATGTCGAAGAACGTCGCCGGCATCGGCGGATAGTAATAGCGGTAGGGCGGATAGTAGACGGCGCCCCCCGGCGGCGGAGCCTCATCGGCGTAATGGTAATGATGATGATAATGATGAACCACGTGTCTGTGATAGACGCAGTGGGTGCGATGCGAGCCGTCGGCGCAGACATGCGCCTGAGCTTGCGACGCCGCGGCGGCCACCGCAAATCCGAAGGTGAGCGCCGATATCAGAAGCTTCATCGCAATCTCCTTCCTCTGCGAGCCATATCTTTGGTTCGGGGGCTCCGTCCGTTTGTACGCCGGCATCAATGGAACATCGAGCGTTCCGCGGCGCTGCCGAGATCATGGCTCGATGCCAGTTTAGAGCATGTTCGCCGTCGAAAGTTGAGTCCCCTTTTCCGGTCAGAGTTTTCCGAGGGTTACCTTCTTCGAGACGAGATGACGGTTTTGCGTCGGCAAGCGCAGTACTTCTCCATCTAGGATTTCTTCGCCCGATTGGAAGTGGCGCCCCGTCGTTTGCCAGCGTTTTGATCGCGTGTGTAGGCAGCGAGCTTTTCTTGCGCGCGAGCCGAGAGCCTGCGTGACAAGTCGAACGATTTTTCAAAGCAAGTCGATGATTTTCGGAATACGAAAAAGGCGCACGCAAAGCGTGCGCCTGAACGTCATTTTGCTGATCGCTGCGGCGGCCTTCAGTCGCCGTTTCAGCTCGCGACGGCCCGGGTCTATTGCGGCGCTTCTTGAGTCTCGAAATAGGCCTTCAAATCAGCCATGGACTTAAACCGCGCGACACCGCGCTCCGATTGGGCTTCGATCGAGCCATCGGCGAACATGATATAGGTCGTACCTTCAGCCTCATAGCGGCCGATGACGGCAGGCTCTTGCGCCAGACTCGCAAGATCGGTGGCCGGTTCCGCATCCGTGGCATGCGGTGGCACGCCGGCCTCCGCATGCGGTTCCTCAACAACGGCTTTGTTGGCCGGAGGCTTTTCGGCTTCGGCGCGGCGCGGAAAGCCGTGTGCCGGCGGCGGGACAGCGGCGGCAGGTGCCTCGTGCTCGGATTCCGCCTGGCGGGCGAACGGCGTATCGGCAATGGCGGAATCGAGCTCTGCGAGCGCGTGATCGAGCCAATCATTTTGCTCGGCCGTGAACTCCACCTCATGCATCGGAGGCGGTGGGGGCGGCGGCATAGCTGCTCCCGGCGTACTCACTGAGGGTGAAGATGGCGTCGGTGCAGCTGGCGATGCAGACGGTGCCGGGGCGGTTGGTGCCGATCTGGTGCCGAACATCGGCCGTACCGGCTTCTCCATCGGGACAGGGATCGGCGGCGGTGCGACAGGCCGCGGCGGTTTGGCCCCTGTTTCCTTTACCTGGGTCTCCCTGCCGACCCGGCGCCACATATCTTTGAAAGAGGATTGCGCCTTGGCGGGCTCCGGAACCGGCCGCTCCAAAGGCGCGCTTGCGATTTCTTCCGCCTCGGCGGCGAAGATCTCGCGGCGATCCTGCTCGGATATGATTTCTGCTGCTGGTTCTTCAGCCTCGATATTCGTCGGAACCGGCGGCGGCAGGGGCGATGTATGCGGCGGCCAGGCGAGAGGTGCAGCGTCGGCTTCTTCGATGGCGGCCGCCGCAGCGCGCTCGCGGCGCAAGGCATCTTGCTTTGGCGCCAAGGCCGCAACGGCGGCCGTTGCGTCACCTGTTTGCAGAGTTGCGTGGATCTGTTCGAGCGTCCTGTTCATCCAGGCGAGGGCCACAATGACCGCGCTGCCGACGATCGCGCTCGTGCCGCAGATCACACCCGTCAAGCCCCGCTCCGTATCAATCGAGAGCGAGCCGATGATGACGCAAATGCCGCCGATCAGCAGCAAAAACGCAGCGAGGGCGAAGAGGGCGTTTTTCATTACTTCATGTCCTGCTTCAAATATGTGTCCCAAATATGTACTGGTTTCTCGTTATATTACCTTCAGCCTGTCCATTCAGCAGGGCTTATGGCCGTCCGTGCCGACTGAGAGACAATCCAGCGGCAATTCAAAGTGCGACGTTAACGCTGCATGGCAAGCTGCTGTCGGAGTTTAGCTTAATTTTCTGCGGATGGTGAGCGGGGATTTCGTGGCGGCAACGCTTGCGATTTCGTGGGCCCGATAGCGCGATCAGATCGCCGCGACGTTGCGAAGAAAGCCGTCGACCGTCTCGCTGAGCCGCGTGGCTTGCATTGCCACATTGGACGCGGCGCGATGCATATGATTGGCGGACGCGTCAGTCTGCGCGGCGCTGGCCGCGACATGGCTCACATTGCCCGCAGCAACCTCCGTACCCGACGCCGTTTCCGCGACGCTGCCGGAAATCTCCGTCGTCGCATTCGATTGCTGCTGAACCGCCACGGCGATGATTTCAGTCGATCGCTGCGCTTCGGACATGGTTGCAGCAATCGAGACGATGGAATTGATCACATTGTCGGTGACAGCCTGAATGGCGAGCGCATGATCGGCAATGTGCTGGGCGGCCTTGGTTGTCTGTCCGGCGAGCGATTTGACCTCATGTGCGACGACAGCGAAGCCGCGGCCGGCTTCGCCAGCCTTCACTGCTTCGATTGTCGCATTGAGCGCCAGCATATTGGTCTGTTCGGCGATGGCCTGAATGAGGGCGATGATCTCGCCGATCTCAGCCGCTTTGGCGACAAGTGCCTCGGTCGCTTCGCGGGTCCGTGCGCTTGTCGTCGCCGCATCGGCGACGATCCGGCGTGTGCGTGTCACCTGCCGTTCGATCTCGGTGATCGAGGACGACAGCTCTTCCGAGGCGCGCGCGACGGTACGCACATTCGCCGAAGATTCATTGATGGCCGAAGCGGCCTCATGCGCCTGCTGGCTGCTTTGCGTGGCAATGCCGGCAAGATGCGTCGCCGCCGCCGTCATGGCGTCGCCCTGAACCCGCACATGTTCGAGACTATCGGTGACCGCCAGCCGGAATTCATCCAGCAGCTTTTCGAGGCGCTGCTGCCGCACCTCGGCATGCGATTGCGTGAGCTCTTTTTCGTTTTGCAGGGCGGCACGCTCGATAAGCTTTTCCTTGAAGAATTGAATGGCACGTCCGAGCGCGCCAATCTCGTCGCGGCGATTGCGGTTGGGAACTTCTGTCTCGACACCGCCATTGGCGATCTTGAGCACGGTGTCTGCGAGCTGTTCCAGCGGCGAGGTGATCCGGCCGAGACTGATATGGAGGATGACGCCCATCAGGCAGAGGATCAGGACGGCCCCGATGGCCGAGCCGGCGAATTCGAGCCAGGCGCGCTCTTTCACGCGATCGAGCGAATATTCGGCGAGGAAATGGCCGACGAGAGCGTGATCTCCGTCACGCCGATAGAGGCCGCGCTGAATGATGATGGCATCGTCGAGGATCGTATCGGCGTCCGTCTCGGTCGAGAGCGGCAGGGATTTGAAATGCGCGGCGATCTGGTCTGGCGTCAGCTTCTTCAATTTTGCCTGAGAAACGGTCGGACGGCCTTGCGGATTGAGGGCGACCGCGAATTTGAAATAAGGGTCGAGGCTCAATGCATGCATCCGCTCGGTCGCCATCGCGCGGTCGTCGCGGCCGAGGATCACAGAGAGAGACTGCTGCGCGATCGAACTCGTCAGATCGAGCCGTTGCTTAAGATCGCGAATGCCTTTGTGGTAATTATAGATGCCGGCGACAGCAACGATCGCGATAAAGGCCAGGGTGATTGCGACGAGCGAAACGGCAAGGATCGAACGGCGGAATGAAGTTGCGGGACGAAAATCGGCTTCGCTCTTAGGGCGAGCGGTCGTGCCGACGATCGAATAGCGGAGGGGGCGCTCGGTCATATCGTCGGGTAGGGTCGCAGGAAAACGGCACAACATGCCGCAGCAATGTCGGAAAGGCTTGCCTTCACATTGCCCATAAGGCCTTAATCATCGGTTAATCATATCCATATCTTGCTGGAGCTGATCCTTAGCTCGGTCCGAAATGAGAACTCGATCGATGGCAAGAGGGGCGGGCAAACGCCTGGACCTTCGCCGCTTTGACACGCTGGGCGACTCACAACACCGTGACGCGACGTTCCGGCTGGACCGCTGATGTATAAAAACCTCTTCTCGGTAGCCGCCTTAACGCTCCTGTCACGGCTGACTGGATTCTTCCGCGATGTCATGCTGGGCGCCATTTTGGGGGCGGGCGCGCTTGCCGATGCCTTCTATGTCTCGTTCCGCCTGCCGAACCATTTCCGTGCCATCTTTGGCGAGGGCGCGTTCAACGCGGCCTATGTGCCTTGCTACACGCAGGTCCTCACTACGCGGGGGGAGCGTGCGAGCCGCTACTTCTCGAGCCAGGTTTTCACGCTGCTGCTGTATTCGCAGATCGTGCTCCTGGCCCTGGCGCTCTTGTTCACGCCGCAGCTGGTCGATCTGCTGGCGCCCGGCTTCCGCGACGATCCGGAGAAATTCTCGGCTGCCGTCACACTGACACGCATTACCTTTCCCTATCTCCTGTTCATCACGCTTGTCACACTGCAATCCGGCACGCTCAACGCGCGCGGCTATTTCGCCGCGGCGGCTTTTGCGCCGGTGCTACTCAATGTCGTGATGATAGCCTGCCTCGCCTTGGCCTTTCTGTTCCCCAATGCGGCGGTGGCGGCGGCAGTGGGCGTGACCTTTTCCGGCCTCCTGCAATTTCTGCTGACCTTCTGGGGCGTGCGGCGTGACGGGGTCGACGAACAGCTCGTGCGTCTCGAATGGAGCGAGGAGATCCGCCACTTCTTCACCGTACTCGGCCCCGCCGTCATCGGCTCGGCCGGCGTCCAGCTCGCGCTCTTCGCCGATACGATCATCGGCTCGATGCTGCCGACCGGGGGTCCGTCCTCGATCTATTACGCCGACCGCATCTATCAGCTGCCGATCGGCATCATCGGGATTGCGGCCGGAACGGTGCTGCTGCCGGAAATGAGCCGGCGCCGGGCGAAGGGCGATCACGGCGGCGCGAATTATGCGCAGAACCGCACGATGGCGTTATCCATCGTACTGGGTGCACCCTTCTTCATCGCTTTCATCATGATTCCCGAAGTGATCATGCGCGGGGTTTTTCTGCGCGGCGCTTTTACGGAGGCGGCAGCGGAAGGGGCCGCGGCCGTGCTGGCCGCTTATGGCTTCGGGCTTATCGCGATCGTTCTGCTGCGTTCGATCGTCGCGAGTTTCCAATCGAGCGGCGATACGCAAACACCGATGATCGTCTCGCTCATCGCGGTGACGATCAACATTGCGCTGAAGATCGCGCTCTTCAAAAGCATGGGGGCGGCAGGCCTTGCAACCGCGACGGCGGTCGGCGCCTGGCTCAATTTTGTCCTGCTCTGCATCCTGGCGATGCGGCGCAATCTGTTCTGGCCGGACGATCTTCTGGCGAAAAGCGCGGCGTCGGCGACGGTCGCCGCTTTCGCGCTTTCGGTCTTTGCGCTGTTCTGCACATCACCGCTCGCGGCATTCGCTGCGGTCGTCGGCCATTTCGAAAATGAGATCGAGCTGATCTGCCTGGGCATCGGTGGCGCCATCGTCTATGGCGTCGTGCTCGGCCTCGGCCTGATGATTTCGGGCGTGCGGCTCGGCCGCGCGCCCGAAGGCTATTGAGGCTCAGAAGAGGCCTTCGATCTCGCCCTTGGCGTCGAGACGGATCTGCTCCGCCGCCGGCTTCTTCGGCAGGCCCGGCATGGTCATGATTTCACCGGTGATCATCACGACGAAACCGGCGCCGGCCGAAAGCCGGACTTCGCGGATCGGCACGATATGGTCGGAGGGCGCTCCCAGCTTCGTCGGATCGGTCGAGAAGGAATATTGGGTCTTGGCGACGCAGACCGGCAGATGGCTGAACCCCATCGCCTCGATGTCGGCGATCTGCTTCTTGGCCGCGCCATCGACCGAGATGTCAGCCGCGCCATAGATCTCCTGCGCGATCTTGCGCATCTTGTCCGTCAGCGACAGCTCGTCGGGGTAGAGCGTCTGGAATTTGGCGGTGCCGGAATCGGCGAGGGCCACGACCTTCTCGGCGAGTTCGACGGCGCCCTTACCGCCGTGCGCCCAATGTTTGCAGAGCGCAACATCGACGCCGAATTCATCGCGGCAGGTCTTGGCGATGATCTCCAGTTCGCCCGCATCATCGCCGTTGAAATGATTGATCGCCACGACGACCGGAATGCCGAACTTCCGCACATTGCTGACATGGCGGCCGAGATTGGCGAGGCCAGCCTTGACCGCGGCGTGGTTCTCCTTGCCGAGATCAGCCTTGACGACGCCGCCTTGCGACTTGATCGCGCGCAGCGTCGCGACGACGACAGCCGCCGACGGGGCGAGGCCCGCCTTGCGGCATTTGATGTCGAAGAATTTTTCCGCGCCGAGATCGGCGCCGAAGCCAGCTTCCGTCACGACATAGTCGGCGAGGTCGAGGGCGGCGGTCGTCGCGATCACCGAATTGCAGCCATGCGCGATGTTGGCGAAGGGGCCGCCGTGGATGAAGGCGGGCGTGCCTTCGAGCGTCTGCACGAGATTGGGGCCGAGCGCATCCTTGAGCAGAACGGTCATCGCGCCATGCGCCTGCAGCTCGCCGGCCGTCACCGGCTTCTTGTCGCTGTTGAACCCGATGACGATCTTGGCGAGGCGGTCCTGCAGATCGTCGAGATTGCGGGCGAGACAGAAGATCGCCATGACTTCGGAAGCTACCGTGATGTCGAAACCGGTCTCGCGCGGGAAACCGTTGGCCGCGCCGCCGAGCGCCGCCACGACCTGGCGCAGCGCGCGGTCGTTCATATCGAGAACGCGGCGGTAGGCGATGCGGCGGGAATCGATCTTGAGCTCATTGCCCCAGTAGAGATGATTGTCGATCATCGCCGCGAGCAGATTGTGCGCCGAGGTGATGGCGTGGAAATCGCCGGTGAAATGCAGGTTGATCTCCTCCATCGGCACGACCTGCGCATAGCCGCCGCCCGTCGCACCGCCCTTCATGCCGAAGCAGGGGCCGAGCGAGGGTTCGCGCAGCGCGACCATGGTCCTCTTGCCGATCACGCGCAGCGCATCGGCAAGACCGACGGAGGTCGTTGTCTTGCCCTCGCCGGCAGCGGTCGGGTTGATCGCCGTGACAAGGATCAGCTTGCTCTTGGTGTTCTTGCCGCGCACGCTGGCCAAGAACTTGGCATCGATCTTCGCGATATAATTGCCGTAGGGCCGGATCGACTCGACCGGAATGCCGGCACGCTCGGCGATCTGCTGGATCGGTTCGAGTTTGGCGGCGCGGGCAATCTCGATATCGCTCATTACAGACGGTCCTTGTCTTGATCTGCTATGTTTATTTGGGATCAGCTATATTTTGCTTGGCAATTCACGCGGTGCGCTTCCGATGATCTTGAATCGGCGCCCGCGCGGAACGCGGAGGCCAGCATATAAAGGGAGTTTACGCATGAGGCGAGCAGGAAAACTCCGGATAGATTGACACAGGCGTAAGCTTTTCGCGGACTTCGCAGCCGCAGCGACAATGCTGGTCCACGGCATGCCAGTATATGCACGGTTTGTTGGCGATCGGAATACTGTTGATCAGACGGCTCGCAAGTGCGTGATGCCGGAATCGCTCCAATGAGCGTGAATATACTTGAAGCACTGCTGTGCTTGATCTCATCCGGCGTCGCGATGGCGCAAATGATCGTAACGCATTGGTGTTGCCGCGCGTAAGGCAGCAAAAGATTTGCGGCTTGGTCTTCGCCGCTCTTCTTCATCCTTATCTTCCTATCCCCATCTTTCACGGATGCTTTTCTTTATATCGTAGCGAATATGTTTCAGTTTGTTTTGGTTCGCTTCAATCGGCTTGAAGGAGCCAAGACAATGCCCATGGTCAAGCGCGCTGCCGCCGAATTTTTCGGCACATTCTGGCTGACGTTCGGAGGCTGCGGCAGTGCAGTGCTGGCTGCTGCCTATCCAGCTCTTGGTATCGGCTTTGCGGGCGTTGCGCTCGCCTTTGGTCTCACCGTGCTGACCATGGCATATGCGGTCGGCCCCATATCGGGGGCGCATTTCAATCCGGCCGTCACCATCGGACTTTGGGCCGGCAAGCGCATTCCGTCGAGCTACATCCTGCCGTACATCGTCGCGCAGGTGATCGGCGCCGTCGTGGCGGCCGCGGTGCTTTATTTCATCGCCAGCGGTAAGCCCGGCTTCCAGCTCGGCGGCTTCGCCTCCAACGGTTATGGCGATCTGAGCCCCGGCCATTACAGCCTCGGCGCCTGTTTCGTGATGGAGGTCGTCGCGAGCTTTTTCTTCCTGCTGATCATCATGGGATCGACGGCGCCGGGTGCACCGGGCGGCTTCGCGCCGATTGCGATCGGCCTCGGCCTGACACTGATCCATCTGATCTCGATTCCCGTGACCAACACGTCGGTCAATCCGGCGCGCAGCACCGGGCCGGCGCTCTTTGCGGGCGGCGCCTATATCTCGCAGCTCTGGCTGTTCTGGCTGGCGCCAATTATCGGCGGCGTTCTCGGCGGACTCGCCGCGGCGGCGCTCGGCGAAGCGGCGGCCTCGCATGACCGGCCGGATATCGCCAGCACGCCCGCCGCCCCGGCGGAGTGAGCCTCCAAACTGGCTTTGGGATGCCGGAGGAGGGTACGCCGTTCCGGCGCGCCTTCTTCCCGCAGCTGATGTGTGCGTTCAGCAAAGCGGTTGGTTTTGGAGATGGAAGAGAAGCGAATGGCTGAAACGATCAAACTGCCCGTCATCGTCCTCGGACGCAGCATGGAAGGCGACTCCTCCGAAGCCGAAAATCCGACAATGACGATGGAGCTTCAAGCGGAGAACGGGCAGATCTACGAAGTGACCTTCTCCCTTGCCGGTATCGCCTCGACCGCCATCCTGGCTTTGAATTGGTCGCCGCTCCGCCAGGCGCTGGAAGACTTGCCGCCACCGCGAAGTGGCCATTAGTCTTCAGCCGGTGAGCGCCGCCAGAATACGGACCCAGCTCCGCGCGCCCTTATGGAATGAGCTGAGCTCATATTTCTCGTTGGGCGAATGGATACGGTCGTCGTCGAGACCGAAGCCGATCATCAAAGCATCCATGCCGAGATCGTGCTTGAAGGCGCCGACGATCGGGATCGAGCCGCCGCAGCCGGCCAGCACGGCATCCGTATTCCATTCCGCTTTGAGCGCGGCGCGCGCCTTGGTCAGCGCATCGGAGCTGAACGGCAGCTGATGCGCCGGCGAAGCGCCATGCGGGATGAATTCGGCATGGCAATCGGCCGGCAGCCGGGCATTCACGAAGCTGCGGAAGCTCGCGACGATCTTCTCCGGGTCCTGATTGCCGACGAGGCGGAAGGAGAATTTGGCGGAGGCCTGCGCCGGCAGCACGGTCTTCGAGCCTTTGCCCGTATAGCCGCCGATAATGCCATTCACATCGCAGGTCGGCCGCGCCCAGATCATCTCCAGAATGCTACGGCCGCGTTCGCCGGCGGGTTCCGAGAGGCCGACCTGGCCGAGGAAGTCGTGGCCCTCCTGCGGCAGATTCCGCCATTGTGCGGCGACATCCGCCGGCAATTCGGTGACCCCGTCGTAGAAGCCAGGAAGGGTGATGCGATGCGCGTCGTCGTGGATGTCGGCGATAATCTTGGCGAGCACATGGATCGGATTGATCGCGGCGCCGCCAAACATGCCGGAATGCAGATCGCGGTCGGCGGCGCGGATCACCACCTCTTCGAGCACGAGGCCGCGCAGCATCGTGGTGATCGCCGGTGTCTTCTTGTCCCACATGCTGGTATCGCAGACGAGGACGAGGTCCGCGGCAAGTTCGTCGCGGTTCTGCGCCAGGAAAGCGGGGAGCGAGGCGGAGCCCGATTCCTCTTCGCCTTCGAACAGA
The DNA here is from genome assembly GCA_964644615.1 of uncultured Methylovirgula sp. Classification (GTDB taxonomy): domain Bacteria; phylum Pseudomonadota; class Alphaproteobacteria; order Rhizobiales; family Beijerinckiaceae; genus Methylovirgula. The sequence continues at coordinate 27,766 of CAZXXA010000022.1, read as the reverse complement.
ATGGTGATATCGCAAGGCGGGCTGCCGGTGGTTTCCTGATAGGCGCGGCAGGCTTCGACAAAAGTCATCAGCTGGCCTTTGTCATCGGCAACACCGCGCCCAACGATCTGCGTCCCCGACGGGCCTTCGGTGAGCTGCGGTGTGAAGGGCGGCGTCCGCCACAGCTTGAGCGGATCGGCCGGCTGCACGTCATAATGGCCGTAGAAGAGAAGATGCGGCGCGCCGGCCCGGCCGGTGCGTGCCTTGGCGACGACCATTGGATGGCCGGGCGTCGGGCGCAGCGAGGCCTCGAATCCCACTGCCTTCAATTCATCGACGAGCCATTCGGCGGCGCGCTTGCACTCGGCCTTATAGGCCGGATCGGTCGAGACGGATGGGATCGACACCAGAGCGAAAAGTCGGGCAAGGGCCTGATCGAGATTTGCATCGATGCGCGCCAATGTGGCGTCGAGCGCTGCCATGAAAGTCTCCGAGACTCACCTGAGATGTTTGCGCGCGCTGTTTAGCGCGCCTCATCCGTCGCTGGAAGTGCTGTAAATTAATGACGTGGAGATAAGGATTTAGGAGCGTGAGCTGAGAAGCTGCGTCAACCCGCTAGACGCAAAAAGCCGGTCCTGAAGGACCGGCTTCAAATCGCGTGACGTCAAATCCGCTCAGAAGACGTGGCGGAAGATGAAATAGAGCGTGCCCGACAGAGCGATGGCGCAAGGCAGGGTCAGGAGCCACGCCATCGCGATATTGCGCAGCGTGCCGAGCTGGATGCCCGAACCGTTCGCCGCCATCGTGCCGGCGACACCCGAGGCCAGAATGTGGGTCGTCGAAACGGGGAGACCGTAATGGTCGCCGGCAAAGATCGTCGCCATGGCAACGATTTCAGCCGCGGCGCCCTGGCCATAGGTGAGATGTTCCTTGCCGATCTTTTCGCCGACCGTGACGACGATGCGCTTCCAACCGATCATGGTGCCGAGGCCGAGCGCGATGGCGACGCAGATCTTCACCCAGGTCGGGATGAACTTCGTCGCGCCGTCGAGCTCGCCCTTATAGGTTGCAAGGGTCTTTTTATCCGCGGCTGACAGACCGGCTTTCGGATCCTTCGCGAGGCGGCCGAGCGCTTCGGAGGCGAGATACATGTCGTTACGCGTGTTGGTGACCTGCGCCGCCGGCACTTTGTTGAGCGAGCCGTAGGTCGCGATCTGCTGGCCGATGTCGCGGATCAGCACTGCGAGCGCCGGATAGGTACCCTCGTTGAGGTCATGCGCGGCAATGAAATGCGTCACCGTCGGACGCGGATCGCCGTGATAGGCGAAGCCCGAAGCCTTCGACTCCACGACCTTGGAGGCGGCTTCCGAAGCCGCCACGAAGGCCGGGATATGGCTCGCCGGCATCGAGTGGTTGAGCGCATAGGCGGTCGGAACCACACCGATGAGGATGAGCATGATAAGGCCCATACCCTTCTGGCCGTCGTTCGAACCATGCGCGAAGGAAACGCCCGTGCAGGTGAGGACGAGCAGACCGCGGATCCAAGCCGGCGGCGGTGCTTTGCCCTTCGGCTCGGAATAGAGCTCCGGCTTGCGGATCAGCAGCTTGAACAGCCAGAGCAGAAGCGCTGAGCAGATGAAGCCGACGACCGGCGAGAAGAGGAGCGCCTTGGCGACGTTTATCGCCTGGTCCCAGTCCACGCCGGACGTGCCGTCCTGGCCGCGCATCAGCGCATTGGCGATGCCGACGCCGATGATCGAGCCGATCAGCGTATGCGAGCTCGAAGCCGGCAGGCCGAGCCACCAAGTGCCGAGATTCCAGATGATCGCCGCAATCAGCATGGCGAAGACCATCGCGAAGCCGGCGTCCGAGCCGACCTGCAGGATGAGTTCGACCGGCAGCAGCGAGATGATGCCGAAGGCGACCGCGCCGGTCGACCAGAGCACGCCGAGAAGATTGAAGCAGCCGGACCAGACGACGGCGACGGGCGCCGGCAGAGAATGGGTATAGATGACTGTCGCCACGGCATTGGCCGTGTCATGGAAGCCGTTGACGAATTCGAAGCCTAGTGCGATCAGCAGAGCGACGCCGAGCAAGAGGAAGGGCAGGAGGGAAGTAGCGGGAGTGCCGCTCGCCTGCATGTCGTTGTAGATGCTATAAGCGGCGAAGAAGAGGCCGCCGGCAATGACCGCCAAAAAAATGATGATCGCGCGCATATCGACCGGTTGGTCGAGATGCGGCTTTGGCCCTTGAGCCTGGGTCGGCAATGAATCGACTGAACTAAGGGAAGTCATGAACCCGTCTCCTCATGAGGCTTCCTTTCAAGCGAAGCTTGGCAACAGCTGTGTGACAAAGAGTTCGGAATTGCATTCGTTCTGCCTGGCAGCTCAGAGCTGCCAAGCGGTGCACGCCTGAAATGCGCCTGCGTAGTGATATCTGGGTTTCGGCGTATCTGCGCCGCTGCGGCGTCGAGGGCGTCGCCGCGGTTTTGCGTCGCCGCGGTGCCGCCGAAGCTGGCGTAATTATCATCAAGGTGGATCGGCTCGACGGCAACTGCGCATTATTCGGGCCGGCGCCGCAAAGCGAAGTCGAGCATGATGCGCGGCTCTTCGCGCGACTTCATTCCGTTGAATGGATCGATATCCCTTCGGCCGAACGGCGTTTGGCGCGCGAAATCGGTTTTGATTCGGATCTTTGGGTCGTGGAAGTCGAGGATCGGCTCGGCCGGAATTTTCTCGATCTCCCTTAGAGCCGATCCCGATTAAATGGCATCGCTTCGCGATCCATTTGCTCGGGACAAATCCGCTCGATTCAAAATCTTGGAGCATGTCCTTTGTCGGAAAAGTCGATCCACTTTTCCGGGACATGCTCTAGAACCGGGCAAGAGCGGCGCTCAGCTGTGACTCGGCGGACACATCGCGGACGATTTCGATACCGGCATTTGCGCTAGCGCACAGAATCTGCGGGCGTGTGGACGCATCGTTGAGGCATCGTTAACTTGCACGGTCGAGCCTCGCTTGCAGAACAACCGCACATGTAAAGTGCAATCCTCGCGCGACCTGCCGGAGAAGGCCGATGGGTGAGCTCGTTGAGTTTAGGCCGAGAGTGAATGAGGTCCGCAAACGATTGCCGGCGGGCAATTGCGCCGACATTCTGTTTTTCACCGGCGTCCGGATTGTTCGCGAACCTCTCGAAGCACCGCCGAAGCATCGGCGGCGGCGCACAGCCGATAGGACAGAAGCGCCACGCAAGCGGCGCGAACGGCAGAGCTAATCAGCAATCAGCGGTCAATTTTGCGCGACGTCTTCGGGCGCGCAAGTGACCGATAAAGCACGCGCTTCCGCCGCCGAGCGCTCGCTGGGATAGCGCACCAGCGCATCGATCAGCACGAAGCCTTTCAATTGCGGCGCCACCAAGCGCAATTCCTGCGGCGGATTATCTTCATCGTCATCGGCCTGAACCGCCTGCAGTTGCTGGGCGGTCAAGAGATGAATGTCGATCGTGCCTTTCGTCGCTGCGCGATCGGTCATCGCGTAGAAGACGCGTCCTGTGCGGCTGCGAAACGACAGAGTCACGAGCGCATCGGGATCGAGCTTGGCGCGCAAGCGCAGCGAGCCGCGCGTCAGATCGAACATGCAGGCGGCCTGCGCCATCGCCGGGTCCTGGAAGGGCGCGAGTTCATGGCCGGGCAGGGACTGCGGCAGCAGCACGGTCTGGTTCGGCTGGATGACAATCTTGGAGAGCCGGGTGAAAGCATCATGCGGCGCCACATCCGGCATGGCGAAGATACTGCCGAGATGGACGATGCCGGCAATGAAGGCGACCGCGAGCCCATAGAGAACTAGCTCGAGAAGGCGGTTCGTCCAGATCATTCGCAGCGCGCCATCATTCGCAGTGCCCTTTGTCGATCTGCGGAAGCGTTGTGGCTTCGACCTTCGCCATGCCGAAGTCGAACAGCGTATCGTAAAGCCGCAAGACAAGCGTGAAGCTGCTATCACCGTCAATGGGGAGCCAATTGCCCGGCCGCGCCTGCCGCGACACGGCGATCTGGAAGGCGCCATCGGCCGCGCGCAAGATTTCCGATGAGGTGAAGCCGAAGCGCTTCGCCGGATTATCCGCGAGTCCGCCTTGCGGCGTGTAGAGCGTGAGAGTCCAATAGCGGGCCGGTGGCACCGGCCCTTTCACGACATAATCGCAATTGGACTGCAGTCTTTGCCCATCGCTGTCGGTCCGGGCGGAGAAGCTCAGGCCCTCGCCCGTGCCGAGCGGCATTTGCCCCGAACGCGCCAGCATCGCATGCGCATAGGGGTCGATATCGGCCGAGCCGTTCTTCGGCCAGCGCACCCAGGCGCCGGCTTTCACTGCATCGAAATTGATGCCGTGTCCCATGACGTAATAGGTCGTCGCGAGACCGAGCGCCGTTCCGACGATGAGAGTGGCGAGCAGTTTGAGGATCATCACTGAGGCTGCGCCCGAACGCCTATGATTTGGTTCACGGTTTGGGGCCGAGGCTGACTTCGGAACCGCCCGACACGCGTTTCAGTTCGGCGACTTTCGCCGTCTCGACGATGGTGCCGAGGACGGCGACGGAACCGGATGACAAGCTTGCCGGACGTTGCGGCGCGCCGAGTTCGGCGGTCGTGTCCGAAGGCTTCGCCGCCGGCTTCGCCGAAGGCGGCGGCGGCTCGCCCGGCAGCGGCTTCAGATCGATGCCTTGATGCGCATAGCTCATGATCTCATGCCAGGTCATCGCGGGCAGAGAACCGCCGGTCATATTGTTGGTCGGCGTATCGTCATCATTGCCGAACCAGATGATGCCGACATAATTGCCTGTGTAGCCGTCGAACCAGGCATCCTTATAGCCGTTCGTCGTGCCGGTCTTGCCGGCAATATCGATGCCGTCGATCCTAGCCCGCGTACCGGTGCCGGCCTGGACGACGCCGCGCATCATCGACACCATCTGGATAATCGCGTTGGGATCGATGATTTGCTTCGGCGGCGGCTCGTCGCGGTCATGGCGATAGATAATGTTGCCGTGACTGTTTGTGATTTCGACCGAGGCGAAAGGATTCACCCGTTTGCCGCCGTTCGCGAAGGTTGCATAAGCGCCGGCCATGCCCATCACCGTCACGCCATCAGCGCCGATCGGCAGCGACACCGTATCGGGCAGGGGCGTGGAAATGCCCATTTTGCGTGCCGTTTCGACGATCTTGGCGCGGCCGCGCTTGGCCGCCTCATAGACATTGTTGTGCCCTTTGACAGGGTAGGCGTCGCCGATCGCGATCGACAGTTTGACCGCGACCGTATTCAACGAATGCATAAGCGCAGTCGCCAGCGACACGGCACCCATATAGTGGCCGCCGTAATTATGCGGACACCAGTCGCCGATACAGACGGGGCTGTCGACGACCTTCGTAGTCGGATTAAATTTGCCGGTCAGCAATGCTGTCAAATAGACGAAGGGTTTGAAGGAAGAGCCGGGCTGGCGCAGCGCATCGACCGCGCGGTTGAATTGGCTTGCGCCATAATCGCGGCCGCCGACGATGGCGCGGACCGCGCCGTTCGACGGATCGAGAATGACCATGGCGGATTGATCCGCATGATAGCTATGGCCGTATTGGCGCAGCTGATCTTCGATCGTCGTATCGGCAAATTTCTGCAGATTGGGATCGAGGGCGGTGCGCACCGTCAGCACGCGGTCGTCACCGAGCCTATGTGCGTCGGCGAGCTTGCGGACTTCGTCATAGGCCCAGTCGAGATACCAATCGGGCGCCGCATCGCGGCTGCGGGCGATCGGCGTCGCCGGATTGCGGATCGCCGCATAGATCTGGCCGTCGGTCAGGAATCCGGCCGCGACCATATTGTGCAAAATGTCATTGGCGCGAGCGCGCGCTGCGGGCAGATTGACATGCGGCGCATATTTGGTTGGCGCCTTGAAGAGGCCGGCGAGCATCGCTGCTTCGGAGAGCGAGACGTCGCGCACCGATTTGCCGAAATAGAATTCCGCCGCTGCCTGCGCGCCGAATGTGCCGCCGCCCATGTACATGCGGTCGAGATAAAGCTGCAGAATTTGCCGCTTGGTCAGATGGCCTTCGAGCCAGAGCGCCAGATAAGCCTCTTTGATCTTGCGGATGACGGTGCGCTCATTCGTCAGAAACAGATTCTTGGCGAGCTGCTGGGTGATCGAGGAGCCGCCCTGCCTGACCGTGTCGGCGCGGGCATTGACGGTGAGCGCCCGCAAAGTGCCGAGCACGTCGATGCCGAAATGCTGGAAGAAACGCCGGTCCTCCGTCGCGATGACGGCCTGGATCATATATTTCGGCATCTGGTCGATCGGCACGGAATCGTCGTGCTTGATGCCGCGCCGCCCGACCTCCTGACCGTAACGGTCGAGGAAGGTGACGGCGAGGTCCTCCTTCTTCAGCCAGTCGTTGGTGGCGGTGTCTTGGAACGCGGGTATTGCCATGAAGAGAGCCAGCATGCCGCCGGCGACAGCCAGATTGGACCCTTCGCAGATGCATTCGACCAGGAGCCGGCGCCAGCCCGAAATATGCAGCCGGTCCATCCAGGCGACGACCGTCTCATAGCGGGCACGGGCCTTCTCGCCCGAGTCGTAGAGAGTCGAATCGATGAAGGCATCGAGCGCCAAGAAGTTGCGCGCCAGCCGCCGGTAGAGCCGGGTGGCCCTTTCATAGAGCTGCGACGATTTCCACGCTTCAAACACAGCCGATCATCTCCGCAGCGACCCTGTCGCGCGGCCCCGCCAAAGTCTCTGCGACAAGTCTTGCAATTGTCCGGACAATTTAGCAATCCTGCCGGTGATCGCGCCGCCGTCTAAATGAGACCAAGGCCTCGCGGCAAGATGATGACCTTATGGCACAGACTGACAAGCCCTATTGGGAGATAAAGCCGCTCGAGGAGCTATCGCGGGCGGAGTGGGAGAGCCTGTGCGACGGTTGCGGCCGCTGCTGTCTCGTCAAGCTTGAGGATGAGGATACGGGCGAGGTCCATTTTACCGATATCGCCTGCCGGCTGCTCGATACCGCTTCTTGCCGCTGTGCCGACTATCCGCGCCGGCGGCGCAAGGTCAGGGACTGTCTCAAATTGACACCCGACCTCGTGCGGAAGCTCGCCTGGCTACCGCCGACCTGCGCCTACCGGCTGCGGGCCGAGGGGCGGCCTTTGGCGTGGTGGCATCCCCTCGTGTCCGGCTCGCCCGAAACCGTGCGGGAGGCGGGGATCTCGGTCCACGGGCGTATCGGCGCCGTTGAGACGGAGCTCGATCTCGACGACTATCCCGACCATATCGTCGCCTGGCCCAGCCGGACGCCGCGCAGCCGCCGTCCTGTTACCAAGGTACGCAAGCGCTAAGCGCACGACTCCGCGATCGATGTAACCTTTGGGCAATCAGGGCCTGTTAGGCTCCGCTAGCCGGCATATGCCGGGCACTCGGAGCATGCCCCGGAACAGTTGCTCGACTTTTCCGACAAAGGACACGCTGCAAGGCTTTGAATCGAGCCGATTTGTGTCGATCAAATGGTCGCGAAGCGATGCCATTTAATCGGGATCGGCTCTAGGACGGACCCGGGGCTTTGTTCGATTTCTGCAAGCGGCATTGGCGCCCCTGGCTCGGCAAAACCGTCGCCCGCTTTCTGAGGCAGCGCAGCGGCGCGACCGCCGTTGAATTCGCTCTGATTGCTGTCCCGTTTTTTCTGATCCTCATGGCGACGGCGCAGACGGCGATCGTCTTCATGGCGCAGCAGGAACTCGAGACCGTTACTGAGCAGGCGAGCCGCTTGATCCTGACCAATCATGCGACGAACATGAGTGCTAGCGCCTTCGCTAGCCAAGTTTGCGCAGTTCCCGGTGCGACGATCATGTTCAATTGCAGTAAATTCATGATCAATGTTCAGAATTACGGGACAGGGACGAGCTTTTCAGGCGCGACGACGGCTGCGCCGACCCTCACTTTCGATAAGAACGGCAATGTTACCAACAGCTGGTCCTTCAATCCTGGTGGCGTCGGCAGCATTGTCGTCGTGCAGGTCATGTATCAATGGCCGATTTTCCTGAAGCCCTTCAGCTACAACCTCTCCAATCTCTCAAACGGCAACCGCCTCCTCCTCGCGACCTCGGTATTCAGGAACGAACCCCTATGAGGTTGCTGGCGTCACCCTTGCCCAATCGCTGCGCGCGGCGCCTCGCCCAATTCAAGGCCGACAAGCGCGGCATTGCCGCCACCGAATTCGCGCTGCTGCTGCCGGTCACGCTCGTTCTTTTTGTCGGCGTCAGCGAAGTCGGCCAGGCGATTTCGATCAGCCGCAAGGTCACGATTACTGCGCGTACGATCCCGGACCTCGTCACCCAATATTCGTCTTTAAGCACGACTGACATGAGCAGCCTCCTCAGCGCCTCGGCGCAGGTGATGACGCCCTATAATTCAAGCAACACGACGGTTATCGTCTCGGAAGTCTCGACCGATGCAAGCGGCAATGCGACGTTCGATTGGAGTGCGGCGTACAACGGCACAGCCTATAAGGCCGGGCAGACCCTGCCGCAGCAATTGAAGCAAAAACTGCAACTGCCCCCAAACGTCAGCGTGGTCTTGGGGCAGGTGCAATATAACTATGTCCCAGTACTGGGTTACAAAATTATCGGAACGACGATCTTGTCGGATCAGATCTATCTGAATCCGCGGCTCTGCACGAAGATTGCTTATAGCGCTTCAACGACGACCTCGACCAACACAAGCAGCTGCGCAGCCTATACGACCGCCACGTCTTCGAGCAGTTCGAGTTCAAGTTCATCGGGCGGCTCGAGCTCAGGGTCCTCGAGCGGCTCGAGCTCTGGTTCGTCGAGCGGCTCAAGCAGCTCAGGCTCGTCGAGCACCTGCCCTTATGCCGGGTGGCTCGCCTATTGGTTCTGCTAATCTTGGGCCGGCGCAGCGTCTTCGTGGCCGTACCAGTCCACGACCGTGCCAATCCACGATTATATTGGATCGCCTTCTCCCGGAATGGACATCGAATGGCGAGCGTTCTGCCGCCGATATGCATGGTATCGGATATTTCCGATCACTGCGTCAGATGCGACGCCTGCGCCACGGCGGTATTGAAGAGTGCGGTCAAAGCGGCGGAGATGTCGCTGTCCGTCGTCACCTGAGTGAAGAGACCGGGTGAGGCGCAGCCCGTATCGTTCGGGCCGGGTTGTAAGTTCGTGCCGATCCGCGACTGGAACGGCGCAATATAGGTGTTGTACCAAGCGTTCGTCGGCAGCGGCAGATATTGCGTATAGAGCACCGCGATCCGGACGCCTTTCTTCTTGAGCGTGGTGCACACTGAGGTATCCATCAACGCCTGCACGCGCTTGCCATTGACCATGGCGTCTTCGACCCCGTCGGTGACGATGAAGAGGACTTCCTGCGGCGTGTCGTTCGCTGCATTCGTGCCGCCGCCGGGTGTGGGGATGATGGCGTTGATGTTGCTTATTGCGGTGCTGAAATCTGTATCCGTGTCGCTGTTGTTGGTGGTCTTGTTCAGATAGTTGTTGGAATAGACTTCAAGCATCTGAATGCCACCGGCCGAAGTCTTGGCGCTGCTCAGGTTCGACGTCAGCGACGAGACCGTATTGAAAGTGTTATTGAAGGTGTAAATCGCCATGCGATAGGCCGCGCCCGTCGTGGTTTGCGTCGACTGCGCCTGCGAAATCATGTTCTGTGTCGCGGTGACCAGAAGATCCATGCGGAGCGTCACGCCAAGATTGCGGGCGAGCTGATAATTGTCTTCGCCTCCTGGATTGCCGAGATTATCCGCCGAAGGATTACTTTCATGGCAGGCAAATGCGCAGCCGCCCTGCGAAGACGTATTGGCAACCATCGTATTGATGCCGGCAGTCGTCGCCGCGATCGCCATGGAAGGCGAGTTGTCGAGGAGCATATAGAAATCGATGTTCGGCGGCAGGCTGGCTGACGCCGTCGACTGGCCGCCAATCGGGAATGCGACGGTCCCGATAATTCCGCCAAAGGAGTTCGTCGATTTCGCCGAAAATGTGATCGTCGCGGTACGTGAAAGACCATTATCCGTGACAGTCACTGTTGACGTCAGTGAGCTAGCCTGCAGTCCGGTCACCTGAGCGGCGAGCGTGTTGAACATATTTTGCGCCAGCGTTTGGGCGTTGGCGGCCGAAAGCGCCATGGAGCTCGGCGTCACCGCGGCAAGGGCGGCGGAATCGGCTGCCGCGTCAAGCTTCGAGCGCTTGCGGGCTGCCATCGCATAATCTATTCCAATACCGGCAGCGAAGATCACAGGAATGCAGATGAACGCAAAGATCATCGCGACATTAGCGCGCCGGTTGCGGCCGAACCGGCCAGCGAGGCCTCGCAAGTTTTTCAGGCTGAATTTTTCCTGAAGCCATGTCCCAAAACTAGTTTTCTTCGCAGGCGACATGAATTTTGAACCAAATCGATGTTCGTTCCTTGTCTCTATGGCTGGGAAATCTTGATGTAAGGTTAGGTTGATCGTCGAATTCGAGGCGATTCGGCTAAGGACGCAACAGGCGTTCGCTCGGACACGAAAGCGTGTGAGCAGACGCCGACGGCTATCGCGGGGTGGTGCGGCCGTTCTATATTCCTCTTTATATTCATGAAGTGTTCACTGCAGTTCAGCAAGGCTCGACGGATGCAAAGCGGTGGGCTCGCGTTTGCCTTGATGGTCTTGATCAGCGCGCCGGCTCTAGCCGCCGAGCGCGCCGCCCCGGAGCACGTCTGCCTGACGGCGGCTCAAGCCCGCGAAGTCGTGACGGCGCACCGGCTCGCCGAGCCTTTCAGGGTCATGCAGACGACAGCCCGGCATTTCCAGGCCGAGGCGCTCCGGGCCAAGCTTTGCCGGAGAAAAGACGAATTGGTCTATGAAATAAGCCTGCTGCGCCGCGACGGCCGAGTCATCCACGTCTCGCTCAACGCGGTCAGCGGTAAAATTGTCAGGACCGTCAACGCCAAGTAAAGGAAGTGCCCGCCTGGAGCTTGGCCGAGATGCCTGGGCGCCCGAACGGAGAGTTGGCTCGGGTGCGATAGGAGGACGAATTTGCGGCTTCTCGTGGTTGAAGATGACAAGGACCTGAACCGGCAGATTGTCGCAGCGCTGGCTCAGGCCGGCTATGTCGTCGACCGCGCCTTCGACGGCGAGGAGGGCTGGTTCCTCGGCGATACCGAAGCCTATGATGCCATCGTTCTCGATCTCGGCCTGCCGAAAAAGGACGGAATTTCGGTTTTGGCTGACTGGCGGAAGGCCGGCCGTGTGATGCCGGTTCTGATTCTCACGGCGCGCGACCGCTGGCATGAAAAGGTCCAGGGCTTTGACGTCGGAGCCGATGATTACGTGTCCAAGCCTTTCCACATGGAGGAGGTGCTGGCACGAATACGGGCGCTCCTGCGCCGCGCCGCCGGCCATGCCAGCAATGAGCTGACCTGCGGTCCGGTGAGCCTCGACACCAAGGCCGGACAGGTTACGGTCGAGGGAACGCCGGTCAAGCTCACCTCGCATGAGTACCGCTTGCTTGCCTATCTGATGCACCACGCCGGTCGCGTCGTCTCCCGCAGCGAGCTTGTCGAACATCTTTACGATCAGGACTTCGACCGCGACTCCAACACAATCGAGGTCTTCGTCGGCCGCCTGCGCAAAAAGCTCGGCATCGACATCATTCAAACCATGCGGGGCCTCGGCTATATTGTGACCCCGCCGACAGCCGAGCCTGCGGGCAAAAGAAGCTCTTCCGGCTCGGCGCTCAACGGCGGCTAAAGCAATCTTCCGCTCGGCATGACGCCGTCCGGGCGAAAAGAAAATGCTCAAGTTCAACACGTCGGAGCATGTTTCCTTTCGAAAAAGTCGTGCAACTTTTTCGAAACATGCTCTTAGATCCGCCCGGATTTGCGCATGCGCCTTCCCTCACCGCGAAATTGGTCAATTGCGACACGGCTGTTCTTCTCGGCAGCCCTGTTGAGTTCGGCCATTCTCGTCACCGGCGGCATCGGGCTTTCGACGCTTTACCGCAACACGGCGGAATCGCGTTTCGACGATCGGTTGGGCGTTTATCTGCGTGCGCTTGTCGCCGACATCGCATCGGTGTCGGACGAGAGCCGCGCCGATCCCGGCGAACTCGGCGAACCGCAATTCGAACTCGCGCTGTCGGGCTGGTATTGGCAGATCACCCGGCTCGACGGCACGGCACACGACATCAAAGGCTCGCGCTCGCTCTTCACAGCTCGCCTGCCGGAGCTTCCGGAACAAAAGACGCAGGGTGCCGTCGGCGAGCCGCGCCGAGGCTATGTGAAAGGCCCCGACGACCGCCGCTTGCGCATGGTCGAACGCATCATCGATCTCGGCGATCAGGGCCGCTATCTCGTGCAGGTCGCCGCAACCACCGAAGTTACGGACAATGACATCGCGCTTTTCGAGGCCGAGCTGATGGTGACCTTCGCGCTTTTGGGCGCGGCCTTGGTCGTCGCCTCGCTGGCGCAGCTGCATTACGGCCTCTTGCCCTTGCGCCGCCTGCAGGAGCGCGCAGCCGCCATCCGGCGCGGCGAAAGCGAGACGATCGAAGGGACCTTTGCGACTGATATCGCGCCGCTCGCCCAAGAGCTCAATCTGCTGATTGCCGCCAATCGCGAAGTGGTCGAACGCGCCCGCAACGAAGTCGGTAATCTCGCGCATGCGTTGAAGACGCCGCTCAGCGTCATCATCAACGAAGCGAAAGAAGGTGAAAGCGGCTTCGCCGGCAAGGTCAGCGAGCAGGCTGCATTGATGCGCGATCAGGTCAGCTACTACCTCAACCGCGCGCGCGTCGCCGCGCGGGCGGGGGTGCTCGGCAAGGCAACGGAGGTCGGGCCGGTCGCCGCCTCTCTGGTGCATGTCTTCGATAAAATCTATCGCGAGCGCGAGATCACTTTCTCGGTCAAGGCCGTCGATGGCTTGCGCTTTCAGGGCGAGCGCCAAGACCTCGAGGAAATGATCGGCAATCTTGTCGATAACGCCGGCAAATGGGCGCAACGCGAGGTGATGATCACTATTGAACCACTGGCCAAACACAAGGACGGGCGTTCATTCTTCCGCGTGACCATCGACGACGACGGGCAGGGGCTCGCGCCGGAGCTCCGCGAAGCGGCGATGCGGCGCGGCCGAAGGCTCGATGAGACGCGTCCGGGCTCTGGCCTCGGCCTCTCGATCGTGGTCGATCTCGCGGCGCTCTATGGCGGTGCGCTCAAGCTCGACGCGAGCCCGATGGGCGGCCTCCGGGCCGAGTTGGAATTGCCCGCCGCCGCCTAACATAAGGGAACGAAAGCGGCTGCGCGCTTTTGTCCTTCTTAAAGCACTGACTCTGAGGCGCGAACGGCCGCGGTGGCGCCGGAATTTACTTAATTCAGGGACGCCAAAATGCTTTAAAGCGGCAGATCACCGCCGCGCCGGTCGGGTTTTGGCGCATTTGGACACGACAACGACCAACGTGTCCGTCTTGTCCGGGAAAAATGCCTAAGGACGTAAATGCTTTTTGGTGTGCTTGCGCTTTTGACCGGTCTTGCCGTGTTCGCCATTCTCTGGCCGCTGAGCCGGCGCGCGGGGGCTCCGGGCGAACAGCAGCCTGTCGACGTTGCCTTCTACAAAGCCAAGCTCGCGGAGATCGACCGCGAGAGCTCTAACGATCTTCTCTCGGCAGAAGACGCGGAAGCGGCGAAGACCGAAGCGGCGCGCCAGCTCCTGCGCGCCGCCGAGACGGACCCCGCCCTAAAAGGTCAACCATCGAAAGCGGCCATTGCAGACCCCGCTGCGGCGCAGTGGCGTCTGCGGCTCGCGGCGATTTTGGCGCTGGCTTTCGTGCCAGCCGTGTCGCTCGGGCTCTATTCATACCTCGGCCATCCGTCGTGGCCGGATGAGCCGCTGTCCGCGCGCCTTGATACACCCGGCCAGAAGATGACCCTGGCCGAGGCCGTGGCCAAGGTCGAGGCGCATCTGCGGCAAGATCCCGATGACGGACGCGGCTATGAAGTCCTTGTGCCCGCCTATCTGAGGCTTGGCCGCGTAGAGGATGCGGTCCGCGTTGCGGGCCTCGCGATGCAAAAGCTCGGCGCGACGCCGGAGCGTGAAACGATTTACGCCGAGACTCTCGTCTATGCCTCGAATGGTCTGGTGACGGACGCCGCGCGTGAGCTGTTTCAAAAAGCGGCCAGCGCCAATCCGCCGCCGGCGAAGGCGCTCTATTTCCTCGGCCTCGCGGCCAATGAGGAAGGGGATAAAACGAAAGCCTTAGGCTATTGGCAGAAGCTTCTGGCGATGATGCCGCAAGGTTCGGGCGGGCGCGCCGATCTTGAGAAGCGCATCGCGGTGCTGCAGGGCAAGGCCCCGCCGCAAGCGGCCGAAGCTGCGGCGATCGCCAATATGACGCCCGAGGCGCAGGCGACGGCCATTCACGGCATGATCGATCGTCTCGCCGCGCGGCTCGCCCAAAACGGCAATGACATCGAAGGCTGGCTGCGCCTTGTTCGCGCCTATAAGGTCATCAATGAAGTCGATAAGGCGCGGGCTGCACTTGCCACGGCGCGGAAGGATTTCAACGGCGATGCGCAGGCCAAAGCGCGCATTGATGCGCTGGCCCGCGAATTGGGATTGGATTCATGACGCGTAAAAAGAAGCGGCTTGCCCTCATCCTGTCGGCGCTGATCATTTTCGGCGGCGGCGCAGGCCTCATCCTTTATGCGCTGCGCGACAACATCGTCTTCTTCTATGCGCCGAGCGAGGTGGTGGCAAAGGAACTGGCGCCAGGCACGCGGCTGCGCATCGGCGGGCTCGTCAAACAAGGCTCGGTCCAGCGCACCGGTACGGTCACGCATTTCGTCGTGACCGACGGCAAAAAAGACGTCGCCGTCACTTATACGGGCGCTCTGCCGGATCTCTTCCGCGAAGGCCAGGGCGTTGTCGCCGATGGCGTGATCGGCACATCGGGCGTAGAGGCGAGCGAAGTCCTCGCCAAGCATGATGAGCGCTATATGCCGCGCGAAGTCGCCGACGCGCTGAAGAAGCGCGGTCTCTGGCAAGAGAATGGCAAACCGCAGGCTGATGCAGGCGGCGCGCGCCAAGCCGGTAATCCGTGAGGCTTTCATGATCGTCGAGACCGGCCATTACGCTCTTGTCCTCGCTTTCGCTTTGGCGCTCTTCAACAGCATCGTGCCGTTCTGGGGGATCGCGTCGCGCGACGATCGGCTCATGGCCACGGCGCCGTCCGTTGCACTGATACAGTTTCTCTTCGTGGCGATTTCCTTCGCCGCGCTCGTCTATGCGCATGTGACGTCGGATTTCTCGGTCATCAACGTCATCGAGAATTCGCATTCGGCGAAGCCGCTCATCTATAAGATCGCGGGAGTCTGGGGCAATCACGAAGGCTCCATGCTCCTTTGGGTGCTGATCCTTGTCACTTTCGGCGCGCTGGTGGCGCTGGCGAAGCGCGGCATGCCGGACGATCTTCACGCCGCCGTGCTCGGCGTGCAAAGCTGGATCAGCGCCGCCTTTTTTCTGTTCATCCTGCTCACCTCCAATCCCTTCGCCCGCGTCGCCAATCCGCCGATCGAAGGGCAGGGGCTCAATCCGCTGCTGCAGGACCCCGGCCTCGCGATCCATCCGCCGCTGCTCTATTTCGGCTATGTCGGCCTTTCGATCACTTTCTCTTTTGCGGCTGGCGCTCTGATCTGCCGCCGCATCGATGCGGTCTGGGCGCGGGTTGTGCGGCCCTGGACCTTGCTCGCCTGGATGTTTCTGACGCTTGGCATCGCGATGGGGTCCTATTGGTCCTATTACACGCTCGGCTGGGGCGGTTTCTGGTTCTGGGACCCCGTCGAAAACGCCTCGCTGATGCCATGGCTCGCGGCGACCGCGCTGTTGCACTCCGCCGCCGTGATGGAAAAGCGGGAAGCCCTGAAGATCTGGACGATTTTCCTCGCGATCCTGGCTTTTTCGCTATCGCTCATCGGCACATTCCTGGTGCGCTCGGGCGTGCTCACCTCGGTGCATGCCTTCGCCAGCGATCCGCGTCGTGGCGTCTTCATTCTCTTGATCCTCGCCGTCTTCATCGGCGGCTCGCTGGCGCTCTTTGCGGCGCGCGCCAATGATCTGAAGCCGGGTGGCTTCTTCGCGCCGGTCTCGCGTGAAGGCGCGCTCGTTCTCAATAACCTGGTTCTGTCGACGGCCTGCGCGACCGTCTTCGTCGGCACGCTCTATCCGCTGGCGCTTGAATCGCTGACCGGCGAGAAGATTTCCGTCGGCGCGCCCTTCTTCAACGCCACCTTCGTACCGCTCTTTCTGCCGTTGTTCCTGCTGATGCCGATCGGCCAGATGCTGGCGTGGAAGCGTGCCGATCTGCTCGGTGCGACGCAAAGGCTGGTCTTGGCCTTCATCATTGCCATCGTGGCGATGCTGGTCTTCGCCGCTCTGCATGGCAAGCCCGTCGTGTCGATCATTGTCGGCGGCCTGGCGATCTTCACCATCGTCGGCTCCTTCGTCGATCTCATCGGCAAGGTGACGAGCCAGGGCGCGGGCCAGGTCCTGACGCGCGCCTGGAACATGCCGCGCAGCATGTGGGGCACGGCCTTCGCGCATGCCGGTCTCGGGGTCACGTTGCTCGGCCTTGCCGCGACGGGCTGGGGCGTCGAAAGGGTGATGGTGCTGCATCCAGGCGATGTGGCGAGCGTCGGTCCTTACGAAATCATGGCGCAGAACTTCGGCGTGGCTCAGGGACCGAACTACTCGGCCAAATTCGCGCATGTGGTGATCCGCCAGGGCGGCGTTGCGATTGGTTCGATCGATCCGGCGGTGCGCTTCTATCCCGAACGTTCGATGAGCCGTGCCGAAGCGGGGATCGCCAATGAGGGACTTGGCCAGCTCTATGTCAGCATTACCGAAGGCGCGGCGTCCGGCACATTCGACGCCCGGCTTTATTGGAAGCCGCTCGTCGTGCTGATCTGGTTCGGCGCGATCTTCATGGCCTTCGGCGGTGTGCTCTCCATGAGCGACCGGCGGCTGCGGATTGGCGTTGCGCGGCGCGTGAAGCTAGCCGCTGCGGCGCAACCGGCGGAATGACGATGAAACGCGTTCTCGCGCTCCTCGCTTTGCTTTGCTTGATCGCAGTTCCGCAGATTGCCGCCGCGGTCGAGCCAGGCGAAATGCTGAAGGATCCGAAGCTTGAGGCGCGGGCGCGCGAGCTCTCCTCCGAACTGCGCTGTATGGTCTGTCAGAATGAGTCGATCGATGAATCGCAGGCGACGCTGGCGCATGATCTGCGCGTTCTCATCCGTCAGCGTATCGCGGCGGGTGAGAGCAATCAGCAAGTCCGCGATTATCTCGTCTCGCGTTACGGCGATTTCATCCTGCTGAAGCCGCCGTTCAAGCCGGAGACGCTGCTGCTGTGGGGAACGCCGCTGCTGATTTTCTTCGGCGCCGGCGCGGCGATCTTGTTGTCAGTTCGCCGACGGGCACCCGCATCGAAGCCGGCTGCGCAATCATTAAGCGCAACAGAAGAAGAAAGGCTTGCGGCTCTCGTCAAGGACGAGGGCTAGGAGGCACCACGCTGTCATGGCCCGGCTTGTCCCGGCCGCAAGCAGTCGATCCGCTTTGGCTGAAAGCCGGATCAGCTTTGGAGCGCGAGAACCGCAAGGCGGAGCGGATTGCGGGGTGGGGACAAGGCTGCACAACAATGCTTGCAGCGACTGTCCAGCGGGATGCAGAACTTATAAGGCGGCAACCGGCAGCCCTTTGGTGGGACTCGATGCCAAACTATCTCGGAGCGCTGACACTCCTTCTCGTCGTCGGAATCGTCTTGATCCGCGTCTTCCTTCTGCGGCAGCAAGGCATTCAGGCCATGAAGTTTGGCCATATCGACCGAAGCGATTTTCTCATCCCACCGTTCGCTTTGTTTTATTTCTATGTCGTATTCGCCGCCGCCTTCAATTGGCCAACCGTCAGCAGGCAAGAACTTTTCCATTTCGTGATAGCCGCATGGGTTGGCGTATTGTTCTGCCTCGCAGGGTTGTTGCTACTGTTATGGAGTGTCGTTTCGTTCAAGCAGAGCTTTCGAGTCGGCATTGATACCGAGCATCCCGATCGACTGATCACGGACGGCGCCTTTGCCTTCAGCCGCAACCCGATTTATGTCGCATTCGCGTTCGTTTTGCTGGGGCAATTCTTGATATTTCCGAACTGGATTCTTTTCGTCTACATGGTTGCCGCTGTGTGGCTGTTCCACCGGCAGGTATCGCGCGAGGAAGAATACTTGAAAGCGCATTACGGCCAGCAATATTCAGATTACTGTCATCGCGTGAGACGATATCTTTAAAGGCCATTCAATCCCTGGCGCGCTCGCGGCCTTTCAGTCGTGCGGGCAAGGATCGTCTCGTACCCGAACCCGTTGGCGCTTCCTTATTCTCATAGGAAACAGGCGCGCCGCGGCTGTCCGGTTTCTAAGGTGACTTGCGTCAGTCTGATAGGAAGTCTTTGCAAGCCGATCGCGCGGGCCCGGTCACGGCAATCATCCGCCTCATAAGATACACGAAAAAAGTTCCGTTGGCGCCGCTCGGTCCCAGGGATATCTAGGCCTCGCGGGCGCTGCGCCTAAGATTCAGCAGGTGATCCCGGTGGCGACTCTATAGTTGCGGTCCGGCAAGACAGGTCACGACATGAAAGTTGGGAGACGTCGCTCATTCCCCAATCGGAGCATTGCGATGCCACGTCCGTCGATTTGGACTTTTTTCTTCCTCGTTTTGATCAGTGCTGCATCCCTCAGCGCGACCCATCGCCCGGTCTTGGCGGCCAATGGAGAATTGAGACGTTGTTACATCGATTGCCAGGAGCGCAGGGAGGTTACCAGGCTTAGCAAGTGCCAAGGATGCCAACAAACAATCCGAACGCTCAACGACAGGTGCTATGCGGATTGTCGGAGGAGAAATGGCAACGGATAAGGTGCCCGCGCGCCAACCTCGCCCCAACCACGGTTAGTGGATTAGAATCCGGCTACGCCGCCTGCTGCTTCGCCGCGAGTTCGGCGTCCTTGGCATTCGCACGCATCACCGCGGGGCGCATCTGATGACGGGCGACATAGTTCATGACGACGGGCAGCTCGGGAACGAGCTTGAATTGCACCATCCAAGTGAGCGCCGCACCCACAACACATCAAGGGCCGAGAAGCGCTCGCCGAGGAAATACGGGCCGGCTTCGAGCTCCTTCACCACCGTGGCGAACATTGTGTCGAAGTCGCCATAAGGAATGGTCGACGGGCGGCCCGGTTCGCGCTGCATGGATTTGTCCGTCACAGCCGGCTCGAAACAGCTGCCGTAGAAAACGAGCCAACGCAGATAGGGCCCGCGGTCCTTGTCGCCGATCGGCGGCGCGAGTCCCGCCTCCGGGAACAGATCGGCGAGATAGATGTAGATGGCGACCTGTTCCGTGATGATGGCATCGCCATGCTTGATGGCCGGCACTTTGCCCATCGGATTGATCGCGAGATAAGCCGGCTGACGCTGCTCGGCCGTCTTCAGATTGAGGACGTGGAGATCGTAAGAGACGCCGAGCTCTTCGAGGAGCAGGAGACTGCCGCCCGAACGGCTGTGCGGGGTGGAATAACGTAATCTGACGTGCATCATCGCTCTGCGTCGCTTCGATCCTCCTGAAATTGTGGCGCTTTCAGCCTTGTCATGGCCCGGAAACAGTACCGCCCAACCTTACAAAAGTTTCATCCCGCCGACATGACGACGTAAGCCGGCCTGCGCCAAATTTCTGACTACCAATTCCGGCTGAACGGCGACGTCCTTCCCCAGCCAGACGTCAAAATAAAACGGAGACGAATACCTATGGCCCTACCGCATTTCGACGGCCCGAGCGATGCGAAGACCCCGCAGACGGCAAAGCGCCGTTTGACAACCCGTGTCGCCCTTTTGGGCACGGTCGCCGCCTTGGCCTTGGGCGGTGCTTACTACGGCAATGTGCAGCTGCCGCATGCGACGTTCACCGCTCCGGCTCACGCTGACTCCACTGCTCCGGTGCAGGGGCCGACCGGCTTCGCCAGCATCGTCAACAAGGTGAAGGGCGCTGTCGTCTCGATCAAGGTAAAGGTCAGCGAGACGGCGGATGCCAATGACCAGGGCGACCAGAACAACACGCCGCCGCAACTCAAGCCCGGCAGCCCGCTCTATCGCTTCTTCAAACGCTTCGGCGGCGAGGCGCCGTTCGAATTCCATGATGCGCATCCGCATGTCACGCAGGCGCAGGGCTCTGGCTTCTTCATCTCGGCGGACGGCTACATCGTCACCAATGATCACGTCGTCGACAATGCGACGGACGTCCAGGTCGTGATGGACGACGGCAAGATCCTCCCGGCGAAGGTCGTGGGCACCGATAAGAAGACCGATCTCGCACTGCTCAAGGTCAGCACCGGTTCGAACTATCCCTTCGTCAGCTTTGCCGGCACGACACCGCAGGTCGGCGATTGGGTGCTCGCGGTCGGCAATCCTTTCGGTCTCGGCGGCACGGTGACGGCGGGTATCGTCTCGGCGCGCGGCCGCGATATCGGCTCGGGTCCTTATGAGGACTTCATCCAGATCGATGCGCCGGTAAATCGCGGCAATTCCGGCGGCCCGACCTTCAACATGCAAGGCCAGGTTGTCGGCGTGAACACAGCGATCTATTCGCCGTCCGGCGGCAGCGTCGGTATCGGCTTCGCGATCCCCGCCGATGTCGTGCAGACCGTCGTCACCGCCTTGAAGGAACATGGCAAGGTGACGCGTGGCTGGATCGGCGTGCAGATTCAGCCGGTGACGACGGACATCGCCGACAGCCTCGGCCTGAAATCGACCAAGGGCGCACTTGTCGCGGAAGTGCAGAACGACGGTCCAGCCAAGGCGGCCGGCATCAAATCGGGCGATGTCATCGTCGCGGTCAATGGCGACGCCGTCGACGGACCGCGTGAGCTGGCCCGCAAGATCGCTTCGCTGGGGCCGAACGCCAAGGCCGATCTCAAGGTCTGGCGGACGGGCTCGGAGAGCGACATCACCCTGACTCTCGGCACTTTGCCGAATGAGAAGGTCGCCAAGGCTGAGATCGCGCCGGACAATGGCAAGGCCTCGCTGTCGAAGTTCGGCCTGTCTCTGTCGCCCGCCGGCGACGTGCCTGGCGCCGGCAAAGCCGGTGTCGTCGTTACTGAGATCGATCCGGACGGCAACGCTGCCCAGAAGGGTTTGAAGGTCGGCGACGTCATTCTCGAAGCGGGCGGCAAGACGGTGAACCAGCCGGCTGAGGTCGTCGACGTCATCAATGAGGCGAAGAAGGCGGGCCGCAAGGCCATCCTGCTGCGCGTCAAGAATGGCGAGGAGACGCATTATGTGGCGCTCGCCATCACGCCGGCGACCTGACATTTCGGCGGCCCGACACTGGACGGCATCCCGCCGTCCGGCCGCAGGCCGCCGGTTGAGCTCCCGCAGCGGTCGAGCCCTGGGCGTGAGTAGTTCGTCCTAAGCCGCTGAGCTGGCGTCGTTCTCGCCCCCCTCGCGGCGCCGGCATTGAGGAGGCGGCAGGCCCGGAGCCAATCTCCGGCCTGCCGTTTTTTATGAGGAACGCTTATATGTCTGACATGCGCATTCTCATCATCGAAGACGATTCGGAGGCGGCGAACTATCTCGTTAAGGCCTTCCGTGAGGCGGGCCATAACGCCGATTGCGCGCTCGACGGCGTCGAAGGCTACGACAAAGCACGTGACGAGACTTATGATGTGCTGATCGTCGACCGCATGCTGCCCAAGCTCGACGGCCTGTCGCTGATCGGCGGTCTGCGGGTGCAGAAGATCGAAACGCCGGCGCTGATCCTTTCGGCGCTTGGCCAGGTCGATGATCGCGTCAAAGGCCTGCGGGCCGGCGGCGACGACTATCTGACGAAGCCCTATGCCTTCTCGGAACTCCTGGCGCGCGTCGAGGTTTTGGCGCGGCGCAAATCCTCAGGCGCGGGCGAGGAAACCGTTTACAAAGTGGGCAGTTTGGAGCTCGACCGTTTGTCGCATAAACTGACCCGCAACGGTAAGGAGATCGTCCTGCAGCCACGCGAATTCCGGCTGCTCGAATATCTGATGAAACATGCGGGGCAGGTCGTGACACGCACGATGCTGCTCGAAAATGTCTGGGACTATCATTTCGATCCGCAGACAAATGTCATCGATGTGCATATTTCGCGGCTGCGCGCGAAAATCGATAAAGGCTTTGATCCGCCGCTGCTGCAGACCATCCGTGGTGCTGGATATATGATACGTGACGGCTCTCGGTAAGCTATTCCGGACGACTGCCTTCAAGATCACGGTCGTCTATCTTTGCTTGTCGGCGATCGGGGCCGGGCTCGTGCTCGGGCGCGTCGGCTGGAACGTCAAGCAGCTCATCGACGATCAGACGGCGCAAACCGTCAATGCCGACATCACCGGCCTCGCCGAACAATATGAGGCGGGCAACATTAATCAGCTCGTGCAGGGGATCCAACGCCGTATCCGTCAGCCCGGCGCCGATCTCTATCTTCTCACGACCCATGCCGGCGAGCCGATCGTGGGCAATATCGTCAGCCTGCCGCCCGGCGTCCTCGACCGTCCCGGTCTCGTCGAGACCGATTATCTGCGCAGCGGCGAAACCTCCTCACATCACCGCGCGCTTGCGCGCATCTTCGCGCTGCAAGGCGGCTTCCGGCTTCTCGTCGGGCATGACATCGAAGAGAGCGAGCGGCTGCGCCACATTTTGGCCGGCGCGCTTGCGACGTCGCTCATCTGGCTCGTCATCATTGGCACGATCGGTGGGCTTTGGGCGGCGCGGCGCATCCTGCGCCGTGTCGATAAAATCAATGCCCAGGCGCAGGGCATCGTGACAGGCGGTCTGTCTGGCCGGCTGCAGCTTGCCGGCACCGACGACGAACTCGACCGGCTTGTGCGCAACCTCAATGCGATGCTCGACCGCATCTCGCTTCTCATGGTCGGCCTGAAGGAAGTCTCCGACAATATCGCGCATGATCTGCGCACGCCGCTGACGCGGCTCAGAAGCCAGGCCGAACAGGCGCTGCATTCGGCGAAGACGGTCGATGACTATCGTGCCGCGCTCGAAAAGGTCATCGAGGAATCCGACAGCCTCATTCGCATCTTCAACGCACTTCTGATGATCGCGCGGGCAGAAGCGGGAAGCGGTTTCGACGGTATGGTGGATTTCGATGCCGCAAGCGTCGCGCATGACGTCGCCGATCTCTACGAGCCTTTGGCGGAGGACCGCGGCATGGCCTTGTCGCTTGACGTCGAGCCGGGTCTGGTTCTGCATGGCAGCCGCGAACTCGTCGGCCAGGCGCTCGCCAATCTCGTCGACAATGCGCTGAAATATGGAATGCCCGCCGCCAATGACGACGGCAATCTCCCGCCGATGGCCTCTTTGACTCTGGCGGCGAAGCGGCAGGGCGATTTCATCGAGATCAGTGTTTCCGACCGCGGTCCCGGCATTGCGTATGAAGACCGTTTGCGCGTGCAAGATCGGTTCGTGCGGCTCGAAAACTCCCGCTCGCTGCCCGGGTCAGGGCTCGGCCTCGCGCTCGCCGCTGCCGTCGCACGTCTGCACAACGGCAAATTGTTCATCGAAGACAATCAGCCGGGCCTGCGCGTCACCTTACTTCTGCCGGCCGCCGCACGGACACCGCCTTTGCTCGCGCCGGCAATGGCGACGAAGGAAGCCGGGGCGGCGGCGTGATGGGGTTTGCGCCAATTCTAGATTCGCAGGGCGGGCCGTTGCGCGCGCGCATATCCAAGGCGCCCGTCGTTTCCGATCATGCGCGCGCCCAAGAGCGTCTGGAAACGCTTCTGGCGATGGACGGTGCGGCGGAGGTCTTCGCCGATCCCGCCGTCACGCCCTTGCTGCTCAGCGTTGCAGACCACTCGCCTTATCTTTGGCAGTTGATCCGCAGCGATACGGGTCGGCTGGCCCGCCTCCTGGTCACCTCGCCGGAGGAGAGTCTTTCGGCCTGCCTGGAAATGCTCTCCGCGAGGGCGGCACAATCCGTCGCCGAAGCCGAGGTGATGCAGCTCTTGCGGCGCGCCAAGCAGGAGACGGCGCTGCTGATCGCGCTGGCCGACCTCTGTGGCGCCTGGACGACCGAGACGGTGATGGTGGCGCTGACAGCCGCCGCTGATGCCTTTGTGCAAACGGCTTTGCGTTTCGCTCTGGCGGCTGCGGCGCGTGCCGGGCAGTTGATCTGCGAAGACACGAGCAATCCCGAACACCGGTGCGGCATGGTCATTCTGGCGCTCGGAAAACACGGCGCCGGCGAATTGAACTATTCGAGCGACACCGATCTCATCGTCCTTTTCGATCCCGACTGCGCCGCCGCGCCGCCGTATGAGGCTGCGAGTTTCTTCATCAAGCAGACGCGCCGGCTCGTGAAAATTTTGCAGGAGCGCACGGCGGACGGCTATGTGCTGCGGGTCGATCTGCGGCTGCGGCCCGATCCGGGTTCGACAGCCATCGCCATCGCCGCGCCTGCGGCTTACGCTTATTATGAAATCTACGGGCAGAATTGGGAGCGCGCCGCGATGATCAAGGCGCGCGTGCTTGCGGGCGATCGTCAGCTCGGCGCCGATTTTCTACAAAGGCTCAGGCCGTTCATCTGGCGCAAATATCTCGACTATGCGTCGATTGCCGACATTCATGCGATGAAGCGGCAGATCCATGTCGTGCGCGGCCATGGCGAAGTAGCGGTCGGCGGCCATGATGTGAAATTGGGCCGCGGTGGCATTCGCGAAATTGAATTCTTCGTCCAGACGCAACAGCTCGTCTATGGCGGCAAGAAGCCGGATCTGCGCGGGCGCAGGACGCTCGATATGCTCGCCGAACTGCAGCGCGACAAGCTCATTTCGCTGGAGGCCCGCGACGATCTCTCAGCTGCCTATCTCGTCCTTCGGGAGATCGAGCATCGGCTCCAAATGGTCGCCGACGAGCAGACGCAGCGCCTGCCGGCCGAAGAGAACGATTTACGCCGCTTCGCCAATTTCTGCGGCTTTGCCGACGAACCATCCTTCGCGGCATTTCTTTCTGACCGATTGAATCTCGTTGCCGAACACTACGGGCGGCTCTTCGAGGAGGCGCCAGGCCTCTCGTCCGACATCGGCAATCTCGTCTTCACCGGCGTAAGCGACGACCCCGAAACGCTGGCGACGCTCGAACGCATGGGCTTTCGGCGCGCGCCGCTTGCCGCGGAAACGATCCGCGGCTGGCATTTCGGCCGCCGCGCGGCGATGCGCTCAGAGCGCGCACGCGAGCTCTTGACCGAGCTCGTGCCGGCGCTGTTGCAGGCCTTCGGGCAGTCGGGCGATCCCGACGGTGCTTTGTTCGCCTTCGATTCCGCACTTGGGCGGATGAAGGCCGCCAGCGAATTGCTGGCGATCCTCAAATCCAACGCGCCATTGCGCGACATCTTCGCCAATCTGCTTGGCGGCGCGCCGCGGCTCGCCGAAATGGTCGTCCGTCGGCCGCATATTCTCGATGCCGTCTTCGACCGGCAGCGCCTCGCGACGGGTTTCGATCTCGCGGCTTTGAAGGAGAAACTCGCCGCGCAAATATCGGCGCAGGCGGCGACGACTGAAGATTTCCTCGATGTTTTGCGCGATTTCATGCAAGAGGAATCCTTCCTAATTGGCCTGCGGCTGCTGGTCGATGTCATGTCGCCGGAGGCGGCGGGTCTCGCCTATGCGGCTCTGGCGGAGGCGGTGGTCGAGGCGGCGCTCGCGCATGTCCGCGAGGTTTTTGCCGCAAAATACGGGCTGGTTCCTGGCAGCCGCTGCGTCGTGCTCGGCCTCGGCAAGCTCGGCTCGCGCGAGATGAGTGCGGCCTCCGATCTCGATCTCATCCTGCTCTATGATTTCGATCCGGCGCAGCCGAATGCCGATGGCCCGCAAGAGCTGGATGTGGTGCGCTATTACGCTCTGCTCACGCAGCGCCTCATTTCGGCGCTGACGGTGACGACGCGGCGCGGCAATCTTTACGACGTCGATCTAAGGCTGAGGCCGTCTGGGCGCAAAGGTCCGGTCGCGACGCAGTTTTCGAGCTTCGCCTCCTATCACTCGTCGGAAGCCGCCAATTGGGAACATATGGCACTGACGCGCGCGCGTGTAATCGCTGGCGATGCCTCGCTCGCCGCGGAGGTGGAGGCGATGCGCGCTGAGGTCTTGAGTCGGCCGCCGCCGGAATTCCTGCGCCGCGATATCGTCGCAATGCGCCAGCTGATCTTGCAAGAGAAGACAGCGAGAGGTCTGTTCGATTTCAAATATTCAGCCGGCGGGCTGATCGATGTCGATTTCATTGCGCAATATCTCTGCCTCTCGCATGCGTATGAGGACAAAAGTCTGCTGGCGAACAATCCGGCGCGGCTGTTGGCGGCAGCGGAAGAGGCGGGCTTTCTCGCGCCGGAGCCTGCCAGCATTCTTCTCGATGCGCGGCGGCTCTATGGCGACGTCACGCAGCTGCTGCAGGCTTTCATCGGTCCTGAATCGCCTGAGTCGCCGTTGAATGCCGTCGTCGGCCGAAGGCTTGCGGCCATCGCTGGCGTTCCGGATATGGCGCGGCTGGAAACTCAGCTCAGCGAGACGCGAACGCGCGTGAAAGACATCTTCGAGGCTGTGATCGGCGCCGTGACGTAAGAGGGATACCAACGCTTGTGTTTCGTGTTATGTGAATGCTTATGCCAGTGGTGCGCTATAGGCCGGTGTACCCCGGGTAAGGGCATGGTCGGATCAAAGGTCAGCGTGCCGGAAGGACGTTGCAGATAGGGCGACGGCTCAGGCACATGCGGCTGCACCTGGCTCATCGGCGGCACGCCCTGAGTTACAACCTGTAAAGGCGCGGCGATAACAGCGACGCCGATGCAGAGCGCCAACCATCTCCAACTCATGTCACACCGCTGATTTTCGGTCCGCCGCCGACCGGCCGTCTGAAGGCGCTAGGATGCCTATGTCCCGACGGAACGCAAGACCGGACGCGGATTGGACCGTAGCGGCGCGAGGTTGCGCACGGGCCGGGCCGGACGGCCCGGCATTTCCGTGACGGTGGCGGACGGTTTCGGCAGCCGCACGAGAACGATCGTGCCTTTGCCGGGGGTCGAGCGGATGCGGAGGGAACCGCCATGCAGCGCGACGAGCGAGCGCGCGATGGCGAGGCCAAGGCCCGAGCCCTTGAAGCCGTCTTCGAGGCGGTTGTC
Organism: uncultured Methylovirgula sp.; assembly: GCA_964644615.1. Lineage (GTDB taxonomy): Bacteria > Pseudomonadota > Alphaproteobacteria > Rhizobiales > Beijerinckiaceae > Methylovirgula. Next base: position 512 of record CAZXXA010000022.1, on the reverse strand, counting down.
ATATTGCTCGAAGGGACGGCCCAATTGCGCCAACGCTGCCGCCGGAATGCCGATGCCGCTGTCTTCGACATAGATATTGAGCGCGCCCGGCACATTGCGGCAGCGGACGCCGATCCGGCCGTTCTCGCCGGTGAACTTCACCGCATTGCGCAGCAGAATGGCGAGGATGCGCTCGATCGCGAGACGGTCGGCTTGGATCTTCGCCTGCGGCAGGCCGGCGAAGTTGATGCCGATCGATTTCTCCTCGGCCCAAGCGCGGACGCCGTCGATGGCGCGGTCGATCGCGGCATTGATGAAGAAGTCCGATTTTTCGAGCCGCACGCGGCCGGCGTCGAGCCGCGACATGTCGAGCACATCGGAGATGACATTGAGCAGGCGCTCGCCGCTCGACTGGATGTCCTTGCAATAATCCATATAGCGTGGCGAGCCGAGCGCGCCGAAGGGCTCCTGGCTCATCATCTCGGAGAAGCCGATGATGGCGTTGAGCGGCGTGCGCAGCTCATGGCTCATAT
>CAZXXA010000021.1:0-72236 GCA_964644615.1 uncultured Methylovirgula sp. | reverse complement strand
TGCGCGTTCACCATGTACTCGATGCTGTCGGCGATGATCTCGCGCGAGGGCAGACTGTACAGCATGCCGTCATGGCCCATGGCGATGCCGTCATCGACCGCGATCGTGTTGAACTCCTTGGCGACGCCGCCCGCCGCTTCGATCTCGCGCGCGACGAGCTGGCCGAGATCCTTCAGATGCACATGGCCCGGCACGAATTGCGTGAAGGAATTGACGACAGCGATGATCGGCTTGCCGAAATCCTCGTCCTTCATGCCCGTCGCGCGCCAAAGGCCGCGCGCGCCGGCCATGTTGCGGCCATGGGTGGTGGTACGGGAGCGATATTGCGGCATAGGTCAGTTCCTCTCTCGAGCATGTCCCGGAAAAGTTGGCCGACTTTTCCGGTAAAGCACATGCTCCAGGCTTTGAATCGAGCTTTCTCCCTAGCATGAAATTTTAGAGGCCGTACAAGTTGCATCCGCGCTTTGGTCATAGCTGCTTTGAAGGAAGCGCAAGCCAAACGAAAAGACCGCAAATAAAAAGAGCGCTTCCAGCGGAAGCGCTCTCCAAAGGTTGCGGCAGATGGCGGCGGTTAAGCCGCCATCGAGACGCTTATATATTAGCTCTGGGCTGAGCGGTGCTCTGGCACGCAGGTCCAGCCGCTGGCATCGCCGCCCCCGCGGGCGTCGCCGTGAGCGCCGAGGTAGCAACGCACGGCGGAAGGAACCGTGCGGGCGCTATCGGCATGGGCGAGAGACAGGAAGCTCGCCGAAGCAAGGGTGGCCAGAAGTGCAAGAACAAGGGTCACGGGAGAGAACAGCTGCGTCATGGTCGGTCTTCCAAGTTAGGGCGCGTGGGAGGAGTCGCCCGGGTGATGTTTTGCGGTGCAAGACAGCACTTCTTGGTCCTCACGCTCTGTCGCCAGATCGAGTCGGACAGTGCACCTAATTTGTAGGCTAACCTGATGCATTGCAATATCGAATGTTATGCTCAATGTGAGACAAACCGCCACATAATAGGTTGTACCTATCGATGTGGGTTAAATTTAGCTTTGTTTGGCTTAAATTCGGCTGAGTTTGGCGTGATTGAATGGAAATTTCTATGCTGCGATTGCTAACTTCGCTTGAAGCCATCCGCCAGCTTCTGGCTCGTCTTCCGGCCGCCGACCTCGCCAGCGAGGCGGCGGTGCGGGCGCGGCAGGCCGAGCTGACCAAGCCGGCGGGCTCGCTTGGCCGGCTTGAGGACATCGCGGCGTTTCTCGCTATGTGGCAGGGGCAGGCAATGCCGCGGCTGGCGCATCCGCTGGTCCTGGTCTTTGCCGGCAACCACGGCGTGACAGCGCGCGGCGTCTCCGCCTATCCGGCCTCGGTGACGGCGGCGATGGTCGCCAATTTCGCGGCGGGTGGCGCCGCCATCAATCAAATCTGCGCCAGTTTCGGCCTCGATCTTCAGGTTGTGGCGCTCGATCTCGACCGGCCGACGGCGGATTTCACACAAGAACCGGCGATGGATGAGGCGGCTTTTCTCGACGCCTTCAATCGCGGCATAGCGGCGGTCGCGGATGATGCCGATCTGCTCTGTATCGGCGAAATGGGTATTGGCAATTCGACGAGCGCGGCGGCGATTTATGCCGCGCTTTATGGCGGCGATCCCGCCCAATGGGTGGGACGTGGCGCCGGGGTCGACGATCAGGGCTTTGCCGGCAAGGTCGAAGCCGTCGCGGCTGGGCTCATTCGTCATCAAGAGGCATTTGGAGATCCTTTCGAGATCTTGCGGCGCTTGGGCGGACGCGAAATCGCCGCTATGGCAGGGGCGATCCTCGCCGCGCGGCTGGCGAGGATCCCGGTTCTGCTCGACGGCTATATTGCCTGCGCCGCAGCAGCGGTCCTCGCAGTGCAGGCGCCCGATGCGCTCGATCATTGCCTCGCGGCGCATCTCTCGGGCGACGGCGCGCACCGCGAAGTGTTGGCGCGACTGGGAAAAAAACCTTTGTTGGACATGAATATGCGGCTCGGCGAGGGGAGTGGAGCAGCGCTCGCCGCCGGGCTCGTCAAGGCGGCGCTCGCCTGCCATCGGGACATGGCGACCTTCGCCGAGGCGCGAGTGGCCGGCAAAGAAGAACCGCGCCCATCACAAAAGTGAAACGCAAATGGCCCAGCTTGGACGGAACCTAAGCAGCGGGCCGCGCGTTCCCGAACACCGCATGTCCGCCTGACCTCCTATCAAGCGGCCGCTGCCGCTGGCGATGCCATATCGCCCGCGGGCGCGGCGACAAGAATCCATAGTCCATATCGAGAAGGAACTCAGTGATGAGCGCGAGCAAAGCTGCTGCGAATGAAGACCGTTTGGATCATGCGAAGGAGCACCGCAAAGTGCCGCTCGCGACCCCGAGCGACCTCAAGTCGAATGCGATCAAGGATATTGCCGCGGCGCTCAACGTCCTTCTGAGCGATGTCTTCTCGCTCTATCTGAAGACCAAAAATTTCCACTGGCACATGTCGGGCCCGCATTTCCGCGACTACCATCTGCTGCTTGATGAGCATGGCGACCAGATCTTCGCCATGACCGATCCGATCGCGGAGCGGGTGCGCAAGATCGGCGGCATCACCATTCATTCGATTGGCGAGATCTCCCGCAAGCAGCGGCTCAAGGACAATGATGCCGATTACGTCACGCCGATGGATATGCTCGCCGAGCTTCGCGAGGACAACCGGCAGCTGACCACCTCCATGCGCGAGGTGCATGAGCTTTGCGAGGAACATGGCGACGTTGCGACTGCGAGCCTTCTCGAAGTCTGGATCGACGAGACCGAACGTCGGACCTGGTTCCTCTTCGAGATCGGCCGCATGGAAGGCGAGGCTCGCTGAGTGGGATGCGAAAAAGTGGATACCGATTTTTTCGCGCAAATCCCGCTCTAACTTTTGGAACCGATCACGTTCATGAATTTTGGATCGAGCGAGCCCAAATTCATCCGTGATCGGAGCGCAGCCGAGTAAACCCGGTATTTGTGTAAGCGTTGCGTTTGTTGCGTTTGAGTCAAAACAGGGACGGGAGCTTCAGCTTCCGTCCCTGTTTTTATTTTCAGCTCAAAGCCAATGCAATGCCGCCGAGCGCGCCGACGATCACGACAATGAGTGGCGGCAGCCGCCACACCGCCAACAGGACGAAGCAGAGAAGCGCGACGCCGAAGTCGCCGGAGGTTTTGACGGCGCTGGTCCACACAGGGTTGTAAAGCGCCGCGCCCAAGAGTCCGACGACAGCGGCATTGATGCCGCGCATCACGGCCTGCGCTTCGCGCCTCTGCCGCAGCGTGCCCCAGAACGGCAGAGCGCCCGTCACCGCGAGGAGGCCGGGCAGAAAGATTGCGACAAGGCTGATCGCGGCGCCGCGCACGCCATTTGGTGGGCCTTGCACGATTGTGCCGAGATAGGCCGAGAAGGTGAAGAGTGGCCCCGGCACGGCTTGTGCCGCGCCATAGCCATTAAGAAAAGCGGCATCGCTCACCCAGCCGGGCAGGACGACGGCATCGCGCAGCAGCGGCAGCACGACGTGGCCGCCGCCGAAGACAAGTGCGCCGCAGCGGTAGAAGGCCTCGAACAGCGCGATGGCCGACCAGCCCGTCAGCGCGCGCAGCAGGGGCAATCCACCCAGCAGACCGAAGAAGACCGCGAGCACGATGATGCTGGCGCGGCGCGAGACCGGTACGTGCATATCACCCGCAACCGATTGTACATCGCCGCGGCAGAAGATGGCGCCGGCGATGCCGCCGAGGACGATAGCGCCGATCTGCGCCAGCGACGCGCTGCTCGCCAAAATGATCAGTGCCGCAACGACGGCAATCGACGCGCGGCTACGGTCGGGGCAGAGCGTGCGTGCCATGCCCCATACTGCTTGCGCGACGATTGCGACGGCGACGAGCCGCAAGCCATGCAACAGACCTTCGCCAACCGCTCCATGTAAGGCACCTGCGCCATAGGCGAAGGCGATCATGAGAAGCGCGGAAGGAAGCGTGAAGCCGATGAAGGCGGCGAGGCCGCCGCGCCAGCCGGCGCGCATCAGGCCGAGTGAGAAACCGACCTGGCTCGATGCGGGGCCCGGCAGAAATTGCGCCAGCGCGACGAGGTCGGCGTAGGCTTCTTCCGTGAGCCATTTGCGGCGAATGATGATTTCGTCGCGGAAATAGCCGATATGCGCGATCGGGCCGCCGAAACAGCTGACGCCGAGCTTGGCGAAGACCTGCAGAACTTCGAGCGGCGAACCAGGAGGACCCCCAGCTTCTTTGGCCATACCGGCAGGCGCGGCATTGGTGTCCGGCATTGCCGTCCTCGCGGCTCGTTGCACTGCTTCTTACTTGCCATCGATCAGGCGCTTGCCTTGATCGCGCAAGGCGGCACGCGATTGATCAACCGCATAGAGCATATGACCGCCGGGCAGAACGACAAGTCGCAACCGATTGGGATCACCCATCGGCGGCACCTGATCGATCAGCAGTTTCGAGGCGAAATAAGGCGTCACCAGATCGGTCGCCCCATGCACGATCACCATATGGATTTTCGGATCGAGCGCCAGCACATGCCGCAGATCTTTCATGGCGCTTACCGGATGTTGCTTGCCCCAATCCCATTCCCTGTTCACCTCTTCATTGAGGATTTCATAGCGCGCATCGACGAACCAATTCAGTTTCATCGCGGTGAGATATTGCATGCCGCTGGCAAAGGGGGTCTTCAGCGCGTCGAGGACAGGATCTGAGAAATCGGCGCGGGCGAGAAAGGGAAAAGGGTCATAGCCCTTAACCAGCCCATCATAGGCGCTATCGACTTCGCCGGTTGCGCGATTGCGTTCGCGCGTGAAGGTCGAGACATCGACGCGGCCGCCAAGCTTGCGCACCAGCGCGGGATCGAGGCCTATGAAGCTCGCGACCTTGGCTGAGACACGCGCCACCGCCTCACTGTGGCGCTCGCCTTGCAGCAAATCGACGATATAGGGGCCGGCCGCATAGGCTTCGACGTCGGCAAGGTCCTTGCGCGGATCAAGACCGGTGAGATTACGGGCCACAGCCGTCATCGACGGCAGATGCGTGGCGAAGACCATGGGGTTTGTTTCGCCCCCGAACCAGCCGAAGTCGAGCACGGGCGAAAGCATCATTACGCCGCTGAGGCCGACGCCTTCATGATCGGCGAGGCGATAGGCGATCTTCGGCGCGCGAAAGCCGCCATAGCTTTCGCCGACGATAAATTTCGGGCTTTGCATGCGCCGGTATTCGGTGAGCCATTTGCGGATGACGACGGACAGGCCGTTGATGTCACCCTGGACTGAATAGAAGGCCTTCTTTGCGGAATCGTCTTTGCTCAGGATGCGACTGTAGCCCGTACCCGGCGGATCGATGAAGACGAGATCGGTGAAGTCGAGCCAGGTATCGGCATTCGGCACCGGGATGGGCGACGCCGACGGCGAACGGGCCGGGCCGGTCATCGGCAGACGCCAGGGACCCAGCGCACCGAGATTGAGCCAGCCGGAACCCGCGCCAGGGCCGCCGTTGATCGCGAAGGTGATAGGCCGCGTTGCCGGATCGGTGCCTTCGAGGCGATAGGCGATGAACGACACATCGGCGAGCGGCGCGCCGCTCCTTGCGTCGGAGAGACGGATCGCCCCCGCCGTCGCCTTGAAATGCAGCGTGCGGTCGGGGAGTTGCACCGTCTGATCGGTTGTCACCGGCGGCGGCAGTGGATTGGGCGGGGTAGTCGGCTTCGCATTTTCGGAATGCTCGGTCGCCGGACTCTTCGATTTCGCCTCTTCGGCGGCCGCCGGCAGGCCGAGGAGATTGAGACAGGCAACAATCGAAAAGCAGAGCAGCAGTGTCGGCCGCAGCGAAGCACTCATCTCGATCTCCAGTTCTCGCGTCCCTGTGACGCTTATCCGCCGGCGATAATCGTTTCACAACACAGCCCGCGCAGAGCGCCATTTGGGCCGGCTCTGGCGCTTTTTTATGAAGCGAATTTATGAAGCCAAGAGGAAATTAGGCGCCGAACAGAAAACGGCCGTTATGTGTCGTGTCAGGCAGCGGTGCGGGCGCGCCGCGGCGGTTTTGCCTCGATTTCGGGCGGCGTCTCCGGGTCGAGGCGGGGCAGGGCGTCCATGACGCGCTCGGGCGGGAAGACGACGATCACTTCCGTGCCTTCACGCACTTTCGATTTCAATGTGAAGGTTCCGCCGTGAAGCTCGACGAGGCCCTTGACGATCGGCAGGCCGAGGCCCGAACCTTCATCGGCATTTTTCTGCGCGAGCGAACCGCGGCCGAAGGACGACATGACAATCGGGATCTCTTCCTCGGGAATGCCGGGGCCTGTGTCCTTGACCGAGAAATATTGGCCGCCTGTCGCCGTCCAGCCGATCTTGATGTTGATGCTGCCGCCGGGCGGCGTGAATTTGATCGCGTTGGAAAGCAGATTCAACGCGACCTGCCGTACCGCGCGTTCGTCGGCCCAAATGCGCGGCAGATTGGGTTCGGCCAATTCGTGAATGGTGATCTCGCGCTTTTTAGCGCGCAGCGATAGAAGATGCCGCGACTCTTCCATGACATTGGCGAGCGCCACCGGCTCGGATTTCAATTCGTAGCGGCCGGCTTCGACGCGCGAGAGATCGAGGATCTCATTGATGAGCGTCAGAAGATGCTGACCGCTCGCATGGATGTCGCTCGAATATTCCTTATACGAGGGCACTTTATGTGCGCCGAACAGCTCGGTCTTCATCACTTCGGAGAAGCCGAGGATGGCGTTGAGCGGCGTGCGCAGCTCATGGCTCATCGTGGCGAGGAAGCGCGATTTCGCGAGGTTGGCTTCTTCGGCGCGCAAGCGTGCGACATCGCTGTTGATCTTAGCCTGCTCGAGCTCGGCGATAAGTTCGTCCTTTTCGGTTTGGAAGGACAGCGTATCGAGCGAGCGCGCATAGAGTTTTTTGGCGAGGATTGCCGAATAGAGCAGAGTGCCGACGGCAAGCGCGGCGAGTGGCATGTTTTTATCGAGCAGGCTCGACGGCCAGAGAAAGGCGACGATGGCGAGAGTCATCGGCGCGAGGCCGGCATAAACGGCGACGGGGATCGAGGCAGTGATGGTCGCGTTCATCGCTGCGATCAGAAGCATCAGCACGAGAACGAAAGTCTTAGCGTTCGGATCGGCGGAACCGGCGACGAGCCCGACGATCTGCGCCCAGACGATGCCTTGAATGACCTCGGCGATGATGAATTGGCCGCGCCAGCGCGCGACATTGATGCTCGAAGGGTCGAGCGCGCTGAACCGCACTGCGAGCGTGCGTCCGACGAAAGTGGTGATGAGCGAAATCGCGAACCACAGCAGCAGCATCTGCTGCGGCGCCCAGGTGAGCGCCACGGCTGCCGCGACAATCGCGATGAGGGCGAAGCTGATCGCGCTGTTCTTCTTGCCTTGTGCGAAGAGTTGCAGAAGCTCGACGTCGAACGCGCGATGGCCGGAGCCGGCGGATGTCAGTTTTTCGCGCGCTTCGCGCACACGCGCAGCGAGGCGGCGACGATCGCCAGCGGTCTTCGGGTCAATACCCCGACCGCGTTCGATCATCTCGGCAGTCACTTCATTCATGTTCTGCCTGATCCGCCATTATCATCTTAAATCGCAGGGTCTCGTCACACCCAACTGGAAGTTCTATTGAAATATTGGAAGACGTCGGGCTCGGAAGAAAAGCCCGTGTTGCCGGTAACGCTCCACAACATTCCGTGACAAAGATTAATGTGAGGCTGACAGAACCTCACAGTTCCTAGTTAACGGACATCCTGAAAAGAAGCTTTATCAAGCCGGAAGGCTGCGTGCGGCAGGCGCAAACCGATGGTGCATTGTTGGAATTATGGTTAATGAATTGCGAGCATCGGCCGGCGTCTGTTAAGGAAGCGACCATCAGCCCTAAGGAAGACGGTTAATATGAAGCTTTACGACACGGCGCGCGCACCGAATCCGAGGCGTGTCAGAATTTTCGTCGCGGAAAAAGGGACCGACGTTCCAATCGAAGACGTCGATTTCGGCAAAGCCGAACAGAAGAGCGAGACGTTCAGCGCCCTCAATCCGATGCAGCAAACGCCGGTGCTCGTCCTCGACGACGGCACGGTGCTCAGCGAATCCATCGCCATCTGCCGCTATTTAGAGGAGCAGCATCCCGAGCCGCCGCTCTTCGGTGCGGATCAGATCGGGCGCGCCGTCGTCGAGATGTGGAATCGGCGGATCGAATTTCATCTGTTTCAGACGGTGATGCTGACCTTCCGCCACAGCCATCCGGCGGCGGTAAAGATGGGGGAGGCGCAAATTCCCGCGCTCGCCGAAAGTAGTAAGGCGAAGGCGCTCGATTTTCTGGCGCATCTCGACCTCGAGCTTGCCAAGCGGCCGTTCATTGCCGGCGAGACATTTTCGATCGCCGACATCACGGCGCTTGTCGCCGTCGACTTCATGCGGCCGGCACGGATCGACATGCCCCCACTCGACAATATCAAGCGTTGGCGCACCGCAGTCGCGGCGCGACCGAGCGCCGTTCCTTAAGCCTATGGCCGCGCCCGACGCCGATCTCGCGACGCTCGTTGAACGTATCCGCGCTTGCCGAATCTGCCGCGATACCCCGCAAGGCGTGATGCTGCCGCATGAACCACGGCCGGTCATCTGCGTCTCGACGACGGCCCGGCTGCTCGTTGCGAGCCAGGCGCCGGGCGTCCGGGTCCACAACACCGGGCTGCCGTTCAACGATCCGTCCGGCGATCGGCTGCGCGGCTGGATGGGGATCACGCGCGAGGTCTTTTACGACGAGGCGCGTGTCGCCATCGTGCCGATGGGATTCTGCTTTCCGGGGCACGACAAAGCGAAGGGCGATCTGCCGCCGCGCAAGGAATGCCGCGCCAATTGGCATGATGCGATCTTCGCCGATCTGCCGCAGATCGAGACGATCCTCGTCATCGGCCGCTATGCGCTCGCCTATCATTTCGAACGACTGGGCCTGCCTTACGACAAAAATGCGCCAATCGACGACACTATCGCGTCTTGGCGCGAGTATATGCGGACGAAGCCGCGCGTCATCCCGCTGCCGCATCCATCCTGGCGCAACAATGGTTGGCTGAAGCGTCATCTCTGGTTCGAAGACGAAGTTCTGCCGATGCTGCGCAAAGAGGTCGCTAAGGCACTTCGTTAGGCTTCGGCCGCCTTCGTCCGCCTGCCGCGCCTGCTCGCCAGAATCGTCGCGAGAGTCACTGGCCGGTAATCGAAGACATCCACGCCGACGTCATATTGGCGCGTCTCTTTCTTCAGGCGGCCGTGTGAATGGCCGTGTAGATTGATGGAGCCTTTGCCCATGTCGCGCCAGGTGCGGAAGGCGTAGTGACAGAGGATAATAAGGCGCCCGTCGATTTCGATCTCCTGATAAGGCGCGACGCTCGCCCAACCCTTGTTCTCGACCGTGGTCGGCGGATCATTGTTGCCGATGATGAGATGTTTGCGCCCCTTGAGCGCATGTAGCAATTCGCTGACACGCTTTTCGGATTTGGCGGCGGTGAAATCGCCGAGATGATAGACTTCATCGGCCTCACCGACGACCTCGTTCCAGCGCGCGATCAAAGCGGCGTCATGCTCCTCGATCGTCGCGAAGGGACGATGATCGACACGGATACGCCGCGCATCGTCGAAATGCGTATCGCTGGTGAAGAAGATCGTCATCATCATCTTCCGCGTGATCTTCCGAAAAGTTTGCAACTTTTCGGGATTATGTGTCTTTGCGCATAAGCGTAGCCGAAAGCGTGCAACTTTTCGGAATTATGCGACCCACATGCCGACGACGGCGCCGCTCATCAAGGTGGCGAGCGTGCCGGAGATAAGCGAGCGCATCGCCAAAGTCACGATCTCCTGCCGCCGTTCCGGCGCCATCGAGGCCATGCCGCCGATCATGATGCCGACCGAGCCGAAATTGGCGAAGCCGCAGAGCGCATAGGTCATGATCAACCGTCCGCGGGCGCTCAGCGCATCGGGTGGCAGATGCGAGAGATCGATATAGGCGACAAATTCATTGATGGCCGTCTTCGTGCCCATCAGGGTCGAAGCGGCGCCGAGGTCTTCGCGCGCAATGCCGATCAACCATAGCAGCGGCTGAAAGAGCAGGGCGAATAGCCGCTGCAGCGTGATTGCGCTGCCGCCCCATTGCGGTAGTAGGCCGAGCGCGAGATTGACGAGTGTGACAAGCGCCACGAGCACGATCAGCATGGCGATGATGCAGGCGAGAAAGCCGATACCGTCCATCGTGCCGCGGGTGATCGCATCCATGGTGCTGGCCGGCGGATTGTCGACCGCGAGTTTCGCTGTCTCGTCGGGTACAGCCTGGAAAGGGATCATCAGCGCTGCGACGGCGAGCGCGGCAGGCGTCGAGATGACGGAGGCGGCGAGGATATGGCCGAGCGCGCCGGGCACGCTTGCGCCGATCAGCGCGGCATAGATCACCATCACCGTGCCGGCGATGCCGGCCATGCCGCAACTCATCAGCGCAAAGAGCTCGCCGCGCGACATTTTGAGGAGATAGGGCCGCACGAGCAGCGGCGCCTCGATCATGCCGACGAAAATATGCACCGCAGCGCCGAGGCCGAGCGCGCCGCCGATGCCGAGCGTGCGCCGCAGGCACCAGGCGAAGCCTGCGACGATCCTTTGCAAAATGCCCCAATAGAGCAGGAGCGAGGCGAGCGCACTGATGACGAGCACCAGTGGAAAGGCGCGGAAGGCGAGAATATAGGCGGCGCCCGGATGGCTTTCGGCGAAAGGCAGCGGCGCGCCGCCGAGATAGCCGAAGACGAGCGCGGTTCCGGCATCGGCCGATTTTTGCAGGGCCTCGACGACGCCGTTGAGCAGGAGGAAGACCTTCGACGCCGGTTCGAATTTGATGAAGAGGATCGCGAGGCCGATCTGCAAAAGCACGCCGCCGATGACGACGCGCCAGGGTGGCACGCGGCGGTTTTCGCTCACGAGCCAGGCGATGCCCAGAAGGGCGATGAGGCCGAGAAGGCCGTGCAGAAAATTGAGAAGAACCGGCATGGAGCCCCGCGCAGCGACAGTGGCCTAGAGCATGTCCCGGAAAAGTTGACCGACTTTTCCGACGAGGGACATGCCCCAAGATTTTGAATCGAGCCGATTTGTCCCGATCAAATGGATCGCGAACCGATCCTATTAATCGGGATCGGCTCTATGGGCAAAATTCCTGCCGAGGCAAGCCGCCGGCATTCGTGCGGAAATCTCAGAGGAACCGGCCGCGCCGAAGATGAGAGCTCGGCTCGGCAGCGCAGGTGCGGAGGATCAGAAGGTCACCTTGACGCCGCCATAGAGCGACAGCGGCTGTGCCGGCGTGATCATGCGCGGATCGTTGGTGAACTGCGTCGCCGTCGCGAGTTGCGAGTCGGTTCCCTTATCGAAGAAGGTGCCGTAGGTCGCATAGTGATTGTTAAAAAGATTGTTCACCAGGCCGAAGATCTGCACGTGATCGGTAATCTGATAAGAGCCGTGGACATTGGCAACCCAATAGGCCGGCAATTGAGGGTTCTGGTTCGAATCGTCGCCGATGTAATATTGCGGCCCGACAATCAGCACATCGCCGCCGAATTTGAGCTGCGGCGTGAAGGCATATTCGAGACCGAACTTTGCCTGATGCTGCGGAATGCCGGGAATGTGATTGCCAGGCGAGACCTGGATATTGCCGTTTGCGTCGGCAAAGGGATTGAAGGGCGAGTTCAGTGTGCCCGAGAACTGATAAGTCGCATCGACGAAGGAGTAGTTTCCGTAGAGGTCGAGCGAGCCCATCTTGTAGTCGACGCCCGCTTCGACGCCTTGCCGCAGCGTCTCCGGCACATTGGTGAAATAGCCGGAGCCGAGAATGAGGCTCGAAAGCTGGATGATGTCGTTGGTGTTTTGGGTGCGGAAATAGCCAGCCTTCCAGGTCACGGCGCCCTTATCGAGCGGACCGAACTGCGCCGTATCGAAATGGCCGCGGAAGCCGCCTTCGACGGTGCGTGAGACAACCTGCGCCAGCGGCGGATCGGACAGGAGCGTGCTCGCCAGAACGCAGGGCTTCGCCGGATTCGAACAGTCCGTTTCGAGCGGGGTGGGCGCGCGATTGGCCTCCGAATAGCCGGCATAGGCGGTGACATTCGGGGTGATCTGATAGGTGACGCCGACGACCGGATTGAAGCGGTTGTAGCGGTTGGTGGCGTTGAGCTCCGGCGCGAGGCCGCCGCTCAGATCTTGCGTGCCGATGACCGCATAGTTGAAGCGGCCGCCGCCGGTGAGAGCGAGCTGCGGCGTGATGTTGAACGTATCGAGCGCAAAGAGGCCGGCATAGGTGGTCGTGCCGCCGAGATAGGTCTGCACGTAACCGACATTGCCCTGTTCCTGCAGGATCGTACCCGCGCCCGGAAAGCCGCCGGGCACGAGCGTCAACGCCGGATTGATGGCAGCGAGCTCCGCGGTCGCATTGTAATGGATCCAGCTCTGATCGACGCTGGCGCCGATGGTGAACTGGTTGTCGTGATCCAGGATCTTGTCCTTATTGGTCGCCTGCAGTGTCGAGCCGATCGTATTGGCGTGGACCCAGGTGTCGTTAAGTATCCCATAAGGAAAGGTCGGGCTGGCATCGCCGACCGACGGAACCGGACTGCCTTGCGGATCGAGCAGGGCATTGCCGCTGTTGCTGTCGCACAGCGTGCCGGATGAGGCGCCGCCGCCAAGCAGGCCGCAATCGGCGATGTTCGCATCATTGCCGTCGTGGTGATGCTGATAGAAGGAGCGGAGATACATATTGTCCTGAATGGTCCATGTCGGGCTGACATTGACCTTGGTGTTCAGAGCAATCGAACCCATCTCATTCTGGTTGGACTGCGGATTGGTGAAGACCGAGCGGTAGTCTTGCTGCAACAATTGCACCGGCGTCGCGCCGATGCTGGTGAGATTAGTGCCGGCGGCTTGTCCGACGACGTGAACTTCGGCGTCCTGCGTGCGATAGCCGAGATCGCCGTAGACGCGGATCAGCGAAGACGGCGAGAAATAGCGCCAGCCATCGTCATGTAGTGCGTCGGCCGTGACATAGAGGGCCCAATTGTCCTTCTGCACACCGTATTGGAACATGCTGGACATGCGGCCGTAAGAACCGGCAAGGGCTTGCATTTCAAAACCCTGCCAGAGGAAGCCGTTCTTCATCTGCAGATTGACGGCGCCGCCGAGTGCGTTGAGGCCGAAGATCGGATTGTTGGTGTAGACGTCGGCGCTGTAGATCGCCTGCGGCGGGATCAGGTCCCAGTTGACCGTGTCGCCGAAAGCTTCGTTCTGGCGCACGCCGTTTTCATACACCGCGATGCCCTGCGGCCGGCCTTCGACGGGGGAAGCGACGAAGCCGCGGAAGTAGAACTCCTGCGAGAAGGCGTTGCCGCCGGTATCGATCGAGATCGCGCCCGGGACACGCTGCTGCAGCGTGTCGAGCACGCTGGGTGAATTGGTCCGCGCGAATTCCGATGCACCGACGACCGTCGTGAAGGCCGGAACTTTGTCGGACGACATGGTCGCGCCGGAACCGGGGGTCGTTGAGATGACTTCGACGGGCGCCAATTCGACCGTCTGCGTCGCCTGCTGCGCGAAGGCAGGGGCTGCCGCCGCCATCAAAATGAGGGAGCTTGGAACGCCGAGACGTGCCCAGGCCGAGCCTTTGCGACGTGTAGCGGCGCAGCCGCGAACCGGCTTGCGATTGTTCATGGTGCCCCCTACGCGAACGCCTCGCGCGCCCTTTGTCCGATGCGCGCATTTCAACGCTTCGGCGTCGCTGCTGCGATTCTCGGCAGAAGCGAGATCAACGCGGCGATCGCAATTATGCCGCCTTAATATTCGCTCGCGTCGGATTTGTACAAGTCAAAATTTGAACCAATGCCTTGGTATATTTGGTGAATTCGGCCTCGGCGTAAGAAAAGTTCCTCGCCAAAATAGAAAAATTCCCGAACGCTTGGTGGCCGGGACCTTAATGCATTTTGCGTGCTGCTGAAGACGCGACGAGGAAGATGAGCCGTTTCGCTCATCCCATGCGCGGGCGGTTCTTCAATTCGACCGCGAATTTGATCAGTGCCGGGCTCGTCGGCTGGCCGAGCTTCTGCTTGACCGACGCGACGGTATTCGCGGCGGTCTTGTAGCCGATGTCGAGGGTCGCGGCGATTTCCGACAGATTCTTACCCTCGCCGAGAAGCCCGACGATTTCGCGCTCGCGCGGCGTGAGATCGCGCAGCGGATCACTGGCCATTTCGAAATTCGCCAGCGCCAGAGCCTGCGCCACCGATTGGCCGAGATAGACCGAACCCGACAGCACTTTGTCGATGGCGGCGAGGATGGTGCTCGGATCATCGTTCTTGGTGACATAGCCGCGGGCGCCGAGATCGAGCGCGCGGGTCACGAAACGGGGCGCTTCATACATGCTGAAGATGATGATCTGCACGCCATTATTGTCGGCAAGGATCTTTGGCACGATGTCGAAACCGCTCATCTCGCCGAGGCCGATGTCGAGGATGACGATGTCGGGTTTGAAGCTGCGGTTGGCGGCGAGCCCTTCCTCGGCCGTCGCCGCGTCGATCGCCTCAATGTCGGTCCGGCGGCTGCAAATGCGCCGGCAGCCGTCGCGAACGATCGGATGGTCCTCGATGATCAGGACCTTGATTTGTTCATGCAGCGGCCCGCCCAGCTCGTTGTTGGGTTGCGCGCTCAGGCTTTCCGTCTGCATGGGAGTCCGAACTCCGGTCTGCGATCGCGCCGAACATCGCCGCTCTGGCGCGGGCTCAAATGGAAGCGGCAGGCGCAGGGCTTTGCAAGTCCGAGGCTTTCACCGCCTTCTCGAACGGTATCAATGCGCGGATCAGCGTTCCGCCGCAAGTCCCTTTCGCGATTTCGAGCTTGCCGCCCAATTTGCGGACGCGTTCGCTCATGCCGAGAAAGCCGAAGCCGAAGCGAAAATCCGCCGGCAGGCCGATGCCGTCATCCTCGACGCTGATTATGATTAGGGATGCCGGTGTCTTCGTCAAAGCAAGGCTCACCGTGACCGATTTTGCCTTCGCATGACGGGCGGCATTGGTGAGGCATTCCTGGATGATCCGGTAGCAGGTGAGGCTCGTTGTCTCGTCGATGAGCCGCTCCGATGTGTCGGCATCCGGTGGCAGGTTCAGCGTGCAGGTGATGTTGCGATTGGCCGTGCCCCAGGTCTCGACGAGCTGACGGACGGCGTCCATCAAGCCCATCTGATGCAGCACGACGGGGCGGATGCGATCGAGAATGCGGTAGTTCTGTTTCTGGATCGAGTCGGCGAGACGCGAGATCAGCTGTGCCTGTTCGATGATTTCGGCGCGGGCGTCGGCAGGCTTCTCACTCGCATCTTCGACAATGCAAGAGGCGGCGGCGCGGATGCCGAACAGTGTCGCACCGAATTCGTCATGCAGCTCGCGGGCGAGCTCCTTGCGCTCGGCATCCTGGACCGACATCAACCGGTCGATCAGCAGTCGGTTGTCGGCTTGCGTGCGGGCAAGCGAATGCGCGAGATCGTTGAATTTCTCGCCGATGCGATGCAGTTCTTCGACTTGAATTTCCGCCAGCGCATCGAATTGGCCGTGTTCGAGCCGGTCGAGACCGTCGGCGAGTTCGTGAAGGGGCTTCAAGGTGAAGCGCGCGGCCAGATAAAGCAGCGTGACGATTGCGATCGAGATCACGCCCAGAAGTTCGAGCAGGAAGACGAGGCCAGACCAGATTTCGGCGACCTCATCGGCGGGACGTGTCGTCATGATGAGTGTGCCGCGCGGCGTCCCATCGATGACGACCGGAAAGGTCTTCACGACTTTAGGACCCTCGAAGAGGTGCTGGAACCACTCGGGTGCATCCTCATGTTGCCGGTCGCGCTCGAAATGCTGCACCTTCGTCTGCGGCGAAATCGGCTCGTAACGGACCTGGATATGGCGCACCTGCGCCAATTCGCTGCGCAGCCGCGTGAAGGTCTCGTCGGCGTTCGGCGTCACCGCCAGCCTTTCCAGCGCATAGCCGATCAGCAGGCTGCCCACGGTGACGCCGGACTTGGTTTCCGTTCCAATTCGGCTGCGTGCCGCGACAAGGTTAAGACCGGTCGCCGCAAACATGCCAAGCAACAGAATGCAGAAGGGAATGAGGACGACGCGCGTCCGAAGTGAGCCGGGCGGCAGCTTGAGGTGTGGCATGCCTTTCCTTTTCGGGCCGAGCCGGTGAGCCATCCGCAACGGGGCCCGGCGGCCGGCCTTTTGACCGCCATCCACAAAGATGGCGGCTTCGGCGCCGCGATTTAACGCCTCGGCGTCAAAACTTCGCCCAACAGCAGCATGACATGCGCTAATAAGGCGCCGCAACGGCGTTTGGCCGCGATTCTCTGCCATTGGCATTCCCACGCGAGCGGGCAAGCCGGGCCGGCATGACGGAGGTGGGATGTACGGGTTCGACGGCCCATTTGGCGGTCCTTGGCGACGGGCAGTGGTTAAACTGTCCGGCGAAGCTCTGATGGGGGACGGCAGCCATGGGCTCGATTCCGGCACGCTGGAGGCGATCGCGGCCGATCTCGCCGAAGCGGCGCGGCGCGGGACCGAAACGGCGGTCGTGGTCGGCGGCGGCAATTTCTTCCGTGGCATTGCCGGGGCAGAGAAAGGCATCGAACGGGCGCGCGCCGATTCGATCGGCATGCTGGCCACCGTCATGAATGCGCTGGCCATCGAATATGCGATCGAGAAACAGGGCCGCCCGGCGCGGGCGCTTTCCGCCATACCAATGCCGGCGATCTGCCAGCCTTATTCACGCCAGGCGGCGCTGCATCATCTCGACAAGGGCAGGGTGGTCGTGCTTGCCGGGGGCACCGGCAATCCGTTCTTTACAACCGATACGGGCGCAGCGCTGCGTGCGGCCGAGTTGTCCTGTGATGTCATCTTGAAAGCGACGTCGGTCGACGGCGTCTATTCTGCCGATCCGAAGCGCGATCCGACGGCGAAGCGCTTCGACCGGCTGACGCATGACGAAGCGATTATGCAAAATTTGGCGATCATGGACACGGCGGCCTTCGCAATCGCGCGCGAGAACCGCATCCCCATCCTCGTCTTCTCGATCAAGGAGCCGGGCGCCATCTGCGCCGCCCTCGAGGGTAAAGGCAAGGCCACGCTCGTTGTGCCGTAAGGCAGAGGGCTTGGAGATGCGCAGGGCTGGGGGAAAATCGCCGCGAAAGGGGCTCAAGACCCATCGCTGGCCTATCTTCGATGAAATCCTCGGATAATAATATATACTGGTTTGCAGCAGCGGCGCTGGGCCGGTCGTTCGATATCCGAACGCCATTAGGTCCGAAAGCATTGCAGGTCCACCGCGCTTGCGCCGGCAGCCGCACCCTTTCATAAGATGCGGCAGCGGCTGCCATGTGCGCCCCAACAAACCTTCGGGCAATAACAGGGTTCGATAATGAGTCAGGCTTTTGATATTTCCGATCTCAAACGGCGCATGCAGGGTGCGATCGCGTCGCTGAAGCACGAACTCGGTGGATTGCGGACCGGTCGCGCTTCGGCAAGCCTCATCGAGCCCGTCCATGTCGACGCTTATGGCCAGTCGATGCCGATCAATCAGGTCGCGACGATTTCCGTGCCGGAATCACGCATGCTGTCTGTGCAGGTATGGGACAAGGGGATGGTCGGCGCTGTCGATCGGGCGATCCGCGATGCCAATCTCGGTCTCTCGCCGACAGTCGAAGGTCAGATTCTGCGCATCCGCATTCCGGAGCTCAATGAGCAGCGGCGCAAGGAGATGGTCAAGGTTGCGCATAAATATACCGAGGAAGCGCGCGTCGCCGTGCGGCATGTCCGCCGCGACGGCCTCGATGCCCTGAAAAGGGCGCTGAAAGATAAGCTGATCGGTGAGGACGAGGAAAAACGTCACGAAACCGAAGTGCAGAAGCTGACCGACCAGATTATCGTCGAAATCGACCGCGCTTTGGCGGATAAGGAAAAGGAGATCATGCAGGTTTAGAGCTTGCACAGATCTTCGCACATGCCCTGGTTTTGCGGGGCCGGGCGGCCGCGTTCATGAGGCCGCAGAAAAGGATGAACAGGCCGATGATCGAGGCTGAGACGGCGCCGACGCCCGATGGGCTCAAGGAGCGGCGGCCGCGGCACGTCGGGCTCATCATGGATGGCAATGGCCGCTGGGCGCAAAGCCGCGGATTGCCTCGGATCGAAGGCCATCGTCGCGGCGTCGAGGCGTTGCGCCGGGCGGTCCGCGCGGCGATCGAATTCGGCCTCGACTATCTTACCGTCTACAGTTTCTCCTCGGAAAATTGGAGCCGCCCGGTCGAAGAGATCAGCGATCTCATGGGCCTGCTCAAACGCTTCATTCGCGACGATCTGAGCGAACTGTATCGCGTCGGCGTGCGGATCAAAGTCATCGGCGCGCGCGACAATTTAAAGCCGGATATTCTCGCATTGCTTGAAGAGGCCGAGTCTCTCACGCGTTCGAACAGCCGCCTGACGTTGGTCGTCGCCTTCAATTACGGCTCACGCCAGGAGATCGCCGCGGCGGCACGGCTCATCGCCAGCAAGGTCGCGGCCGGCAAAATCGATGCGGCCAGCGTCGACGAGGAGATGCTGGCCCGGCATCTCGACACCGCGGGCATTCCCGATCCGGATCTCATCATCCGGACCTCGGGCGAACAGCGGCTGTCGAATTTTCTGATGTGGCAGGCCGCCTATAGCGAATTCATCTTCCTGCCGATTCACTGGCCGGATTTCGATCAGGCCGTATTCGCCGCGGCGCTCGCCGAATTCTCCGGCCGCGACCGGCGGTTCGGCGGCGTGACCTTGGCGGCGCAGAATGCTAAGGGGCAGAGATAGGGCCGCTGCCGCCCTGCCGAACGCAGGCGGGAAGGGCCTTATGCGTTTCAATCCTGCGTGAGCCGTCCGGTCGTCCGCATCGCCGAATTAACCGGGTGCTAGGATGGCCGTGCCGATATGAGCTTCACCGTAAAAGCCGCGGTTCCTTGCTTTAATGACGGAACATTGCCGTGCTTTTTGTTCTTGACCTTGGGCCGCCTTCGGCGCGTTTTGCCCCTAACATTTGGCCTCGCCGCACAGCTCGATGAGCGAAATTCCGATGACCTTGCCTGGCGATGTGCCGAATCCGATTGCTGAAAGCGCGGCCGCGCCGCAACCGAACGCGCCGCGAGGGGGACGGTTGGCCTGGTTGCGGGGACGCCTCACAGATCTTGGGCCGCGCATCCTATCGTCGCTCATCCTGGCGGGGATCGCCGTCTCCACCTGGATCGCCGGGGGCATTCCTTTCGCAATTGCATGGCTGGCCGCGGCACTCGCCGTCCATGTCGAATGGCAGCGCCTGGTCGCGAGTGAGCGCTTGATGCCGCGGCTGGCGGCCGGATCGGCCGCCATTTTCGTGGCCGCCTGGCTGGCTTATTCTGCTTATCCCGGTTTCGCCTTTCTCGCTTTACTGCTGGGTGCTTGTGCCTGCGCCTATGTCGCCGGAGCCGGACGGCGCGGCTGGAGCGCGGCGGGCGTCATCTATGCGGGCAGCCTCATTATCTCGGTTCTGACCTTGCGGCCGTCGTTCCCCTTTGGGGAGCGGGCGGTCGGCTGGCTCTTCGCGGTCGTTTGGGGAACCGATGTCGTGGCCTATTTCGCCGGCCGGCTCATCGGCGGCCCGCGCTTCGCCCCGCAGATTTCGCCCTCGAAGACTTGGGCCGGCACGCTGGTCGGCATGGTCGGCGGCGCTGCGCTCGGATCCTTGTTCCTCCTTCTGGCCGCCTCTATCAGCCATGTCGATACGCCTTCGCCTCCGCTTGTCCTCTTCCTGCTCGGGCTTATAACCTCCGCCGTCGCGCAGGGGGGCGACCTCTTCGAATCCTGGACCAAGCGCCGTTTCGGCGCCAAGGATTCGAGCGGCCTCATCCCTGGACATGGCGGGATGATGGACCGCCTCGACGGTTTTATTGCTGCGGCGGCCTGGGTTGCACTCCTCGGCACGCTGCACGGACTGGGATTTCCGTCGCCGGCGGAAGGCCTGTTTCACTGGATGTAAGGATCGATCATGGCGGGACAGGCTGAATTGCGGCGGATGACGGCTGCGCAAGCGGCGAAGGACGCGGTTCTCGCGGCGGCCAATGATGCGCCGCGCTCGATCGTCATCCTCGGAGCGACCGGCTCGATCGGCAAATCGACGGCCGACATCATTTTGGGATCGAAGGGCGCCTTCACGGTGGCCGCCGTCGCGGGCGGTCGCGACCCCATCGCTCTCGCACGTACGGCGCGCGAACTCGGCGCACGCTTCGCCGCGCTCGCCGATCCGAGCGGTTATGCGGCTCTGAAAGAGGCCTTGTCCGGCACCGACATCAAGGCGGCGGCGGGTCCCGCGGCCGTCGTCGAGGCGGCGCTACATCCCTCGGACATGGTGATGGGGGCGATTGCCGGCACGGCGGGTGTCGAGCCGACTTATGCAGCACTCTCGGCCGGGCGTACCGTCGCCCTCGCCAACAAGGAATGCCTCGTTTGCGCCGGTCCCGCATTCATCCGCCAGGCGGCGGCGATGGGAACGCGGCTTCTGCCCGTCGACAGCGAGCACAATGCCATCTTCCAGGCGCTCGGCGATGCTGAAGTCGATCAAATCGAGATGATGACGCTGACAGCTTCGGGCGGTCCGTTCCGCACCTGGACCGCCGAGGCAATTGCCAAGGCGACGCCCGAGCAGGCCCTCAAACATCCCAATTGGTCGATGGGTCCGAAGGTCACGATCGACTCAGCAGGCTTGATGAACAAAGGCCTGGAAGTTATTGAAGCACATCACCTTTTTGGCATTGAGCGTGAGCGCCTCGATGTCCTGGTCCATGCCCAGTCCATCGTTCATGGCCTCGTCGCATTCCGCGACGGATCGGTTACGGCCGGGCTCGCGGCGCCCGATATGCGGGTGCCGATCGCCCATTGCCTGTCTTATCCACATCGGCTGACGACCGGCGCGCGCCGGCTCGATCTCGCCGCGGTCGGTCAATTGACCTTCGAGCGGCCGGATTTCGACCGCTTTCCCGCGCTCAGGGTGGCGCTCGACGCATTGCGCACCGGGAATGGGGCGCCGACCGTGCTCAATGCCGCCAATGAAGTCGCGGTCTCGGCTTTCCTGGAGCGGAAGATTTCCTTCCACGAGATCGCGCGGCTGGTGGAGCGCTGCTGTGAGGCGATGCTCGGCGATGGGTCATCGCATGAACCACAATCTGTTGCGGATGCTTTAACCATTGACCATATGGCGAGAGAAAGGACGCGTACCCTCTTGGCGCATTAAATCTGATCCGGCATGGTAAGAAATTGGTAACCAAACGCCGCACCGGGGTTCCCTCCGAGGAGGAATGATGACGTTAATTGCTGGCCTGGGTTCTCTCGGCGCTGCTTTCTTTCCTGTCTTGGATGTTTTGGGCAGCCGCGTGCCCTCCTTCTTCGAAGCCATCCTCGCGTTTCTGTTCGTTCTCAGCATCGTGATCTTCTTTCACGAGTTCGGCCATTTCATCATTGGCCGGCTCTGCGGCGTGAAGGTCGACGCCTTTTCGCTCGGTTTCGGCCCCGAGCTCTTCCACTTCACGGATCGTAGCGGCACGCGCTGGCGCATCGGCCTTCTGCCGCTCGGCGGCTATGTGAAATTCCATGGCGATGCCAATGGCGCCTCGATGAGCGACGTCGAGACGCTCGCCAGCATGCCCGAATCGGAAAAGTCGGTGACGTTCTTCACCCAAAAGGTTTGGAAGCGCGCCGCCATCGTTGCCGCCGGGCCGATCGCCAATTTCATTCTCGCGATCGCGATCTTCACCGGAATCTATCTGGTGGAGGGACGCGGCATTCTCGTTCCGCAGATCGAGAAAGTCGTTGCCGGCAGTGCCGCTCAGGCCGCCGGTTTTGCGCCGGGCGACGTCGTGCTCTCAATCAATGGCGCGAAGATCGACAGTTTCGAAGACATGCAGCGAATCGTGCAAGTCTCGAGCAACAAGGCCTTGAGCTTTGTCGTCGATCGCCAGGGCCAAGACCTCACCCTGATTGCGACTCCGCAACGGCGCGAACTGAAGACCGCTTTCGGCCAGACCTGGACCGGTGTGCTCGGGGTCGAAGTCAATCCGAGCAAGGCGAATTGGCACCTCCAGCATTACGGATTTGTCGATTCGGTTCGCCTTGCGACGAATGAGACGTGGTTCATCGTTCAGCAGACCGGCAATTATGTCGCTGGCCTCTTCGCCGGCCGCGAATCGACCGATCAATTGTCAGGACCGATCCGCATCGCTGAAGTTTCCGGCCAGGTGGCCAAATATGGACTCGCGGCGCTCTTGAACCTTGCCGCAGTCTTGTCGATCTCGATCGGGATTTTGAACCTTCTGCCGATCCCGCTGCTCGATGGCGGCCACCTGTTCTATTACGCGATCGAAGCGGTGCGCGGACGCGCCTTGGATGCCAAGATCCAACAGTTTGGCTTCAAGATTGGATTTACCCTCGTTCTAGGTTTGATGATTTTTGCAACATACAATGATATTTTGCGCCTAATTCATTGATTCCTTGGCCCAACTTTGGCCCAAGTCGGACATTCTTCTGGCTGCCTTGGACTGGGCCAACGGGGGGCTAAAATCGGGCCAGGACAACGCGTTTCGGCGCCCGCCGTGAAGCGTGTCTTGCTCGCCACGCAAGAGCGAAAACCGCCTCGGCGACTATTAACCCCTTTGGCAGCGCGGTACAAAACAGGTAGAAGCGGAACCTGCGGCTTGATGATCTTTGTGGGTTATCAGTCGTGGAAGTACGATCGCAGAACCTTGGTCAAAGAGTCGAGCGTTGACCGGCGTGCTCAAGCGCCGCGATTCTGAGACAACAAACAAACAAGCGACGGGTGCCGGGCGGTTCTGAGGGGAGCTTGCCATAGGGCCCGCGACGCGGATCGGTACGATAGAGGCGGGGACCGGGTGTAAATGAAATTCTTCAAGGGTCATTTCTTCCGGTTCGTTCTGCTTCTCGCGCTTCTGATGCCGGCCTTCGCCTCGGTATCTTCGCTGGCGCATGCAGCTGGCATTGAGATCGAAGGCAACAACCGCGTCGATGAGGAGACGATCCGTTCCTATTTCACCGGAACGGACGCGGCCTCGGTCAATAAGGGCGTCAAGGACCTCTATGCGACGGGCCTTTTCTCCGACGTCCGGGTGAGCCACGCAGGCGGCGAAATCATTGTCCACGTCGTCGAAAACAACCAGATCAACCGGGTGTTCTTCGAGGGCAACAGCAAGGTCAAATCCGACCAGCTGACCACTTCGATCCAGTCGAAGACGCGCGGTCCGTTCAATAAGGCCGTGGTCGAGGCCGACGTCGAACGCATCAAGGACGTCTATCGGCGCTCCGGCAACGCCGCTGCCGAGGTGACCTATCGCCTGAACACGCTCCCGAATGGCAAGGTCGACGTCATCTTCACCATCAAAGAGGGCGAGAAGACCGGCATCAAATCCATCGAGTTCATCGGCAATCACGCTTTCCCGTCCAGCAAGCTCCGCGATCTCATGCAGACGACGGAGATGAACTGGCTGTCGTGGTTCAAGTCGTCCGATGTCTATGATCCGGACAAGATTGCGTCCGATCTCGAACTGATCAGGCGCTTCTACCTGAAGCATGGCTATGCGGATTTCCGCGTCATCGGCTCCGACGCGCACTACGATCCCGACAAGAAGGGCTACATCATCACCATCACGGTGGAAGAGGGCGTCCAATATACGGTCGCGGGTGTCGACGTCGAATCGCATATCCCGGCCATCGATGGCGCCACCTTGCGGCCGTTCCTCAAATTCGGCCGCGGCGAGACCTATAATGGCGATCTCGTCCAGAAGACCACCGAAGCGCTGACCGCAGAAGTGATGAAGCGCGGCTACGCGTTCTCGCAGGTGCATCCGCGCGGCGACCGTGATCCGACGACGCGCACCGTGAGAGTCGTCTTTGTGATCGATCAGGGTCCGCGCGTCTACGTCGAGCGCATCGACATTCGCGGCAACACGAGAACGCGCGACTACGTCATCCGGCGCGAATTCGACATCGTCGAAGGCGATGCCTACAACAAAGTGATGATCGACCGCGCCGAGCGGCGGCTCAACAGCCTCGGCTTCTTCAAGAAGGTCAAGGTCACGACCGAACCGGGCTCGTCGCCTGACCGCGTGATCGTCATCGTCACGGTCGAGGATCAGCCGACCGGCTCATTCTCGGTGACAGGCGGCTATTCGACTCTCGACGGTATTATCGGCGAAGTGTCGGTCCAAGAGACCAATTTCATGGGCCGTGGCCAGTTCGTCAAACTGTCCGTCAGCGGCGGCCAGTATACGAAGGGCGTCACCTTCTCCTTCACTGAGCCCTATTTCCTCGGCCATCGTATCGCCGCGGGCTTCGACGTCTTCGCGAAGGATTCATCCGTTTCGCCGTACATGTTCTACAATAACTTCATGGTCGGCGGCACGGCGCGGTTCGGCTTGCCGATCACGGAAGAGATCACCTTCCAGCCGCGTTACAGCATCTATTCGTCCCGGATATCGATCCCAGACAGCAGCTCGTTTCCCTATAACGACTGCCCCGGCACCGGTAATCCGATCTTCGGCGTCACGCCGGTCAACAATCCGGACGGCACCAATTCGGGTGTGCAGCCGCAGGCGAGTCCGTTCAACAGCTGCTTGACCAACGGCGAAGCGTCGCTCGCGCTGAAGCAGGCGGCCGGTACGACGCTGACCTCGATGCCGGGCTTCACCCTGAGCTACAACTCGCTCGACAATAACAAGAACCCGACGAGCGGCATTCATGCGGATTGGCGCGAAGATTTCGCCGGCGCCGGTGGTGACGAACACTATCTGCGCACGAGCGGCGACTTCCGCTACTACCACTCGATCTGGGACGAGTACGACATCGTCGGCCTGTTGCACCTGCAAGGCGGTTTCCTGAATCCGCTGAGCAGCAACGGGCTGCGTATCGTCGACAACTTTATGCTTGGCCCGACGCTCGTCCGCGGCTTCGCGCCGGCTGGTATCGGACCGCGCGATATTTCGAATGGCATCAATCCGAACGGCAACCCGCTCGGTGGTACGAAATATTGGGGTGCGTCGGTTGAAGCCCAGTTCCCGATCTGGGGCATGCCGAAGGAAATCGGTCTGCGCGGCGCGGTCTTCGCCGATGCCGGTGCACTCTGGGGCTATCACGGCCAGACGAACTTCGCCGGCCCCAATCTGACGACCTGCTACACTTGTGCGATCATTCCGTATAACCAGGCGCCGTTCTTCACACAGGGTAATACGATCACCGTCGGCGGCGACTCGCCTGAGATCCGCAGCTCTGTCGGTGCATCGCTCATCTGGGCGTCGCCGCTGGGTCCGATCCGCTTCGACTTCGCCAAGGCGCTCACGAAGAATCCGTACGACCAGACGCAGTTCTTCAGCTTCACAGGCGGCACGACGTTCTGACGCCGTCGCCCGGCAGAGACATCTCATTCCTGCGCCCTCCGGGGCGCAGGTTCGTTTAGAGCCGCGATTTCTCTATAGATTTCGGGTGCTTGAAGGCCAAAGCGAACCTATTCAGCGGGTTCGCGTTCACTGCATCCGCAAAGATCGGGCGGCAAAAGACGCTTGAGACTTGAGTTACGCGCGCCTTTGGCTATGCCTGCCAGCCACGCCCCAAGCGCGATTGGCCCAAGCGCGATTTAATCCACGATGAGCGACCCGGTTTTCTTCCGCCCCGTCCCGCAGGTGACCCTGGCCGAGATCCTGGCTTGGACTGGCGCCGACTGGACCGGCGCCAAGGCGACGGGTGTTGCCGATCCATCCGCCGTCATCATCGATCGCGTCGCACCGCTCGATACGGCAGGGGCGGGGGCGCTGACTTTCTTCGACAATCCGAAATATCTCGATGCGCTGGCTGCGACGCGTGCCACGGCCTGTATCGTCGGGCCGCGCTATGCCGATCGCGTGCCGGGCGGAACAATCGCTCTGGTAACGCCGGAGCCGTATCGCGCTTTGGCCGAAGTGCTCACCGAGATGTTTCCGGCGGCGGTCACGCCGCAGTCCTATTTCGGCAGCGCCGGCGTCAGCCCGGGCGCCTTTCTTCATCATGAAGCACGCCTCGAGGCCGATGTGATCGTCGATCCGGGCGCGGTGATCGGGCCGGGGGCCGAGATCGGCTCCGGCTCGTCGATCGGTCCCAATGCCGTCGTCGGCCCGCAAGTCCGCATTGGCCGCAATTGCCTGATCGGGCCGGGCGTGCGGATCGCCCATGCGCTGATCGGCAATCGGGTGATCATTCATGCCGGAGCGGCGATCGGCCAGGACGGATTCGGTTTCGCCATCGGTGCGCGCGGTCACATGAAAGTGCCGCAGATCGGCCGGGTCATCATCCAGGACGATGTCGAGATCGGCGCCAACAGCACCATCGACCGCGGCGCCTTGCGCGACACGGTCATCGGCGAGGGGACCAAGATCGATAATCTGGTCCAGATCGGCCATAACGTTCGGATCGGACGGCATTGCCTGATCGTCGCGCAGACCGGTATTTCGGGCTCCGCCGAACTCGCCGATTTCGTCAGCGTCGGCGGGCAGGCGGGCTTTGCAGGTCATCTGACGGTCGGCGCGGGCGCTCAGATCGCCGCCCAATCGGGGGTGATCGCCGACGTGCCGCCCAAGGCGAAGCTCGGCGGCACCCCGGCGCGCAGTTTTCACGATTGGCTACGCGCCCATATCGTGCTTGGTCGTCTCGTGACGGCGGCCCGGCGGCCGCGCAAGCGTTAGAGCAACAAGCGAAAAGGTAGGAAGAAGGCAGGCTATGGACGACGTGCCGGCAGCGACACTCGAGAGTTTCGACATCCAGCGGCTGCTTGCTTCACTGCCGCATCGCTATCCCTTCCTGCTCGTCGATCGCATCATCGAGGCGAAGGGTGACGAGTCCTGCATCGGGATCAAGAATGTCAGCGTAAACGAGCCGCAGTTTCAGGGCCACTTCCCGGAGCGGCCGGTCATGCCAGGCGTCCTTCTGATCGAAGGCATGGCGCAGACAGCCGGCGCTCTGTGCATTAATGCGCAGCTCGGCGGCACCAAACCGCCGCTGGTTTATTTCATGACGATCGACAAGGCGAAGTTCCGCAAGCCCGTAATGCCCGGCGACCGAGTCGAATTCCATATGACCAAGCTCAACCAGCGCAAGACCATGATGTGGTATCGCGGCCGGGCGATGGTCGATGGCGTGCTTGTTTGCGAGGCGGAGATTTCGGCCATGCTCGTGCCCGATGAGGCCCCGGCCAAAGGCCCATGATGAAACCGGATGACGCGAAGCGGGTGACGCAAGGTAAATGACGAAAGATGCCGCCGCGACTTTTATTCATCCGACGGCGGTCGTCGAGCCTGGCGCGCATCTGGGTGCCGGCGTCAAGATCGGGCCCTTCTGCCATGTCGGCGCCGATGTCGTGCTCGGCGCGGACGTCGAGCTTCTCTCGCATGCAGTGGTCGCCGGGCGCACGACGGTCGGTGCGCGCACGCGGATCTATCCCTTCGCCTCCATCGGCCATGCGCCGCAGGATTTGAAATATCGCGGCGAGCCGTCGACACTCGAAATCGGCCAGGATTGCATCATCAGGGAAGGGGTGACGATCAGCCCGGGCACGGAAGGCGGCGGCATGGTCACGACGATCGGTGACCGCTGCGCCTTTCTGGCGAATGCCCATGTCGGCCATGATTGCCGCGTCGGCAATGACGTCGTTCTATCAAACAATGTGATGATTGCCGGCCACGTCAGCATTGGCGACTATGCCGCCTTTGGTGGCGGCTCCGCGGTGATCCAATTCACCCGAGTGGGCGAGCATGCCTTCGTCGGCGGCATGAGCGGTCTCGACCGCGATCTCATTCCCTACGGTCTGGCGATGGGCAACCGCGCTTATCTTGCCGGACTCAATCTCATCGGTCTCAAACGGCGCGGCTTTTCGCGCGAGGCGATCAATGAGCTGCGCCGTGCCTATCGGCTTTTATTTGCCCCGGAGGGAAACCTTCAGGAGCGGATTGCCGACGTGACCCGAAGCTTTACCGGAAACGTGGACGTTGCCGCCATCCTTGACTTTCTTGCCCGGAGCAACGAGCGGGCGGTCTGCATGCCCGAGCCCGGCGCCAGTGCTTGAACCCGTCCGCTGCGGCATGTTCGAAGCCACCGGCTCGGAGCCGACAATCGAGACCCAGATGTTCGGGTTCTGCTGCGACTGGCGCTTATAGAACTGGTAGCCAGTCTCGTCCCAAGCCCGAATGTCATGACGCATATTGTCGAGAATGAAGTCGCCGCGATCCGTGCGCACGGTGAGGATCGTGTGGCCTTCGCCATTTTCATCGCGCACGATGGTCATCAGCAGCGCCTGGCGCGGGAGGCCAGCATCCATGAGAAGCTTACGCTTCCACAAAGCGTAGATCTTGCAGTCGCCCTTGCCATCGACCGGGTAGTCCCAATGGTCGAGCATGGTGCCCCAATGATCATAGTTCGAGACCGGGATGATCGTCTGATTGACCATCCGGTTGACCTTGTTGAGGGCCTGCCAATTCTCCTTGGTGAGCGCCAGATCCGTAGGCGCCATAACGGGCTGGCTGCATTCCTGCGGTTGGCGATGGCAGAAGTCGACCCAGCCGTAAGGCACGGAGGTCGGACCGCCGCTGGCTTCAAACGTCGATTTCAGATTGATCCCGTCGGCCTTGCCCGGCGTAGCGGCCATCGCCAACGCCATTATGGACGTCACCAAGACAGCGCAAACATTCGCCTTCGTACGCATCAACAAACCCCCGCATCGGACGGGGCTTGCTCCCCGTCTCTTCACGGGCGAATTTGCCGGACCTCCTTTGGTGAGTTCGGAAGCGAAAGACTAAACTTTTATGCAATCGGCCGGTTTTTCACGCCTCGGACGGTCACGGTAAACGCGCGATGAAGAGGCGGATCTTCCTCGTCGCCGGCGAAGCATCGGGCGATCAGCTCGGCGGCGGGCTCATGCGCGCGCTCCAAAAAAGCGCGCCGGAGACCCCATTCGAGTTCCTCGGCGTAGGCGGTCCGGCGATGACGGAGGCGGGACTCGCGAGCCTGTTTCCGCTCGCGGATATTGCCGTCAACGGCATTCTGCCGGTTCTCGCCCGCCTGCCGTCGCTCCTGCGGCGGCTGGACCAGACCGCCGCGGCCGTCATTGCCGAGAAGCCCGACGCGCTCGTCATCATCGACAGTCCCGACTTCACCCATCGCGTCGCGCGTCGCTGCCGCGGGCTTCTGCCGGACATGCCGATCATCGATTATGTAAGCCCGACCGTCTGGGCCTGGCGCCAGGGCCGGGCGCGGCAGATGCGCGCCTATATCGATCACGTGCTGGCGCTGCTGCCCTTCGAGCCTGAGGCCTACCGGCGGCTACAGGGGCCGCCCTGCAGCTATGTCGGCCATCCGTTGGTGGAGCGGGCCTCTGAGCTCAAGCCGGGTTCTGAGGATTTAAAGCGGCGGGCCGGAGAGCCGCCGCTGCTCGTCATTCTGCCGGGCTCGCGCCATAGCGAGATTGCGCGATTGATGCCGGTCTTCGGTCAGACGTTGGAGCGGCTCGTCGCGGAGGCGGGCGCCGTGGAGGCTGTGCTGCCGGCTGTGTCGCATCTCGCGCCGGAAATCGACCACCATATCGCGCATTGGCCGATCAAACCGCGCATGGTGCGGACCGAGGCGGAGAAATATGCGAGCTTTCGGCAGGCGCGGGCGGCGCTCGCCGCGTCCGGAACGGTGACGCTCGAACTGGCCCTTGCCGAGGTGCCGCAGATCGTGGCCTATCGCGTCTCGCCGGCCGAGGCCTGGCTGCGGCCACTTATCAAAGTGCCGTCGATCGTGCTGCCGAATCTGATCCTCGGCGAAAATGCTGTCCCCGAATTCCTCCAAGAAGACTGCACAGCCGAAAAGCTGGCCGCGGCTTTAGCTGCGCTGCTCGAGGACGGGCAGGAGAACGGACAGGCGCGGCAGCGTCAGCTCGGCGTCTTTCCACGCATTGCGCGCCGCCTGCTTCTGCCGGGCGGTGAGAGCCCAAGCGACCGCGCCGCGGCCTTGGTCGGCGAAATCATCGCGGCGCGGGCGAACCCATCAGCTTGATTGCCGTTGAATTGCATAAGCGGAAATGGGACCTGCCAGTCCATGCTGAAGTTTAAGGTAAAGTGGCGGTAGTTAAAGAAGGCGGATATCAGCTTTAAACAGCAAGTTATGCAGCAAATTTAAAGTAACGCTTTATAATTCGAGCTCCGCGCTGGGCCTTGACAGCATCTTTCCCATAAAATATAGATTTTGTAGAGTAATGAATATTCCGCCCACGTTCTCCGTGGTTGGGGGCTCGAACGGGATCACGCGAATGGTCTGGCACGGGATCAACTACCTCTATTCGCTGTCCGGTTTTCTGGTCGGTATGCTGGTCGGCCTAACCGGCGTCGGTGGCGGCTCGCTGATGACGCCGCTTCTCGTTCTCCTATTCGGCTTTGCGCCGGCCTCGGCGGTCGGAACCGATCTTCTCTACGCCGCCATCACCAAGGCCGGCGGCACATTCGTTCATGGTTTCAATAAGACGATCGATTGGCGGATCGTCCGGCACCTCGCCTATGGCAGTGTCCCGGCGACATTCGTGGCGCTGGCGGCGCTCAAATATTTCGGGCCGACCCAGCATCTGGCGTCCAGCGTCATCACCACGCTTCTCGGCTTCGCCCTAATCTTGACGGCGGCCGCGCTCCTTCTGCGCAAATGGCTGCTTGAGCATATCGCCCGCTTCACCGAGGGCATGACAGACCGTCAGGCCAAATGGACGACCATCATCCTGGGCCTGTTCCTCGGCTTCCTGGTGACGCTGTCCTCGGTCGGTGCCGGCGCCATCGGCGCCACCGTCCTCATCCTGCTTTATCCGAAGCAACCGGTCGCCAAGATCGTCGGCTCGGACATCGCCCATGCGGTGCCTCTGACGCTCATCGCCGGGCTCGGCCATTGGTATTTGGGCTCGATCAACTTCGGCCTGTTGGCGTCGCTGTTGGTCGGCTCACTGCCCGGCATCGCCATCGGCAGCCAGCTTGCCGCCCATGTGCCCGACCGCCTGCTGCGGACGGTTCTCGCTTGCACGCTCGCCGTGGTCGGGGCGCGCCTCGCGATCTGATTCCGGCCAGTCTCAACAGCTGACGCGGGCGTGACCTGGCACCCTTCCTTCGCCGTGCTATCTGAAGCCATGGAAGCCGCCGTGCCTTGCGCCGCGGCTCACATCGACAGGAGCGCGCAGCAGATGGTCAAGGCGGTACAGGTTCAGGACTTCGGTGGCCCGGAAGTGATGCGGATTGCGGATATCGAGCTCGGTCCGCCGGAAGCAGGGGAGGCGAGAGTCCGTAACCACGCCATCGGCGTCAATTTCATCGATGTCTATTTCCGCACCGGCCATTATCCAGTGGCGCAGAAGCCCTTCATTCCCGGCAATGAGGCGGCGGGAGAGGTCGTAGCGCTCGGCGAAGGTGTGAAGGACGTCAAAATTGGCGATCGCGTCGGTTATGTCGCCAATCTGGGCGGCTATGCGCAGGAGCGCAATGTCGATGCGACGCGGCTCATCAAACTGCCCAAGAGCATCTCCTATGAGACGGCAGCCGGCATGTTTCTCAAAGGCCTGACAGCGCAATATCTGCTGCGCCGGACCTATAAGGTGAAGAAGGGCGACACCATCCTCGTCCATGCCGCGGCCGGCGGCGTCGGCCTGATCCTCTGCCAATGGGGCAAGGCCTTGGGCGCCCATGTCATCGGTACGGTGGGCTCGGAAGAGAAGGCCAAGCTCGCCAAGCAGGCCGGCGCCAAGGACGTCATCCTCTATCGCGAAACGGATTTCGTCGAAGCGGTGAAGACGATCACCAAAGGCAAACTCTGTGATGTTGTCTACGACGGCGTCGGCAAGGCGACCTTTCCGGCCTCGCTCGATTGCATCCGGCCGCTCGGCATGTTCGTGAGCTTCGGCTCGGCATCAGGTCCGATCGAGGCCTTCAACATCGGTCTCCTGTCACAGAAGGGCTCGCTCTTTGCCACGCGGCCGTCGCTCAATACTTATGCTGCGAAAGCCTCCGATCTCGAAAAGATGGCGCGCGATCTCATCAAGGTCGTCAGCAAAGGCGAGGTGAAGATCGGCGTCCACGCGACCTATAAGCTCGAGGATGTTGTCGCGGCGCATAAGGCGCTCGAAGGCCGCGAGACGACCGGCTCGATCATCCTCATTCCCTGAGCGATCGGGGCGACGAAAATGGCCGGCAGAAACTGCCGACCATTCTCTTTAAAGTCTTTGCATCGGCAGGGCGCTTATTCGCCCTTCAGATGCTTGTTGCAGAGGCTGTAGTAACCGCCGCCCTTTTCGATCCATTTCAGGCCGCCGTTCGAATTGGTGGCCTTGTTCGCATTATATTGGTCGTCACAGGTCTTGAAGCGGCCCTTGCCCGGCGACAGGCTGGCGTATTTCGGATCGATCTGCTTCGGATAGACGATCGGACCTGTCACGGCCGGCGGCGTGCCAGCGACGGCCGGCTTCGGCTTCGCGACGGGAGCAGGCGCGGGTGCCGGGGCTGGAGCAGGAGCAGGTGCCGGAGCAGCAGCGGCTGGCGCTGCGGCAGCCGGAGCCGCTGCGGGCGATGCGCCCTTCAGCTGTGCTTCGCACTGCTTATAGAAGTCGTTCCACTTCTGGCCGTTCAGCGTCTTCGCCTTCTTGGCCGCCTGATATTGCGCGCTGCACTGCTTCTTGATGGACTCTGCGGACGCCGGGGTCGCGCAGGCAAAACCAAGAACCAGCGCGCCGCTGGCAAAAGCCAAGCTCGCGCGTTTGAAAGTCAGCATACGTACCCTCCTGTCGAACGACCCCGGAATGGCTCTTATTGAGCCATGCCGTCGGTGATGCATTTCTTGACGAAGCTACTTTTGGCGGCGCCGGAATATTTATTCGCTTCCGCTTGCTTGTTGCAGCAGCTCGTGACCGAGCTCTTGAGCGCCGCGCCCGCGAGTTTCTTTTCGGGCTTGCAGCTCATGGTGTCGGCGGCATAGGCCGACGCTGCAATCATGCTGAGAGCCAAGGCAAGAGCGATGGATTTCATGGCGGTCCCCAGTCTTTGAGATCAATGGAGCCTGTCGGCATTGCGATCTAATCAGCGATCGCAACTAGGGTCAATTACACTTCCCCCTTTTGTGGTTCCATCACCTTTGTCACAGGCTTAACTTCATCGAACCGACATAATGATTGCCGCAGCGCAATGAATTTGCGCCTTTGTTATTTGTGATCCAAGCGGGCAATCAGGCTCGACGTGTCCCAACGTCCGCCGCCCATCGACTGCACTTCCGAATAGAATTGATCGACAAGGGCAGCCATCGGCAGATGCGCGCCGCTGCGGTGGGCCTCTTCAAGGCAGATGCCGAGGTCCTTGCGCATCCAATCGACCGCGAAGCCGAAATCGAATTTGTCCTGCAGCATGGTCTTGTAGCGGTTTTCCATCTGCCAGCTTTGTGCCGCGCCCTTGGAGATGACGTCGATCACCGCTTCCATGTCGAGGCCCACGATGCGGCCGAAATGGATGGCTTCCGCCAGCCCCTCGACGATGCCAGCGATGCAGATCTGATTGCACATTTTTGTGAGCTGGCCCGAACCTGCAGGGCCCATCAGGCGGCTGGCTTTCGCATAGGCGAGAATAGCCGGTTCTGCCTTTGCGTAATCCGCCGCATCGCCGCCGCACATTACGGTGAGCGCGCCATTCTCGGCGCCGGCCTGGCCGCCCGAGACGGGCGCATCGATGAAG
This sequence comes from uncultured Methylovirgula sp., assembly GCA_964644615.1. Taxonomy (GTDB): domain Bacteria; phylum Pseudomonadota; class Alphaproteobacteria; order Rhizobiales; family Beijerinckiaceae; genus Methylovirgula. The sequence continues at coordinate 38,357 of CAZXXA010000021.1, read as the reverse complement.
CCGAGGCCGCGGGCTTTCGCTTCCTTATAGAGGTCGCGCGCGACCGTAGCCGAATCCGTCGTATTGTCGACGAAGACGGCACCCTTCGACATGCCGGCGAAGGCGCCGTCGTCGGCCAGTGTTATCGCGCGGACGTCGTTGTCATTGCCGACGCAGGCGAAGACGATCTCCTGGCTTTCCGCTGCCGCGCGCGGCGTCGGCATGGCCTTGCCAGCGAATTCCGCCGCCCATTTCTCCGCCTTGACATGCGAGCGGTTGTAGACGGTGACCTCATGGCCCTTCTTTTTTAGATGGCCGGCCATCGGATAGCCCATTACGCCGAGGCCAAGAAATGCAACTTTCATCGTCACCGTCCTCTTCATTCACGCTTGCGGCGCATTGGCGCCAACGGCACCTTTCATAATGGATTTCGGCGCGGCGTCTCATCGGAAAAAGAGGCGATTGTCCGCTGACGGCCTCTGCCGAAAAGCCGAGGCTCGGGGTGTGCTGGACGATCAGTGCTGGGCGGGGCGGAAGACCTGGCGCAGCCGCTTCAAGCGGCCGAAAAGCTGCGGATTCTGCTTGATGGTCCGCTTCAGCTTGAGACGCGCCGCGACGCCGGCGCCATAGAACTGGCCGAGGATGCCGACTGGAAAGACCGTGTCGAACAGCGGCACGGTCACATCGCAATAGCTCGCCTTATAGCGCGCTTCGCCGATGCCGAGATCGAAGCCGTCGCGGCCCTTATCGCATTGGCTGGCAATGAGCCGCATCAAGAGAAGATCGCCGGGACTCGATTTGGCGATCTCGGGATCGGCGTCAAACGAATTGACGAGGCAGCTGAAGTGGTTGCGATGCGTGCCGCCGGCATAGGTCGCGACGATCTTGTCGCCGCAGGCAAGCGCATGAAATTCGAGCGCCGCATCGCTGCCTTGCGGAACCGCGAGCCGTTCGAGAAAGCCGCGCATGGCCGGCGTCGCGAAATCCGCATCATAGGCCTGTGCTTCCGCGCGCGCGATCTTCTGGCGCAGAAAGGCGTCGACGATGACGCGCGCAGCATCGGGCGTGTCGTTGGCTATCGCCGTCACCGCGCCGAGTTCGGTAAGCCGTGTCTCCTTCTTGCGGAGTTTTTTGCGTGTATCTTTCGACTGTTTCGCCGCGACGAATTTTTCGCCGTTCGGTTCGAGCGGAGTCGTATAGGCAAAGCTCGGACTCGGCTGATGCGGCAGCGCCGCGAGCGGATTGGCGATCCCTTCCCAGCTCTCCGGCTGGTTCTGCAGAAGGAAACAATGCGGCGCAGCGGCGCCCATGGATTTCGCGGCAGTGCGCAGAAGCTGGCTGAGATCGGCCGCGCTCAGTCGCACATCAAGCCGGCAGAGGCCGAGATTGAAATTCGTTTCCTTGCCGCCGAGGAATGTGCCGATACGGAACGGGCCATGCCGTTCGATGCCGAGGCACAGCAGGATGGCGGCGTGGCCGAGCGCATCCTTGCCCAAGACGAACATCGGCTCGATGCCGCGCATGGCGCCGAGCGTCTCGATCCAGGGCTTCAGAAAAGCGCGGGTCTGATAGATCGAGGATGGAACGCGGGCTTCGAGCTCCGCCCAAGCGGCCTCGACCTCCTGCGGGTCACGGAAGACCGCAATGTGCGCGATCGGCATCTGCGTCGCGGCTGCGCCGGTATCCGCGTCCGTGCGGCTGCGCGCAATCGGCAGCGAAGCGGCGTAATCCGTCACAGTCACGCGTGACCACCCTTAGAAACAAAACCGCTTGTTTTTAGCAACGAAAGATCAACGAGACCTTGCCAGAATAGAGCGGGATGCGAAAAGTGTGGGCGGTTTTTCGCACAAAATCCCGCTCTAACTCTTTAGAATCGCTCACGTTTATGACGTGATCTACTACGAGCTTTCATCTGAGGACGCGCTTTGTTCCCAAGTCACTTCCAAGGTAAAAATTTACTGATCGCCTCGGGCTTTTCGCTGTTCCGGGCGACGCGCCTGCATAAAGTCGCCGCGCCCTTCACGCGCGGGATGGGCGCAATCTTGATGTTTCATCGCGTGCGGCCGCGAACGGGCGAAGCTTTCACGCCGAACAGCCTGCTGGAGATCACGCCGGAGTTTTTCGATGCGGTGCTGACGCGGCTGGCTGCGCTCGGCTTCGACATTGTCAGCCTCGATGAGGCTTTGCTGCGGATGCAGCAGGGCGGGGCGGAGCGGCCTTTCGCCGTGCTCACCTTCGACGACGGCACGAAGGATCTGCGCGATGTCGCGCTGCCGATCCTCGAACGCCACAAGGCGCCGTTTGTTTCTTATGTCGCCACGGGTTTCGCCGATCGCATAGCGCGGCTCTGGTGGGTCGAGCTGGAAGAGGCGATCCGTCATCTCTCCTATATTGCAGTCGAGATCGGCGGCGAGCGCGTCTCGATGCCCTCCGCGACGGTGGCCGAAAAGGCCGCGGCCTTCAGCGAGCTTTACCGCCATCTTCTCGCCGCCCCGGAAGAAGAACTGCTCGATGTCATCGCGCATTTGATGAAGGTGGCGGGATTGTCATCGGCAGAATTGGTCGATGACATCTGCCTCGATTGGGCCGGCGTCGAAGAGGTTGCGCGGCATCCGCTCGCGACCATCGGCGTTCATACGCTGACGCATCCGCGGCTTGCCAAGCGCGATGCGGAATTCGCGCGGCATGAACTCACCGAGAGCCGCCGCATCATCGAAGCGCATATCGGCAAGGAGGCGCGGCACCTCGCCTATCCGGTCGGCGATAGGACTTCGGCCGGCGAACGCGAATTCCAGCTCGCGCAAGAGCTCGGCTTTGCCAGCGCCGTGACAACGCGGCCCGGCATGATCTTCCCGCAGCATCAGGCGCAACTGATGGCGCTGCCGCGGCTGTCGATCAACGGCAATTGGCAGAGTCTCGATGCGGTCGAGATTCTTCTGTCCGGCGCGCCGTTCGCGTTGTGGAGTCTGGCGCGGAAAGCGGCGTAACTATTCAGCGTCCGGCCGCTCCATCCATTTGATCAGCGGCATCATCGGCAGAACCCAGGCCATGCCGAGGACGGCATAGACGAGCGTCTGCACATACCAGGCAGCGTTCTGTACCGGCCGCGCTTGCGCCAGCACCATGGCGAGGAGCGCATAGACCGTCACGAAAATGATGACGACGACGGCACCGATGAATTTACGCAGCCGTTTGGACATCAGGGGCTCAACCTCTCGTTCTGCGGCTCATCTCGGTCGTTTTGGCCTTATGCCGCAATCCGTCCAAAGGAGCTCGGACGATGCGACAGAGTGGGCGTGGACTTCGGCCCCGCCGAATTCTATCACCCTCGGCAACCGGTCCCTCTGGCGCCGCTAAGCTTTCAATCGCAAGGAACGTCATGACGCAAGCCTCTTTCGCGCGCGAGCCGGCGCTCGGCACGACCACTGCAGCGCAGCCCGCCGCGTCGCATCGCGCGCTGCGCATCTGGGTTTGGACGGCCGCAGCGCTGGTCTTCTGCATGGTTGTCCTCGGCGGCACCACGCGGCTGACGGAATCCGGCCTCTCCATCACCGAATGGAAGCCGATCACCGGCGTCCTGCCGCCCCTGAGCCAAGCCGACTGGCTGGCCGAATTCAGCCGCTACAAAGAGATTCCGCAGTACAGAGAACTCTTTTCCACCATGACGCTCGACGGCTTCAAATTCATCTTCATGTGGGAGTGGAGCCATCGGCTGCTCGGGCGTCTCATCGGCCTCGTCTTCGCCGTGCCGCTCGTGATCTTCTGGCTGCGCGGCATGATTCCACGCGGCCTGACGCCAAAGCTCGTCGGTATTCTGGCGCTCGGGGGCCTGCAAGGTTTCGTCGGCTGGTGGATGGTGAGTTCCGGCCTCGTCCATCGCGTCGAGGTGGCGCAGGAGCGGTTGGCGCTACATTTGATCCTGGCCTCGATCACCTTCGCTTTGATCGTCTATATCGCGTCGTCGCTGACGCCGCGGAAAACCGTCGTGCCGCAAAGCGTGGTTCAGTCGCTTGGCGGCTTACGGCGCTTCGCCAGCGCCACCATCATCCTTGTTCTTGTGCAGATCTTTCTCGGCGGTCTCGTCGCGGGCCTGCGGGCCGGGCGCGCCTATAACACCTGGCCGCTGATGGACGGGCATATCATTCCGCCATCGGACCTGCTTCTCGCGCTCGAACCCTGTTGGCGCAACTTCACGGACAATCTGGCAATGGTGCAGTTCCAGCACCGCATGGTCGCTTATGTTGTCTTTGCGCTGGTGGTCGCGCAGGCGATCTGCGCCAAGATCTGGGCGCCCGGAAGCCGGCCGGTGAAGCGGGCCTTCCATCTCTTCGGCCTCGTCTTCGTTCAAGTCGGCTTGGGAATCATGACGCTGCTGCTCGTCGTGCCGCTTTGGGCGGGGCTCGTGCATCAGGCCTTTGCGATGTTCGTGCTGGCGACCGCAGTCGTCAATCGCGAGATGCTATCCAAGGCGCGCATGGCGGGCGCTCAGCCCGCCTTGACCGATGCAAAATAAATGGCATCGCTTGGCGATCCATTGACCGGGACACACCGGCTTGATCCAAAATCTTGGAGCCTATTCTTTGTCGGAAAAGTCGATCAACTTTTCCGGGACATGTCTAAGGCCTGATCGAGATCGGCAAGAATGTCGCCGACATCTTCGAGCCCGATCGACAGCCAGATCACATCCGAACCGGCGCCGGATTTCTCCTTCGCAACATCGTCGAGATAGTGATGCGTGGTCGAGGCCGGATGCAGCGCGCGCGAGCGTGTATCGCCGACGTCGTCGAGGCGTGAAAACAACTTCAGATGCTGCATAAAGCTGCGCGCGGCATGATAGCCATCGGCATGCTGAAAGCGCAGCATAGCCCCCGCGCCATGCGGGCAGTAGATCTTGGCGAGCCCATGTGCTGGATCGCTCGGCAGGCCCGGATAATTCACCTGCGCGACGCCGCTGTGGCTTAAGAGATATTGGGCGACGCGCAATGCGCTTTGCGAATGCCGGTCCATCCGCAGCGCCAGTGTTTCCAGTCCGGCAAGCGTCAGGAAACCGTTGAGCGGCGAGAGCGACGGGCCAAGCTCGTTGAGACCGAGCATGCGGCAGGCGGTGGCGAAAGCGAAATTGCCGAAGAGCTCGGCGAAGATCTTTCCGCCGAATTCCGGCCGCGGCTTCGAGAGCAAAGGGTAGCGCGCATCGCCCTCGAAAAAGAAACTGCCGCCGTCGACGATGACGCCGCCGGTCAGCGTTTCATGGGCGCCAAGGCATTTCACCGCCGAATGAATGATGATGTCGGCGCCATGTTCGAGCGGCCGGACGAGATAGGGCGTCGCCAGCGTGTTGTCGACGATGAGCGGCACGCGGGCTTTCCGCGCAATCGCGGATATGGCGGCGATATCGGTGATGCCGGAGGCGGGCGAGAGCGACTCGATCAGGATGGCTTTCGTCTGCGGCGACAGCGCTGCCTCGAAGCTCACGGGCTTCAACGGATTGGCCCATTTCACCCGCCAGCCGAAGCTTTGATAGGCTTCGCCGATCTGATGCAGCGCGCCGCCATAAGGCGAGCCGCCGGCGATGAGTTCGTCGCCGGGTTCGAGCAGCATATGCAAAGCGAGAAATTGCGCGGCGCGGCCCGAGGCGACGGCGACCGCCGCCGTGCCGCCTTCGAGCGTCGCGATGCGCTCTTCGAGCATCGCATTGCTTGAAGAGGTGCCATGCGAAGCGATGTCGCCGAAGCCTTCGAGGCCGAAGAGCGAGATGCCATGCGCGAGCGGCGCGAAGAGGCTTTCGGGGGACGCGGTGACCGGGCCGCCGGCATGGATGGCCAAAGTGGCAAAGCCTGGCGCTAGAGCCTCATGGGTCATGGCAATCCCCAGGTCATCGGCAATCCTCCAAGCCTGCCTTGAAGCGCGCCTGCCGTTCCGCGTGATTCGCGTCAGCGCGATTCTTTAGAATAGAGGCGCGGATATTCAATCTTCGGGCAACGGTTCATCACCACTTTCAGGCCTTGCGCCTTGGCTTTGGCGGCGGCTGCGTCATTGATGACGTCGAGCTGCATCCAGATCGCCTTGGGCTTGGGCGTGAGCGCCAGCGTCTCGTCGACGACACCGCCGGCCGCTTCGGAATTGCGAAAGATGTCGACCATATCGACCGGGAAGGGGATGTCGGCGAGATGCGCATAGACGGGCGAGCCGGCGATCTCCTTGCCGGCCAGGCCCGGATTGACGCCGACCGTCTGATAGCCGTGCTCCTTCAGGAACTTGCAGACATAGTGCGAGGGACGAGAGGGATCGGCCGAGAGGCCGACCACGGCAATGACCTTGGTCTCGGATAGGATTCCGCGGAGGAACGCGTCCGAATAGTCATCTGGGCTTTTGCGAAGAGGTGCTGTCGTCATGCCCGGAATGTCGGGCGGTAGACATGCCTTGGCAAGGGCATGGTTCAAGCTTGGCAGGGCCTGAAATACGGTATTATAATACCATCTTGTCTAGATATTTGTTTTTCATCCGAAAAACGATAGTTTCGCGTTGACGAAATCGCTTCCTCTGCTAAAAGCCTGAGCCTTCGGATTGCCGCTTCCCGCGGCCTTTCTTCGGGAACATCCCATCATGTACGGTAAAACCTATTCGGCCAAAGCGTCGGATATTGAAAAGAAATGGATTTTGATCGACGCCGACGGCCTCGTCGTCGGCCGCCTCGCGACGCTGATCGCGATGCGCCTGCGCGGCAAGCATAAGGCGACCTTCACGCCGCATATGGACGATGGCGACAATGTCATTGTCATCAATGCCGAGAAGGTGGTGCTGACCGGCCGCAAGCGCGAAGACAAGGTCTATTATCACTACTCCGGCTATCAGGGTGGCATCAAAGAGCGCACCGCGCGCTTCATCCTCGAAGGGAAGTTCCCGGAGCGGGTGATCGAGAAGGCGGTGGAGCGCATGCTTCCGCGTGGGCCGCTCGGCCGCAAGCAGCTCGGCAACCTCCGGGTCTACAAGGGCCCGACCCATCCGCATGAAGCGCAGACGCCGACCACGCTCGACGTTGCCAGCCTCAATCGCAAGAACAGCAAGACCGCCGTGGGGGCCGCCTGATCATGGCTGAGACTCTTTCTTCCCTTCAGGATCTGAAGACACCGGCAGCGGCGCCTGACGCGCCTGTCCACGTCCAGAAGCTCGATAAATTGGGCCGCGCCTATGCCACCGGCAAGCGCAAGAACGCCGTGGCGCGTGTGTGGATTAAGCCGGGTTCCGGCAAGATCACCATCAACGGCCGGGCGCTCGAAGTCTATTTCGCCCGCCCGGTGCTGCGGATGATCCTGCAGCAGCCGCTTGGGGTTGCAAAGCGCGTCGCCCAATATGATCTGATGGTCACCGTCGCCGGCGGCGGCCTCTCCGGGCAAGCGGGCGCCGTCCGTCACGGACTTGCCAAGGCTTTGACGCATTATGAACCCGAGCTGCGACCGGTGCTGAAGCATGAAGGCTTCCTCACCCGCGACTCGCGTGTGGTCGAGCGTAAGAAATACGGCAAGCGGAAAGCCCGCCGCAGCTTCCAGTTCTCGAAGCGCTGATCGCAGCGCAACGCAGAGACACAAGAGGCGGCTTCGGCCGCCTTTTTTGTTGGATGAACGACATAACCTTCTCCCACAGGGAGAAGGCCGGGCTCTTCTTTGAAGGATTCCTCTGTGGCCAACATCTTCATCGACGGCGAAGCGGGCACGACCGGGCTCGGGATCAGGGCGCGGCTCGAGGCCTTTCCGCAAATCACACTGAAAAACCTGCCAGAGGAGAGCCGCAAGGACGCGAAGGCCAAGGCGGCGCTGCTGCGCGAGATCGACGTCGCGATCCTCTGCCTGCCGGACGATGCGGCGCGCGAGACGGCGGCGCTGGTCGACAGTCTCGGCGAAGACGGACCGCGCCTGCTCGATGCTTCGACCGCGCATCGTGTCGCGCCCGGCTGGACCTTCGGCTTTCCAGAACTCGTGAAAGGGCAGGCTGAGGCGATCGCCAAAGCCAAGAAGGTCGCCAATCCCGGCTGCTATTCGACCGGCGCCATCGCCATCCTGCGGCCGCTCGTCGATGCCGGGATTCTACCCTCCGATTTTCACGTCACCATCAATGCCGTCTCCGGCTATTCCGGCGGCGGCAAGAATATGATCGCTGCCTATGAAGCGCATCGCGCGCCGTCTTTCGAGCTTTACGGGCTCGATCTCGCGCATAAGCACATCCCGGAGATCATGGCTTATGGCCGTCTTGCCGAGCGGCCGATCTTCGTGCCGTCCGTCGGCAATTTCTTGCAGGGCATGCTCGTATCCGTGCCGCTCTTTCTTGATGCGCTGCCGAGCAAGCCGAAAGGTGCTGACCTCGAAGGCGCCTTGAAGGCGCATTACGCCGATGCGCGCTATGTGCGCGTTGCGTCGCATCATGCGCCGCGGCTCGAAGCGGAAGCGCTCAACAAGACCAACGATCTCGAATTGCGCGTCTATGCCGACGAGGCGCACCGCCAGGCGGTGCTTGTCGCCAAGCTCGACAATCTGGGGAAGGGCGCATCCGGCGCGGCGGTGCAGAATCTCGCGCTGATGCTCGGGCTCGACCTCAAGCCGTGATGCGTCCCGCGACAGCATTGCGGCGGTCTTTGCGAGGAGCGCATGTGACGAAGCAATCCAACTTTGCTTTTTTGGATTGCTTCGCTTGTTCGCAATGACGACCTCCGTCGCATTCGGCTAAACGTTCAGTTTGCGCGGACCGCTGATATAGGCGCTGCCGCGCTCATAGAACCGCAGCCGCCGCGCGGCTTCCTTCGTTATTCCGATGCGCACGCTGCGGGACGGACGCGCCGAAGGCCGCTCATCGGCGCCGAGCCAGAGCGGGCCGGCGGCACAGAGGTCGATGCCGTCGAGCTCGCGATTGATCGCCATCGCGACGGCGAGCCGGCCGGGGCCTTTGGCGAGCTCGGTCTGCCGTGTCGTGCCACGGCGCTCCTCCATCAGAGCAATCCCTTCCAAGGGCTCCAACGCGCGCAGCAGTACGCCGGCGCCGATGCCACGGCGCTCGGATGAAACATTGCACATGTAAGACGTGCCATAGATGAAATAGATATAGGCGTGGCCTTTGCCAAGAAAGAGGGATTGATTGGATGCCGTCCTGCCGATGAAGGCATGACCAGCGGCATCGCCGACGGGATAGGCTTCGCTCTCGACGATCCGGCCACTGGTTCTCTCGCCATCGCGGTCGCGGACAAGCACTTTGCCGATGAGAAAGCGCGCCAGTTCGACCGTGTCATCGGGCAGCTCCGGACGACGCAGGCGGCGAATGCGGCCGACCGGGCCGACAGTCGCATCCGATTGAAGTGGGATGCTCTTCCACTGAATTTGCAAGTTCGCCCCCACGCTCTTGAGCACCGAATGCTGCCGTCGTTTTCTGCGCCTGTCCAGCGAGCTTCCCGGCGTATAGGCTGGCGCTCCTTTCTCACCACGCTTGTTTCACCAAGATTGGCGAGTTCTGGGGCAGGGAGATCGAAATGGCTGATCGTGACATACGCGCTACGCTCGAACGCCATTGGGCAGCGTCCGATGTGAATGATTTCGCCACTGAGCATGAGATCTATGCCGAAGATGCGGTGCTCCATTATCCGCAATCGGGCGAGCGCATTCGCGGCCGTCGCAATATTCAAGAGAGCCGAACGGTGCAGCCGAGCGAAAAGCGCTTCTCCGTCCAGCGGATCATCGGTGGCGGCGATCTCTGGGTCACCGAATTCGTGCTGAGCTATGACGGCGTGCCGACTTATAGCGTGAGCATCATGGAGTTCAGCGACGGAAAGGTCGCCCGCGAGACGCAATATTTCGGCGATCCGTTCAAGCCCGGGCCGTCGCGGGCGCATTTGGTTGAGCCGGATGAATGACGCTTAGTCATTGCGAGGCGCGCAAGCGCCGAAGCAATCCAGTTTTTGCGACTAGTCCGGATTGCTTCGCTGCGCTCGCAACGACGGTCTCACTACGTGTCAGAGAATGGGCGCCTACATCCCGCGCTTATAGGCGATGATCTCCTGGCGCTGTTCGCCAAGAAAATCGGCGCCGAGCGTCACGACATCGCCGGGCTTCAGCCATTTCGGCGGACGCATACCCATGGCGACGCCGGGCGGCGTGCCGGTGATGATGATGTCGCCCGGATCAAGCACCATGAATTCCGAGATGTAGGAGATGATCTTCTTCACTGGGAAGATCATCGTCTTGGTGCTGCCGGTTTGCCGGCGCTTCCCGTTGACGTCGAGCCAGAGATTGATCCGTTGCGGATTGGGTATCTCATCCGGCGTCACCAGATAGGGACCGATCGGGCCGAAGGTCGGCGCGCCTTTGCCCTTCATCCAATTGCCGCCGTGCTCCATCTGGAAGGCGCGCTCAGAGACATCGTTGGCGAGGCAGAAGCCGGCGACATGGCTCAGCGCTGCACGTTCGGCGACATGCGAGGCGCGCTCGCCGATGATGATGCCGAGTTCGACTTCCCAATCCAGCTTATGGCCGTCCTTCGGCATGACGACGGGATCGTAAGGCCCGTTGATGCAGTTCGGCGCCTTGTTGAAGAGGATCGGCTCTTTCGGAATCGGGAGCTTCGCCTCCGTGGCGTGATCGACGTAGTTCAGGCCGACCGCAATGAAATGGCCAGGTTGCGCGACAGGCGCACCGAGTCGCGGCTTGCCGCGCACGACGGGCAGATCATTGACGCGCGCGCGCGCGATCTTGTTGAGATATTTCGGCGTCAGATATTCGCCGGCAAAATCCGGAACGATCGCGCTGACATCGCGGATCTTGCCTTCGGCATCGATGAGGCCCGGCTTCTCTTTGCCAGGCTGTCCATAACGGACAAGCTTCATGCGCAGTCTCCTTTTGAAGAACCCGCATGAGGTACAGCCGAATCGCGGGCTGAAACGTCCCTTAATCCTTTATGGCGCCTGCGTCGAGGCGTGGCCCGCAAGACGCTGGCGCGAGTCGGCCATTCAGTCGAGCGTCTCGCGATAGAACCACAGGCCGATCACAGTCGTCACAAGCGTGAACAACATGATCGGCCAGAGCTGCGGCAGGATTTCGGTCAGGCCATTGCCCTTGAGCAGCACACCGCGAACGATGCGCAGCATATGGGTGACGGGAAAGATTTCGCCCGCCCATTGCGCCCAGACCGGCATGCCGGCGAAGGGAAACATGAAGCCCGACAGCATGAAGGAGGGGAGCAGGGTGAATTGCGCGAATTGCATCGCCTGCATCTGATTGGTCGCAAGCGTCGAGATCGTCAGGCCGAGAATGAGGTTGCTGGAGATGAAGAAGAACAATGCGATGAGCAAGAGGGTCAGGGAGCCGCGGACCGGGAGGTGAAAGACGAGCACCGAGGTCACGATGATCAAAATCACCTGGATATAGCCGATGGCGATATAAGGCACGATCTTCGCCATCATCACCTCCATTGGCCGCAGCGGCATGGCGAGAAGATTTTCCATCGTGCCGCGCTCGCGCTCTTTGGTGATCGAGAGCGTCGTGAGGAACAGCGTCGAGAACATCAAGACGACGCAGACGAGCCCCGGCACGGTGTTCAATATGGTCAGCTGCTCGGGATTGTAACGCGCATGGATGAGGAACTTGAATGGCGGCGTTGTCGGCGTCGATTGCCGTGATGGCGGCAGATCGCGATTGAGCACATTAGTGAGGCCCGAGAGCGCCGCCGTCGCATAGCTGATCGCTGTCGGATCGCTCGCATCCGTGTCCATGAGGATGGAAGGGTCTTCGCCGCGATCGACGGCGCGAGCAAAATTCGGCGGAACATTCACTACGAAAAGCACCGAGCCTTCCGCCAGAGCACGGTTGGCTTCGGCCTCCGACGACATGGGCCAGATATTGTAATAGCCGGACTCTTTCAGCGCGGTGATGATGCGTCTTTCATAAGAGGAATGATCGGCGGAGAGCACGCCGGTCGGAAGATCCTTCGGATTGGTGTTGATGGCGTAGGCGAAGAGAAACAGCTGCATCAGCGGCAGAAGAATGATGAAGCGCAAAGTCAGCGGATCGCGGCTGACCTGAATCCATTCCTTGCGCAGGACGGCGACGAAGCGGTGAAACGAGAAGCCGTTCATGCTGCAGCCTTCGCTTCGGTTAAAAGATGAATGAACACGTCTTCGAGCCGCGGCTCGACTTCTTGCCAATTGAGGCCGCGCGTGGCCCCGAAACTCGCCTTAGCAAGATCGAGCGCACTGCGATCGTTCGCTGCGACACGCAATGTGCTGCCGAAGAGCGCGGCCGCCGAAATGCCTGGCGCATGGCGGAGCTGCTGCGACGCGTCGTCAAGATCGGGGCCATGCACTTCGAAGACGAAGAGGCGCACGCTCTTGCGCACATCTTCGGGCGTGCCTTGCGTGACGATCACGCCGTTCGACAGATAGACGATGCGTTTGCAGCGCTCGGCCTCGTCCATGTAATGGGTCGAGACGAGTACGGTGAGACCTTCGGCCGCGAGGTCATGGATCAGATCCCAGAACTCGCGTCGCGCGGCGGCATCGACGCCGGCCGTCGGTTCGTCGAGCAAGAGAAGCTTCGGCTGATGCAGCACGCAGGCGGCGAGCGCGAGACGCTGCTTCCAGCCGCCCGAGAGCTGGCCCGCCAAATGATCGGCGTAGCCGTTCAGCTCCATGCGGGCCATGATGTCGGCGACGGCCTGCTTCTGATCCGGCAGTTGATAGACGGCGGCGACGAAATTCAGCGTCTCGGTGACGGTCAGATCTTCATAGAAGCTGAAGCGCTGGGTCATATAGCCGACCTCGCGGCGGATGCGTTGCGCGTCTCGGCGAAGATCGAAGCCGAGGCAGGTGCCATCGCCGCCATCGGGGGCGAGGAGACCGCAGAGCATCCGGATCGTCGTCGTCTTGCCGCTGCCATTGGCGCCCAGAAACCCGCAGATCTCGCCTTGTTCGACCTGCAGATTGAGCCCGTCGACGACGACATGCGCGCCGAAGCTCTTGCGCAAATCATGGACGTCGATGACAAAATCGTTCATCGGGAGCCTCTTACCGCGGCCCGGTTTTTTGCGGCTCGGTCTTGGCGACCGGACGCACGTCGATCGGCTGGCCGGGATTGAGCAGAACGGCTTGATCTGGGGGCGGTCGCGCCTCGATCATGAAGACGAGCTTGGCACTCGTCGTCTCGCTGTAGATGAGCGGTGGTGTATATTCTGCCGTCGGCGAGATGAAGGAGACCGTTCCGTAAAGATCGCTGCGGCAGCCATCACAAAGGAAGGCAAGCTTCTCGCCGAGATGGATCGACGACAGCGCCGGCTCCGGGACGTAGAAGCGAACAAAAATGTTTTCCGGCGGCAACAGCGAGACAACCGGCGCGCCGCCGGCCAGTGTTTCGCCTGCAAATGAAATCACATCGGCGATGCGCCCATGCGCCGGCGCCACGACGCGCCGCTGCGACAATTGCCACTCGGCCATGTCGAGCGCCGACTGCGCCGCCTGAACGGCCGAGCGTTGCGCGGCGATTTCGCCAGTCCGGCCCATCGGGGCGTGGAGCTGGGCGAGCGCCGCGCTTGTCACTTCGACCTTGGCTTTCGCCGATAGAAAAGCAGCGCGCAGTTGATCGACATTCTGCGAGGTGGCGAAGCCCGTCTTCAGCAGCGATTCGCCGCGCTGATAGTCCGCTTCGGCACGCACCAAAGTCGCTTTGGCGTCGGCGAGATTGCCCTGCGCCTGTTCGATCTCGGTCTCTTTGCCGCCGTTGAGCAGATTGGCCAATTGTTCCTTGGCCTGGCCGAGCTGTTTCTCAGCCTGGTCGCGCGCGGCGCGATCGTGGACATCGTCCTGAGTGAAGAGAAGGGCGCCTGCGTCGACCTGTTGGCCGCGCGAGACCAGCACCCTCGTCAGAAGGCCCTGCTGAGTCGGGCCGACCTTCACATAATCAGCTTCAGCATAGCCTTGCCAGACCACGTCCTTGCTCCGGCGCTGGAGCATCCACCAGCCGCCGGCGACAGCGGCTGCGGTCAAGCAGAGAAGCAGAATCAAGACCTTACGCTGCGCCATGGCCGAATTCTCTTTGCAACGCAACGATTTCGTTGCATTATAGCCCTTGCGTAGGAAAGGCAAGTCATTTGCGGTGGAAACAGGCGAAATAGATGCGGGGCCGCCGATCGCGCCCATGGCTAGGGAGCAAGCGTGACATCTGCAGAAGGCGAAACCGAGTTCCGACGTGGTCCAGGCGGGCGTCCGACGCGGGCAGAGGCGGAACGCCGGCATGACGTTCTGCTCCAGACCGCCGCCGACCTGTTTTTCCGGCAGGGGCTCCAAGGCGTATCGATCGACGCGGTGGCGCAGGCCGCGGGCGTCGCCAAGCGTTTCATCTATGCGCGCTATACGAATAAGAGTGAGCTCTTCGTCGCTGCGATTGAGCGACTGATTGCCGACAGGACGAGTCAGCTCTGGGAGTTCGATCCCGGCGACGACCCGGTCGAGCAGGGGCTTTTAAGATTTGCCCATCTTATGCTCGAGATCGCGTTGAAGCCGCAGACGCTCGCACTGTTTCGCATGTTGGTGACCGAGGCGCCACGGTTTCCCGAACTCGCCAAAATCGATATGGAGCGCAATCGGCACAAGGGCATGCAGGCGATCTTGCGCGTTTTCAACGTCTACGCCGAACGCGGCGAGATCGTTATGGCGGATGCTGAACTCGTGGCCGAACTTTTTGCGAATTTGGTCATACGCAGTGCGCAGCAACGCGCCCTGATTTTGGGGCCGGAAGATCCGGAGCATTTGGAGAAGCGGACGCGCGCCGCCGTGCGGCTCTTTCTCGACGGATGTCGGCCGCGCTAACGTCCGGGACCATCTCAGCTCTTCACCTTCACATACTCGCCCGGCGCATCGCAGAGCGGCGGATAATTGGGACTGCCGGGCGTCCGGGCCGGCACTTTGTCACCTGCGCGCGAGGCGAGCCACCCAGCCCAATGCGGCCACCAGCTGCCCTTATGTTCGATCGCGGATGCGAACCAATCGTCGAAGCTGCCCTGCGGCTTCGGCCCCGTCCAATATTGATATTTATTGCTGTCGGCCGGATTGATCACACCCGCAATGTGGCCGGAGCCGGCGAGCACATAATCGACCGTGCCGGAAAAGAGCTGCGCGCCGAGAAAGACCGAGCGGGGCGGCGCGATGTGATCTTCGCGTGTCGCGAGATGGAAAACCGGCACGGTCACCTCGGCGAGATCGAGCTTTTCGCCATCGATCACCATCTCGCATTTGGACAACGCATTCTCAAGATAGCATTTGCGCAGATAGAAGGAATGATTGGCCGGCGTCATCCGCGTCGAGTCGGAGTTCCAGGTCAAAAGATCGAACGGCAGCGGCGTCTTGCCCCGCATGTAATTGTTGACGACGAAGGACCAGATCAGATCGTCGGGCCGCAGCATGTTGAAAACATTCGCCATTTTGGCGCCGTCGAGATAGCCCTGTTCGGCCATGATCTCTTCGATCGCAGCGATCTGCGGTTCGCTGGTGAAGAATTTGAGTTCGCCAGGGTCGCTGAAATCGGTCTGTGCCGTGAAGAAGGTGACGTTATCGATGCGCGTGTCTTTTCGGCGCGCCATCAGAGCGAGACCGGCGGCGAGGGCAGTGCCGCCGACGCAATAGCCGAGCCCCGCGATCTTGTGCTCACCGGTGATCTCTTCAACCACATCGACGGCCTTCAGAATGCCGTCGTTGAGATAGGAGTCGAAGCCGCGGTCGCGGAGCGTCGCGTCGGGATTGACCCAGGAGATGAGGAAAACGGTGAAGCCCTGTTCGACGGCAAAGCGCACGAAGCTTTTCTGCGGATTGAGGTCGAGAATATAGAACTTGTTGATCCAGGGCGGCACGATGAGCAGAGGCCGTTGAAAGACCTCCTCTGTCGTCGGCGTATATTGGATGAGTTCGATCAGTTCGTTGCGGAAGACCACCTTGCCGGGTGTTGCGGCCGATGTGACGCCGAGTTCGAAATTCGATGCATCGCTTTGCTTGATCCGCAGCGTGCCACGGCCCGCGGCGATGTCTTCAGCGAGATTGGCAGCGCCGCGGACGAGATTCTCGGCATTGCTGGCCAGGGTCTCACGCAGAAGCTCGGGATTGGTGAGGACGTAATTCGACGGCGCCAAAGCGCTGGTGATCTGGCGCAGATAGAACTCGGCCTTTGCCCGCGTCTTGGGGTCGGCCGTCTCGGCGCGGGTGATGAGATCATTTGCCCAATCGCTGGTGATCGCATGCGCCTGACGCAGAAAATCGAAGACGGCGCTCTCGCGCCATTGCGGCGAAGCATAGCGCTTGTCGCGCGGATCATAAGGAACGACGGGTGCGCCGTCTCCGCCGGAAAGGCGGCGCAGCGTATGCGACCAGAGGCTGAGGAAATCGGTTGAGATCTTCTTCTGCGCTTCGAGTGTCCGCGTCGGATCGCCGAGCCAATATTCGGCGATCCGCCCAAAGCTTTGCACCGCGTCGGTGATCTGCTCGGTCATTTCGCTGCGCACGCCCTTGTCCATCGGCTCGAGAAACGAGCCGAGAACCTTCGCGCCTTGCGTCGTGAGCTTAGCCAGATTCTGGGCGAGAAGGTCGAAATTGGGTTTGACCTCGACGGCCTCGCTCGTCGTCGCGAGGATGCTGGCTTCCGATTTCTCGTCCAAAGTCTTCATAGCAATCGAAGGGGAGATTCTGTTTTCGTCTACGGCATTTTGCATATTTGTACTTTTCGCCGCGAAGTAAATTGGCAAATCGATTGGCGGAGTGTTTTGGCTTTTGGTTTTCGTCGTCTTACTGCGCTTCTTCTTTCCCATTTGGGCCGTCCGTACGCCATGATAGAGCTATATTTGCTCAAGATTATCTTCTCGCAATGCAGCGGCTGTGAAGCGCACGAAAGGAATGCGGCTTTCAATGCAACTTTTGGCGATGCGGATACGATCCAGACGAATGCGATATGCGCTTCCCGCTGCGGCGTTGGCTCTGGCGCTCGGCATCCGCCCCATTATAGCGCAAGAGAGACCTGCGGCTGCACCGGCCGATACGCCGCAGCCTGCTGCCAAGCCGGCCAAGCCGCCAAAACCCTATGGCGGCGGCACGCCGCTCGATGTCATCTTAAGTACAAAATTTTGGGTCGATCCGCCGAAAGAGAAGGGTTTCGTCGAGAAGAGCCGTCAGCCCGACAGCGCGCTGCATTATCAGCCGACAGTCGGTACGGACCCAAAGCGGCCGCCGCTCCTCAACAAAAATCAATTGGACGCCATGCAACAGGAATTGGAAGCGGGCGGCGCTGTAAATGAAAAGGCTGCCGGCGTCAAAAAGAAGAACTTTGCCGATGCGCCGCATCCCGCGAGCAAGGCGAAGCCGCGTAAAGAGAAGCCGAAGCGGCTGAGCGCGGATGGGCCCGTGCCGCTCCACCAGCCTGAGCCTTAGAGCATGTCCCCCAAAAGTTGATCGACTTTCCGACAAAAGACATGCTCCAAGGTTCGGAATCGAGCCGATTTGCCCTATCAAATGATCGCGAAGCGATGCCATTTAATCGGGATCGGCTCTAGAGCATGTCCCGGAAAAGTTGATCGACTTTCCGACGAAGGACATGCTCCAAGGTTCGGAATCGAGCCGATTTGTCCCGATCAAATGAATCGCGCAGCGATTCCATTTAATCGGGATCGGCTCTAGGCGTCCTCAGCAATTGGCGCCTGGAAACGCAAAATCTTGTCCGTCGGGAAATCATAGAGCTTGCCAGTCTCAGTCCAGTCCGGGCTGCACAACGGCAGAAGCTTGGGCGCAAGATCTTCCGGCGTCTTTAGCGTCATCGGATCTTCACCCGGCATGGCAGCCGCGCGCATGCGCGTGCGCAGCGGCCCCGGATTGGCGATCATCACCTTTACCCGCGACGTGGTCTCTGTCTCTGCCGCATAGGTGCGCGCGAGCCCTTCAAGGGCGGCTTTCGAGACTGCATAGGGGCCCCAATAAGGCCTGAAGTCAGCCCTATGCGCGATACCCGAAGAAATGAAAAGGGCGCGGCCCGCGTCCGCGGCGCGTAGCAGCAGATCGAGCGAGCGCACGAGCCGCCAATTCGCCGTCACATTGACCGCGATCACATCGTCCCATTTCGGCGGATCGACATGCGGCAGCGGGGAGACCGGACCCAGAACGCCGGCATTGGCGACGAAAATGTCGAGCTTGCCCCAGCGTTCATAGATCGCCGCGCCGAGGCGATCGAGCGCATCGAAGTCCTTCAGATCGCAAGGAACAAGCGTCGCTTCGCTGCCTGCCGCGCGGATCGCATCGTCGAGCTCTTCGAGCGCGCCCTGTGTGCGGGCCAGCGCGATGACATGGGCGCCATTACGGGCGAGTTCGATCGCCAGCGCCCGGCCAATGCCGCGCGAGGCGCCGGTGACGAGGGCGAAGCGCCCGGACAGCAGAAGAGACATGAGGACTCACAGACAGGCAGCGCGGCCGCGGATGCGTCACGAAAGGTCCGGACGACAGGCCGGACCACGAGCGGTCTTATAGGATGCAAGCGGCCGCAAGGCCACAGCGAGCGAGAGGTGGCTCAGGCGGTCTCGGCGAGCAGCGAAAGCTGCGTCTTCCGCTCGCCGCCGACGTCGGTGAGATTGGTCGGATAATCGCCGGTGAAGCAGTGATCGGTGAACTGCGGCCGCAGCGGATCGCGGCGCTCTTCGCCGAGCGCGCGGTAAAGCCCGTCGATCGACAGGAAGGCGAGGGAGTCGCAGCCGATGTAGGCGCGCATCTCTTCGAGCGAATGGGTCGCGGCGAGGAGCTTCTCGCGGTCGGGCGTGTCGATGCCGTAATAGTCGGGATGCATGATCGGCGGCGAGGAAATGCGGAAATGAACTTCGCGCGCGCCGGCTTCCCGCATCATCCGCACGATCTTCACCGAGGTCGTGCCGCGGACGATCGAATCGTCGATGAGCACGATGCGTTTGCCGGCGACGGCGGAGCGATTGGCGCTATGTTTCAAGCGTACGCCGAGTTCGCGTACGGTTTGCGTCGGCTGAATGAAGGTGCGGCCGATATAGTGATTGCGGATGATGCCAAGTTCGTAGGGAATCCCCGACTCCTGCGCGAAGCCGAGCGCGGCGGGCACGCCCGAATCCGGCACGGGTACGACGACATCGGCATCGAGTTTCGCCTCGCGCGCCAGCTCGGCGCCGAAGGCCTTGCGGACCTCATAGACGGAGCGGCCGTGGACAATAGAATCTGGCCGGGCGAAATAGATATATTCGAAGATGCAGGGCCGCATCGGCTTCTTGGGGAAGGGCCGCAGGCTTTCGATGCCATCTTCGGAAATGACGACGATCTCGCCGTTCTCGACATCGCGGACGAAGCGGGCGCCAATGATGTCGAGCGCACAGGTCTCCGACGCGAGTATGTAATGGCCGTCGAGTTCGCCGAGCACCAGCGGGCGGATGCCGAGGGGATCACGGGCGCCGATCAGCTTCTTGTTGGAAAGGACGACGAGCGCAAAAGCGCCTTCGATCTGGCGGATTGCCTCGATGAAGCGCTCGACCAGGCGATGCCGGCGGCTGCGCGCCACGAGATGCAGGATTGCTTCGGTGTCGGTCGTCGATTGGAAGATCGCGCCGTCGTCGACAAGCTCGCGGCGCAGCGAATGGCCATTGGTGAGATTGCCGTTGTGGGCGACGGCGAAGCCGCCGGAACTCAGTTCCGCGAAGAGCGGCTGGACATTGCGGAGGATGGTTTCACCGGTCGTCGAATAGCGGACATGGCCGATAGCCGAATGGCCGGGGAGGCGAGCGATGGTCGAGGCGTTGGAGAAATGTTCGCTGACGAGGCCGAGACGGCGTTCCGAATTGAACCTGTGGCCGTCGAAGGAAACGATACCGGCCGCTTCCTGGCCACGGTGCTGGAGGGCGTGAAGCCCAAGGGCAGTGATCGCCGCCGCTTCGGGGTGGCCGTAGATGCCGAAGACGCCGCATTCCTCATGCAGCTTGTCCGCATCCGGATCCGCATCTCGATTGTCCTGCACCGAGAACTGCTCGAAGTGCCCGTTGGGCTCCATGATTGGCCTCCGAAACTCTCAAAGTCGCCGCGATCCGGCGGACAGCATGTCGCGAAATAGTTGATGGAGTTTTCAGCACCTAATGAGCTGACACAGATCAAGGAGCGGGGCGTCAAGCGCCTTTCCTTAATCCACGTCCGCTGCATCACGATTCGTCGCGTTTTCCACCCCAGCAAAAGTCGGGGCAATATCCAGCGGCGCTTTCTGTTACCGCATTTACGGTGACGACGTGGGGAGCCCTCGCACGCCGATGCTCAGGTTCAGATCGTCACGTTTCTTACATAATATCACGGGCGCCAAATGCCACGACTTTCAGGTGGCGAGGCAAAGTAACGCGCAGGTTTTTGCGCGTTACACGGACAAGGCCTTGGCGGCGGTTGCGCGGAGACGACTCTACACGCGCTCAATGTAATTCCGAAACGCCCCGAAAATCTTAGGTTTTACCGCCCGGCGCAGGTGTTGGGCCCAGCGCCGGTGCGGGCTTGGCCGCCGGTTTGCCTTCGGTATCGGTATCGGCCGGCGCTTGCTCCTCGGTTCCGTTCTTGGGCTTGCGCAGCTTGGCGAGCAGGCCTTCGGGATCGTCCGGCAGCATCGCCATCAGCTCCTTACCGGTCGAGACCAGCAGCGGTTTCATCCGCGCATCCTTCACCCACTGCGGCTGCGAGTGCTCCGGCACCAGCCAGGTGAAAAAGACGAAAGCGATCACGCAGAGCAGCAGGCCGCGAACGGCACCGAAGACGAAGCCGAGCGAACGGTCGAGCGGGCCGACCTTCGAATCGAGTATCGCATCCGAAATTTTGACGGTGATCAGCGAGACAAGGATCAGAACGACGAAGAAGACGATTGCCGCCGAGAGCGCGATGGCGACGACGTCCTTGTTCACATAGGGTTTGACGTAAGGCAGGACGAGCGGGTGGAAATAGATCGCTGCAAGCGCTGCAGCGCCCCATGACGCGATCGCCAGAATTTCCCGGGTGAAGCCGCGCAGCATGGCGAGCAGCGCCGAGATCAGAATGATGGCGATCAAACCCAGATCGAGATAGGAGGGCATCTGTACCTCTTATACCAGAGTCGAGAGGGGCGATTGATGCCTTCGACCAGAGGATGAGCGAGCGCGACTTATAGCCAAACGTAACCGCCACGTCACCTCGCAAGCCTAGCTGCCCTGTGTGCTTGAGCACATTGCCGACAGCTTTTGTGCATCTCAGTGACCCGGCAATCGCGCTGTCGCCATGATCCTAGGTGCTGCGCCGCGCTTCCTTTCGGGCTGGAGCGGCAATAGCGGCGACAAGCGATGCGACATCGCCGCAAATGTGGCTGCGGATGTCGGCCAGCGGCTCGGCGGTCAAATCTTTGTTCCTGTCCCCATTCGGGAGCGAATCATCGGTCTCTTGCGCCGAGGCCGGAATCATCGCCCGGCTAAAGCCAAGCTTGGCCGCTTCCTTCAATCGCGGAAGACTATGTGCCACGGGACGAATTTGGCCGGAGAGGCCGATCTCACCGAAGAAGACGCTGCCTTTCGGCAGGCTCTGTCCAGTCAGTGAGGACACGAGTGCGGCAGCCGCAGCGAGATCGGCGGCGGGCTCATTCACCTTCAGTCCGCCAGCGACATTAAGATAGATGTCATGCTGGCCAAGCCGCAGGCCGGCGCGCGCTTCGAGCACGGCGATGATCATCGCCAGCCGGTTGGGGTCGAAGCCGACCGTGGCACGGCGCGGTGTCGGCAGCGAACTCGGTGCGGCAAGCGCCTGAATCTCGACGAGTAGCGGCCGTGTGCCTTCGATGCCGGCGAAGACAGCGGTGCCGGGTGCTTCGAGATCGCGGCCGGACAGAAAGAGCGCCGAGGGATTGGCGACTTCGGCAAGACCGCGCCCGGTCATTTCGAACAGCCCGATTTCGTCGGTCGGGCCAAAGCGATTCTTGAGCGCCCGCAGAATGCGGAAATCGCGGCCGCCTTCGCCTTCGAAGGAGATCACCGCATCGACCATATGTTCGACGACGCGCGGGCCGGCGATCTGGCCGTCCTTCGTGACATGGCCGATGAGGATGACCGTCGCCCCGGTCGTCTTGGCATAGCGGATCAGCGCCTGCGCCGCAGCGCGCACTTGCGTCACCGTCCCGGGCACGGCTTCGACGACCTGCGTCCACATGGTCTGGATCGAATCGATGATGAGGAGCGCCGGGCAGCGGCCCTCATGCAGGGTCGCGATAATGTCCTCGACCTTGGTTTCGGCGGCGAGTTCGACGGCGCTTTGCGCGAGGTCGAGCCGCTGTGCCCTCAGCCGCACCTGATCGACCGCCTCTTCGCCCGAGATATAGACGACGCGCCGCTTCTGCCGGGCGAGCGCCGCGCAGACCTGGATGAGCAGGGTGGATTTGCCGATGCCAGGCTCGCCGCCGAGCAGCAGGACGGAGCCCGGCACGAAGCCGCCGCCGGTCACCCGGTCGAATTCGCTGATGCCGCTCGTCAGCCGGGGGAGGGGCTCCGTCTCGGTGTCGAGCCCCGACAAGGAAAAGACGCGGCCCTTGGCGGCGCCGAGTGCGGCTTGGGCCCCAATGCCGGAGGCGAGATTTTCCTCGGCGATCGAATTCCAGGCACCGCAAGCGTCGCAGCGGCCCTGCCAGCGCGGCGCCACGGCGCCGCAGTCTTGGCAGATGAAGGAAGTGCGGGTCTTTGCCATGATGGTGTCGCGAGACTGGAGCATGTCCCGGAAAAGTTGATCGTCTTTTCCGACAAAGGACATGCTCTAAGGTTTTGAATCAAGCCGATCGGGATCGGCCCTCGGCGGGAATAAACTGTTGAGCCGGTGCTGAATCCGCGCCGCAGTTCATTATATGTTCTCATGACGGTCGCGACGCATTTAAGCAAGCAAAATCTGACTGCCGCGCACAGGCAAGAGGTCAGGCCAAGGGGTCAGGCCAACGGGTCAGACCAAGAGGACGGAGTGTTTCAGATGGTGGGCTTCACCTTTTCCGCCGAACAGATCGAAGCCGCGCCCGTCGAAGTACGGCGCTGGATGGAGGCCGAGATCGTCAAGGCGCTGGCAGGCGGCGTCAGCATGCCGAGCGAGTCCGCCGGGCGGGTCGTGACGCCGAGCCCGGAAACGGTCGAAAGCCTGCGGCGTGCACTGGCTTCTGCAACGGCCACCGAGATGCAGGAGACGTTCCGGCGCATCTCGGGCAATTCGATCATCGCCCGCGTCTTCTTCGAACTGGCGCGCGACACGGGGCTATCGGCGGGCGGTGCACCGCTTCATGTCGTCAATATCGTCGATGTCATGCGGTCCCTGCAATTCGTCGAGGCGCAGCAGGTGCTCGCCTGTCTCGACACGATCAATCAAGCCTTTCAGCAAGTCCGCCGCGATCTGCAGGCCTCACTCTTTGCGCTCGACGATGCCGGCCACATCTATATGCATGAATTGACCTATCATGGCGTCCGCCAGATGTGGCAGCAGCTCGTGCTGTCGCATCCTTGGCCGGCGAGCGGCCATATGGCGCAAGCGCCGATGCCAGCCGCGCCACCGAGCGGGCGGCAGGAGCCGTCAGTCGAGCCAATGATGCGGCCCGAACATGCGTTCTCCGGACCGGCGCGCGACTGAGGTTGCGGCGTTCTAGTTGCGCTCTTTCAGCAGTTTGGCGACGCGCGGCGCGAAATAGGTGAGCACACCATCAGCGCCGGCACGCTTCAGCGCGATGAGGCTTTCGAGCATGGCGCGTTCTTCGTCGAGCCAGCCATTCTGCGCCGCCGCCATCAGCATCGCATATTCGCCCGACACCTGATAGGCGAAGGTCGGCATTGCGAAAGCCTCTTTCACGCGGCAGATGATGTCGAGATAGGGCAGGCCGGGCTTGACGATGAGCATGTCGGCGCCTTGCTCCACATCGAGCGCAACTTCGCGCAAGGCTTCATCGGAATTCGCCGGATCCATCTGATAGGTGCGCTTGTCGCCGGTGAGAACCTTGTTGGTGCCGATCGCGTCGCGGAACGGACCATAGAAGGCCGAAGCATATTTCGCCGCATAGGACATGATCTGCACATTCTCGAAGCCTTCGGCATCGAGACCCGAACGGATCGCGCCGACGCGGCCGTCCATCATATCGGATGGCGCGATGATGTCGGCGCCGGCATGCGCCTGATTGATCGCCTGTGCGACGAGCTGCGCCACCGTCGTGTCGTTTACAATCTCATCGCCGCACAAAATCCCATCGTGTCCGTGGCTCGTATAGGGATCGAGTGCGACATCGGTGATGACGCCGATCTGCGGCACCTCGTTTTTGATGGCACGAACCGCACGGCAGACGAGGTTCTCGGCATTCAGCGCTTCCGAGCCTTCCGGATCGCGCTGTGCGGGATCGGTATTCGGAAAGAGCGCGAGTGCGGGAATGCCGAGCTCGGCGGCGAGCACAGCATCCTTGACGGCCTGATCGATCGTGAGGCGTTCGACGCCCGGCATGGAGACGATCGGCTCGCGCCGCTTGTCGCCCTCAATCAAGAAGAGCGGCCATATCAGATCGTCGGCGGTGAGGACATGTTCGCGCATAAGCCGGCGCGCCCATTCGGCCTTGCGGTTGCGGCGCGGCCTTTGCGGCAGATCGAGCTTGGCCGCGGCGGCAGTGACGAAGGGAGCGGGTTTCGGCTGGTGCTGCATGAAGAGGTCTCGAGAAGCGTCTCAGTGCGGGCGGCGCAGATAGCCTCGGCGCCAGGACCCTTTGCTAGTCACTCATATAGGAAACGACAACAAGCCGCCAGAAAGACGCTCTAAACCACGAGCAGCACGCAATTTTCTGCAATTGACGGCAAAGGCGCTCTGCGCCCTAAATGCGGTTCGGGGGGACTGATGGACGTATCCGGTATCATCCTGGAACAGAGCGGCTGCTGCGGCCTCATCACGCTCGACCGGCCGAAATCTCTGAACGCGCTGACGCCCGACATGATCGGCGCCATTTCCGCAGCACTCGACTCTTACGCAGCAGATCAAAGCGTCAAGACCGTCGTCATCCGCAGCACGAGCGCGCGCGCGTTTTGCGCCGGCGGCGACATCAAGATGCTTTATGAACTCGGCCGTGCCGGCCGGCATGACGCGCAGATGGCGTTCTTCGCCGCTGAATATCGCCTCATCCACAAGATCAATCGCTTTCCCAAGCCCTATGTCGCCTTGATAGAAGGTATCGCCATGGGCGGCGGTGCCGGCATCAGCCTGCATGGCGCCCATCGCGTCGCGGGCGAACATCTGGCTTTCGCCATGCCGGAAGTCGGCATCGGCTTCTTTCCCGATGTCGGCGGCACATATTTCCTGCCGCGTCTGCCGGACCGCGCCGGATACTATCTTGCGTTGACGGGCAGCCGCATCGGCCTCGGCGATGCCTTCGCTCTCGGACTTGTGAATGCGCATGTGCCAGCCGCGCGTTTCGATGCGCTCGTCGCCCGTTTCGCCAAGGGCGAGGACATCAACGCCGCGATCGCCGCTGAACAGGCGCCGGCGCTGGAACCGGACCTGCTGCGGCATAGAGACGTCCTCGCCGCATTCGCTGAGGGCAACCTCGATTCTATCCTCGGCAAAATCGACGCGGCGGCCCAGGCTGGGTCGAATTTCGCGGCAACTACCTATAAGACGATCCGCGCGCGCTCGCCGACCAGTCTTGCGATCGCGCTGAAGCAAATGCAGGTCGGGCCGTCGCTCGATCTCGATGCCGCGCTGCGGCTCGAACATCGGATCGGCCAGCGCGTCGTCAGAGGCCATGACTATTACGAGGGCGTGCGCACCGTCCTTATCGACAAGGGCGAGACGCCGCATTGGACGCCAGAGCAAATCAAGACTTTGTCGGCGAGCAGTATCGACGCTTATTTCGCACCTTATCCAGGTGGCGAATTGGAGCTTTCCGCACGGGAGGGCGCCGCATGAGCCCGATCTCGCGCAACGAAGCTTTCGATGTCGCCGATGCGGCGATCAGGATCGGCGATGCGCGCGCCGATCAGAATACGCAAACGCGCTGGGGCATGTTGCTCGTCATTTTCATGCGGCTGATGGCTGGCTTGTGGCTTTGCCAAGGCCTCGCCGAATGGGCTTCCGTTCTGCTGCCGGCCGAACAAGTACTCGACTCTTTGTCAGGCACCGCGGCAGCAGTGCTGATCTTCTTCGCGGTGGCCGATCTCGTTGCGGCAGTCGGTCTGTGGCTCGCCACACCTTGGGGCGGCGCGCTTTGGCTCTTCGCCGCGACTTCGCAAGTCTTCGCGGCAACGACGATCAAAGATGCATTCAGTCGAACTTGGGTCTTTGTCGACGTGATTTTGATTATCATTTATTTCGTATTGACCTTTAAGGCAGGCCAAGCGCGCGATTAGCGCGCTCAAAAAACGCTCAAGCGCGCGATTGGCGCGCTCAAAAAAACGCTCAAGCGCGCGACTAGCGCTCTCGGAGAAAACGCTCAAGCGCACGATTGAGCATGCTTTTTTAAATCAGCCGCATTGTTGCGCGTGCTTAACAAAAACAAGCACGCAATAGACCGGAATTTTTGTGCCGATCCGATACTCGTAAGGCGGCTTGGTCGCAGGCGCATGCTTAAGCAATCTTTGCCCGCGCCGCTCGGTCAATAAACATTCAACGCATTGCGTTAGCAATTCATCGGGTCTTCGAGGCGGCTTGCCGCCTGTGCGTCAACACAATCGTAAGTTAACAGCCTAAAATCTTAAACGATCTTCATCGTAAAAATCGACTTTATTTCAGTATTGATTCACGCAAATAACTAAACCTATGATTCAGTTTGTTATTTAAACTCGTCTTCATTCGCGATGCTTATATCTTCAGTGTCAACGGCCGAGAGAACATAAATGCGGCTCGCAAATTTCGAAGGGATGGGGTCATGAACAGCGTTGTGAAGACGCAGGCTGCGCAGGGGCGTACGGCACGGGCCAATGAAGTCCGTCCCGCCTACATCGAAGCGCTCACTCTGGTTGAGCGTCTGCATCGCCGTCTGCTCGATGTGATCAAGGATGAATTCGACCGGCGTGGCCGCAGCGACGTCAATTCAGTGCAAGCTCTGCTTCTCTACAATATCGGCGACAAGGAATTGACGGCCGGCGAGCTGCGCACCCGCGGCTATTATCTCGGCTCGAACGTCTCCTACAACGTCAAGAAGCTGGTCGAGATGGGCTATCTCCATCACGCTCGCTCACGCCTTGACCGCCGCTCGGTGCGCATCAGCCTCACCCAAAAGGGCAAGGAAGTGCATGAGATCGTCACGTCGCTTTACGATAAGCATATTTTGACGATCGAGCAGATCGGCGGTATTTCGAGCGAGGAATTCCTCAAACTCAACCAATCGCTGCAGCGCCTCGAACGCTTCTGGACCGACCAGATCCGTTTCCGGCTCTAATCATCGCGATCAAACTCATTTCGTTGCGGCCGGGCAGGGGTTCTCTGCTCGGCCGAACGCTTTTTGGACGCCGTTTGGGCGTTTGCGGACGCTTTGCGGACTTGGGGCAACAGTCCCAGGTAATATTTGAGTGAGCACGCCTTTTGGGTATTTCCCCAGGGGTTCCCAGGGGAAATCGCCACAAAATCGCCGCCCATTTGGGGCTTATTTACCCTGAGATGCTAACCGGGATCGGAACGGGATTCGGGTCTTGGTTTGGCGGGGGGCAGCGCATTCCTTCCGCGTCTGCTCGCGGCTTTCAACTTCTGCCGGGATCTTCGATCGCCGTCATTTGCGAATAGCGGCTGCTATCCGGCTGAAAAAGCGTGGTTGATCGAAATGGGCGATAAGTCTTTGGAGCAAGCGGTGGCGAGTTTTCCTTTTTCCGCGTCGGGTCGGACCGGTTTAGCGCAGAAGGCCCGTTTGGGCCTCACATTGGGCGTCGCGGCGGCGGCAGTCCTCATGCTTGCGGCTCCGCTTCAATCGGCTTTCGCTGGCGACTTCGATCAGGCCGAATGGGCCCAGAGCTACGACGCGGATTCCCGTCTTGCCGTGACCCGCTCGACGACGCCGATCCTCTCGCCGGCGACATTCTCGGCGACGGAGCAGGCGATCGAACGCTATCGGCAGATCGTCTCCACCGGCGGCTGGCAGCGCGTTCCGTCCGGCCACACGCTGCGGCTCGGTGCGAGCGGCTCGGCCGTTGTCGCCCTACGCAAGCGGCTGATGGTGTCAGGCGATCTCGACCACAGCGCCGGCCTTTCGCCGGTCTTCGACTCCTTCGTCCAGGCAGCGGTGCGGCACTTCCAGGCCCGCAGCGGCATCGTGCAGTCAGGCGAGGTCAATAAGGACACTTTCGCGGCGCTCAACGTGCCGGCCGATCAGCGGCTCAACCAGCTCCAGATCAATCTCGTCCGGCTGAAGGCCTACACCGGCAATCTCGGCCAGCGCTTCGTCACCGCCAATATCCCGGCTGCGGCGGTGGAAACGGTCGAGAACGGCGTCGTCGCCACCCATCACGTCGCGGGGGTCGGCCGCATCGACCGGCAGTCGCCGGTCATGATGACCAAGGCGACCGATATTAATTTCAATCCCTATTGGACCGTGCCGGCCTCGATCATCCGCAAGGATCTGATTCCGCGCATGCAGGCCAATCCGAATTACCTGACCGAAAACAAGATCCGCATCTTCAACAAGGACGGCCAGGAGGTCCAACCGACGGACATCAACTGGAACTCCATGGATGCGACGCATTACGAATACCGTCAGGACCCGGGCGCCGATGTGAACGCACTGGGTGTGGTGCGCATCAACATTCCGAACCCGTACGGCGTCTATATGCACGACACCGACGAGCGCGGCATTTTTGGCGACGACTATCGCTACATCTCATCGGGCTGCATCCGCGTGCAGGACGTCCGCGACTATGTCGCCTGGTTGCTCAAGGACACGCCCGGCTGGGACCGCAACCATATCGATGAGGTGATCGCCTCCGGCCAACGCACTGATGTGAAGCTCGCCGAGCCGGTGCCGGTCTATTGGGTCTATATTACCGCCTGGGCGACGCCGGACGGAACTGTCCAATTCCGCAATGACATCTATCAGCGCGACGGCATCGGCTCGGTCGCGGCTGCCAATATGTCGACAAGCCCGATACCGCAGGCTGCTCCGGCTGTAGCTCCGCCGCCGCAACCGGCTGCGGTCGAAGACCAGCCGCCGTCCCGGTCGGACGTACTGCCGCCGATGGACGACCGCCAATACGGCCAGTACTGAGGCGAGAGGCTTTCTTGGGCCGTGCGCGGCGCGGTCCTTCCCACGGACTGGCATGCCTGATTAGGCAGGTCTTTCAACAGCGAAGGCGGGGCGCCCTGCCGCGCCTCGACCGTCTTTCCGCTCGTCCAGAGGCATGCTAAAGGCAGAGGCTTGTGGCGGTTGACAACGCTCGGCCGCCTCGCTCCCGCCGTGCCTTGCGCGGCCATTGCATCTCCAAAATGTTCAGGACGCCTTGATCATGTCTAAGTCCGATGCCGAAGCCGGCGCCCACATGGTTCAAAATTCCTTCTTTTCCGCCGGACTCGCCGATGTCGACCCCGAGATCGCCGATGCGATCGAGAAAGAGCTGGGCCGTCAGCGCGATGAGATCGAGCTGATCGCATCGGAGAACATCGTTTCGAAGGCCGTGCTCGAAGCCCAGGGCTCGATCATGACCAACAAATATGCCGAGGGTTATCCGGGCAAGCGCTATTACGGCGGCTGCCAGTTCGTCGACATCGCCGAGAACCTCGCGATCGAGCGCGTCTGCCGTCTCTTCGATACCAAATTCGCCAATGTGCAGCCGAACTCCGGCAGCCAGGCCAATCAGGCCGTCTTCCTCGCGCTCCTGCAGCCGGGCGATACCTTCATGGGTCTCGATCTCGCCGCAGGCGGCCATCTCACGCACGGCTCGCCGGTCAATCTCTCCGGCAAATGGTTCAAGCCGGTGTCCTACGGCGTGCGCCAGGACGATCACCGCATCGACATGGATGCGGTCGCCAAGCTCGCCGAGCAGCATAAGCCGAAGCTCATCATCGCGGGCGGCTCAGCCTATCCGCGCTTCTGGGATTTCGAGCGCTTCCGCCAGATCGCCGATTCCATCGGCGCTTACTTCTTTGTCGATATGGCGCATTTCGCCGGCCTCGTCGCCGGTGGCGTGCATCCGTCGCCGTTCCCGCATGCGCATATCGCGACGTCGACGACGCATAAGACTCTGCGCGGTCCGCGCGGCGGCCTCGTCGTGACGAATGACGCCGATATCGCCAAGAAGATCAACTCGGCCGTCTTCCCCGGTCTCCAGGGCGGCCCGCTGATGCATGTGATCGCCGGCAAGGCGGTGGCCTTCGGTGAAGCGCTGAAGCCCGATTTCAAGCTCTACGCGCGGCAGGTCGTTGAGAACGCCAAGGCGCTCGCCGCGACCATCGTCGAGGGGGGCTTCGCCATCACTTCGGGCGGCACCGATAACCATCTGATGCTCGTCGATCTGCGTCCGAAGGGTCTGACCGGCAAGGCGGCGGAAGCGGCGCTCTCGCGTGCGCACATTACTTGCAACAAGAACGGCGTGCCTTTCGATACGGCGAGCCCGATGGTCACTTCCGGCATCCGCCTCGGCACGCCGGCCGGTACCTCGCGCGGCTTCGGCGTTGCCGAATTCAAGAAGATCGGTAATCTCATTGTCGAGACGTTGGACGGTCTGGCCAAGAACGGCGAGAACAACGGTGCGGTCGAAACGGCGGTGAAGGCGAAAGTGTCTGAGCTGACGCAACGGTTCCCGATCTACTGAGGCAACACCCTCGATGAGATGCCCTTATTGCGGCAGTCTCGAAACGCAGGTGAAGGACTCGCGGCCGACGGATGATGCTTCATCAATCCGAAGGCGGCGGGTCTGTCCCGACTGCGGCGGTCGGTTTACGACCTTCGAGCGCGTCCAACTGCGCGAATTGACGGTCATCAAGAAAACCGGCCGGCGCGTTCCCTTCGATCGCGACAAGCTGATGCGGTCGATCGAGATCGCGCTACGCAAACGTCCGGTCGAGGCCGATCGGGTGGAGCGGATGGTCAATGGCATCGTCCGCCAGCTCGAAAGCCAGGGCGAGCCGGAAGTTCAGAGCACGGCAATCGGCGAATTGGTGATGGAAGGGCTGCGTTCGCTCGACGGCGTGGCCTATGTGCGCTTCGCATCCGTCTATCGGAATTTCCGCGAGGCGCGCGATTTCAACACGTTGATCGACGAGCTGTCGCAGGCGCCGGGCGATCTTGAGCCTGAGCCGCGCGCGCCAAAGTCGCGGACGCCGTCACAGGCGTGACGCCATCGGCCGGCACGGTCGAGGAGATGAACATCACGGCGAGACCTGTGCTGCCCGAAAAAGCGCTGCAAACCCGGGATGCTGCGGATGAGGATCTGCGCTGGATGGCGGCGGCGCTGGCTTTGTCGCGCCGCGGCCTTGGCCGTGTCGCACCCAATCCGGCCGTCGGCGCGCTCATCGTCAAAGATGGTGTCATCGCGGGCCGCGGCTGGACCGCCGATGGTGGCCGGCCGCATGCCGAAACGATCGCCTTGAAGGAAGCGGGTGAGGCGGCGAAGGGTGCGACGCTTTATGTGACGCTTGAGCCTTGCAGTCATCACGGCCGTACGGCGCCATGCGCCGATGCCGTCATAGCGGCAGGTGTGGCGCGTGTGGTATCGGCCCTTGAAGATCCCGATCCGCGCGTCGCCGGCCGGGGCCATGCCCGGCTCGAAGCGGCGGGCATTGCCGTACGCCGCGGCGTTCTTGCCGGGGAAGCGGCAAGGATCAACCGCGGCCATATTTTACGCGTCACGCAGAACCGGCCAATGCTGACGCTGAAATTGGCGGAGACGGCGGACGGCTATGCCGCGAGTGCGCCAGGCGCAGACCGCCTGATGATCACCGGCAAATTGACCAATGCTTTCGTGCATATGGAGCGGGCGCTTCATGACGCGATTCTGGTCGGCGATGGCACGGCGCGTAGCGATGATCCATTGCTAACCGTGCGGCTGCCGGGCGTCGCTGCCAATCCCATACGGATCGTCTTCGATCCGCAGCTCGTCTTGAGCCCGCAATCCCGGCTCGCCGCGACCGCGAAGCATCATCCGACGCTGCTCGTCACGACGGAGACGGCGGATGCGAGTGCCGCGGCGCGGTTTGCCGATAACAATATCGAGATCATCCGCGTCGGCGCTGACTCGACAGGCCATGTCGATCTCGCAGCGGCGCTCGCTGCTCTTGCCAAACGCGGTTTGACGCGCATTTTCTGCGAGGGCGGCCCGTATCTGGCGAACGCACTTTTGCAAAATGGCTTCGTCGATGAAATCATGCTGCTCACCGGCCCGATTCCCCTGCAAAGGCAGGGGCAAGAACCGGGAATCTTGGCGCTTGACGCACAGCGCCGCGCCGCCTTGAAGGATGTCACGCAGTTTCATCTGATCGAGGATCGGATGATCGGCGTCGATCATTTGCAACGCTTCGAAAGGAGCGGCCAAAATGTTTACGGGGCTCGTCAGTGATGTCGGCGAGGTGATCGACATCGTTTCGCACGGCAATCTGAAGCGCGTGCGGATTGCGACCGAATATCCAGCCTTATCCATCCACAAAGGCGCATCGATCGCCTGCAGCGGCCCCTGTCTGACCGTCGTCGACAAAGGCGCCGAGGACGGCCAGCAATGGTTCGAGGTCGATGTCGGCGCCGAGACGCTGGCGCGCACCAATGCGCATAGCTGGCAGATCGGCACCAAGCTCAATCTCGAACGTGCGCTCAAAATGGGCGACGAGGTCGGCGGCCATGTGGTGACCGGTCATGTCGATGCGATCGCAAAGATCGTGGCGATCGAGGAATTCGACGGCATGCGGCGCTTTGTGATCGAAGCACCGCCGCAGCTCGCCCGGTTCATTGCCGAAAAGGGCTCGGTCACGCTCGACGGTACATCGCTGACGGTCAATGACGTCGACAATAACCGCTTCTCGATCCTGCTCATCCCGCACACGCTGGCTGTGACGACCTGGGGTGACCGCGCAATGGGCGACGAGATCAATCTCGAAGTTGATCTGATGGCGCGCTATGCGGCGCGGCTGCTAGCTTCTAAAAACTAGTGCATCGTTCATGCGCAAGACCGCAGACAATTTGCGCAGCTCTTGACACGAGGCGTGCATGAAAAGCCACTGGCAGATGTTTGCCGCCTATAATCAATGGGCCAATGCGCGGCTCTATGAGGCTGCGGCGAAACTTTCCGACGAAGACTATCGCGCCGATCACGGCGCCTTCTTCAAATCGGTCCATGGCACGCTCAATCATCTGCTCGCGAGCGACCGCATTTGGATGGCGCGCTTCGTCGGATCGGGCGAAAAGCCGGTGCCGCTCGATGCGATCCTGTTCGAAACGCTTCCCGAGTTGAAGGCGGCGCGTGTGGCGGAAGATGAGCGGATCACCGCCTATATCGACGGTCTCGACGAAGCGGCGCTCTCAAGCACGTTTCGTTATCGGGCCATCTCGGTTCCGGTTGAATTCGAACAAGTCCTGTCGCTCGCGCTGGCCCATTGGTTCAATCACCAGACGCATCACCGCGGTCAGGTCCATGCGCTGCTCACGCGCTTGACCGGCACCGCGCCGGAGCTCGACCTTCTGATCTATCAGCGGATCTCGGGGCTTCCTGGTACGCGTCTGATCCAATGAAAAAGGCCATCCCGGAGGATGGCCTTAGACTTTTCAATTCGGATGATGCGAAGCGCTAATCAATCCGGACCGAAGCAAGTGTCTTCTTGCTTGTCGTAGCCCGCCGGCTTATCGGCTGCCTTGGCAGGACGGCCGCGACCGAGTGCGCCGGTCGAACGAGCGCGGAGATAGATGTAGATCGCATCGATGTGGCACATCACGTTCTTGTTGTCGCCGAAGGACGGCATCACCAGCTGCTGCGCCGAGTTCACGTCGCGCTTACCGCCGGCGACGATGCCCACGACTTCCGCATAGCCCAGGCGCGTGAACGACTGCGTGAGGTTCGGGGCATAGGATGAGCCGAGGCCGTCGGGGCCGTGGCATACCAGGCAGTTTGCGCCATATTGGAGGAAGCCGACGCTGGTGTAGAAGTCGACGGTGCCGTCCTTTTCGATCTTATAGGTCGGATTGCCGTTCTTGTCCTTCCACTCGCCGTTGTTCTTGTCTTGCGTGACGGCCGTCGGATCACCCGGGCCATTGTCCGCCAAGGCCAAGCCTTGGCCAAAAATAAACAGAAGGGCGAGAGCGCCCAATATGGATGTCGCAAACTTCACGTGTTTACTCCTTGGCTGATTTCCGAGCTGTTTCCTCGGCTTCTCTTGCGCTGCGCTCGCCGATGATGTCATTCGCCGGAACCGGGCCGGCGCGCATGATGCGGCAGCATGAACTCGGCCGAACGGCAGAGAGTTGCCGCGGCCAGTTTTTCGGATGCGTGCCTCCCTTCCAGACTCCCTTTCCCGAACGGGGTCTTCGCCACACGCTACCGGGGGAGCCCCATATCACGCTTAAACGCGGCTGAGAATGCAATTTGGACCGCGTTTAGCCGCGTTCGTTGAAGCTGGCGGCTTCAAAACTGTTAGGGTGCGATAATAAACCGCGCTCGGCTATCGCGCTGCAAAAGCCGCGCGTCCCTTTGCTTGCAGTGCGAAGGCCGGCTTGTTACTCAGGCCGCGCCGCTCCCGACTGATGAGCTCAAACATTTCCAGGACCGACTGTCACCGCATGGCCGAGCCGCGCCGATCCCAAGAACCTGCCCACACTGAAGCCAGCGTTGCGCGGGCCCGCTTCCTGATTGTCGAAGCACGCTTCTACGATGAGATCGGCGCGCTGCTTCTTGAAGGTGCCAAACGCGCCTTCGCAGCGGCCGGAGCCGAATGCGAAACACTGCGCGTGCCGGGCGCGTTGGAAATTCCGATCGCTCTGGCGATGGCGCTCGATGCGGCCGAGCAATCCGGCAAGCCTTTTCAGGGCGCCGTCGCTCTCGGTTGCGTGATCCGTGGCGAGACCTATCATTTCGAGATCGTCGCCGGCGAAAGCGCGCGTGCGCTGACCGATCTTGCCGTCGCGCGCAAGCTGCCCTTCGGCAATGGCATATTGACGGTCGAGACCGAAGAGCAGGCGCTGGTCCGCGCGCATTTCGAAAATGGCGACAAGGGCGGCGATGCGGCGCGTGCGGCGCTCGCACTCTATCGGCTCAAACAGACGGCGGGCGCGCGCTAATGGTCAAGGCGCTCGAACGTTCGGCGGCGCGGCTTGCGGCCGTGCAGGCTCTTTATCAGATGGAAGTCGCGGGCAAGGGCATTGCCGAAACGCTGGCTGAATTCGAAACATTCTGGATGGGCAGCGAAATCGAAGGCGAAACCTACAATGCCGCCGATGCTGCGTTCTTCCGCGATATTCTGACTGGTATTCTGGCAGACCAGGCGCCGATCGATCGCCAGATCGATAAGACGCTGATCGAAACCTGGCCGCTGGCGCGCGTCGATTCCGTGCTGCGCGCGATCCTACGTGCCGGCACTTATGAATTGAAGAAGCGCAAGGACGTGCCGGCGAAGGTCGCGATCAAGGAATATGCCGATGTCGCGGGCGCCTTCTTCGAGCATGAGGAAGTCGGCATGATCAATGCCGTGCTCGATTCGCTCGCGCATCAGCTGCGGCCGCGCGAATTCGAAGTGAAAGCCTAAAACAATCTCGGCGCTGGATCAGAAGCTGCCGATGACGCGTCCAGTCAGATTTTCCAGAGGCACGAAACCGACACCGCCGGCATCGGCCGCGACGCGGCTGTCCGATGAATTGTCGCGATTGTCGCCGTGAACGAAGTATTCGCCTTGCGGCACTTTGTAGGCGGGGTGTCGTCGTAAAAGCCGTGATCGTAATCGGCTTCGACGACGATATGGGGCTCGCCCGGACCGAAGGACTCGCGATAGGTCGGAAATGGAATCGCCATGAACGGCGACATCTCTTCGCGCGGGATCATCTTTCCGTTGAGGTAGAGTCTGCCCCAACGAGCTGCACCGTATCGCCCGGCAGGCCGACGATCCGTTTGATGTAATCGGCTTGGTCCTCACGCGGCAGTTTGAAGACGACGACGTCGCCGCGTTGCGGCGTGATCATCGGGAAGCGGCCTTGAATCGGCAGCCGCATCCAATCGAGCGTATAGCGGCTATAGCCATAGGCGAGCCGCGAGACGACCGCATAACGACCCACCCTGAGGCGCGGCGCCATCGAATCCGAGGCGATGGTGTAGAGTTTGATGACAAGCCCGACGCCGGGTGCGCAGCCGATAATGCCTAACAAAGCAGGAAACCGACGATCGAAGCCACGATAAGGCGGCGCGATCATGCGTCCTGGATTTGGTGCCGATCCCCGTCGGTGCGCTTGCGCGATCGAGACTCATGATCAATCATCAGTCGAAATCGAAATATGCGGTGAAGCAAAAGTCAGGCTAAAATCGCCGCCTTCGCGGCGGCACGCAATAAAAATCGCGGGCTACTCCCCGAACTGTGAGAGGTTACGTGGCGCGTCCCACGGAAGACGAGTTGATTGCGCGATTTTTTGCGCCGTTTGCGGGGCCCGGCGGCCTCAATCTCGCCGATGATGCGGCTCTGCTGGCGGTGGGCGAGGACCAGGAACTTGTTTTGACCACCGATATGCTGGTCGCCGGCGTGCATTTCTTCGCCGACGATCCGCCGGCCGCCATCGCCAAGAAGACGCTGCGCGTCAATCTCTCCGATCTCGCCGCCAAAGGCGCGTCGCCTCTGGGCTTTCTGCTGAATCTCGCTTTGCCGCGCGAGTGGACAGCGGACTGGCTTGCCGCATTCGCCGAGGGTCTCGGTGAAGATGCGAAGCTCTTCGGCTGCCCGCTGCTCGGTGGCGATACGGTCAAAAGTCCGGGCGCGCTGACGCTTTCGATCACAGCCCTCGGCGTCGTGCCGTGCGGAGCGATGGTGCCGCGCCCTGGCGTCGCCGCGGGCGATCTTCTGTATGTCACCGGAACCATCGGCGACGCGGCGCTTGGCTTGCGCCTGCGAAAAAATGAAGACGCCGATCACCGCTGGATCGCCGCACTCGACCGCAATGCGCGCGATGCGTTGAAGGCGCGCTATCTGCTGCCGCAGCCGCGCCTCGGCTTGGCGCCCGCACTCCGCAGCTATGCCCGCACTGCTATGGACATATCGGACGGGCTCGCCGGCGATCTCGCCAAAATGCTGCGGCTGACGCGGATGACGGCACTGATTGCCATCGGCGATGTTCCGCTGTCGGCAGCGGCGCGGCAGGCGCTGGCGCATGAGCCAGGACTGATCGGCCCAATTCTGTCGGGCGGCGACGATTATGAAATCCTCTGCTCCGTGCCGGTAGCGAAGGCGGCAGCCTTTGAGGCGACGGCCAAGGCCGAGAATCAGACCGTAACGCAGATCGGCCGGGCGCGGGCCGGCAAGGGTGCGCCGGTGTTCCGGGACAGGCGCGGACCGGTGGCGCTCTCGGCGCTGTCATACCAGCATTTTTGACGGGCCCGTGACCGGGGCCTTCTCACGAAACTGGCGGAAGCCTTGCGCAAGCCTGGCGGCGGCCTGGAGCCTGAAATTATTCAGCCTTTGGAACAGGGCGCGGCTGATTGCGGGAGCATGGCTTTCTGCCTATGGTGCGGCCGAAACCGGGGCGAGGCCGGTGGGCGAAAAAGGCGGTCCGATTGCAGCGATCCCCAAGGGTTAGCGCGAGCGAGGCCGTGCGCTGCAATAATTGAGAAGGGCGGAATAGATGCTTTCAATTTGGATTGTGATCCTCTGTGGCCTCTTGGCCGTCGGCTATGGCGTGATGACCATCTCGCAGCTGCTGGCGGCCGATGCGGGAAGTGCGCGCATGCAGGAGATCGCCGGCGCCGTCGCGGAAGGCGCGCAGGCCTATTTGAAGCGGCAATATACGACAATCGCCGGTGTCGGTGCGGTCATCTTCATTATTATCGGATTTCTGCTCTCCTGGCCTGTCGCGATCGGCTTTCTGATCGGTGCCATTCTGTCCGGTGCAGCCGGCTTCATCGGCATGAATGTCTCGGTGCGCGCCAATGTGCGCACGGCACAGGCCGCGACCCAGTCGCTTGCTGCGGGCCTCGACATTTCCTTCAAATCGGGTGCCGTCACCGGTCTGCTCGTTGCGGGCCTCGCGCTCCTCGGCGTCGCTGTTTACTACTGGGTCCTGACCGGCCCGATGCATCTCGCCCCCGACAATCGCGAGACCATCGATGCGCTCGTCGCGCTCGGCTTCGGCGCCTCGCTGATCTCGATCTTTGCGCGTCTTGGCGGCGGTATCTTCACCAAAGGCGCTGACGTCGGCGCCGATCTCGTCGGCAAGGTCGAAGCCGGCATTCCGGAAGAT
>CAZXXA010000020.1:0-74655 GCA_964644615.1 uncultured Methylovirgula sp. | reverse complement strand
AGGGCATAGACGTTGTTGGGGAACGGCGTGGAGAAATACATCGTGTCGCCGATGATGAGCGGACCACCTTCGTGACCGCGCAAAACGCCCGTCGAGAAACTCCAGGCCGGCGCTAGGTTCTTCACGTTCGCAGGGGTGATCTGCGAAAGAGCGGTATAGCGCTGGCCAGCGTAATTGCCGGCGGGCATGACCCAATCTTTGGCATTCTTCGACATCTTGATGAGTTCTTCATTTGCAGAGGCACCAGCCGTCCCGCTTACAATCAGCGCGACAGCCGCCACTCCCGAAAGCAGCATTCGATTACTCATCATTTCCTCCCTTAAACGTGCTCGCGGAAAACGACGCTCCGCAAACATCAAAGCTCTTCATATCATGACGATGAGTGTTTTCAAGTATTCATGCCGAAACGATTGCGGTTTACTAAGTATAGTAAGTAACACTCTACGCTGAATTGCCGTATTCAGTGGTGTTTATCTGTCAATAGTGGAAATAAAGTCGGAGATTCTACATTGACTCGCCCTTTGTATGCAAGGATGATGGATATGCATCCGGGGATGCCAAAAGCCACCCCACTGCGCATTCATGGTTCCCGTCGTGAAGCGCGGTGGGTTGCTTTAAGAAAATTGGGTTTGTGGATTTCTGACGTAAGTGCGTTCGAATTACTTGTAATTTCTGATTTGTATACTTGTGCCCACTTGCAATTACTTCCGCTGAAAGTTCCACGATCTTGCAAGGCCGATTGATTGCGACGGTGCTGAATTGGCAGCCGAAGTTGCCGCAAGACGGCAACAAGCGCCGCAGCCCACGGTCCTGGGCGCGCACAAAAAACCTCAGAGGACTGATCGAAAAAAATCTACCCAAGACACACCTCCCTTGGCTGCAAGTTGCGACCAAGCGGAGAAGTCATCATTCCTAAGGGCAGTTACATGGTGGACTTCATCACCATGAAGGACGCTACGTCTGGAGTATTTGGAAGTCAAATTCCTGGGTCAGGCAATTACAGCTACAGCGCTACTTCGGCTTGTTACTAATCCGTCAGACACATTGCGCAGGCCTACCCAATGTTCTGGCGACCGATCCGAGAGTCGGATGTGCAGCTGCTTATTCTTCCGCCTCGTGCCGATAGCCGACGCCGTGGACAGTACGGATGATGCGCGGATTGGCCGGATCGATCTCGATCTTTTTGCGCAAGGCGGAAACATATTGATCGAGCGCGCGGCTGTTCGGCATGAAGCCGCGGCCCCAGCAAAGATCGAAGAGTTCGTCGCGCGAGACAGCCTGGCCGCGCCGCTCATAGAGCGTCAGAAGGATTGCCACTTCGCGTGAGGTGAGATCGATTTTTGTGTCGCCGCGGAAAGCCCTCATCGCCTTGGGATCGATCTCGAGATCGTCCATTTTGATCCGTGCCCCATCAGATTTGGCAGGCTGCGCGGTGGGCGGCGTCTGGTTCTGGGTTGCCTGATTTTCTTGGGCCTTGGACCGCCGCAGCGCCGCCTTGACGCGGGCAATTAATTCGCGCGCGCCGAAGGGTTTGGCGACGTAATCGTCGGCGCCGACATCGAGGCCGCGGACGCGGTCGGTCTCTTCGCCGCGCGCCGATAGAAGCAGAATGGGCACGAGCGGATCGAGACGCCGGATTTCCCGGCAGAGCGTCAGCCCGTCCATATGCGGCATCATCACGTCGAAGACGCAGAGTTCGGGCTTTTCCTGCTTGAAGAGAGCGAGTGCCTTGGCGCCGTCCTCGGCGACTTGGCAGGGATAACCTTCGAGGGTCAAAAGATCGACAATGCCATTGCGTAAATGTGGATCGTCCTCGGCAATCAAGATGGACATCAATCCTCCGCTGCCCGGTGTGCCGGGCTGATTTTCATTGTCACCGTAACGCGGGCGCCGGGATCGAGATTTTCGACCGTCAGCCTGCCGCCATTGGCCTCGGCGAGGTCATGCACCACGGCGAGCCCGAGGCCGAAACCGTCTTTCTTGCCGGCTTTCTGCGCCGCATCGAGCTTCGCCTTATAGGCTTCGTCGAAACCCGGACCGAAGTCGCGCACGTTCAACGTTAATGTATGTGCATCTTGCTGCGTCGCCACTTCGATCTGGCCGGGCGCATATTTGCAGGCATTGTCGAGCAGATTGATCAGGATGCGCTCGAACCCCATGCGGTCGAAGCGGCAGATGTTCGGCGCAGCGTGGGTGACGTCGATCGTCGAGCCGGACGCCGCGAACAGGTGCTCGTAGCGTTCGATGACCGTATCGAGCACGTCGTCGGGAATGGCCTCGTCGAGCCGCAGCGGGCGCGGGATGGCGCTCCGTCCATAGACGACGGTATTGTCGGCGAGGAGAGACAGGCGCTCGATCTCGGCACGCATGATTTCGCAATAGCGGCGCACCGACTCCGGATCCTCGGCGCGGCGGGCGGACAATTCGGCATAGAGCCGCAGATTGGCGATGGGCGTGCGCAGATCGTGCGACAGCCGCGCCGTCATCTCGCTGCGGAAATTGCTCTCGCGCAGCCGCGCCGTCTGGCCGCGCTGGACATGCCAGACGACGAAGACCCAGCAGGCGATGAGCGGCACGATGATCGCGGTCAGCGGCAGGAAGCCCCAATGGGTCCCGGACGGCGGCGAGGCCTCCATATGCCAGCCGCCCATCGAGCTGGTGAGCTCGGAGATGGCGGAGGTGCTGGTGGTGGCGGCCCCGTGGCTCCAGATCGACCGTCCGGCTGGATCGCGCAGCGTCAGAAACCAGCCGGCGAGCTTCTGCGTCGCGCCGTTCAGTGCCACTTCGAGAACCGGATCGAGCGCGCTTTCATCGAAGACGACGCAGATTTCGAGCGTATCGGGCTCATGCGTGCAGCGGACGAAGGAGAGAGCGACATTGTCGGCGGTCCAGAAGCCGGTCGTTTTCGTCTTGTCTTGCGGTCCCGTCGCCAGTTCCGAACGGGCCGCGGCAAGCGCGGCAGAAAACCGGTGCATGAGCTCTTCTTCCGCCGGGCTGGCCCCCTTCATCGGCGGAAAGACCCGCTGACCGGCGCGCGTGACAAGCAGGAAGGTTGCTTCATTGACATAGCTCGCGAGACGCAGCCGCTTCAGTTCATCGCCTTCGTTCTGCAAAGCGCTGCGGGCGTCGTTGATCGTCGCATCGGCGCGCTTTTCGACGGCCTGGCGCATGACCTGATCGAGCTTGCCGATTTGCTCCGTGGCGCTCGCCAGCTCATGCGTGCGGGTGACGGCATAATCGGCGCCGATCAAGAGGGCTGCAAAGATGCCGAAGACAGCCAGGGGCAGGGCGAGCAGAATGGCGAACCAGGCGACGGTCCGCCGGCTTTCGAGGCGATCACGAAGGCCGGATTCACTACCGCCGGGCGTGCCGCCGCCGCGGCCGGCGCCACCGAACTTCCATCCGCGCCGCAGGGCGAAACTGCTGCTCATCTCGCGCACATTCCTTTGCTGGAAAGGATACAGAAGCGGGGGCAGGGTGCAATAACTTCAAGGAGTTGGACGCAATATCGCAGCGGATATGGCGTTCTTACAGTTATCTTACATCTTTCTTTCAGGCCCCTGACCATTCGCCGGCAAATCTAGCTAGGATCACTCCATCGAATAGAAGCGAGGCGTGAAGCGAGGCATCAGCCGGACTTCCTGCCGAATATGAACTGATCGTCGACACCCCCAAAGGAGATCACCATGGCTTGGACCACCCCCTCCATCTGCGAAGTCTGCGTCGGCATGGAAGTCACCAGCTACGCTTCTGCGGAAATCTAAGCTTTAAGGCTTGGAACGGTCGCTTCAGCGACAGCAGATCGAATTTCGATGGCCGCTCCTTCAGAGCGGCCATTTCCTTTGGCGGGCGCCGAACAGCGGTTGGCCCGCCACAGATCGCCGCAACTCACCTAAGTCATTGCGATTCAGCACGTTTTTAATCGATCGCTAACCAGGATCGGCGACTGTGCGCGGATGGTTGTTCGTCGGCGTTTCCGCGCTTTCCTCTATCCTCTCGTGCTTTACTGCGTGTCCGGCAGCGTCGGCGCCTATTTCGTCTGGCACGCGGTCAACGGCGAACGCGGCCTCAAGACCAGCGAAACCTATGAGCACCAGATCGCCTCGCTGAAGGACGAGCTGGCCAATTTCAAAGACGAACGGCGCCGCTGGCAGCTGAAGGTCGATCTCATGCGCGGCCAGACCATCGACCGCGATCTTCTGCAAGAAGAGGCCGAATTGCAGCTCGGCCGGATCGGCAAGAACGATGTCGTCGTGATCTTTGGCAAGCCGACGCAGTAGCATGTGCCGGAAAGTTGATCGACTTTCCGACAAAGGACATGCTCCAGCGTTTTGAATCGTGCCGATTGATCGGGATCGGCTCTGAGCCGCGGCAGTCTGCGATCTTTTTCTGCAGCGATCCCTTATGAATCGCCGCCAACCGGCGGAAACAATTGCGGCGCCTCGCTGCGATCGTGCAATCCGTAATCCCGGATGATGCGGACGCGCCGGTGGCGGAGACTGCCGGGCGGGTTGATGTGTGGCTGCCAGGCTGCTGCGGCCGCCTCGTCTTTCCAGCCGGCGAGCAGGACCCATTTGTCCGGCGTCGTCAGGCTCTTGAACGTCTCCTGCGACAGCAGTCCCGCGGCATCGAGTTCGAGGCCGAGCGCGGCTACGGCATTTTCCACCGGCGCTTGCGTGTGGAATTCGCTCACGGAAACAACCCGTGCATCACCCTTTGCTGTCGTGTCGAAGCGCTGCTGAGGAAGTGAGCCTGGTAGATCGCTGTCGTCCATGATCTCGCCGACGCGCAGGCGATAATCCGCAAAGATCTCAGAACGGCCTTTATCCTGGACCGCGTGATGGTCCCCCTGTGTCCGCCAGCGGATCACCGACTTTTCGTCGCGCCAGATCGAAAGCGACAGAAGCCGGCCTTCCGTGCTTTGGCTGGCGAAACGCTCATTGTCGATAAAGCCGTCAATCGCCATAAGTTTCGGCTTCAGAAACTGGGCGAGCTTGAGATAATCGTCCCAGCGTTCGCGTTTCGGCTGCACTTCGAAGATGACAGCGAACATCTGCTCTTCCTTTTCCGCAAAGGCCGCAAGCAGGACGTCAATTGTCAAGAGTAAGTCACTCTCACACAATATTTTTCCTCTTTCTCCAGCATGCGGCGGGATATGTCACCTTTGGCCGCTCGCCATAGGCATTGAGGCGCGGTATTTTGCATGCCGGAATTCGGGAAGGGAGTCTCATGGCCGCCGCATCAAATGGAGCGAGCAAGCCCGACACGGGCGTAGCAACGCTGTCCGCCGCGCCTATCGCGGAGTTTTCTGCCGAAGAGGAGCTGACCGCCTATCGCGAGATGTTACTGATCCGCCGCTTCGAAGAAAAGGCGGGCCAAATGTACGGCATGGGCCTCATCGGCGGCTTCTGCCACCTCTATATCGGCCAGGAGGCGGTGATCACCGGCATGATGAAGGCGGCGAAGCCGGGCGATCAGACGGTGACCGGCTATCGCGACCACGGCCATATGCTCGCCTGCGGCATCGATCCGAAGGCGGTAATGGCGGAGCTGACCGGACGCCGCGGCGGTCTGTCGAAAGGCAAGGGCGGCTCGATGCACATGTTCTCGCGGGAGAAGAACTTTTTCGGCGGCCATGGCATCGTCGGCGCGCAGGTGCCGATCGGAACCGGGCTCGGCTTCGCCAATCAGTACCGCGGCAACGACAATATCTCCTTCACCTATTTCGGCGACGGCGCGGCGAATCAGGGGCAGGTCTATGAGAGCTTCAATATGGCGGAGCTCTGGAAGCTGCCGGTCATCTATGTGATCGAAAACAATCTCTATGCGATGGGCACGTCGGTGACCCGTTCCTCGGCGATGACGGAGCTGGCGAAGCGCGGCACCTCATTCAACATTCCGGGCCACCGTGTCGACGGCATGGATGTGCGGGCGGTCGCCGCCGCGGCGCGCGAGGCGGCCGCCTGGTGCCGCGCGGGTACGGGCCCGATCATCCTCGAAATGCAGACCTATCGCTATCGCGGCCACTCGATGTCGGACCCGGCGAAATATCGTTCCAAGGAAGAAGTCCAGAAGATGCGGGAAGAGCATGATCCGATCGAACAGGTACGGGCGCGGCTCCTTGCAAAGAAAATGACAACGGAAGATGCGCTGAAGGAGATCGATGCTTCGGTGCGCGCCATCGTCGCCGAGGCGGCGGAGTTCGCGACACATGATGCCGAACCCGATCCGTCCGAACTCTACACCGACGTACTCCAGTAAGGCGCAGCGACCATGGCGACCAACATTTTGATGCCGGCGCTGTCGCCGACAATGGAGCAGGGCAAGCTCGCCAAATGGCTCAAGAAAGAGGGCGATAAGATCAAATCCGGCGATGTGCTTGCCGAGATCGAGACCGACAAGGCGACAATGGAGGTCGAGGCGATCGACGAAGGCGTGCTCGCCAAGATCATCGTTCCGGAAGGCACGGAAAATGTCGCC
Source organism: uncultured Methylovirgula sp. (assembly GCA_964644615.1). Classification (GTDB taxonomy): domain Bacteria; phylum Pseudomonadota; class Alphaproteobacteria; order Rhizobiales; family Beijerinckiaceae; genus Methylovirgula. The sequence goes on along the minus strand of CAZXXA010000020.1, from coordinate 68,175 downwards.
GTCAACAGCCCGATCGCCGTGATCGCGGCCGATGGCGAGCCCATCAACGTCGCGCCTGCCGCGGCTGCGCCGAAGAGCGCGCTCCAGAGCGCATCCCCGGCACCGCCCGCTGCAAAAGCGCAGGCGCCGTCCGCACAGCCTTCGGAGGTGGGTGAGGGCGAGCCGCAGCCGCCGCCCACCGCGGCGCCAATCCCCAAAGCCGCCGCAACTCTCCCCGAAATGGACGTTCCCGCCGGCACGCAAATGGTGACAATCACCGTGCGCGAAGCGCTGCGCGATGCGATGGCCGAAGAAATGCGCCGCGACGAGAATGTCTTCGTCATGGGCGAGGAAGTCGCCGAATATCAGGGTGCCTATAAGATCACGCAAGGGTTGCTCGATGAATTCGGCAAGCGCCGCGTCGTCGACACCCCGATCACCGAACATGGCTTCACCGGCCTCGGCATCGGCGCCGCCATGGCGGGCTTGCGGCCGATCGTCGAATTCATGACCTTTAATTTCGCCATGCAGGCGATGGATCAGATCATCAATTCCGCCGCCAAGACGCATTATATGTCGGGCGGCCAGATGACTTGCCCGATCGTGTTCCGCGGCCCGAATGGCGCGGCGGCGCGCGTCGCTGCACAGCACAGCCAGGACTATGCCGCTTGGTTTTCGCAAATCCCCGGCATGAAAGTGGTGATGCCCTATACGGCGGCCGACGCGAAGGGCCTGCTGAAGAGCGCCATCCGCGATCCCAACCCAGTCATCTTCCTCGAAAACGAGATCCTCTACGGCCATTCCTTCGAGGTGCCGAAGATCGACGATTATCTCGTGCCGATCGGCAAGGCGAAGATCGCCCGGCCTGGCTCGGACGTGACGCTCGTCTCCTTCGGCATCGGCATGACCTATGCGCTGAAGGCGGCGGAAGAGCTGGCGAGAGAGGGGATCGAGGCCGAGGTCATCGATCTGCGCACGCTGCGGCCGATGGATTCCGAGACGATCGTCGCTTCGATCCAGAAGACCGGCCGCTGCTTGACGGTGGAAGAAGGCTGGCCGCAATCGGGTATCGGCGCGGAGATCAGCGCGCGTTTGATGGTCGATGCTTTCGATTATCTCGATGCGCCGGTTCTGCGCGTCGCCGGGCGCGACGTGCCGATGCCCTATGCCGCCAATCTCGAAAAGCTCGCTTTGCCGAGCGTCGCCGATGTGATCGAGGCGGCGAAAGCCGTTTGCTACAAATAGCGGCGGAGCGCCCATGGCTGCGATTGTGACGATCTCTTCGGACTATCGCCCCGGGCTCCTGGGGCGCGTCATCCAAATGCATGCGACCTATTACGCACGCCACTACGGCCTGGGGTCGCTTGCGGAAGCGAAGATCGCGCAGGACATCGGCGAATTCTTCAGCGCTTGGCCGCACCCGGACATGCGTTTGTGGCATGCGCTGAAAGATGACGGCATCGTCGGCAGCATCGGCCTCGATGGCAGATATGCCGCCGAACGCGGCGCGCAGCTGCGCTGGTTCGTCACCGACGACAGCGTACGCGGAATGGGGCTCGGCCGCCGCATGCTGCGCGAGCTTCTGGACTTCGCCGACATGCGCGGCTTCAGCAGCATCCATCTCTGGACCTTTGCCGGTCTCGATGCCGCCCGGCATCTCTATGAATCTTTCGGGTTCCGGCTCGCGGAACAAAGAAAGGCCGCGACTTGGGGGGTAGAGACGACTGAACAACGGTTCGTTCTCGAGCTTCAAAGCGCAGCGAAACTAGGCGCCGCCAGCCTCCTGTCCATGTGCGAATGAGCTTATCGAATCATCTGTGAACGAGCGAAGCTATGCCGATCAATATTCTCATGCCCGCACTCTCGCCGACCATGGAGAAGGGCAATCTTGCGAAATGGCTGAAGAAGGAAGGCGACAAAATCAAATCCGGCGATGTGATCGCCGAGATCGAGACCGACAAGGCGACCATGGAGGTCGAGGCGGTCGATGAAGGCGTGCTCGCCAAGATCGTCGTGCCGGAAGGCACCGCCGATGTGCCGGTCAATGATGTCATCGCGGTCATTGCCGAAGCGGGCGAGGATGCGACATCGATCAAAGCGCCTTCTGCCGGGGCGTCAGCCGCAAAGGCGCCGGCGCCTGCCGCACCGCCGCCCGGTACCGCGAGCGCACAACAAGCTGCGCCGCCGCCTGCACCAGCTGCTGCTCTTACGCCTGCACCGCGTCCGGCACCAGCTTTAAGTCTCGTGAGCTCGCAGCCTGCGCCAAGCGGGGAACGTGTCTTTTCCTCGCCGCTGGCGCGGCGCATCGCCAAGGATGGCGGCATCGATCTTTCCCAGATCAAAGGCAGCGGCCCGCATGGCCGCGTTGTCGAGCGCGATGTGAAGGCGGCGCTGGCCGCAGGGCCGGCGGCGAGTTCGCGCGGCGCGCCGCTCGCACCGCCGGCTTCAATGTCCGATGCGGCGATCAAGGCCTATTTCGCGCCAGACGGTTTTGACGAGGTTCCGCATGACAATATGCGCCGCACCATTGCGCGGCGCCTCAGCGAAGCCAATCAGCAGATCCCGCAATTCTATCTGACGCTCGATTGCGAGATCGATGCGCTGTTGAAGCTGCGTGAGGACATCAACAAATCTGCGCCGAAAGCGAAGGATGGTACGCCGCCCTTCAAGGTCTCGGTGAATGACATGGTGATCAAGGCGCTTGCACTGGCGCTCGTCAATGTGCCGGGCGCCAATGTCACCTTCACCGAAAATGCCATGCTGCATCATCACCATGCCGATGTGGCGGTGGCGGTTGCGATCCCCGACGGGCTGATCACGCCGATCGTGCGCAAGGCCGATACGCTGTCGCTGTCGACGATCTCCAATATGATGAAGGCGTTCGCGGCGCGCGCCAAAGACCGGAAGTTGAAGCCGGATGAATATCAGGGCGGCACCAGCGCGATTTCCAATCTCGGCATGTTCGGCATCAAGGATTTCTGCGCAGTGATCAATCCGCCGCAATCCTCGATCCTCGCGATCGGCATGGGCGAGGAGCGGGCGATCGTAAAGAAGGGCCAGATCGTCATCGCCAATGTGATGAGCGTCACCATCACCTGCGATCATCGCGCCATGGATGGTGCGAAGGGCGCCGAGCTCATCGCTGCCTTCAAGCGCTATATCGAAAATCCCGTCGCGATGCTGGTCTAAGTGGCGTCGCCTTCCCACATCTGGCGGAGGGAAGCGCATGCGCATGAGTGAATCCTATGACATCTCCTTATGACGTCCTCATCATTGGCGGCGGGCCTGGCGGCTATGTCGCTGCGATCCGTTCCGCCCAGCTTGGATTGAAGACCGCCGTCGTCGAACGCGAACATCTGGGCGGCATCTGTCTCAACTGGGGCTGCATTCCGACCAAGGCGCTGCTGCGCTCGGCCGAGATCTATCATTATGCGCAGCACGCGAAGGACTTCGGACTGACGATCGAGGGCAAGCTCGGCTTCGATCCGGCCGCCGTCGTCAAACGCTCGCGCGATGTCTCGGGCCAGCTCAATTCCGGCGTCGGTTTTCTTCTGAAGAAGAACAAGGTCGATGTGATCTGGGGCGAAGCCAAGATCAGCAAGCCCGGCGAAGTCGTGGTGAGCGCATCGCAGAAGGCGCCGATGCAGCCGCAGCATCCGGCACCGAAAGGCATTCTGCCGGCGGGAACCTATCAGGCGAAACATATCGTCATCGCGACGGGCGCGCGGCCGCGTGTGCTGCCGGGCATCGAGCCCGACGGTGACCGCATCTGGACCTATTTCGAAGCGATGGTGCCCAAGACGTTCCCGAAGAGCCTGATCGTTCTCGGCTCTGGTGCGATCGGCGTCGAATTCGCCTCTTTTTATCACACGCTCGGAAGCGATGTGACGATCGTCGAAGTGCTGCCGCAGATCTTGCCTGTCGAAGACGCGGAGATCGCCGCGCATGCGCGCAAACGTTTCGAGAAGCAGGGCGTCAAGATCCTGACCGCGACCAAGGCGACGAAGGTCGAGAAGAAGACAGACGGCATCGCGGTCACTGTGACGGATGAGAAGGGCGCCACGCAGGTGCTCTCAGCCGAGCGGATGATCTCGGCTGTCGGCGTCGTGGGCAATATCGAAAATCTCGGCCTCGAAGCGCTCGGCGTGAAGACGGATCGCGGCTGCATCGCGGTCGACGGCTATCTGCGCACCAATATTCCCGGCATCTACGCCATCGGCGATGTCGCCGGGCCGCCGATGCTGGCGCATAAGGCGGAGCATGAGGGCGTCATCTGCGTCGAAGCGATCAAAGGCCTGCATCCGCATGCGATGGAGAAGCTGATGATCCCGGGCTGCACCTATTGCAATCCGCAGATCGCCTCCATCGGCTTGACCGAAGAGAAGGCCAAAACGGCGGGCTATACGCTCAAGGTCGGCCGCTTTCCCTTCATTGGCAATGGCAAGGCGATCGCGCTCGGCGAGCCGGACGGCCTCGTCAAGACGATCTTCGATGCCAAGACGGGCAAGCTCCTCGGGGCCCATATGGTCGGGGCGGAGGTCACCGAACTCATCCAGGGCTTCGTCGTCGCGATGAGCTGTGAGACGACCGAAGAAGAGCTGATCAACGCGGTCTTCCCGCATCCGACGCTCTCGGAGACGATGCATGAGAGCGTGCTCGACGCCTATGGCCGGGTGATTCACACCTGAGCTGGAAGCTCAGGTGCTATTTCGCGTTTGCAACCCAACGGTCGCCGGCCTTGTGATATTGTTTCTTCACGGCGGCCCAGGCGATGCGGAAGGACGCCTCTTCCCGGCGTGGGTCGTGCTCATGTTCGGCATGGGCAGAGTTGAAGGCGGCCCGGAAGATGTCCTGGGCATGGGCTGGAAGATGGTCTCTGACTTCCGGCGGAAGGTCGCTGTTGCTGGAATAGGGCATGATAGGCTCCCTTATTGAGCTTAAGCGGTAACCGGTGAAATTCATGACGTCAGGTCCCAGTTCCTCTTCCGCTCCGATGCGGCCGCGGCATCCGGAGAAGGCGCATCGGCCGGATCAGCCGGCGGCGAAGAAGCCGGACTGGATAAGGGTCAAGGCGCCGGGAGCCGGACAGTGGGACGCGACCACGGCCGTCATCAAGGAACATAGGCTCGTCACGGTCTGCGAAGAAGCCGGTTGCCCCAATATCGGCGAGTGCTGGGCGAAGAAGCACGCGACCTTCATGATCATGGGCGACACCTGCACGCGAGCCTGCGCCTTCTGCAATGTGCGCACGGGCTTGCCGGGCGCGCTCGATCCATCCGAGCCGGCGCGCGTCGCCGATGCGGTTGCTGCGCTTGGCCTTGCGCATGTCGTCATCACCTCCGTCGATCGTGACGATCTCGCCGACGGTGGGGCAGGACATTTTGTCAAAGTGATCGCGGCGCTTCGCGCGGCGAGTCCGCAGACGACGATCGAGGTGCTGACGCCGGATTTCCTGCACAAGCAAGGCGCGGTGGAGAAGATCGTCGCCGCTAAGCCGGACGTCTTCAACCACAATCTCGAGACGGTCGCGAGCAAATATCTGACCGTGCGGCCGGGCGCCCGTTATTTCCATTCGATCCGGCTGCTGCAGAAGGTGAAGGAGCTCGATGCCGAAATCTTCACCAAATCGGGCATCATGGTCGGGCTTGGCGAGGAACGGATCGAAGTGCTGCAGCTGATGGACGATCTACGCAGTGCCGACGTCGATTTTCTCACCATCGGCCAATATCTGCAGCCGACGCTGAAACATCATCCAGTCGTCGCCTTCATCACGCCGGAGGAGTTTCAGTCCTATGCGGACATGGCCAAGGCGAAGGGCTTCCTCCTCGTCTCAGCTTCGCCGCTGACCCGTTCCTCGCATCATGCTGGCGATGATTTTGCCAAGCTCAAGGCGGCGCGACAAAGCCGAGGATAGCCAACCTTTTGCATCGAAATTTAACGCGCGCCGCCCTATCATTCCGCCTATGCCCAGGTTTCGCACCAAACGCCGTGTCCAGCATGCCGCCACCGAGATGTTCGCGCTCGTTGCGGACGTCGAATCCTATCCGAAGTTCCTGCCGCTCTGCCGTGATCTTCGCTTGCGCGAAACCCGCGAGACGCCCGACGGCAAAACGGTGCTGATCGCCGATATGGAGGTCGGCTACAAGGCGCTGCGCGAGACTTTTACGAGCCGCGTGACCTGCGATCCGAAGAACCTGTCGATCCAGGTCGAATATGTCGACGGACCGTTCAAGCATCTCGAAAATCAGTGGCGCTTTGTCGAGACGGGACTGAACGCCTGCAACATCGAATTCGACATCGCCTATGAGTTCAGAAGCCGCGCCTTGGCGCTCGTCGTCGGCGGCATGTTCGATGCGGCTTTCCGCAAATTCGCCGAAGCCTTCGAACAGCGCGCCAATGTCGTCTATGGTGGCGCCTGAGTCCGGCTGTTGCTGGCGCTGACGCAATAAAGCTCCCAGCTCTCCGCCACGAACGGGAAACGGAATCGCCTTGAAATCCAGATGTCTCCGGCATTTTGCAGCACTAGCTGCCGTGCTCGTTTTGGCTACAGAGCCAGCTATGGCGCTTAAACTCGATCCACGCGCCGCAAAGAGTCTGCGCAAACTCGATCCCGATATGCGGCTCGAACAAATCTGCGACATGGCGGCGATGCAGCGCATCAGCCGTGGCCATCAATTTCAGCCGGACAGAGCCAAAAGCAATATCTTTTCGCGTCCCGTGCATCGTGGGGACATGATGACTGCGGAAGGGGCAGCTTTCCGCAGTCGCGACAAGTGGTATCGCTTCTCCTTCACCTGCAAGGGCACGCCCGATCATCTGAACATTGTGTCGTTCAGCTACAAATTGGGCCCGGTGATTCCGAAATCGCGCTGGGCCGATCTGGCGCTGTGGGGAGAGTAGGCCGGACTATCCAACCGTCTCGCTGAGCAGATCGAGCGCCACCGCAACCGCTGCGAGGCGGACCGCGTCACGGCCGATGTCGCCGAATCGGCATTCCTCGACCCGCATCGTCTGCCGCGTTCCGCAGCCGAAACAGACAAGCCCGACGGGTTTTTCAGGCGAGCCGCCGCCAGGGCCGGCGATGCCTGTGACGGCCACCGCGATTTGCGCCGGCGAATGGCGCAGCGTGCCTTCGGCCATCGCACGAGCGGTCTCGGCGCTGACGGCGCCGAAAGCCCGAAGAATTGCCGGATCGATGCCGAGCGATTCTTCCTTGGCGCGGTTCGAATAAGTGACGAATCCGCGCTCGAAAACCGCCGATGATCCTGCAATCGAGGTGAGAAGTGACGCAACGAGTCCGCCGGTGCAAGATTCGGCTGTCGCCAGCATGAGATTGCGCTCGATGCAGCGGGCGATCAGCGCCTTCGCGCGGGAGTGGAAATCGGAGCTGAACATGAGCGTTGACGGGAGGAGAGCGAAAACCGCAAATTGTGAAGCAACAAAGGCAGTTTAGTCGCACAGTGTTACAGTAAAAGTGCCGTTTCTGGGGCGGCGTTGCTTGTCAGGCATATGACGAAAATATGAAATTCCGAACACAAAATCCTCAGCGCGATAGGTGTGGCATACAAACCTCACTGCCCAATTTTGACTGTGCGGTACTCAATCCAGTAAACGGAATGCAGACCATAAGATGAGACTTCTGCGAAGCTCGATATATGATAAATATCTTAAATAATTTCAATTGATTACAATGCGCCGTTGTGAAGCGCATCGGCCTCTTTGAAAACCAAAAAGCTATATCCTTTGGAAGACGGCTTAAGGGTTAAATTGGCTCTAATCGATATTGACGCGTTCTCCCGAGCATGTGATCTGAGCCTGTGTATCAACACAATCAATCACGCATAAGCCAGCAGAATGGGGGGCAGGTAATGCGGAATAAACTTGGACACGACGTGGCGAGCCAGTGGCGCCAAAGCGTCAGCACCTTGGCACTGGCGCTCGGCGCGAGTGCCCTGATTTTCGCAGCCGCGTTGCCCGCTCGCGCGGATGATGCTTCGGTTGCGAGACTTGAGAAGGAAATGCACCGCCTCGAGGCTCAGCACGCCGCTGAGATCAAGGCCCTGAAGGTGCAGATCCGCCAGATTCAGGCCCGCAAGGGCTACGCGGGTGGCCCGGTGGTCGCGGCGCCTGGTGGCATTGTTACCAAGGGTTACGAGCCCTGCACGGCTCCGTTCGTGACCATGACCCCGAATCATGAATTCGGTCTGTCGAGCTGCGACGGCTTGAACACCATCAACTTCACCGGCCGCGTCCACATCGACGAGGGCGGGTATGTTGGTTACAGCCGTAATGGCACCACCGCGGCGGCGGCTGCCGGTCTGCCCGGAAATCTTGCCAGCGGCGTCAACGTCCGCCGTGCCCGTATCGGCGTGCAGGGCAAGTTCATGGGCGATTGGGATTACGCCTTGATCTATGATTTCGGCGGTTCTTCTGACGGTTTCGCCTCGACGGGTCTGACGAGCTACAACAACGTCACCTTCACGAACGGCCAGCTCCCGGGCGGCGGCGTGTCGGGCATTGAAAACGCTTTCATCACCTACAAGGGCTTCTACAACCATCACCAGCCGTTCCCGGTTGCGATCACCCTCGGTGCGATCGACGTGCCGTGGACGATCAGCGAAGCGATGAGCTCGAACGACCTGCTGATGCTGGAGCGTCCGAGCTCGCAGGTGATCGCGACGCAGTTCGGCGGCGGTGATAACCGTCTGTCGTTGGGCGCGACCTCGAATGACAACAACTACTTCCTCGGCGCTTGGTTGACCGGCCCGACGACGGGTGCGTTGCACGAGATCGGCTCTGCTGGCCTCGGCCCGCAGTTCGCTGCCCTGGCGCGCGCGGGTTACACCTTCAATATCGACAAGGCTAACAACGCCACTGTCCATATTGGCGGTAACTACGCCTATACCTGGGCTCCGCGCGGTGGCGCCAACTTGGAAGAGTTCAGCCTGAGCGATCGTCCGGAACTCCGCGTCGATCCGACGACCTTCCTCTCCGAGGCGGTCCCGGCGAGCAGCGGCCAACTCTTCGGTGCCGAATTCGCAGCGACCTACCAGAACGCCTTCTTCCAGGCCGAATACTATCACTACCTGATCAACACGAAGATCGGCACCTTCGGTCCGGCGGCTGCCGCTGCTGTCCCGGCGTCGCCGCTCGGCAACAACGTGACGGGCGCCTTCCTGCCGCTCCTCGGTGGTGGCACGAACGGCCCGGCCTACAACTTCGATGGTGGCTATGCGCAGGCGAGCTACACCTTCGGTGGTCATCGCCACTACAACCCGGCTTCGGGTGGTTACTCGGGCGTGGTTCCGGACAAGCCGTTCCTCTATGGCACGGATGGTTGGGGCGCGCTTGAAGTGGTCGGCACGTTCAGCGCGATCGACACCAACGACCAGGGGCTCGCGACCCTAGCGGCTGGCGGCGGCGGTTATCCGGCCTACACGGGTCAGAAGCAGTTCGCTTACGGTGGCGGCCTGAACTGGTACCCGAACCTCAACATGAAACTCATGCTCGATTACGAGCACATCGACTACCAGGGTCACACCGCCCTGTTCACGACCCGTGGCGCGAACATCGACTGGGTCGCGGCGCGCACGCAGTTCATGTGGTAATCTGATCTCTCGGCGCTTGCAGCCTCGGCCGCAAGCGCCGGTGTCGGATGTCTACGCTGTCGTTGCATGGCGAGGAAAACAATCCCGGGAAGCGATATGCTTTCCGGGATTTTTTTGGCCCGGCGGTCGGCCTCACGGGTTTGTGCCGCAACTTCAAAGGTGCCATCTTGGTGCGGTCGGCCGATTGAAGTGGGGCTTGTCTCAGGCGATAAAATGCTTCGTGGCCATGCCATGGAGCCGCGGCCGCCAACTGTTCGAGGCGTCAAAATGGTCAGACGATACGTCGCGCTCTTTGCTGCAACTTTCTTCGCCGCATCCGCTTGGACGTTAGTCCATGCCGCTCCGCAGCAGCCGGATGTGGCGGCCTTTACGGCGCGCATCGGTCGCCTTTGTACCTATATGGGGTTGGAGGCCTCGACGGCGCCCTTCTCCACTTGTGTGATCGTCTTGAAATATTGGACGGATGCGTCGAGCGCGGCCGGCGCACGGCTCCTAACGCCCGAACCGCCGGCGCCGCCCCCGGCCAGCTACACAGGCGCTTATGGGTTTTTCCGCAGTCCGCCACCCGAACAACATCAGCGGGAAAAGCTAGCTTGCGCCGGTCTTGGCATCGCGCCGGACTCAGGCTTTGTGGCTCAGTGCGCTTCTGCCATGGACGTTTCGCTCGAGCACTACAACGAGATCGGCGCCGACTAACAAGGCGCCTGAAGCTCGTTTGATGAGGATCTCACGGCGTCTCGCATTTTGCGGATGCCGTTTTGCTTATGCGGCTGTATCGACTTCAGCGTCCGCGTGTCAAATCTTCCGATCGCGCGACGTCATCAGCCGCATCCATGCCTCGCTAGGTCTTATCCAACCTTGCTCGATTGTTAATTTCGAACATCATTTGAAATAAAAGCCGCGGCGTTTCTTTCTTTATTTACCACGGCCGGCGTTGAAGCTGCTCTGAAAATCCTCCAGCGCTTCAGCGTGAATTCATTCTTTACCCTACTGTTCTAGTTTGCAGAAATGCGGCGGTGCACTTGCGTTGGCGCACCATGATCGCACGCGGCCTGATGGCCCTTCCGACGCGGCAATTCGATGACGGGACCATTCGACTATCAATTGCTTGCACTGGTCTTCGCAATGAAGTGTTTTCTTCAGGCGATCAGCCTCACTTATGTCTGGTACACGAACCGCAAATATCCGCCGGCGCGCAAATGGGCCATCGGCTCATTGCTGCTTGCCATCGGCATATTGGCGATCCTCCTGCGTCCCGATAGCTCTTCGAGCGTCGTGCTGATGACGCGCAATGTCATCGTTTTCGCCGGCATCTTCATTTTCGGCGCCGGAATTGCTGAGGCCTGTGGTGCGCCTGCGCCGTGGCGGCTCTTTGCCATTCTGGCGGTCGTCGCCTTGTGCGGACAGTGGTGGTTCACCGCCGTCGATCGCTCATTGTCGGGACGTATTCTGGTTTTTTCGTCGACCGTCGCGATCGGCGAAGCCTATATCGCATTCAAAGCCTTCACGGCGCCCGCAGATCCGTTGCGCGGAACGCGCCAAGTCATTGGTGCAATATTGGTCGTGCAGGGTGCCGCCGCGCTCTATCGCGCCATCGCCGCCACCCAGGGGATCAGCATTCTATCGACATCGACGGCGCAAACCGTGTTTGTCCTGGTGTCGGTTGCCGTGTCCTTCTTGCTGATTCTCGGGCTGACCGTTCTGACAGGTCAGCGTACGACGGCCTTGTTGTCCGCGGTGCTCGATAATCTCGATCAGGGCGTTGCCATGTTCGATGGAGGCCGGCGCCTCGTCATTTGCAACGATCGCTACGGCGCACTCTATGGCGTCAATGCGAGCCAGTTGCCGCCGGGAACCTCTTTGCCGACGATCGTCGCGCGGCGCATCGCCAATGGCTTTTTCGCGGGTTCCAGCAATCAGCGCTATTTCGAAGAACAGACGACGCCCGCGCGGAGCGCGACGACGAAACTGCATCATCTGAACGACGGCCGCACCATCGTCGTATCGCGGCGGCCGATGGCCTTCGGCGGCTGGCTTACGACCCATGCCGATGTGTCGGCGATCCAGAAGATCGAGGAGCAGGTCGCTTATCTTGCTCACCACGATGCGCTGACCGGTCTCGCCAACCGTCAGCTCTTTAACGACAAGCTGCATGAGGCGCGCAATCGACTCGGGGAGGGTGGCGAAGGCTTCGCGATCCTGCTGCTCGACCTCGACCGCTTCAAGGCGATCAACGACACGCTCGGTCATCCGAGCGGCGATGCGCTGCTTGTTGCCCTCGCTGAGCGTTTGCGCAGCTGCGTCGGCGAGACCGATATCGTGGCCCGCCTGGGCGGCGATGAATTCGCCATTGTGCAGATGACGGGTCCGAGCCGCAGCACGACGCTGAGCCTGGCGCAGCGGCTGCTCGACGAAGTCGGCGCGCCCTATGATCTCGACGGCCAGAAAGTCATGGTCGGGGCGAGCATCGGCATCGCCAAGGCGCCGGAGAACGGCATCGATGTCGATCAGCTCATGCGCAATGCCGATCTCGCGCTCTATCGCTCCAAGGCGGAAGGTCGCAATTGCTACCGCTTCTACGATCGCGACATGGACGCCAATGTGCGGGCGCGTCATTCGCTCGAACTGGCGCTCCGCAGCTCGATCATGAGCGAGGATTTCCTGCTCGAATATCAGCCGGTCCTCGACGTGCACCAGAAACGTGTCTGCGCCGCCGAGGCGCTGGTTCGCTGGCGGCATCCGGCCGGAACGATCGTCCAACCCGCGAAATTCATCGGCATTGCAGAAGATACTGGCCTGATCGTTCCACTCGGCGAATGGATCCTGCGGCGCGCCTGCAAGGATGCGCTGTCATGGCCGCAGGACGTGCGCGTTTCGGTCAATTTGTCCGTCGTGCAATTCGTCAACGGCAATATCTGCGATCTCGTCGAGACCGTGCTGCGCGAGACCAAGCTGCCGGCCAATCGGCTTGAGTTGGAAGTGACGGAATCGCTTTTCCTTCATTGCAGTGAGGCGGCGCTCGGCTATCTTCATGGTCTCAAGTCGCTCGGCGTCTCGATCGCCCTCGATGATTTCGGCACGGGCTATTCCTCGCTGAACTATCTCACCAAGTTCCCTTTCGATCGGATCAAGATCGACAAATCTTTCATCGTCGATCTCACCAATCGCAACGAATGTTCGGCGATTGTCGCGGCGATCATCGGCGTTGCCGGCAGCCTCGGCATGACGACAACGGCAGAGGGAGTCGAAACGCCCGAGCAATATGAGCTGCTGCGGCTCGCAGGCTGCGACGAGATGCAGGGCTTTTTGTTTGGCCGGCCGCGTCCGGTCAGCGATCTTCTCGAGTCTCTATGCGATGGCGCGCAAGTTGCTTGAACCTGTCCGTATAAGCCGAGATCATCTGCCGATCCGCTTGAGCGCCGCGGTACCGAAGCCATAAGAGATTTGCATCCATGAGATGCGCGTACCGCATCTCATCGCCTCATCGTGCGATCGCATCGATGGGAATCATCAGGAATACGAGACTGCCATTGCATCTCTTGTCGACGCACTTTTTCGCAATGTCCTTGAAAAGCGAAGGATTCCGCAATCAGTGATACGCCATGCCGATCGTTTTGTCGCGGATACTTTTTATATTCGTGGTCCTGCGTGCGTGTATTCCATCAAGAATGCGCGTGCCGCACAAGAATTCTTGAAAACCTGTTGTGTTGCTTGCTTTGCAAAGCGCGCCATGTGCCGAGCATCGCAACGACATCACAGGAGAAGAAAATGTCGAAACGAGTGCTTCTATATGCGGCCGCAGCTTTCATGGTCGCTTCATCCGCCGGCTTCGTCGGCACCGCGATGGCGGCACCGCGTCACGCAGGCGTGCAGTTCACGCGACCAGCCGATGCGACGTCCGCCGTTCCGCATGCGTCACGTTTCATGTCCTATGCCGGGGAGAATTTCGGGCCACGTCCCGGCCTGGAGGTCGGCGGCGGTTACCGCTCCTCCAACACCGCGACCTGGCAGGACAACCTTGCGAGCCACGGCTGACAAACATTTGCCCCGGGTCATCGGACCCGGTGCAATGATGCCTCGTCAGATTTAGAGGGGCAGGCGCACGGTCGCGATGGCGAGTGCGGCCATGCCTTCTTCGCGGCCGGTGAAGCCGAGATGCTCCGACGTCGTTGCCTTGATGGCGATGCGGTCCACCGGAATGCCGGTGATCTTCGCCAAGCTTGCGCGGATGGCATCACGATGCGGACCGATCTTCGGCCGTTCGCAGATCAGCGTCGCATCGATATGCGCGAGCACGCCGCCGCGCGCACGCAGAATGTCCATTGCCGCTGCCAGGAAGATCGAGGAGGCGGCACCGCGCCATTGCGGATCGGACGGCGGGAAATGGCTGCCGATATCACCATCGGCAAGCGCGCCGAGAATGGCATCGGTGATCGCATGGCTCAGCACATCGGCATCCGAATGACCAATGAGGCCGTGATCGTGCGGGATCTTGAGGCCGCCGAGCCAGACATGATCGCCGGGCCCGAAGGCATGCACGTCGAAGCCCTGGCCCATGCGGACGTCGAGGAGGGTGCCGATCAGTTTTCCTTCGGCGAAGCCGATGTCATCTGCGCTGGTAATTTTGATGTTCTCCCGCTCGCCTTCAAAAATATGGACGACATGACCGGCCCATTCGGCGATCGCAGCATCATCGGTGAGGCCCGATTGTCCGGCTTCGGCGGCCTTACGATGTGCCGCCAATATCAGATCGAAACGAAAGGCTTGTGGCGTCTGCACCGTCCGTAACATCGCCCGCGGCGGCGTGGCAACGACGCGTCCGGCGCTATCGACTTCTTTGACCGTATCGGTGACGCCGAGGCCGGGCACGGCCGCGCCATGCGCCTTGGCCGCGGCATGGGCGCGGGCAATCAGCGCTTCGCTCGAGAAGGGGCGGGCGCCGTCATGAATGAGGACGATCTCAGGCTGCGACGCTTGCCGGGCGAGCGCCTCCAGGCCGCGCTGAACGCTCTCCTGCCGCGTGTCGCCGCCTTCCGTCGGTTCGTAAAGGCGGGCGCGGTCTTGCGCGGAAAGATGTGCCAGCGTCTGGGCATAGAGCTCCAGATCATCGCCGTGGATGACGGTGATGAGCCGTGCCTGCGGCGCGGCATCCAACAGGGCCGCGAGCGTATGGGCGAGCAGCGGTTTTCCGGCAATGTGGCGATACTGTTTCGGCAGACCGGGGCCAGCGCGCGAGCCGCGGCCAGCGGCGACGACCAGAATGGCCAGCGCGCCGCTCCGATTCATTTCCGGCGTGTCAGACATGGAGAGAAGAAAGTTTCGGCAAGGGGATCGAAAGGCGCTTCCTCCTGTCGCTTTTCGTGGCCCGCGTCAATTTTTCCAGTGCCGCATATGGCAAATAGACGGCGTTAAGGTTGCGGCGGCGCAACATATGACTATAATTTGAACATGGCCTTTGATGCACAAATTTTGAGCAAAAAGCCTAAAGATTGGGACGCCGCGGCATTGACGCTCGGCGGACTTGCCCTCTATGGCCGGGCCTTTCTCGCCCCAATGGCCGGGGTGACGGATTACGGCATGCGCCGGCTGGCGCAGCGCTTTGGTGCAACGATCACGGTGTCCGAGATGCTGGATGCCGAATTTTACATCAATGGCGACCGGGAGGCGGCGATCCGTGCGGCGGGCGAGGGGATCAGGCCGCATGTCGTCCAGATTGCCGGCTGCATGCCCGAGAAGATCGCCGAAGCGGGGCGTCTCGCCGAGGCGGCGGGCGCCGCGATGATCGACATCAACATGGGCTGTCCGGCCAAGCGCGTCACCGGCGGGGCGGCCGGGTCCGCACTGATGCGCGATTTGGACCTGGCGACGCAGCTTGTCCGCGCCACTGTCGCGGCGGTGCGGGTGCCTGTTTCGCTGAAAATGCGGCTCGGCTGGGACGCGGATTCACTCAATGCACCAGAATTGGCCCGCCGCGCCGAGGCGGAAGGCGTGGCACTGTTGACGGTTCATGGCCGCACCCGCTGCCAATTCTATCAAGGCCGCGCCGATTGGGCCGCGATCCGCCGGGTGCGCGAGGCCATTACGATCCCGCTTGTCGCGAATGGCGACTGCACGAGCGCCGCCGATGCAGAGACGATGCGGGCGCTTTCGGGCGCCGATGCGATCATGATCGGCCGCGCCGCTGTCGGGCGTCCCTGGCTCATTGGCCAGATCGCCGACCGTTTGGCCGGACGGCCGATGCGACCCGATCCCTCTGCGGCTGAGCGGGCGGCTGCGGCGCATGAACATTACCAGGTGCTGCTGTCGCTCTTCGGCAAAGAGAAGGGCGTGCGGCATGCGCGCAAACATCTCGCGGCCTACGTATCGGCCTCGGCACACCCCGAGGCCATGGCGCTGCGCAGCCGCCTCGTCACGAGCGAAGATCCGCAGGAGGTCGAGGGTCTGCTCGACCTGCTTCTGCTCGAAACGGAGGGCACGGCATGAGGAGAGTTATGTTGCCCACTGCGCCTGAGGAATCCGTTCTCATGCCCAGTGAGCCGGGCAAGGCCGGCGCATCCGACGCGCTGCAGCGCGCCGACCCCTCAGCCATTTTGAACGCCTTGCCGCATCCGATTTTGGCGATCGGCCAAGACGGCTTCATCCTCGATGTGAATGTCGCGGCGGAGATTTTCTTCGGCAGCAGCCGGTCGATCCTGCTGCAGCAGAACCTGCCAAATCTCTTGCCCTTCGGCTCGGTTCTCTTGTCGATCGTCGAACAGGTGTTCAAGACCGGGTCGGCGATCAGTGAATATCGTGTCGATCTCGGCGTGCCGCGGCTTGGCACGGAGAAAATGGTCGATCTCTTCGTGACGCCGATGTCCGATGCGGTCGATACCGTCGTCGTCATGCTGCAAGAGCGGACGATGGCGGAAAAAATGGACCGCCAGCTCACCCATCGCGGTGCGGCGCGCTCCGTCTCGGCGATGGCCTCCATGCTCGGCCACGAAATCAAGAATCCACTCTCGGGCATTCGCGGCGCGGCGCAATTGCTGGAGCAGGAGGTCAGCGATGGCGATCGGGCTTTGACGCGGCTCATCTGCGACGAGACCGATCGCATCGTCAAACTCGTCGACCGGATGGAAGCCTTCTCGGACGGCCGGCCGCTGGAACGCGAGAGCGTCAACATTCATGCAGTGCTCGACCATGTAAAGAAGGCGGCGCAGGCGGGCTTTGCCCGGCACATCCGTTTCATCGAAAATTACGATCCATCGTTGCCGCCGGTGCTCGGCAATCGCGATCAGCTTGTGCAGGTCTTTCTCAACCTCATGAAGAATGCGGCCGAGGCGATCGGCGACCAGCGCAGCGACGGCGAAATCGAATTATCCACTGCCTTCCGCCCCGGCGTCAGGCTCAAGATTTCAACGTCCGACGTGCCGGTCAGCCTGCCGCTGGAATTTTGCGTCCGCGATAATGGTGCAGGCGTGCCGGCGGATGTGCTGCCGCATCTGTTCGAACCCTTTATTACGACCAAAGCTTCGGGAAGTGGCCTCGGACTTGCACTGGTTGCCAAGATCATCGGCGATCATGGCGGTACGATCGAATGTGACTCTTCTCCCCGGCGGACCGTGTTCCGAGTCCTGATGCCTATGTATGCCGCGCGCGACGGACGCAGCACCAAGGCAAAGTAATCACGCGAAGACGAAGCGATTTAGGCCCTGTTCGGGGCCCTGGAGGTAAAGGGCGATGGGAGGCAATATTCTCATAGCCGACGATGACGCTGCGATCCGGACTGTCTTGAGCCAGGCCCTTTCGCGCGCCGGCTACGAGGTTCGCACCACGGGCACTGCCGCGACGCTCTGGCGCTGGGTGCAGGCGGGCGATGGCGATCTCGTGATTACCGACGTCGTCATGCCGGACGACAATGCCTTCGAACTTCTGCCGCGGATGAAGAAGCTTCGGCCCGAGCTGCCCATCATCGTCATGAGCGCGCAGAACACCTTCATGACCGCGATCAAGGCCTCCGAACGCGGCGCCTACGATTACCTGCCGAAGCCCTTCGATCTGCGCGAACTCGTCGCGATCGTCGGCCGCGCGATGAATGAGCCGAAGAACAAGGCGGAGATCGCAGCGCCGCCGGATCTCGAAGGCATGCCGCTCGTCGGCCGCTCGCCGGCGATGCAGGAAATCTATCGGGCGCTCGCCCGGCTGATGCAGACAGACCTCACCGTGATGATCACCGGCGAGTCGGGCACTGGCAAGGAACTCGTCGCGCGCGCCTTGCACGATTATGGCAAGCGCAAGAAGGGGCCCTTCGTCGCGATCAATATGGCGGCGATCCCGCGTGATCTGATCGAAAGCGAATTGTTCGGCCATGAGAAGGGCGCCTTCACCGGCGCCGCGCAGCGCTCCGCCGGCCGCTTCGAACAGGCGGAAGGCGGCACGCTGTTTCTCGACGAGATCGGCGATATGCCGATGGAGGCGCAGACGCGACTTTTGCGCGTGCTGCAGCAGGGGGAATATACGACCGTCGGCGGCCGCACGCCGATCAAGACCAATGTGCGGATCATCGCCGCTACGAACAAGGACCTGCGCGGGCTGATCCAGCAGGGCCTCTTCCGTGAGGATCTGTTCTTCCGGCTGAATGTCGTGCCGCTGCGCCTGCCGCCGCTCCGCGAGCGCACCGAAGACATTCCCGATCTCGTGCAGCACTTCTTCGCGCTCGCGGCGGGCGAGGGCCTGCCGATGAAACATATCGAGCCGGCAGCGCTCGAACGGATGAAGCGCCACCGCTGGCCGGGCAATATCCGCGAACTCGAAAACCTCACGCGCCGCCTGGCGGCGCTCTATCCGCAGGAGATTATCGGCGAGCCGCTGGTCGATGCGGAGCTGTCCGCCGATTCCTCGCCGCTGCTGCCGGGCTTTGCGCAGCCGGCGGCGGCGGAGGGCGGCGCCAAGGATGCCGACCGCCCGGCCAATCTGACCGAAGCGGTCGAGCGGCATTTGGCCGAACTGTTCAAGTCCTATGGCGAAGCTTTGCCGCCACCCGGTCTCTATCACCGCGTCCTGCGCGAATTAGAATATCCGCTCATCTCGGCTGTCCTAGCAGCGACGCGCGGCAATCAAATCAAGGCGGCCGAACTGCTTGGCCTCAACCGCAATACCTTGCGGAAGAAAGTGCGCGATCTCGACATTCGCCTGATGCGCGCGCCGCAATAGCAGGTACAAGGTGCCCCGGAACGCATCCCTCAGCGAAACCGTGGCTTTTGTTCCAGGCATTTTATGTGGGCCGCACTTTCTATGGCCCAGGAAATGTCGTATTTGTGCAACAGCGTGCCTTCCGCGCAACGCGGATGGTGCCTGCCTGGCTGAGTGATCTGTCCGCGCAATACGGGGCGGGCGTGAATGGCTGGCAAATATATCAACCGTGACAGCGCGGGCCGCTTTGCCGAAGCGGGCGCTCTTGCGCTGTTAATCCGCAAGTGCGGACGGTGAGCCAGATGCGTGAAACCAATCCTGTGTCGCGGACGCCAATGCTCCGCAAGCGGTCGCGCCGGCTGGTTTCGACGCTCGGACCCATCGCGGTGGTGCTGGCCTTTGCCGCTGCTGCGACGAGCTTCTTTATATTCATGGGCTATACGCCCATTCCCCCGACCGACCGCGTCGTCCTCGGCCTGCTCGTCATCAACGGCTTCTGCATTCTGTTTTTGGCGGGCGTTGTCGTCGCCGAAGGCTGGAGCCTGATCGCCGCACGCCGGGCGCAGGTGGCGGGTGCCAAACTTCACATCCGTATCGTCGGCCTGTTTTCCGTCATTGCGGTCGTTCC
Organism: uncultured Methylovirgula sp.; assembly: GCA_964644615.1. Taxonomy (GTDB): domain Bacteria; phylum Pseudomonadota; class Alphaproteobacteria; order Rhizobiales; family Beijerinckiaceae; genus Methylovirgula. The sequence continues at coordinate 48,786 of CAZXXA010000020.1, read as the reverse complement.
GGCGATCTTGATGGCCGCGGTGGGTTCGGTGACGCTCGAACGCACCCTCGGCCCCGGCTTCATGGACGATGTCCATGGCTTCATTCTCAACAATGGCAAGGCAGCGGAGCTGTTCAGCCAGGGCCAATGCCGCGCGCTGTTGCAGGAGGCGCGGCTGACGGCGGGCGATCTTGACCGTGGCCGGCAATTGTACAGAGCCGACCGGCAATTGTTCCATGAGTTCTTTGCCTCGCGCGCCAAATTCCTCGGCTTCACCGCTGCGGCGATGATTCATTCGAATGGCACGATCGACGAGAAGGTCGATACCGGTGCGCGCTTCGGGACCGCCGTCGTGCAGCCGAAGCCGGAGGACTTTGCCGACGCGCGCAAGAACGAGCCGGTTTGTCTTTATCTCGATGAAGGCCAAACCTTCGTCGCCGTGCGGCAGCTGCCGTCCTTCGACGACATGTATTTGTATGTCGCGCGCCCCGTCGACCCGTTCAGCGTCAGCTTTGCCCGGCGCGCCGCGCGGCTCAGCGCGCTTTACGATGCGTTCGACGCGCATAGGCGCGGCATCCAGATCGGCTTCGCGATCATGTATGTCCTGATCGCGCTGATCATGCTGCTGTCAGCGACCTGGGTCGGGCTCACCTTCGCCAATCGCCTCGTCGCGCCGATCAGACGGCTGATCGCCGCAACCGACCAGGTGGCGAGCGGCAATCTCTATGTCCAGGTGCCGGTCATAAAATCCGAAGGAGACCTCGCCCATTTGGGCGAGACCTTCAATAAGATGACCTCGGAACTGCGCGTCCAGCAGAACCGGCTGATCGCGGCGAGCAATCTGATCGACGAGCGCCGTCTCTTCACCGAAGCCGTGCTTTCTGGCGTGCCGGTCGCGGTGATCGGCATCGGCTCGCATGGCCAGATCACCGTGCTCAATCCCTCCGCCGACCGGCTCATCCATCTAGGAAGCGAGACCGGGAGCGCGATCGGCGAGCCGATCGAAGTCTTCCTGCCGGAAGCCCAGCCCGTCATTGCCGAAGCGCTGAGCGGCGATCTACGCCTGATGCAAGGCCAGATTTCGGTGAGCCGCGGCGGGCGCGACCGCGTCTTCAATATCCGCGTCACGACCGAGCCGGGCGACCGCGCCAAGAAGAGCTATGTCGTGACGCTCGACGACATCACCGATCTCGTTTCGGCCCAGCGCACCGCAGCCTGGGCGGATGTCGCGCGCCGCATCGCCCATGAGATCAAAAATCCGCTGACGCCGATTCAGCTCTCGGCGGAGCGGCTCCGCCGCAAATATGGCCGGCTCATCACCACTGATCGCGAGATCTTCGATCAATGCATCGATACGATCGTCCGCCAGGTCGACGACATCAAGCGCATGGTTGACGAGTTCTCCTCCTTCGCGCGTATGCCGAAGGCCCGACCGGCAGAGGACGATCTCGCCGATTGCGTGCGGCAGGTCGTCTTCCTCATGCGCGTCGGCCATCCTGACATCGAATTCGAAGATCGGCTGCCGCAGAACCTGATCGCACGCTTCGATCGCCGGCTGCTCTCGCAGGCGATCACCAATATCGTCAAGAACGCCACGGAAGGCGTTGCCGCGCAGGCAGAAATTGAGCCCATCGAAGGCAAGATCACCGTGTCGCTCGATCTGACGCCCGACGGCATCGCCGAAATCTTCGTCACCGACAATGGCAAGGGTTTTCCGAAGGATCAGCGCAACCGTCTACTTGAACCCTATGTGACGACGCGCACAGAAGGAACGGGGCTTGGTCTCGCTATTGTTGCCAAGATTCTCGAAGATCATGGCGGCGGACTCGAACTTCTCGATCGAACGGACGGACGCGGTGCCGTCGTTAGGCTTTATTTCCCATGCAATGAAGCAACGGATTCGACGGCGCAATCTCGGAAGCAAGAGCTTGCGGCCGTTTCAAATGAAAGCCCCACATAAGAGAGCGCATATAGACAAATGGCTACCGATATTCTGATTGTCGATGACGAAGCTGATATCCGCGATATCGTCTCCGGCATTTTGTCGGACGAAGGTCACGGCACGCGTGCAGCGAAAAATTCGGATGAGGCCTTGGCTGCAGTCGAATCTCGCCGCCCGCATCTCGTTTTTCTGGATATTTGGCTGCAGGGATCGCGGCTCGATGGTCTGCAGCTGCTGCAGATCATCAAGACCAATCATCCAAGCCTGCCGGTCGTGATGATTTCCGGTCACGGCAACATCGAGACCGCCGTTTCGGCGATCAAGATGGGCGCTTATGATTTCATCGAGAAGCCCTTCAAGGCCGATCGTCTGGTGCTCGTCGCCGAGCGGGCGCTCGAGGCGTCGCGCCTGAAGCGCGAGATCAACGATCTGAAGACGCGCTCCGGTGCCGCCAATCGCATCGTCGGCAAGTCGAGCACGATCAACCAATTGCGTCAGGTGATCGAGCGCGTCGCGCCGGCCAATTCGCGCGTTCTCATCACCGGTTCGCCCGGCGTCGGCAAAGAGCTGGTCGCGCGCTCGATTCATGAGGCCTCGTCGCGGGCCTCTGGCCCCTTCGTCGTCATCAGCTCGGCGACGATCACTCCGGAGATGATGGAGATCGAACTTTTCGGCGTCGAGGCGAAGGACGGCCGTGGCCGGAAGGTCGGCGCGCTTGAAGAGGCGCATGGCGGCACGCTTTATCTCGACGAGATCGCCGATATGCCGAAGGAGACGCAGGGCAAGATCCTGCGCGTTCTCGTCGATCAGAATTTCCAAAGAGTCAACGGCACGACGCGGGTGCATGTCGACGTCCGTATCATCTCGTCGAGCTCGCGCGATCTGCCGACTCTCATCGCAGAAGGATCGTTTCGCGAAGATCTCTTCCACCGTCTCTCGGTGGTGCCGATCCGCGTGCCGTCGCTCTCCGAACATCGCGACGATATTCCCGAACTCATCGATTTCTTCATGGAACAGATGGCGATGACGGGCGGCATGCCGCGCCGGAAAATTTCCGCCGAGGCGATGGCGGTGCTGCAATCGCATGATTGGCCGGGCAACATCCGGCAGCTGCGCAACAACGTCGAGCGGCTGATGATCCTGGCGCCGGGCGATCCGGAAGCGGAGCTGACCTCCGAGATGCTGCCATCCGAAGTCGGTGCGCTGGTGCCCTCGACTCCGAACGGCGCGGGCGGCGAGAAGCTGATGAGCCTGCCGCTGCGCGATGCACGCGAAGTTTTCGAGCGCGAATATCTCGTGGCGCAGATCAGCCGCTTCGGCGGCAATATTTCGCGCACGGCGGAATTCATCGGCATGGAGCGCTCGGCGCTCCACCGCAAGCTGAAGTCGCTGAAGATCGACTAAAATTTTAGATGGCGGAATCCGTCTGGCGGCGGATTTCGTTGGCGAGCGGATGCAGCACCTCGGGGGAGGCGATCCCCACGAGACTGTAGCCGATCCCGCCGCGAGACCAGGCGAAGCCCGCGATGGCGCCGTCATGATGTTCCGTCATCGGCACGTTGCGATCGACGCTCATCCGGCGCGACAGCACAACGATCCGTGTGCCGTGGTCGTTGTCATACATGAAGAGCGCCGCGGGCCCATGTGGGGTTGCGACCAGACGGCCGCCCATGAAGCGATAGCCGCTCGACGCAAGATCCGGCACGCTCACACGTTGGTCGAGTTGCCGCGACGCCCATTGAACGAATTCGCCCTGATCTGCAGCGCGCAATTCGACCGGCCGGATATGATCGGCGGCATAGACGTTGAAATTCATGGCGGCTTCGCGCGTAAGCGTCGCGACACCTTCCGAGGGCGGCAGACTCAGTCCGCGCAACGACCAGCCGGTGCCGCCACCAACCATGAGAAGGATGGCTGCTGCGACCGCCCATTGCGTCCACCACTTCGGCTGGTTGTGTGCTTCGATCATATGGGCGAGATTGAGGTTGGGCGGCAGCGGCTCCGTGGCGATCGGGGCGAGAGCGGCGCGCAAATCGGCACGCTGCGCGCTGTAGATCTCAATCCGCCGCGCGATGTCCGGATGTTCCGCCAGATAAGCGGCCACGTCGCTCTCGCGTTGGCGGTCGAGCGCCTTGTCGACATAGGCCTGCAAATCGTCGTCGGTGATCGGCCGCTCGTTCATTTGATTCTCCGCAAGTGCCGGACAGGTGCGGCGCCGGCGTCCGCGTGCAGCTCCTGGGCGAGTTTTTCGCGCGCGCGTGAAAGGCGCGACATGACAGTGCCGATCGGAATATTGAGCACGCGCGCCGTTTCGGCATAGCTCAGGTCCTCGACCGAGACCAGCAGCAACACGCTGGATTGCTCCAGCGGTAGCTCGGCTACCTGACGCAGCAGTTCTCGGTAGCGTAGTCCGCTTTCCTGATCCGGACTACGCGCGACGGCCGTATCATCGGCCGTGTTGATCGGTACATGCGGGCCGCGGCTCGCCGTCCGCCGCAATTGGTTGACGGCGAGGTTGTGCAGGATGGCGAAGAGCCAGGTCCGCACGTCACCTTCCGTGTGCCGCTGATGCCACCGCGTGATCGCGCGCTCGAGACAATCTTGCACGAGATCGTCGGCGGCGGCGTGCTCGCGCAACAAGGCCCGCGCATAGCGCCGCAACGCAGGGATCAACGGTTCGATGAGCCGCAGCATGTCGTTCATGGGCGCGGAGGTCTCTCGCATACGATCTCGGACGCTCTAATCACGGCGCTTGCACCTGGACGGGCTTGCCCGGCGCGGCGGCCGTTCCTTCCACAATGACAAGATAGCGCCGTGCGGCGGGCGTTCCATTCTGGACGATCTGCCGGATAGGGCCGATGGCATTGACGATCGCGGATCCGGCAGGATTGCTCTTGAAGGCAGACAAGGGCTGAACGTGTCCGCTGCCGTCAGCACGGCTCGCGAGCGCCAGCAGATAAGGCTGCTTCGGCACGAGGCCGGTTGCCGAGGCTTGCAGGACTTGCGTCAGGCCCTGATCGAACAGCGAGACGCTGGTGGGCATCTGCTTGGACGTTGCCGCGGCATCGACGGAGCGCAGCGCCAGATGCGCTGCTTCGCCGGCATGGCCGAGCGGTTCGAGATTGTCCGTGCCGGTTCCGCTTGGAACGGCGTCCGGCACATAGACGAGCGCCTGCGGTGCCTGACCGATCGGCACCGTCGCGATGACTTTATTCGTCAGCGCGTCGATGGCGGTGACCGCATCGGCGTTTTCCAACCCGACATAGATGCGGCTGCCGTCGCCGGAGGGCCAAAGCCCATGCGGCAGCTTCCCGACCGGAATCGTCGCGACCTGCGCGAAATTGTCGGTGCGGAACACCTTCACCTCGTTCAGCCCGCCGATCGTGACATAGGCGAATGTGCCGTTCGCGTTATGGACGATGTTTACGTGATTGGTGATGGGGCCGGTATCCAGAGTCTTGATCAGATTGAACGGCGGTCGCGCATTGAAGACCTGCGTCTTGCCGACGTCCTTCAACGTGAACCAGACCTGACTGCCGTCAGGTGTCGCGGCGATATTGGGGCAGAAGGTGCTCGCTTGCGGCACGCGCGCGACGATCTTGTGATCGGCGACCGAGACGACATCCGTCTCGGGATTGAAGGAGGAACAGACATAGCCGTATTTGCCGTCCGGCGAGAAAATCTGCATGCCCGGACCCGCAGGGGTGATGATGCGGGTCTTCTCCTCGAACGTCTTGCCGTCGAGAACATCGACATAATTCTCGCCGCGAACCGTGACCCAGACCTCCTTGCCGTCCGGCGTGAAGAAGGCTTCATGCGGCGAGCGGCCGACATAAGTGATGTGCTTCACCTTGTTTGTCGCCGTATCGATGAAGGCAACGGAATTCGAGCCGATCGATACGACGGCAAGCGTCTTTCGATCGGGCGAAAATCCCATGCCATGCACCAGCACCTGGCCCTTGTAGAGCGGGCTCAGATTGGCGGGCTCCGTATCGCCGAGACGGATCACGCCCAAAAGCTTGTTGGAGGCCGGATCGGTGACCAAAACCGTGTTGGAGAATTGCTCGGCCGCATAGACGCGATCGCGGTGGCTGACGGGAAAATTATGATCGGCTGTGGCATAAGGCGCCTGGCCGGCACTGGCCGCCGGCACGAGGAAAGAGGCGCTGGCAAGAAAGGTTCCGGCGAGAAGGGCAGCAGACAAAGTCGGTTTCATGAGGCGCTCCGATCAATTGTGGGATTGGGCGGGTGTTTCTTGGGCGGGTGTTTCTTGGGTCGACGCGGGGCTGGAAGGCGGCGGCGATTCGCCGAGCGCGAGACGCATGGCGGCGATCTCCTGCATCTGTTCGACGATGATCTCTTGGGCGATGCGGCGGAGCTGTTCGTTCTTGCCGTAGCGAAGTTCGGATTGGGCCATCTCGATGGCGCCCTGGTGGTGCGGGGTCATCATGGCGACGAAGTCGCGATCGACGTCGCCGGTCGGCTTTGCCGCCATGCCCTGCATCATTTTGGTCATCGCCGTGTCGTTCTCGGCGAGGAACGGGGCTTCGCTCGCGGCGTGCGAGGGCGGGTTTGCGGCGGCCGATATCGCCGGTATGCCGAGCGCGACCAGGCCGGCAAAGGCGGCGAGGCCGTAGAGCGACGGTTTGCGGTGCGGGGCGTGCGGGCGCCTGTGGCGCGGAAAAAATCGCCAATGCTGCATCTGGGGGACCTCCCGGAGCTGCTGAGCAGCTTCCAGGAGACAGACAGATGGCGCCCGGCGATTATTCCAAGCGCTGAAAAAAATATCCGAAATTGTCCGGGTCGCGGGTCCAAAGGCCGGTCAGAGCGCCGGGGGATAATCCCTGCGGCGGCGGTGAAGATAGCGTCAATTATCGATTATAATTTGGGGATATAGGGCGCGTCGTCGTCCCGTCCGGCATGTGCGCAATGATCCATTTCGCAAGACGGATGCGAGCTATAATTGCACGGCTGGAAATTTTCCGGCCTCCCACGTCTTCGGCCACCCGGATACCGGCCAGCCTCGACCGCGGTTTCAAGGACAGAAATGCCACTCGACCTTTTCAACTATGCCAATCCCCAGGCCAATGTTCTCGGGGATGACTTCGCCATCTTGAAAAACCTGTCGGAAGCGGAATGGGTGGAATTTCTCCGCTTTGCCGAACGGCAGTTCATCGCGCGCGGCGGCCGCATCCTGACAGCCGGCGAGAGCGACCGTAGCCTCTATGTCGTCGTGAAAGGCACGGTCGATGTGGTGATTGACACGCTGGGCGGACCGAAAACGATTGCGACGATCGGTGAAGGCTCTGTCTTTGGCGAGATGGCTTTCTTCGACGGACATCCGCGCTCGGCGCATGTCGATGCGCGCGATGATGTCGAAATTCTCGGGCTCGCGCTCGACCGGTTCGAACAGCTCGCGGCCTGGCGTCCGCGCTTGGCACAGCAGCTTCTGCTCGATCTCGGCCGCGTCCTCAGCCTTCGCCTGCGACGTCTCAATCCGGCGCAGTGAATTCTCTCATCGGAATTAATTTTGTGGGGGCAAAACGCATGGCGAATGCCGGCCAATTATTTGCGAACTACACGAAGATCACGCCGCGAATTCCGACCGGTGTCTGGTCCGCGCTACGGGTCGCGACGCTTTTCATCACGCTCATCGTCGCGGCTCTGCTGATCCGGCACCCCGATATAGGCCTGCGGCTCTTTTGGGGGCTGATGATCCCCGTTGTTCCCGCGCTTCTCGTCATTGCGCCGGGCCTGTGGCGGCAAATCTGCCCCATGGCGCTTCTCAATCAGATTCCGCGCATGCTGAAGATCGGCGCCGCCCGCGATCTGCCCGAGCTCGCGCGCAAATGGGCCTTTACCATCGCGGTCGCGTCTTTCTTTATCTGCATCGCCTTGCGCGCGCCGATACTCAATCAAAATGGTCTCGTGATCGGGCTCGGCATCTTCGGCGTTCTGCTTCTTGCGCTGATCGGCGGCCTTGTCTTCAAGGGTCGTAGCGGCTGGTGCGGAACATTTTGTCCGCTGGGCCCGATTCAGCGCGACTATGGCCATGCGCCGGTCGTGATGGTGCGCAACGGCTACTGCGAGAGCTGCGTCGGCTGCCAGAAGAATTGCTACGACTTCAATCCACGCGCCGCTGTATTCGGCGATCTCTATGACGAAGACCCGCGCTATGCGGGGCAGCGGCGTTTCTTCATGGCGATGCTGCCGGGGATCATTCTCGGCTATTTCCTGCAGGATCAGCATCCGGCCTATGGGCCTTGGTTGCATGCCTTGATCCTCATCGGCGCGACTTGCGCTTCTGTCGGTCTTTATCAATTGCTGACGAGCTTTTTTGGCCTGACGCCGTTTCGCGCCGGCAATCTCTTCGCCTGTGTCGCATTGATTGGCTTCTACGTTTTTGCTGTTCCTTTAGTGCTGCGCGCGCTCTCTGATTTGACCCACATGCAGATCGCGGCGCCCGCGCAATTGCTGGGTTTTGTCTTGGGGCTCGCGCTTTCGGCAGCGCTCATTTTCAAGGGCAGATCGAGCGAGCGCATCTATGAAGACGCGGTCAAATCCGCCGATCAGATGCACATCGACGAAAGCGCCCGCGATCTGATGGCTAAGGCGCAAGGGGCGCGCGTCAGCGAACGCGGCACCGGCAAGGCCTTTGGTGTGACACCCGGCCAGACGCTTCTCGAAGCGATGGAAGCGGCCAATGTTAAAATCAATTTCGGCTGCCGTTCGGGTCTGTGCGGTGCCGATCCCGTGGTCATCTGCGAAGGCGAATCCAATGTTTCGGCGGCAGGGCCGGATGAGCTGGCGACGCTGAAGCGTCTCGGCCTCGAGGGCGTGGCCCGGCTCGCCTGCGTCTGCCAAGTGACGGGGCCGGTGACCATCGACCGCGATGTTCATGCCGCGAAACGTGCCGCTGCCGCGGGTCTCGCACCAGCTGTGGCCGCGAAAGACCCGTTGCAGGCGAGGCGCGTCGAAAAGGTCGTGATCATCGGCAATGGCGTCGGTGGCATCAGCGTCGCCGATGCGATGCGCCAAATGAGCGCCTCCGTCGACATCAAGATCATCACCGACGAGCCGCATCATTTCTACAATCGCATGGCGATCGGCCGCGTCATCTACGGCCGCGGCGCCATGGATGGATTGTTCCTCCTGCCGGAGGATTGGTATGCCGACAATCGCGTCGATGTCTGGCGCAACACCGTCGCGGCTTCGATCGAGCGCGAGGACCGCAGATTGGTCCTCGGCACCGGCGAAAGCCTTGCCTATGACCGGCTGATCATCGCGACAGGCGCCGAGGCGATGTTGCCCGATCCAGTTTTTGCGCAGGCGTCCAATGCCTTCGTTTTGCGGCGCGCGTCGGATGCGCAGGCGATCCGCAGTTTCGTCCAGCGCAATCGCGCACGCCATGCCGTTGTTTTGGGCGGCGGCGTTCTCGGCGTCGAGGCGGCCGATGCATTGCATCATCTTGGGCTGCGTGTGACCGTGTTGCAGCGTTCGGGCCGCTTGATGGAACGCCAGCTCGATGCCGAAGGCGCCGCACGGCTGACTAACTATCTCACCAATATCGATATCGATGTGATGACCGATGCGGTCACCGCCAGTTTCGAGGGCGAAGGACGGCTCGAGCGCGTTCGCCTCAAGGATGGGCGCGAGATCACCGGCGATCTCTTCATCGCCTGCGCCGGCATTGCGCCGCGCATCGAACTGGCCAAAGCGAGCGGTCTTGTGACCAAGCGCGGCATCATTGTCGATCCGCATATGCGGACGTCCGATCCGGCGATTTATGCCGTCGGTGACGTTGCAGAGCTCGAAGGCGCGCTCAGCGGCCTCTGGCCGATTGCCGGCGCGCAAGCCGATGCGCTGGTGGCTGATATCGCAGGCCTCGCCAAGCCCTACGTTCTGCCGCATCTCGTCCTACAGTTGAAATGCGATGGCGTCGATTTGAAAAGCTTTGGCGAGGTCGAACCGCGCACAGGAGATGAAAGCCTGTGCGCCGATCCGGACGCGATCGAATGGTGGCGTCTCAATCTGCGCGACGGCAAGGTGGTGGGCGGTGTTTTCGTCGGACCGCCGGGCAGCAGCCGGCCTTTTACCCACCTGCTGCAACCCGACGCCGATCTCATGGCAGCGCTACCCGCACTGCGGGCCGGACGTCTGCCATCTGACTCGACGGCAGCACTTGCGATGGCTGGATAGGCCATCGCATCCTGACCGACTGTCGCGAATTCTTCACAAAGCTCCGTGCATTTTGGCCACGCCGGAAACTGCGCATCAGCCCAATTGCAGCTTGATTCATCGTGTCGATCATGGGCAAAAGGATCACGCAGCGAACAGTCGATTGGGAGACCGATGGAAGGCAACAGCCAGTTTCTCGCCGACCTCCAAAGTCTGTGTCAGGCGATTGCACGCGGCGATTATAATGGGCTCGATTCTCTCTTCGCGCTGACCGGTGCGACGGATGTTCCAAGCGACATCCGCGATCTCGCTGAATCCTTCGGCAGCATGGTGGTGCAGATCGAGGCGCGCGAGTTTCATCTCTCCGAAATGCTGAGCGAGCTCAAAGAAGCCAACCGCAAATTGGCAGAAGCCGAACGGAAGCTTGCGGCCGAAAACGTCACGTTGCGCAGCGAAGTCAATCGGCTGAAGATCGAGATCGATCAGGCGCGCAAGGACGATGAGGTCGCCGAGATCGCCGACACCGAATATTTCCAATCCTTGCAGAGCCGGGCGCGCAGCATGCGGGCGCGGAATCATTCGCGCGATGTGCATCCCGTTACTGAGAGCAAAGAAGAGACGCCCCAGAGTCCTGAAGGACCCGTCGATCCAAACGCTGCAAAGGTTGCATGACGCATGGCCAAGATCATTTCCACGCATTCCTATCGTGGCGGTACGGGCAAATCGAATGTAACGGCCAATCTCGCGACCCAACTGGCCATGCGCGGCAAACGCGTCGCGATTATCGATACGGATATTCAATCGCCCGGCATTCACGTTCTCTTTCAGGTCGATCCGCAAGAACTGAAGCTGACCTTGAATGATTATCTCTGGGGCCGCTGCCGGGTCGAAGAAACGGCAGTCGACGTGACTGCGCTGATCACCGATGCCAACGGCCAGCCGGCCATCGCGGCGCCCGGCGCGGTGCTGCTCGTCCCATCGAGCATCAAGGCTGGCGAGATCGCGCGCATCATCAAGGAAGGCTATGACGTCAACGCGCTGAACGACGGCTTTCAAGATCTGCTCGAGATGCTGCGCCTCGATTATCTGCTCATCGACACCCATCCGGGCGTCAATGAAGAGACGCTTCTGTCGATCGCCATTTCGGACACGCTGATCCTGATCCTGCGCCCGGATCATCAGGACTATCAGGGCACTGCGGTCACGCTCGAATTGGCGCGGCGTCTGGAAGTGCCACAGCTTTTGCTGCTGGTGAACAAAGCGCTGGCGAGCTTCGATTTCCGTGCGCTCTCCGACCGGATCGCTTCGACCTATCGCACCCCCGTCGGCGCCGTGCTGCCGCTCTCTGAAGACATGGTGCGGTTGGGCAGCGGCGGTATTTATTCTGTACTCGATCCGGCCGCGGCCTTTTCCGACGGCATAAGGACCTTGGCCGATTACGTGCAAAGCTGATTGCGGACGCGGGCAGTGCGTGATGACACAGATCGGATGAGGAGCATCGGGTGAGGTTGCATATCGCGCATAGTCGGCGCGTCCCACCACGTTGCGGATTCTCGTTATGACATTCTTTGCAAAATTTGGTTTGCCACTCGCCGGTCTTCTGATTGCCTTCAGCGGGCCGACAGGGGCGGAGACAGTCGCGGCCCCGCCCGACATCGTTGCCTGTTCATTTCGCGCCTGGGCGGCCGATCCCGATCCACAAGGCCTCAATGTGCGGAGCGCGCCAAATCTCAAAGCGGACGTTCTCGGCCAATACATCTGGCGGAAAAATGCCGAGGCCGGCAATTTCGCCGAGTTCAACGTCAAGGGTTTCAGGGACGGCTGGTTTCTGATCGACGGCGGTACCTACGGCGACTACGGCGATCCGCCGCCGCCCGAACTGCCCTATAGCGGCCGCGGCTGGGTGCATGGGTCGCGCATCGCTGGTCAGCTGATTGGCAGCACGCGCAGTCTGCGAAGCGGGCCGGATGCCAAAGCACCGGAAACGCCACTCGGCAAGGCGCCTGACGCGGTGGTGGTGAAAAAGCTTCTCGCCTGCAAAGGCGATTGGGTGAAGATCGATACCGACGTTGGCACGGGCTGGGTCGCAGGTCTCTGCTCCAACCAGGTGACGACCTGTCCTTAATCGGAGCCTCGGCTAGAGCGGCCAGATCCGCGACAGCAGTCCCGCATGCCGCATGCCTTCAGCGAAGGCGGCGGCGTCGGCGGGGCGGCGCTTGCGGTCGAAGCTCAGCGCCTTCTCGATCATATGCCAAGGATGTTTGGCGATGCCATGCGGGCGCTCCGGCCGCATTTGGTCCTGCTGGGCTTTATCCGCCGATTTGCGGCCGAAAGGATGGCCGCCGCTGTAAAGCTCATAAGCAATCAAGCCTAGAGCATAAACGTCGTCGCGCGGATGGCGCGGCTCGCTGCGCAGAATCTCGGGGCTTGCGTAGGTCGGCGTATAGCTGCCGAGGCTCGCGGCATCGAAGCCCGAATTCTGCGCCGCGCTCGCAATGCCAAAGTCGAGCACTTTCACCGTACGGTCGGCGCAGAGAAAGATGTTGGCCGGTTTCAAATCCGCGTGCACAACGCCGCGCGCATGCGCATGGGCAAGGCCGGCGCACATGCCTTCGATGATCGGGAAGGCGGCTTGCCCGAGCCCCTCCGGATGCGCGTGCAGGACGGCGTCGAGCGGTTCGCCTTCCAATAACTCCATCACCAGAAAGACATGCGGGCCGTCGCGGTCGAAGTCGAAGACGGTGACGATATTGGGATGGCTCAGCGCCTGCGCCTTGCGCGCTTCGGCTTCGAGCGTGCGGAAGGCTTCGGGATGGCGGCGGAAATCGCCGTTGAGCAGTTTCAGCGCGACATAGGGATGCGCATGCCGCGCTTCGAGGCGGCGCCGGTCGACGGCGCGAAACACCGATCCCATGCCGCCACGGCCCAATTCGCGGTCGAGTACGAAACGGCCTTTGACCATCTCGCCGACCGTGAGGGTGCGGACTTCAACCTCCGGCGTCTCGGCGGGACGTTCGCGGCCCGTTTCGGTTCTGGCTGCGGCTGCCGCGTCGCGGCGCAGGCGGGCTGAGTGGAAATCCGACAGCACCGCATCGAGGCCGCGATCGGCGGCGGGCTTGGCTTGGCGCCTTTGCGCCCGCAAGCCTTTGAAGTCGGAGACAAGCGACGAGAGAACGGTGTCGTTCACCTTATCATGCAGCGGATCAACGGTGGGCACATCGGGAATCGACGATTGCTTGGCTGCCGGCTTTTGCTGCGCTGGCGCGCTGGCGCCGGCATCGGACTGCGGCCGGGCGGCTGGAACTTCGCGCTGGAGATCGAACAAGATTAGCGGAGCGAGGTCAGGCGGCAGCTGCCCGACATTGACGAAATCGCGCAGCCGGTCGGCAACAAGCTCCAGCGATTCTCCGGCCGCCGCTATCCGCAAGGATGCCACCAGCCGGTCGAAAGTCAGCCGGCCGCTCAGAAAGGCGGTGACGCTGGCGTCAATTTCGCTCGTTGCACTCATTTGCGTGGTGGGCGTCTTCTGGGCGTCTAAACGTCTGAAACGGGGACGCCAGGCGTCCGAGTCGATATGCGCATATTATACCGGACCAGTTATACTGGACATGGCGGTTTGATCGCATAGCGCGCGAGTTTTTCGACCAAGGACCGACGGGAAATGTTGAGCAATTTCGCGGCGCGGCTCTGATTCCAGCCGGTCTCGCGCAATTTCGTCTCGATGAGCAGCGCCTCGTAATGGCGCAGTTGACCGCGCAGATCGGAGCCGCTCAACGGCGGCAGCAAGGTCGCATGGCCGTTCGCATTGGTGGTGCCGCTCTTCGGAACGGCGCGCAGTTCGGCCGGAAGCTGCGGCAGATCGATCCGCTCGCCTTCATCGGCGAGAAGCACGGCGCGGTCGAGCAGATTACGCAATTCGCGGACATTGCCAGGATAGCGCCAGCGCAGCAAAGCATCGAGCGCCGCCGTCGTGAGTGCCGGCGTCGGCCGACATAGATTGGTGGCGGCGCGGGCGAGAAAAAATTCGATGAGCGCAGGTAGATCGGACGGCCGTTCGCGCAGCGGCGGCAGAATGATCGGAAAAACGCTCAGACGATAGTAAAGGTCTTCGCGAAAGGTGCCGGCCGCCATCTTCTGCTGCAGTTCGGCATTGGTCGCGGCGATAATACGGACGTTGACCTTTTCGAGGCGCGTATCGCCGATCCGCCGCGCTTCGCCCTGTTCCAGAAGACGCAAAATCTTCGGCTGAAGATTGAGCGGCATGTCGCCGATTTCGTCGAGAAACAGCGTGCCTCCGTCGGCTTCCTGAACAAGGCCTTTCTTATCGGCGATGGCGCCGGAGAAGGCGCCTTTCTTATAGCCGAACAATTCGCTTTCGAGCAGCGCTTCGGGCAGGGCGGCGCAATTCTGGATGACGAGCCGCTTGTCCTTGCGGTCACTCATCTTATGAACGGCGGTTGCAAAAACGTCTTTGCCGGTGCCGGTCTCGCCCAGCAAAAGGACCGGGAGCTGCGAGCGGGCGGCGCGGCGGGCGAGATCGAACGCTGCACGCATTGGTGCGGCATCGCCGATGATGCCGTGGTTGGGTTCGGACTCGGCCTGCTGGCGTAGACGCTTGTTCTCTTCGTTCAGCTCCATATTCGTCTTGTCGAGCTGGCGGATGAGTTCGCGGTTTTCCTCGAAAAGACGAGCGTTTGAAATTGCGACCGCGGCATGCGCGGTAAATGAGCTGACGAGGCGTTCCAAGGATTTCGGCAGAGCCGTGACGGCGCCGTGGGGGCCGAGCCGGAAATTGATGAGCTGCAGAACGCCGAGCGTCGCGCCGTCGGCGCTGCAGAGTGGCGCGATGACAAATGAACCGGTCTTGAAGCCGGTCCGCTGGTCGTGCTCGTAAATGCCGGTGAAATCAAATCCGGTGCTGATGTAGGCGTCGGGCAGGTTGATGATCTGCCCGGTCACTGCGCAGAAGGCGTTGGGGTCCTTCACATTGAAATAGCGGTTGGAGTCATAGATCGGGATTGCCTTCGAAAAGGTCGCCGCCGCCGGGACGAGCTCATTCTGCCCGATGATACAATGCAGGTTCTGGCCGATCCGGTCGAGAACCAGGACACGGCCAGCCTCGGCACGCGTCAGCCGCCGCGCCGCCTCGACGACCGCGGTGAGCGAAGCTTCAAGCTTGCGCTCAGTCGCGAGCGTCGTGAGGAGATCGATCAGTTCTTCCGCAACGGCCAGCGGATCGTTCATGATGCCCTCAAGCGGCGCGTGCCACAGCGTCCTTACTCGGCCGCCGCTTGATCGGTCGCAACTTCGGCCTCATCCGCGTCGGGTTCGGCGGCTTTCGCGGCGGCATCAGCCGTGTAGGTGAAATTGCCGTCGGAGCCGATCGAGACGAACATGCGATCGCTCTGCCGGTCCTCATGCATCCGCGACAGAATTTCTGTCGCAATGTCGGGCAGGAGAGTCTTGTTGACGATATGATCGATGTTGCGGGCGCCGGTCTCGACCTCGGTGCAGCGGCCGACGATCGCCTCGACCACGGCGTCGTCATAGTCGAGCGTGATCTTCTGGCTCGCTTTGAGGCGCTTGCGGACCTTATCGAGCTTCAGGCGCGTAATCATGCCGAGCGTATCGCTTTGCAGCGGATAGAAGGGCACGATTTGCATGCGGGCCAGCAGAGCCGGCTTGAAGTGACGCGACAGGATCGGGCGGATCGCTTCGACCAGGGTCTCGACTCTCGGCCGTTCGGCCTGGGTGCCGAGTTCGGTCAGCACATCGGTCGCGAGGTTGGAGGTGAGGATCACCACCGTATTCTTGAAATCGATGAGGCGGCCTTCGCCGTCGGAGAGCGTGCCCTTGTCGAAGACCTGATAGAACACGTTCATGACTTCGAGATCGGCCTTCTCGACTTCGTCAAGCAGGACGACCGAATAGGGCCGCTGGCGTACCGCTTCGGTGAGGAGGCCGCCTTCGCCATAGCCGACATAGCCGGGCGGCGAGCCGACGAGCTTGGAGACCGTGTGCTTCTCCTGGAATTCCGACATGGCAATCGAAATGAGGAAGCGTTCGCCGCCGAAGAGCAATTCGGCAAGGGCCGTCGCGAGTTCGGTCTTGCCGACGCCTGAAGGTCCGACGAAGAGGAAGACGCCGAGCGGCTGATCCGGATTGTTGACGGCGGCCTTGGCGGCGCGCATGCCCTGATCCAGCGCCTGGATCGCATGATCCTGGCCCTTGATCCGCATGCGCAGATTTTCGCCCAAAGCGAGAAGCGAAGCGGCCTCGTCCTTCACCATGCTGCCGGTCGCGATGCCCGTCCAATCGGAAATCACTTCGCTGACCGCATCCGGCGTCACCTCATAATGGACGAGCGGACTTCGGCCGGAAACCTCGGCGAGCTCGGCGATCGCCTTGGCAAGTTCCGCTTCTTTGGCGGCGGTCTCTCCCGGGCTGAGCTGCACCGCCTCGGCCGGATCGCCCTTCGTCTCGTTGATCGGCTTGCCGAAGATGCCGAGTTCCTGACGCAGTTTGAGAATGCTCTCGACGAGGCCGCGCTCTTTTTCCCATTTGCCGGAAATCTCGGCGATTTCGGATTTGAGAGTCGCGGTTTCGTCTTCGATTTCCGCGAGCCGCGGATTGGTCGCGCCGCGCAGCGTCGTCTGATCGCGCAGAAGTGACGCGCTCTCATGTTCGAGCATGGTCAGCCGGCGTTCGCGGCCATCAAGCGCCGTGGGACGGCCGGAAATCGAGAGTTTGACGCGCGCGCAAGCCGTGTCGAGAACGTCGACCGCTTTGTCGGGCAGCTGCCGCCCCGAGATGTAGCGGGCCGAGAGATTGGCGGCGGCAATGACCGCATCTTCGCGCACATAGACACCGTGGGCTTTTTCATAAGCGGCGCGCAGGCCGCGGATGATGGTGACGGCTTCAGACGGGGAGGGCTCGTCGAGTTTGACGAGCTGGAAGCGGCGGGCCAGCGCCGGGTCCTTTTCGAAATACTTCTTATATTCGGTCCAAGTGGTGGCGGCGACAGTGCGCAATTCGCCGCGCGCGAGAGCGGGCTTCAGAAGATTGGCCGCGTCCGAGCCGCCGGCCGAACCGCCCGCGCCGACGAGCGTATGGGCTTCGTCGATGAAGAGGACGATCGGCTTGGTCGCGGCCTTCACTTCGTCGATGATGCCTTTGAGCCGGTTTTCGAATTCACCCTTCACGCCGGCGCCGGCCTGCAGCATGCCGAGATCGAGGCCGACTAGTTCGACATCCTTTAGGAAGTCCGGCACGTCGCCAGAGGCGATCTTCAGCGCGAGACCTTCGACGACTGCCGTCTTGCCGACGCCGGGGTCGCCTACGCAGATCGGATTGTTCTTGCGGCGGCGCCCGAGAATATCGATCATCTGCTGGATTTCGCGATCGCGGCAGAAGACCGGATCGATCTTGCCCTTGCGCGCCTGCTCGGTGAAGTTGACCGTGAAGCGGCCGAGCGCGCTGTCGGCGGAAATGCCTTTCGACGATCCGGCGGCCTGGGCAGCCGGCGCATCGCCGCTCGCGATGCCGACGCTGTCCTCGGTGGAGGAGGCGACGATGTCGAGAAAGCCAGCCTTCAGGACGGAGACGGGCAGGCTACGCAGCAGCTCATACCAGTCAAAGGCGCCATAGCGGCCGGCGTTCGAAGCGACGGCAAGGAGCAGGGCGCCAGAGCGGATCTGGCCGAGGCCCAATTCGACCGAGCTCATGAGCCAGGCATCTTGAACGAGCTCGACAAGGCTCGTCGCGAAGACGGGACGGCCCGGATTGCCGCCGCGCATACCTTCGACTGATTTCTGAAGTCCCTTTTGCAAGGCGCCGGGATCAATATTGAAATGGCGCAGGATAACCGCGACGTCACGCTCCGAATCATCCATCATGGCCAGGAGCAGATGCTCGACACTCACTTCGAAATTGCCGCGCGAGACGCTGAGCCCCGCCGCCGTTTCAAGCATGCGCTTGGTGTAACCATTCAGTCGGCCGAGTAGCCGTTTGAGATCGAGCTGAATCATATGGCTCCCGTTTCAAGACTGGGCGTCGGGGCCGGACTCGCAATGGTCGGCCGCTTCCACGCATGGCTGGTATCGATCATGGTTCCCGCGGATATGGCTCCGGCATCTCGTTCTCTATCCATTGGACGCTCCGGACCCCGAGCACGGCAAAAGCGGGACCTTCGCCGAGTCGCGCGATGCAAGCGCGAAGAGATGACCGGCAGATGACGGTGAGCGCGATTCCCGGCATTGTTATTCGAGATTGATGCCGCGGGTGCATCCGCGGGCATCGCTAACTCTTCTTAAAACGCAAAATAGTTCTGCTCTGCCAAATGGATGGCAGCTCTTCTCAAAAAAATCCGACCGCGGCTCTTTCGATGCCGCGGCCGGGAGATTAATGCGGGCGGAAGTCCGAAAAAAATTCGCGCTTGGGTGGACAGATTAAGAAGCCGCGCCAGCCGCGACGAAGTTGCCCGACGTGCCGCCGGTGTTGTGCGTCCAGGTCGCCTGGCCGTAGGTGAAGCTGAACGTCTCCATATCCGTATAGGGCTGGTTAGCAGAGAGCAGGATGTCCGGCTTGTACATGTTGCCGGCGACCAGGATCGCATTGACGAACTTGATCGTGTAGCTGTTCGTCGTGGCGCCCTTGTTGTCGGTCTCAAAGAGATTGAGCTCGACGTCGGTCAGGGTTTCCTTGCCGGTGATCGCACCCCACAGGAGCGGCGACGCCTTGTCCACATATTTGGTGAAGGAGGACGGCATCTGAATCGGCGAGCCGCTGACCTGGCCGGTCTGCGGGTTCGTCGGGACGGTGATCTGGATCGACATGGCGGTGACGAGCGACACGTCGGTGCCGACTTTGGCGCCGCCGATCGTCGTCACGGCGTTGGCGCCGATGCTGTCAGAGGTGTTGGCGCCCTTGGTGATGAGCGATTGCTTTGCGCCGGTGATCGAGATGGTTCCAAGCAGAGGCATTGTCCGAGTCCTTTCGAGGTCGATGCGTAGGTGACCGGCGCGCCTCATCTGACCGCGTCGGTGTACGGATGGTCTTGGGCAACTCGGATGCCAATTCTGAGCTGGGTGCTTATCGATTTGCTTTTCAACGCGCTAGATCGGCGCGACACGAATACCGTCGGCAAATCGTCTGCGCGGATTAGTGCGCAGAACGGCACTTTGTACAAAATTTTGCGCAGTGCGTTGCAGACGTGAAACGATGCGGTGATCGCGTTCATTGTTCGCAAATATGCGTCGCGGCAAATAGGCATGCCATTTGCGGTGAGAACGCGAGATGGCGTGCAAAGGGGAGCGCATGACCGAACACTTCAGACGGGGTGACTCTCGCTCGCCAGCCTGTGGCCGGCGCTTGAAGAGGCGGTGACGATCATCTCGCTGCCCTCGATCCGCTGCGTCACGATCTGCGCGGCTTCCCGCAAATCCGGGATGGCGTATCAATATTGCGGATGTCTTTCAGCTTGCCGCGGCGATTGCGGCGGTCGACATCGTCGCGACACCGGATTCGATCGTCACGCATCTGGCCGGTGCGCTGGGCAAGCCGGGCATTGTTCTGGCTCCCGCCGGCTATCTCTGGTATTGGCGAGCCGAGAGGGACCGGCTGCCCGCATTGACGGCGGCTTCGACAGATCGCAATGCTGCGGCGCCGTGATCTCCGAACTTTGAGCTGCTTTCATGAGTGGATTGCTTCGATGACCACTTGGACTCCCGCGGAAAAGGACCTGCATCCGCTGCAGGTCGCCATCCACGATCTCGCGCGTCATTATCTTATGCCATCGATCGTGCGGCCGCCCGCGCCACGCGGCGCCGAAGGCTGGCACAGTCTGGTGATGCCGGACGGCCAGCGCGCTGCGATTTTCATCGAGGTCGCGCCGCGCACTCCGGTTAAATATGGACCGCGGGCAGCAATCGCTTATGACGTGAAGGGCCGCGCGACCTTGGAAACCGACGGCTACCTGGTGTCGGGGGAGATACTGGTCGATCAAGCGACCCGCGCCTTCCTGAAAGTTGACTGTGCACTTCAAGCGCTGGGACGTGTCGCCTAATGGCTGTGTCATAAATCCATTATGAGATGCAGCGGAGAGAACAAGCGCGAACGACCGCGTTCGCGCATCTCGAAATTCTTGCCCGCACGATCTTTTCTTTCCGTCTGACGCGTTTCAAAAAATTCTGGAAGCATATCGGCTTGCTGCACATGCGATGCGACTGCGTGCGTCGCATTGGCCATCTGGATCATGATCAAGACGCGATCGCCCTTATGTCTTTGTAAATTGACGCCGGATACTGTGGCCGCCGTGCAAGCTTTGAATCCGTTCGTGACGCCGACATAATAAAAGGTGGTTTTGAAAGGTCCCGGTCCCGCCAGTTCATAGAGATGTCATTAAAACGCGCGACATCTCAGTCCACGTCACGGCAAAGTTTGGGAAAGCGCGTCTTCTATGTCGGAGGGTCCTTCGGCCTCGTTCGCCGATGCGCGTATCGCCATCGGCGCTCAGCCGGTGAGCGCGGCGGAGCCGGCGGGCACCGACATCCGGCGCGAGACTGATTTCGAAACCCTCGAAACCGAAATCCGGCGTATGGATGCCGACGGTCCTGGGGCCGTTCGCTGGCGCAACGTCATCGCCGGCGCCTCGACGATTATCGGTCAACGTTCCAAAGACTTGCTTGTCGGTGTCTGGCTTGTCTACGGCCTCGCCCGCGAGGAGGAGTGGACGGGGCTCGCCGTCGGCCTTTCGATCCTGCGGTCCATGGTCGAAAATTATTGGGAGACGATGCAGCCGACAGTGAAGCGCGAACGCGCGCGCGTCGGCGCTGCGGAGTGGCTTGTCGGCCGTCTGCTGCCTGTCGTTTCGGAATGGGTGGCGAACGAACAGGCGGCACCGGCGATCGTCGCGGCGGCAGCTGCGCTCGACGATCTCGATCGCATCATGAACGAGCGGCTCACTAAGGAGAATGTCGCCCTTGGTGAGCTGGTACGCGCGATGCGTCCGAAGGCCGATACGGCTCGACGCAGCCTCGCCGAAGCTGCCGAACGGGAAGCCCGCGAAGCCGAACGCGCAAGAAATCCGGAGCCCGCACCTACGGCGCCCGGCGAACCGGACGCCGCTCCCAAAGACCTCGCACCTGCACAGGCGCAAGCCGCGAAAGTGCCGGCTATCGCGGCTGCGCCACCGCCGCCTTCGGGCGGACAGGAGCTTGAACGCGCTTTGTCGCAGCTCGAGACGACGTTGCATCAATATGCGGACTCGCTGCGCTCGGCCAATCTCTTCGATCCGCGCGCCTACATTCTACTGCGGACGGCCGTTTGGTTCGGCGTGACGAGCGCGCCGGCGCAACAGAATGGCCGCACGCTTTTACGGCCGCCATCGCAAGATCAGATCAAGGCGATCGACGCGATGCGCCAGTCCGGCAAGCCGGACGAGGCGATCCGCGCGCTTGAGGGCATGATCTCGACCTCGCCGTTTTTCTTCGACGCGCAAAAGCTCGTATACGATACGCTCGCGGGTTTCGGCGCCGAAGCCGAGGCCGCACGCCGCGCTGTCACGACGCAATGCGCGGGCTTCATCCGGCGTCTGCCGGAAATCCTCGATCTTGCTTTCGCCGACGGACATCCCTTCGCCAATTCGGCGACGCGCAATTGGCTGTCGTCGCTCGGCGGGGAGGGCGGCGGCCAGAGCAATGGCGATGCCGATCTCGCAGGCCTCAAAAATGTGCTGCAGCTCGCCGGATCCGGCAAGTTGGCTGATGCCTTCGCTTTGCTGAGCGATGAAATGCGCCGCGCGGGCGGCGGGCGGGCGCGCTTCAATCTACAATTGCTCGAGGCGCAAATCTGTCTCGAAGCCAATCTCCCGGCCATTGCGGCGCCCTTGGCCGTGGGCCTTACGCGGACCGCCAGCGAACGCAATCTTGAAATTTGGGAGCCCGATCTCGCGGCGCGCGCCGCCGAGATTGCCGTGCGCGCGCTCAGCCATGCCGAAGCGGTGAAATATGTGACGGAAAGCGATCGCGTCGGTGTGCTGCAAATTGCGCGTGTCCGATTGGCGGGTCTCGATCCCGCCGCGGCGGCGCGTCTCCCAAGATAGGTTTTATTCGCCCGACTGAGCAGAAAATACTGTTTGAATGAGGAGTTGAACGATGGCTAAGGAATCAACGGTTGCACCGAAAGAGCGGGTGAATATTCGCTTCAAACCCGCGACGGGTAACGTCAAGGAAGATGTCGAGCTGCCGCTCAAGCTCTTGCTGCTCGGCGATTACACGCAGCGCACCGACGAACGTCCGCTTGACGAGCGCCCGCTGATCAACATCGACAAAGACAATTTCGACGACGTAATGAAAAGCCAAAACCTATCGCTGGATCTTGCGGTTCCGAGCGTGCTCGAAGACAACGGCGATCCGGACGCGAAGCTCACTGCCTCTCTGAAATTCAACCGGCTGCGCGACTTCGAGCCGGAGCAGGTCGTTCAGCAGGTTCCCGAACTGAAGAAACTGCTCGAGCTTCGCCAGGCTCTCGTCGCGATGAAAGGTCCGCTCGGCAATGTCCCGGCCTTCCGCAAAGCGATCCAGAACGTGCTCGACGACGAGGCCTCGCGCCAGCGTCTGCTCGATGAACTGATCACCAAAGCCTGATCTATCGAATCCGACTGTCGTCGGACAGTGTTTGGAGGCATTTATGTCCGATACTGAGTTTCAAGGCGGTGTCGCACCTGCGGCGACAACCCATGCCGATTTTTCACTCCTCGATTCCATTCTGCAAGAAACCAAGCTGCAGCCGGCCGATGAAGGCTATGACATCGCCCGCCAAGGTGTCGCCGCTTTCGTCGCCGAGCTTCTGAAGCCGTCGCGCGCAGATGAAAAAATTAACAACGCCATGGTCGACGGCATGATCGCCGAGATCGACCACAAGCTGTCGCGTCAGCTCGACGCGATCATGCACGCCGAAGGCTTCCAGAAGCTCGAGTCGGCTTGGCGCGGTGTGAAATTCCTGATCGACCACACCGACTTCCGGCAGAACATCAAAGTCGAGATGTTCAACTGCTCCAAGGACGACCTGCTCACCGATTTCGAGGATAGCCCCGAGACGGTGAAGTCGGGCCTTTACAAGCACATCTATTCCGCCGAATTCGGCCAGTTCGGCGGCAAGCCGGTCGGCGCCGTCATCGCCAATTACGACTTCAGCGCCAGCTCGCAGGATATCAAGCTGATGCAATATATGTCGGCCGTCGGCGCCATGTCGCATGCGCCGATGATCGCTTCGACCAGCCCGCAGATGTTCGGCGTCGATACCTATGAAGAACTCGCTAATCTGAAGGACCTTCAGTCGATTTTTGAAGGTCCGAAATATGCGAAGTGGAATGGCTTCCGCGAGTCGGAAGACGCCCGCTACATGGGGCTCGTGGCACCGCGCTTCCTGCTGCGTCTGCCTTACGGCGAAGGCGCCACGCCGGTCAAAAGCTTCAACTATGAAGAGCAGGCCGAGGGCAATACGGCGAACTACCTCTGGGGCAACGCCGCCTATGCCTTCGCGACTCGTTTGACGGACAGCTTCGCCAACTACCGCTGGTGCCCGAACATCATCGGTCCGCAGTCTGGCGGCGCGGTCGAAAACCTGCCGGTCCATACCTATGAAGCGATGGGCCAGACCCAGAGCAAGGTGCCGACGGAAGTTTTGATCACCGATCGGCGCGAATATGAACTCGCCGAGCAGGGCTTCATTGCGCTCACCATGCGCAAGGGTTCGGACAATGCGGCGTTCTTCTCCGCCAATTCGGTGCAGAAGCCGAAGTTCTTCGGCAACAGCGAAGAGGGCAAAGAAGCCGAGCTCAATTACAAGCTGGGCACGCAGCTGCCTTACATGTTCGTCGTGAACCGCCTCGCGCATTACATCAAGGTTCTGCAGCGCGAGAACATCGGCAGCTGGAAGACCCGCAACGAGCTTGAAGACGAGCTGAACAAGTGGATCCGCCAATATGTTGCGGATCAGGAAAATCCATCGGCGGAAGTCCGTTCGCGGCGTCCGCTGCGCAAGGCGCATATCGCCGTTGAGGATGTTGAAGGCGAGCCGGGCTGGTATCGCGTCAGCATGGCCGTGCAGCCGCACTTCAAATATATGGGCGCCGACTTCACGCTCACCCTCAAAGGCAAGCTCGACAAGGCTTGAGATTGATCGGCTGCCGCGATCCCGGGCCGCCCAAAGCGGTCTCGGGATTGCAGCGCTCTTCGGCGCCATGCGACGTGGAGGCTGAACGCGATCGCCGCACATGCGCGCTTAACGATTATGGATTTCTTATGCGCGAGCGCACGCTTTGCGAACGTCTGATGGCTTCGGAGGAGGGATCCATACCCCACTCCGGCAAGCTGGATCGCGGTGCGCTTTTCGACAGTATCCTGCGTAATCTGCGGGAGATTCTGAACAGCCATTCGGGATGCTGTGAAATCCGCCGCGATTACGGCATGCCGGATTTCAATGACCTCGCGGGGCAGTTTCCGGATGCCATTCAGATCATCACGCGCTCGATTAAGATGCAGATCGAGAATTTCGAACCGCGGCTCTCTAATGTGGCGGTCCGCCATATACCCGATCCGGAAAATCCGCTGGGCTTTTCGTTTTCGATCGGCGTCACCTTGGACCTGGATGACGGAGCCGAACGGCTGAACTTTCAGACTGATCTGAGCGACGACGGCAAATTGCGGGTGCATGGCTGATGGCGCTCAACCAATATTACGAAGACGAGCTGTCGTACCTGCGCGAAATGGGTGAAGTCTTCGCGCGCGAGACGCCGAAACTTGCCGGTTTTCTGTCGCGTCAGGCGGAAGATCCCGATGTCGAGCGTCTGCTCGAGGGCTTTGCGTTTCTGACGGCACGGCTGCGGCAGCGCCTCGACGACGAGATGCCGGAGATCGTTCACGGTCTTCTTCAGCTTCTCTGGCCACAATATCTGCGGCCGCTGCCGCCGATCACTATGCTCGCATTCGAACAGTCGGATGCCGGAACGCCGGCGGCGATTCCCGTCGCGCGCGGCACCGGCGTCCGCTCCCGCATGATCGAAGGCGTGAGCTGTTCCTTCTCGACGTGCTATGACGTCGATGTTCTTCCGCTGAAGATCATCAAGTCCGAGCTTGAAAACCGCCCGACATCGGCGCGGCTGGAAATCAAATTCGAGCTTCTGCCCCGCGGCACCATGCGTGCCCTGAGCAACGGGCGCCTCCGGCTGCATTTTTCGACAGAGCGCGAGCCGATCGTCGGCCGCAGCCTCTATCTCTGGATGCTGCGGCATGCGCAGCAGATCATCCTGCGCGCCGAGACCGGCGAAAGCCTAGAGCTTCCGCCGAACAGCGTCACGCCGGCTGGTTTTGCCGGCGAGGAGGCTGTTCTTCCGGCGCCGACCGTCACATTCAGCGGCTTCCGCCTCTTGCAGGAATATCTCACCTATCCCGAGAAATTCCTCTTCGTCGATCTGAATGGTCTGGCGCCGGCGGCAGCGTGGAGCGCGAACCATTTCAGCTTGATCTTCGAATTCCGCCGACCGCTGCCCAATCAGATCCGCCTCGTCGACGGCAATATCCGGCTGAATTGCACGCCCGCGATCAATCTGTTTTCCGCCGATGCGCAGCCGCTGCGGGTCGACGGGTCGCGCGCCGAATATCGCCTGCGGCCGACGCAGGAAGGCATGCAATCGATTCAGGCGATCGAACATGTGACCGGCTATATGCAGGGCCGGGGACAGCCGGTCCGCTATGTGCCCTTCGAGTCCTTCCGGCACGATCTGCCGGGCGATGACTCGGGTCCCACTTTCTATCGTGTCCGCGTGAAGCCGAGCGTCGTCGGACGTGGCATCGACCATTATCTGGCCTTTGTGAACCGGCGCGACACCGTGGCGGTGCCGCCGGTCGAAGTCGTCTCTATTGGCCTGACTTGCTCGAACGGGCGGCTTGCGGAACGGCTCACACCTGGAAGCATCGACCAGGCTGGCGCCGATATGCCGAGCGGATTGAGCTTCGCCAATATCGGCTCGGTCACGGCGGAAATCGCGCCGCCGATCGCCGATGGGCTGCTCTGGCGTCTCGTCGCAAATCTCGCGCGCAATTTCGGTTCGGTCAGCGATGTCACGGCGCTGCGCAGCGTTCTCGCAAGCTATGATTTCCGCGCCGTCCATGATGCGCAGGCGCGCCGCAGGCTCGAACTCCTCTGCGAAGGCCTGAACGCCTTCGATCATTCCGAAATGGATTGGGTCGTGCGCGGTCGGGCGGTGCGGATGCGGACGCTGGAACTCGTCGTGACCGACAGCAAACTCGGTGGCGAAGCGGAGCTCTTCCTGTTTGGCGCCGTGCTCGACGCGTTCATGGCCGCTTTTGCGAGCATCAACAGCCTGCATCGCTTTTCGGTGCGCGGCTCTGAAAGCAATATGGTGTATTCATGGCCTCCCAGATCCGGAGCATCGAGCCCGCTCTGAACGAGCTGGGTGGCGATCAGAAACTGGCCGGCAAATCTTTCTTTGCCCTCGTGCTCGCCTTTGAGGCGCTGTTTTCCGAGGCGCCGGCCTTCGGTTCGACGAGCGATCCCGCGCGCGAAAAAGTCCGCTTCCGCGCCAATCCGACCTTCGGCTTCCCGCCGGAGGAGGTTGCGCGCATCGAACCGCGCAAGGGCGGCGGCGGCTTCGATGTCACCGTCAATTTTCTCGGCCTTTACGGGCCGTCCTCGCCCTTGCCGCCGTTTTATACGGAGCGCGTCATCGCCGCCGAAGGCGAAGACGGCGCGCTGCCGGTCTTTTTCGACTTTTTCCATCACCGTCTCGTCTCGCTGCTGATCCGGATCTGGAAACATCACCGCCACTATCTGCGCTATGAGCCGGGTGCGGACGACGTGCTTTCGACGTCGATCGCAGCGCTCTTCGGCCTGCCGCCGCAGGGACTCGAAGAGCGCAAACGCTATTGGCGTGGGCGCCTGTTTCCCTATGCAGGTCTGTTATCCCTGTTCAGCCGCTCGGCCACAGTCGTTTCGACGATCATCAGCCAGGCGACTGGGACGCCGACGCGGATCGAAGAATTCATTCCCCGCAGGGTGCATATTCCCGAACCGCAGCGCACGCAGCTCGGCCTCGGACAGACGACTCTTGGCGAGGATTTCGTCCTCGGGGAAGAACTGGACGACGATTTCGGCAAGTTCCGCGTGGTGATCGGTCCGCTGACGCGCGAAGCCTTCGAACGGCTGCTGCCGGGCGAGCCGGATTTTGTTGCGATCGATGAACTGATCGATCTCTCGATCAAGGACCCGCTAACCTTTGATCATGCTTTGATCATGCATGCTGGCGCCGCGCCCGCCTGGCGGCTCGGCGAAGCCAGGCTTGGATGGACGAGCTGGATCGAACCTTGCTCAGACCGCCCGCTGGAAGTGGTGCTGTAGGAGCAGGGGGGAATGGAAAGGAAGAGGCGATGCAGCTCCGTTTGACAGTGGTGCGCGATCCGCGGCGCCTGCTTGGCGAACGCAGCGTGCATTCCTTTAGCGAAGCGGGCGGCACGATCGGCCGCAACAGCGGTTGCAATCTCGTCGTCTCCGACGTCGGCAACGTTATTTCGAGCCGGCATGCCGAAATCAGCTTCAATGGCCGCGGCTTCGTCGTCACTGATAAATCAACCAACGGCGTCTATCTCAATCGCACCGATGCGCCATTGGGGCGGGGGAATTCCGCCGTGCTGACCAATGGCGATCTGCTTTACATCGGCGAGCTCGTTTTCAAGGCGGAGATCGCCGAAGAGATGCGCGACAGCCGTGCGCGCCTCGGCCTCTCCGGCGGTGACGGATGGACACAGGCCCGCAACAACCGGCCGCCGGCCCCTGCGCCGTCCGGTTCACTGGATGATTTCACGGCCTTCCGGCCTGTGGCGACGGCAAGCACCGATCCGCTGGCGGGCTTCGCCCCGAACCGTCCGGGGACGCCCTCCGCCAAACCGCGGGCGGCATCGCGCGATCCGCTCGCCGAATTGAATGCCTCGTCAGAGCCGGAAGACGATTTGGGCAGTGACGAGTCGCTGTTGAGCGCTGGCCGCTCGCCCGCGTTCGGCGCCTCGCCGCAGCGTCCGGGCGCCGCCGCGCTTCGGCAAATTCCACCGACGCTTACTTTCGCCAGTCCCGGCGGAATATCGTCAGGCGGCATTCCGCCAGGGGCTCTGATGCCCAACCTGCCGCCGAACCCTTTGGGCGCACCGCAAGCGCCTGCCGCTCCGCAGGCGGCGGGTCCGATTCCCGATTTGAGCGAGCTGATGGCGCCGCCGCTGCAACAGCCGCAAACGAATCCACCCTTCGCTGCGGGCGGAGCGTTCCCGCAGGCGTCCCTGGGGCAAACACCTTTTGTGCGGGCGCCTCTTGCGCAGGCATCATCGGTCCAAACGCCGATGCCGCAGGCGCCGCGACCACAAGCGCCCATTCCACAAGCCCCGCTGCCGCCGCTTGGCGCCGATTTTCTCAACACTGCGCAATCTTTCACGCCGCCGCAGTCAGTCAATCCGCCCCCGGCATTCAACACGCCCCAGCCATTCAATCCGCCACAGGCCTTCAATCCTCCGCCCGCGTCGCCGGCAGGCGGGGCGCCGCTTATTCCGGACGATTTTTCTGCGCATCTCACGGGAATGCCCGGTTTCGCGCCCCAGGAGCCTGCCGTTCCGCAACAGCCGGTGCCGCCGCAAGCCTTCGCGCCACAGCCCATATCACCGCAACCACCCGCACAACCTCTCGTGCCGGAGCCCATGTTGCCGCCCGATATCACGCCTGCATCCGTGCCGCCGTTGCCTGGGCAGCGCTCACCGCTGCGGCCGGATTTTGCTGCGAGCTTCGTGACCTTGCGGCGTAAAGATGAGGCGGGCGCCCCGCCCAGCAGCGGTCCGAGCCTCGATCCGGTTTCGGTCCTTCGCCGCCGTGGCGAGGGGAGGCCGATGCCCGAGCCGACGCGGATCGGTCTGACCCGGACGCCCATGCCGCGCGCGCCGGACGATGCGACGTCCGTGTCCGGAGGCGGAGATGATCTCGCGGTTTTCTGGCAAGCGCTCGGTATCGACCCGGCGCAGATCGATCCGGCCAAACGCGCCGCGATGCTGCAGACTTTAGCAGCGACCGTCCGCGAATCGATCACCGGCCTGATCGAAGTCCTCTCGGCCCGTAGCGCGATCAAAGACGAATTCCGGATGGATCAGACGCAGATCCAGCCGCAGCAGAACAATCCCCTCAAATTCTTCCGTAGCGGCGAGGAAGCCTTGCGCCGGACGCTGCTCGCGGCGCAGCCGGGTTTCCTTCCGCTCGATGTCGCAACCCGTAAGGGATTCGATGACATCAAGGCGCATGAAGTTGCTGCTATGACAGCGATGCAGAAAGCCATTCCGGTCTTGTTCCAGCGGCTTTCGCCGGTCGCCATCGAGCAGGCCGCCACACCAGCAAGCTTCGGCCGCAAGCCTGATAAAGCCAAACTCTGGGATCAATTCGTCGAGCTCTACAATCGCTTCGCCGACACGCTCGAATTTTCCATGCCGGAGACGATTGCCAAGGAGTTCGCCCGCGCCTATCGCGAGCAGATAGATCAAATGAATAATGGGGGATCGCAATGATTGCCGATAGCAGGCCGCGGGGGCAGACGCGGCGGTTTTTCATCAGCGGGCTTGCTGCTCTGCCGCTCGCTGACTGCGCGTCGATGGCACCAAAAACGACACCGTTGAAATTTTTTCTCTCGGTCGACAAGGGCGTCAATCCGGACGAGCAGGGCAATCCCTATCCCATCGTCATCCGCATCTATGAGCTGAAACAGCCGAGCCAATTCAATCAGCTCTCCTATTTCGAGCTGACCGATGCGGACGTCACGAAACTCGGTGCCGATCTCGTGTCCAAGCGCGAGGTGGAGATGAAGCCGGGCGATACCCAGAGCTTCGACCGCGAGACCCCGATCGAGACGCATTACGTCGGCGTGATCGCGGGCTTCCGCAACATCGACAATGCCCAGTGGCGGGCGGTTGCGGAGATCAAACCCGAGAAGGGTAATCAGATTGTCATAAAAGTAACGGCCTACTCGGTGAGCATCCAGAACACGCCCGATAAGATGCTGGGTCTGTTCTAATTGGCCAATTCGTGGCCCAAAATTCCAGTTGAGCGGCAGGGTTGTAGCGGGGGTGATGGATGGGAGTGACCGACAAGCCACTGTGGTTTGAAGGCATGTTTGTCAGGCCGCAGCATTTTCAACAATATGATCGGTGGATCGAGCATCTTGTTGAGCGCCGCTCGGCTGGCCTGCGGGCACATGGCTGGGGCCTTTCCTCGCTCGTCTTCGATCCCGAGCTATTGGCGCTCGGCAAATTGAGCGTCACCGCCTGCACAGGCATCATGCCGGACGGGACAGTGATCGACATTCCGAATGGTGTCGCGCCGCCGTCGCCCCTTACCGTGCCGCCGAATACGAAGGACCGCTTGGTCAAGCTAGCCATTCCCGTGCGCCCGCGCGACGGTGCCGAGGTCGCTGCCGATGCGATCGATGTCCGCCGCTATGAGGTTTTGACGAGCAGCGTGCGTGACGCGACAGCGCCGCAGCGCGAGGCGATGGAAATTCGCGTCGGTCGCCTCAATCTGCGGCTGCTGCTCGAAGACGAGCCCGACGGCGACTATGTGACTTTGCCGCTTGCCCGCATTCAGGAAGTTGAGCCGGCCGGCCGTGTCATTCTGTCGGAATCCTATATTCCACCGTGCATCGACTATCAGGCATCGCCGCGGCTCATTCAGGTTCTGCGCGAAATCCTGTCGCTGCTGCGCAGCCGCGGCGAGGCGCTGGCGGCGCGCGCCGATCCGACACGCGCTTCGGCGGAAAGCGCCGGCCTCGTCGATCTTCTCGTGCTGACCATCGTCAATGGCGCGGAAGCCACTTTGCAGCACATCAGCAATGTGCAGGGGCTGCATCCCGAGGAAATGTTCCGCGAATATGTCCGGCTCGTCGGCCAGCTCGCGACCTTCGACTCACGCCGCCGCCGGCCGCCGGACCTCGCGCCTTATCGCCACGACAAGCTCGAACAATCGATCGAACCGGTGCTCGCCGCTCTGCGCCAGGCGCTTGCCGTTGTCGTCGAACGCAATGTCGTGACGCTGTCGCTGCAGGAACGCGGCTATGGGATTTTGACTGCGACGATTACCGACCGCAGTATTTTCCAGGGCAGCCGCTTTATTCTTGCCGCGATGGCCAGCGTGCCTTCGGAAACGGTGCGCACGCAGTTGCCGTCGAATATGAAGATCGGCTCGGTTGAGCAGATCCGCGATCTCGTCAATCTGCAACTGCCGGGCATTCCGATGCGCAGCCTGCCGGTTGCGCCGCGCGAACTGCCGTATCTCTCGGGCGCGGTCTATTTCGAGCTCGATCAATCGGTTGATCTGTGGCGGGCCCTGCCGCGCTCGGCCGCCTTCGCGCTGCATGTCAGCGGCGACTATCCCGATCTTCATCTTGAATTCTGGGCCGTGAGGGAGAGCTGATTTTGGTCCAGCCTTCGGCCCACGATCCTGACGAACCGACGGTCGTTGGCCACCGGCCGGTCCCTATTGGCGGTAACGATCCTCAGCAATCGCCGAATCCATTCCCTGGTTCGCCCGGATCTGCGCCGGGGCAGGGCGGCGGCCCGATGGGCTGGGGGCCGGCGAGCAATCCGCAGCAGCGCGATCCGCTGCCCGGCCGCGCGCCCCCCGCAAATCCTTTCGATACGTCGCCGCGCGAGTCCGAGCCGGCATCGGCGATGGCCGCGGCCGGCCGTAATTTGCCGCTCGATCTCTCCGACGTCCAGGCGATGGGCGATCCGCAGCAGCCGGAAGATGCGATCGCGGCGGCTGCGGCGCCCTTGTTGATGCTCGTCGCACAGCTCCGCAACGCGGTGGAATTCGCTGATGTCGATGCGCTACGGCGCGAGACTAGCGAGCAGATCAAAAAGTTCGAAGAGCGCGCGATTAAATTCGGCGCGCGGGCCGCGGCCGTGAGTGCCGCACGCTACATCCTTTGCGCATTGCTCGATGAAACGGTGATGACCACGCCGTGGGGCAGCGCCAGCCAATGGAGCTCGTCGAGCCTTCTCAATCAATTTCACGGCGAAACCTGGGGCGGCGAAAAGGTCTTCACGATTCTTGACCGGGTCAAGAACGAGCCGAGTAAATATCTGGCGCTGCTCAAACTCATCGATCTCGTTCTCGCTTTCGGTTTCGAGGGCAAATATCGCGTCGTCGAAGGCGGCCGTTATCAGCTCGATGAATTGCGCAGCGAGATTTCGACGCTCTGGCATTCCTATGCGCGTCCGGTTCCGCGCGAGCTGTCGCCGCAGTGGCGGGGTGTTTCGGCGCGCCGCGATCTGCGCAGCTATGTGCCGCTGTGGGTTGGCTTTGCTTGCACGGGTGCGTTGCTGCTCGCCATTTATGGCGTGCTGGCCTATCGGCTGAACGGCGCGCTCGCACCGGTCGAAGCCCTTCTGCAGCGCCTCGCGCATGGGGGCTGACTCATGCCGAGCCGATTGAGATTCACGAGGAGACAAATCCGCCACGCGACGCCCTGAACGGGCGCGTGCAGCGGAGGAGACGCCGATGTTCCAGGCTTTTTTCGCCGCGCTTTTCCGGATCCGGACCTTTTTCATCCTGCTAGGTCTCGTGGCGCTTGCCGCGCTCGTCTGGTTTGTCGGCCCGCTGATCTCTTTTAATGGCTATACGCCGCTCGCCGGCGTTTCGATCCGTATCACTATCATCGCTTCGCTGTTCGTCGGCACGCTCGTCATCGGGCTTTTGCGCATCTATCTCGCGCAGCGCGCCAATGCGAAGATGATCCGCAATCTTCTCGATACGTCGAGCCTGGCCGCGTTAGCCGACAATCAGGCGTCCGATGAAGTCGAGATCATCCGCGAACGTTTCGAACAATCGCTAAAAATCCTGCGCGAGGCTTCGCTCGGCAAAGGATCGAAGCGCGGCTATCTCTTCGAACTACCCTGGTACATCATCATCGGGCCGGCCGGCGCCGGCAAGACGACGATCCTCAAGAACTCAGGACTCAATTTTCCGCTCGCCGAACGGCTCGGCATCGACCCTGTCAGCGGCATGGGCGGCACGCGCAATTGCGACTGGTGGTTCACCGATGAAGCGGTGATGATCGACACGGCCGGGCGCTACACGACGCAGGACGTCAATGCCGAAGTCGATCGCGCCGCCTGGCGCGGCTTTCTCGAACTGCTGCTGAAGCATCGCCGCCGCCGGCCGATCAATGGCGTCATTCTCGCGATCAGTCTCGGCGACATCATTACGCAAAATCAAGCCGAGCGGCGCAAGCACGTTGAAGCAGTCAAGCTGCGCCTGCAGGAATTGATGCGCACATTCGGAATGCGGCTGCCTGTCTATGTGCTGCTCACCAAATGCGACCTGATCGCCGGCTTCAGCGAATTTTTTGATAATCTCGATGACGAGGAGCGGGCCCAGGTCTGGGGCATGACCTTCCCCACCGTCGAAGACAATCAGCTCCTCAAAGATTTCGACATGCGCTATGTCGAACTCGGCGATCGCATCGAAGCCGCTGTGCCGATGCGGATGAACGACGAGCGCAATATCGCGCGGCGTTGCCGCATCTATTGCTTTCCGAAGGAATTCGCGAGCCTGCGCGCACAGGTCGGTGGATTTTTGGCCGATGCCTTCCGGCCGAGCCGCTTCGAGATGCAGCCGATGCTGCGCGGCGTCTATTATACAAGCGGCACGCAAGAGGGCACGCCGATCGACCGTCTGCTCGGCGTCATGGCCCGCAACTTCGGCCTCTCGACCGGCCATCGTCTGCCATTCTCCGGCAAGGGCAAGACATTCTTCGTCCGCAATCTGCTCAGCAAGGTGATCTTCGAAGAGCAGGGGCTCATCGGCACCAACCGCAAGCTCGAACGCAAGATGGCGACGGCGCAGACGTTCGCCTATGCCTTCATGCTCATCGTCCTGGCGGGCGCGTCCGTGCTGTGGTTCGGCGCTTACGCGCGTAGCGAAATCCAGATCGGCGAGACGAAAACGGCGGCCGAACGGCTCGAAGTCGATCTCGCGGGCCTGCCGCAATATGCCGGCTTCGACCAGGTTCTGCCTGTCCTCAATGAGGCGCGGGCGATGAACAATGCCGCGTCGGACGACAGTCCGCTCGGTCTCTTGCAGAGTTTCGGCCTCTCCGCGAAAGCCGGACTCGGGCCGGCTGCCGCCTCGGTCTATCACGCCGTGCTCGTGCAGAAGCTGCTGCCGGTCTTCGCCAACCGCATCGGCCGTCGGATCGATCAAGGCCTCGCCAGCCCGACATCGGATGTCGGCGAGCTGCGTAATCTCCTGCGCGTCTATCTGATGCTCGGGCAGCCGCGTTATTTCGATCGCGGCACGGTGATGACAGCGGCAAACAATGAAGCCGCGCTCGCCTTCCAACTCGATCCGCATCGCAAGACGGCGATGACGGGACATCTCGACCAACTCATCGCGCTGTTGCCGCAGGCTGTGACGCTGGATCAGCGCTTGATCGACAGCGCCCGCAAACATCTGACGCGCGTGCCGCCGGCGGATCAGATCTATGCCGAGCTTCTGCGCCAGGCCTATCAGGACGCGCGCCTGCATGAGATCGATCTTCTGACAGTGATCGGCGCGACGAGTCTCACAGCGGCGCCAGACGCGCGCGGCTCGCGCAGCCTTTCGGTGCCGGGCATTTTCACGCGCGACGGCTATTTCAATTTCCTGTTGCCGCGGCTACCGACGCTGGTGCGCGAGCAGATGGGCTCGGATTGGATCACCGGCGGCTCGGATGTCGATAATTCCGTCGTGCAGAGCCTGTCGCAGGACGTCGTGCGCCGCTACATCCGCGATTATGTCGCGGCCTGGCAGGGCGCGCTCGGCCGCATTGGCGTGATCAAATTCACCGATATGCAGCGGGCGCTCACCGTGCTGCAAAATCTCGCGGGTCCGCAATCGCCGCTCGATCAGCTGATCGACACGGTCCGGCAGAACGTCGATCTGCCGCCGCCAGGGCAATCGACCAATCTCACCAATCCCGCGCAGACGCTCGGGCCGCCGGCGCCGCAAGCGCCGGGTGCTCAGATCCTTCAGACCGCGCAGGGAGCAGCCGGCAACGCGGCTCTCAAGGCTGTGTTGGGCGATATGCCCTGGCCCGGCCAGACGATCGCGGCGCCTTTCATTCCACTGTTGCAGATGGTGGCGCCGGGCAATACCGGACAACTGCCGTCGATCAATAAGATCCACGATCTCTTGAGCAATCTCTACGGCACGATGTCGAATGTCGCCAACGCGCCGCAGCCCTCCGCCGCGGCCTTCAGTCTGGCGGCGCAGCGCGTCAAGGATCCGAACACCGATGCGCTCGGCAATATCCGCTCCGACGCGGTGCTGCGGCCCGAGCCGGTACGTTCCATTATGCAATCGCTCGCCCGCACCAGTTGGGGCCTGCTGCTCGATCTGACACATCAGGAGATCAACACTGCCTGGACGCGTGACGTCGTGCCGGTCTGCCAGAGCGCCATTTACAATCGTTATCCGATCTTTGCCGACAGCAAACAAGACATTCAGCTTGCCGATTTCAGCCAGTTCTTCCGGCCGGGCGGCACGATGGATGATTTCTTCACCAAGAATCTCGCGCCTTTCATCATCGATCGCGGCGGCACCTATGTGCCGGCGACAATCGACGGCACGAGCCTGCCGCTGCTGCCGACGAGCCTCGGTGCTTTCTATCGCGCCAAACAGGTGCGCGATGCCTTCTTCAGCAATCGCGATCCGGCGCCGGGCGTGAAATTCAGCCTCCGGCCCTATTATCTGTCGCCGGCACTGTTCCGCGCGACGCTCAATTTTGACGGTCAGGACATGACCTACCGTCATGGACCGGTGCGCAGCTATGATCTGCACTGGCCCAATCAGAATGACGCGAGTACCGTTTCCGTCACTTTCCAGACGGCGGATGGTAAGGAAAGCAAAGTCGAACAGTCGGGGCCCTGGGCTTTGTTCCGCTTCATCGATCCGAGCGTGCGGGGCAATTTCGATCGTTTCGTTTTGACGGTGAACGGACCGGCGGACACGCATGTGAGCTATGAAATGCGCGCGGCGAGCGTCAACAATCCTTTTGGACTGAGTGCTTTGAGGAGCTTTCGCTGCCCGGACCAACTGTAAACAAACCAGCGGCGGTCGCCGTCGCCGGTCTCTATGGGAAAGTGCCGTCCAGCCGCGATTTTCTGCGTCGCGGACTGCCCAATCGTTTTGTCCTTTCCTGGGACAATTGGCTGGCGCAAATGATCCATGCCGCGCAAGACAGGCTCGGCGACGCCTGGATGCATGCCTATCTCACGAGCCCGCCCTGGTGCTTTGCCCTTGATCCGCAGCTGATCGATGATGATGGCTGGTTCGGGGTCGTCGTTTCCTCCGTCGATACGCTCAATCGCTGCTTTCCGCTGACGATCGCTGCCGCGAGTTCTCAATCCCTGAGGGCGCTTCTGCCGGTTTTCGATTGCGATGGCTGGATGGCCCGCATCGAGACGCTGGCGCTCGCTTTGATCGACGGCAGCCGAGAAGCCGACGATCTCGCGGGCGAACTCAGTGAATTGGCGGCAGAGCTCGCAGATGCGGCTGAGCCATCGGCGGCGGGAGCCGGCATATCGCAGGACCGCTGGCGCAGCGCCTACGACCTCCAAACGCCAATCGAGGGCACATCGGCGGGCTTCTCCTATTGGTGGCATGATGAATGGCCGGGGCATGCAGCGATCGCCTTGCGGTGCCGCGGCCTGCCGCCCGCAGCGGCGGCAGCCAGCTATTTCGATTCCGGCTGGGGTGCGCCGAACCGGG
Source organism: uncultured Methylovirgula sp. (assembly GCA_964644615.1). Classification (GTDB taxonomy): domain Bacteria; phylum Pseudomonadota; class Alphaproteobacteria; order Rhizobiales; family Beijerinckiaceae; genus Methylovirgula. Next base: position 11,840 of record CAZXXA010000020.1, on the reverse strand, counting down.
CGCCGCTTGTCTCCGCGAGGTTTGCATGACCCGCGCGGTCTCCGATCATTTCGCGTTGAAACTCGTCGAGTCGAGCGCGACGCGGCAGGCGGCGCATCACGAGGAGAATGAAGACTCCCTCGTGGCGGTTCTCGACTCTGGCCTGTTCGTCGTCGCCGACGGGATCGGCGGCCATTCCGATGGCGGTCTGGCGAGCCGCGCCATCATCAAAATCCTGTGCGATTGCGTCGAACCGGGCGCCGCCTTCGACGCGCGGATCGAGCAGGCCGAACGGGCGCTCGAAAATGTTAACCGTGCGCTGCATCGTGAGGGGGCACAACGGCCGACGCCCGTTATCATTGGATCGACGGTTGCGGCTCTTCTGATCGGGGAGGGCTATGCCGGCTGCCTGTGGGCTGGCGACTCGCGCATCTATCTGCGTCGCGAGGGGGAACTGTTTCAGTTGACATCGGATCACACGCTCGCCGCCGAAATGGAGGATGAGGCGCATCCGAGTGCCCATAATACGATCACCCGCGCGGTGGGGCCTTCCGATAGGCTTGAGCTTGAGCGTATAATCACGCATATTGAAGCGAATGACACGCTGCTTTTGTGTTCTGACGGCTTGACGAAGGTTGTCGGCGACACGGAAATCGGCGACATGATGGGTGAACCGATAACCGGCATTGCCGAGCGGCTTATCGCGCGGGCTGTCACTCTGGGGTCGCGCGACGACATTAGTGTTATCGTCGTGAGAGTCCTTGCTGAGTGCTGAGTGTCGGGGGGCACAAGGCCGGTGGTCATGCAGCAGCCGAGCGCCGAAGCGCAGGGCGAACAGATCTACGCTTATGAAAGCGACCGTGTCCCGCCGGTTCCGGTGGGTGCGGTTCTGCGCGATCGTTTCGAACTCTGCGAAATTATCGGCCGGGGCGGCATGAGCACCGTCTATCGCGCGATCGACCGCCTCCGGAAGCGGGCACGTTTCGCCGAGGCGAATGTCGCCATCAAGATCGTCGATGCCGCCGAACGCATGCAGAGCGACGCGATCGAATTGGTCCACCGCGAGGCGCGCCGCGCCCGCGAAGTCAGCCACCCGAACATCGTCGATGTCTATGACAGCGATTGCGACGGGCCGCTGCATTTCATCGTCATGGAGCTGATGCAAGGCCGCACGCTTGCCGCGGCTTTGAAAGAGCGCGATGGCCGGCCGCTGCGGCGGGGCGAGGCGCTTCTTATTCTCAATCAGATTGGCTCCGCACTGGCGCTCGCACATCGTGCCGGCATCGTCCATGCCGATGTGAAGCCGGGCAATGTCTTCCTGTGCCGCGACGGCCGCGCGAAACTCTTCGATTTCGGTCTGGCGCAATCGGGCGACATCACCGCGCGGCCGCAGGACGAGGACGCGACGGTCCACTATCTCAATCGCGTCCGCGGACTGACACCGGGCTATGCGTCCCTCGCCATGCTGCGCGGCGAACCGCCGGAGCCGACCGATGACATCTATGGCATGGGGCTGCTTGCCTATCTGCTGTTGACTGGCCGGCATCCTTTCGGCGGCAAGACGGCGGAAGAGGCTGTGCAGGAAGACCTCATGCCGATGCGTCCGGCTGATCTGCGCAGCCGGCAATGGCGCGTGCTCTGCAGCGCATTGTCGCCCGATCCGCAGCTGCGGCCGAAGACCGTCGAGGCCTTCATCGCCGGCATGCGCGATCTGTCCTATCATTTGCCGCGTCTGACGGCTCTGCGTTTGCCATCATTGGGCTATGGATCGTCCGTCTTCGAGGCGCAGGCGCGTCCCTGATCTTTCCGAATGAAATTGTTTAGGGATGCGGAAAGACTGCAGATCTGGAGCGTTATCTCCAGCCATTCCTTCGACCTCACCGACATTGACCTTACGTGAAGCGGCATAGACTTGGTCGGATGCACGGTTTCGACCATCTGGTGCACGTCTTCACGTTGCGTGCATGCTTTGACTGCTGCTTTCTCTCACAAAGAGAGCGGCGTTAACGTAGTCGGCGGCACGCCGCAAAAACCTTCATTTGAACTTTTCAATTGAGTAGGCGCTGCAGCAATTCGCATCACCATGCGGAGCGATGCCTTGATCAGCAGCCGTTCGTACATAGCTCCAATTTGTTGTGGAGTAATTGGAGTGCTGCTCATGTTTAGGCCTGTTTTCTGTCGTTTTGGCGCGAATAAACGTGAGGCGCCGGCTGCCTCAAACCGCCGGGGTTGTGACACGCATCGCATTGCGCAAGCCAGAGACAGCAAGCGCGCATGCCGCCAAGGCGAGCGGCGGGAAAGCGACCCAGCAGATCATGTTCCAGCCATAGGTCGTGAGAAGGCCGCCTGAACTCAGCGAGCTTATGACCAGCATGCCGAACACGACGGAGTCGTTGAGCGACTGCACGCGGGTACGTTCCTCGGGCCGGTGACAGTCGAGCACAAGCGCCGAGGCGCCCACAAAGCCAAAATTCCATCCGAGGCCGAGCAGGGCCAATGCGATCCAGAAATGAGTCACCGTCGCTCCGTTCAAACCGGTCGCGGCAGAAGCGGCGATGAGCAGCAAGCCAGTCAGGACAATCCGCTTTGCACCGAACCGCGCAATGAGCCGTCCCGTGAAGAAGCTCGGTCCGTACATGGCGAAAACATGCCACTCCAAACCGAGATTGGACGACTCCTGAGAATGGCCGCACAAGCGCATGGCAAGCGGCGCCGATGTCATCAGTAGGTTCATCAGCATATAGGAGATCGCCGCGCAGGTGACCGCGAGGATGAAACGCGGCTGGCGGGCGATGACGCTGAGGGGCCGGCCGCCAAGGCGTTCCGCTGCCGTTGGCTTCGGTAGCTGGACGCCGAGAAGAGCAATCGCTGCCAGAATGGCGATGCCGGCTTGCGCCAGATAGGTGACGGCAAACAGATAAGGCGGCCAGAGATTCATCGTGTAGGTGACGAGCTGCGGCCCGATCACGCCTGCAAAGACGCCGCCTGCCATGACCGCGCCTAAGGCGTGCGATTTTCGTTCCGCGGGAACGCAGTCGGCTGCTGCGAAGCGGAAAGAAAAGACGACGGCCGAATATGCGCCTCCGAAAAAAGTCGAGACGCAATAGAGCCAGAACGATCCGATGACGAGCGCGGCCGCGGCCAATACGCCGATCAACACGCCGCAGCCGGTGCCCGCTAGGAACGCCGCGCGGCGCCCATATCTGTGCGCGATGGCGCCAGCGGGCAGTGTCGCGATGGCCATGCCCAGAACCAGGACAGAGATGGGCAGGGTGGCGAGTGCCTTATTCGGCGCGAGCATGTTCCCGATGATAGCGCCCGTTGCGAAGACGACGGTCGAATTCGCGCCGGCCAACGCCTGCGCAACGCCGAGCCGTATGAGATTGCTGCGCGCTGCGCGTGTTAGGGTGTTGGGTGCGGTTGCCGATGCATCGGCATCCGGCGCGTCAGCGATTTCGATATGTGCCATGGAGCGTCTTGGCTGCTGCCAAGTCGCGTTGAAACGCGCGACTTGCGAGATGCCTGGCGCCTTGGGTAGAACAAAATCGCGCGCCTGGCTTTCGACGCCAAGCCATATTATGTAGAAAATCAGACAATCTTCATCGGCCCAAAGATCGCCCCGTGAATCGGCCAGTATGGAAACCGCTGCCACTGCCGAAAGATTTGGGAGAGCCTCGTCCTCTCATCGTCCGCATCGAGACGATTCCCGCGCGCCGCTATTTTCCCGAACACGCGCACAAATGGCATCAACTCGTCTACGCGATTTCTGGCGTTCTCACGGTGACCGTGGCGGGGAACTGCTCGGTGATCTCGCCGGAGCAGGCGGTGTGGCTGCCGCGAGGGGTGCCGCATCGTGTCGGCTCGCTATTGGGCGCCGAATTTCGCAGTCTTTGGCTTGATGACCGGACCGCAACTCATGTTGCCGCGGCGTGCACCGTGTTCCGCGTGAGCACGCTGTTGCGCGCGCTGATTGTCGAAGCTGCGGACATTCAAGAACGCCCGAGCCGCGACGGCTATGCCGATCGTGTTGCCAGACTCATTCTCGACCAGCTACGTCGTGCGGAGACTTTGCGTGCGGCGCTGCCCTGGCCACGCGGCGGTCCCGTATCGGTATTATGCGAAGCCCTCTATGCCGATCCCACAGATCAACGGGGACCGGAGGAGTGGGGCGCAGCTTTGGGCGTTTCGGGACGCACCTTGGCGCGGCGCTTCAACGATGAAGTCGGGATGAATCTGCGCGCATGGCGCCGCCGGCTGCGCATGTTCAAAGCCATCGAAATGCTAGGCGGCGGATGCAGCGTCACCGAGACCGCGTTTGAACTGGGTTATGGTTCGTCGTCGGCTTTCATCTATGCGTTTCGCCAGGAAATGGGCCGCAGCCCGCTTGCGCATTATCGAAGCCAAAGCGAGTAATCGGAACTTGGTGGATTATGAATCCTCGCGAAGCTCTCTTTGATCGAGGCCTTGCGCCAAAGTCCGGAACGTCAGCGAATAGCGCAGCGTCTGCATCGGCGGGATGGAATGTTCCCATACCGTGCGACTCTCTTCCGACATCAGGTAGGCGGACCGCGGTTCCAAAATAATGGATGACCGTTCCCACTTGCCGTTTGGGAGGCATCGCCGAAAGCGAAACGTGCAGGGCGAGATGAGCGAAACGCCGACCACAATGCCGAATTGTGGTCTGTCCCTGTGCCATCCTATGGGCGCTCCCGGCGCATATTCCGTCGCCAGAACTTGAACGAATTCGTCCGGATCGCGGCCGGCAAAATCGGCGACTTTCCGGCGCAGCGGCTGCAGAAAATCCGGGATGGCGTCTGAGGTTTCGACGTTCCTGCGATCGTAGTCGTACCGCGAGCCAAAATAGCGAACGCGCCGGAGCCCCAAATATCCGCGGAATTCGTATGGTTTTAGATCGAGTTGCGCGATCTCGGCCGCCAATGCAGCCTCTTCTTCTGATGTGATGAGCTCGCGCATATACCGAAAGCCGGGCGGCATCGCCCTGGCTTTCGTCGTCCTTTCCTCCACGTCAAATAAATCAAGGTTCAAAGCCGTCATCACCATATAGTCAGCACTGCTGACATATAAGTATCGGACGGCGAAACGAAAGGCCTTGCACGGCGCGCGATTGCTGCCCCGGGAAGAGGAGCAGCGTCACGAAGAAAGACGTTGACGTAAGCGAAGAGATTTATCCGCACTTGCAGCTGCCGCCCGATCAAAGCAATCGCTGCGCGCGATCGTCTGCTTATTCTCCAGTTTTCGTTGTCACATGCGTCACTGCACGGCGCGTGCACGTGCCGTTGCGCAATCATATTGACGCCAGCTGGAGGCGTGAGCGTTACCGCGATCATCGCAACGCGCAATTGCAGCGGCCGCGCATGATCTGAATTTCAAATTCGATTTGATGCAGCACGCGCGTTGAAATCGAGCAGCAAATTTGCAATTATTCTAAACTGCAAAAAGCAGAACGGCCATTAAGGCCCGAGGATCTCGACGATGCGTCGCGCCGCGAATGAACGACGGTGCGGCCTAACTATCTGCACGGTTGGATGAATTCGCGATTGCATCAGTGCCGTCATCGCCGATTCGTCTCCGTTGGTCAGCACTGGGTTAAGTGCCGCCGTGCGCGCAGTAGTCCGCCGAAAGGCAATGAAAACGGAGGAAACAAATGGACGGATCACATGAAAATGCGGGTTCGGGAAAGTGCCCTGTCGCGCACGGGCGCGGTGGCCGAACCAACCGGGAATGGTGGCCTGACCGGCTGAGCCTCCAGATGCTTTACCAGCATTCGCCGCGTTCCAATCCGATGGGCGAAGCCTTCGATTATGCGAAGGAATTCGAAAGCCTCGATCTCGATGCGGTGATCAAGGACCTGCATGCTTTGATGACGGACTCGCAGGATTGGTGGCCGGCGGATTTCGGTCATTATGGCGGCCTCTTCATCCGCATGGCATGGCACAGCGCCGGAACTTATCGCGTGGCGGACGGCCGCGGCGGCGCCGGAGGCGGACAGCAACGTTTTGCGCCGCTGAACAGCTGGCCCGACAATGCCAATCTCGACAAGGCGCGCCGGCTGCTCTGGCCGATCAAACAAAAATATGGCCGCAAGATTTCTTGGGCCGACCTCTTCGTCCTCGTCGGCAACGTCGCCTTGGAATCCATGGGTTTCAAGACCTTCGGCTTCGGCGGCGGCCGCGTCGACACCTGGGAGCCCGAGGAGCTCTATTGGGGACCTGAAGGCACGTGGCTCGGCGATGAGCGCTATAGCGGCGAGCGCGAATTGCAGAACCCGCTTGGCGCGGTGCAGATGGGCCTCATCTATGTCAATCCGGAAGGCCCCAACGGCAAACCCGATCCCGTCGCCGCGGCGATCGACATCCGCGAGACATTCGCACGCATGGCGATGAACGATGAAGAGACGGTGGCGCTCATCGCGGGCGGCCATACCTTCGGCAAAACCCACGGGGCGGGCGATCCGTCGTTCCTCGGCCCGGAGCCGGAAGGTGCAGTCATTGAAGATCAAGGCCTCGGCTGGCGCAGCAAGCATGGGACCGGCGTCGGCGCCGATGCGATCACAGGCGGCCCGGAAGTGATTTGGAGCGAGACGCCGACCAAATGGAGCAACCACTTCTTCGACAATCTCTTCAAATATGAATGGGAGCTGACGAAGAGCCCCGCGGGCGCCTGGCAGTGGGAAGCGAAGGACGCGCCCGCCGACATCCCGGACGCCCATGACAGCTCGAAGAAGCATCGGCCGCGGATGCTGACGACAGACCTGTCGCTGCGTTTCGATCCTGCCTATGAAAAGATCTCACGGCGTTTCCAGCAGCATCCGGAGCAGTTCGCGGACGCCTTCGCGCGCGCGTGGTTCAAGCTCACTCACCGCGACATGGGTCCGCGAGTGCGCTACCTTGGCAAGCTTGTTCCGAAAGAAACGCTGATCTGGCAGGACCCAGTCCCCGCAGTGGATCATCCGCTGATCGACGCGCAAGACACAGCGGCTCTCAAGAGCAAGATCCTGGCCTCCGGTCTCTCGATTTCGCAGCTCGTCGCGGCGGCTTGGGCTTCGGCCTCGACCTATCGCGGATCGGACAAGCGCGGCGGCGCCAATGGCGCGCGCGTCCGCCTGGCGCCGCAGAAGGATTGGGAAGTGAACAATCCTTCTGAGCTGGCCAAGGTTCTGAAGGAGCTCGAGGCGATCCAGAGGGACTTCAACGGTTCCGCGAGCGGTGGCAAGAAGATCTCTCTCGCCGACCTGATCGTTCTCGCCGGCTGCGCTGGCGTCGAAAAGGCCGCCAAGGATGCGGGCGTCGAGGTGAAGGTGCCCTTCACGCCTGGCCGCACTGACGCCACGCAAGAGCAGACTGAGATCGAGTCCTTCGCGCATCTCGAACCGCGCGCGGATGCCTTCCGCAATTACTATGTGCACGGACGCGAACTCATGTCTCCCGAAGAAGCCTTGGTGGATCGGGCGCAGCTGCTGACCCTCACGGGGCCGGAGATGACCGTTCTTCTCGGCGGCCTGCGCGTTCTCGGTGTCACCGCTGGCAACTCCAAGCATGGCGTCTTCACCGATCGTCCGGGCAAGCTGACGAACGACTTTTTCGTCAACCTCCTGGACATGAGGACGGAATGGCAGGCCACTGGCGAGAACACATTTGCCGGCCATGACCGCAAGACCAAGCAACAGAAATGGACCGGCACGCGCGTCGATCTCATCTTCGGCTCGCATTCCGAATTGCGTGCCTTGGCTGAGGTCTATGCCACTGCCGATGCGCAGGAGAAGTTCGTGAACGACTTCGCGGCGGCCTGGAACAAGGTGATGATGGCGGATCGTTTCGAGCTGCCGCGGCACTAAGCCGAAGGCACTGCGATAGATAAAAGAAAGGGCGGCTTCCGCGAGGATGCCGCCCTAGTTCGTTGGGGCGCTCATACCTTAACGATCGCCATCCTCACCGCGAGCCAAGCGGACGCGGAACGCCGGGGGCGCCGGGATCTCGGGACGGATCGAAGGCGTCGTGAAGGTGTTCTACGCGCTTGTGGCGCGGCTCCGTGCGCGGCGCTGCAGCCACATGCGACGCGGACATTTTCTGCTCGATATTTGCGAGCTGCTGATCAATTTGGGAAAGCTTGGTCGTGACGTCGGCTTGCAGCTTGTCGACGCGACCTGTCAGATCGGCGATTGCTGCCGTCGTGGTCTGCATGGAAGCCTGCTGGCTCTTCTGGCTTGCAGAACTCTCCACGACCGGATCTTGCGCGGCGCCCCTGTTATCAACGCTGGCTTTAAGCGCGCGGATATCTTCGGCCATTTGCCGCACTGTGCCGACCAGTTCGTCGTGCTGCGGGCTTTGCTGTGCTTCAGCAGCGGGGCTCGATTTCAAGAGCGATTTCACAAACCCCATTGGCGTATGGCCGGAGGCATAATACGCGCCTACGGCCCAAGCCGCGCCGCACAGACAGGCGATGGCAACGGCCCGCGTAACAAAGCGCACGAGACGCTGGAAGAAGCCAATTGGCTTGCCGGCCGGGGCTTTTCCGGACTCCTTGGCGGGCCCTAGGATGGCGTCGGTGGGCTCCAACTTGATCTGCAGAGGCGACGCGGCGGCGCCAGAGAATGAAGGAGGTGTAGCCCCACCCAGAGGCGGAGGACTAGGTGGCATCGCCGTGCTCGGTGGGGATGGTGTCGTCACGTCTGCCGGCGGCGTAACGCCTGGCGGCGGTGGGAGCGTATCGGCACCAGACACGGGTTCATCAAGGAGTTTAAGCATTCGCGTGCTCAAGATTAAGAGCCAAAAAAGCACGTCGACAGAGATCGATTCAACGGCTTACTGCAACCAGCTTACACGCTGCTGGTGGCAATGTTTCAGCCAAAATGTGGCATTACGCTGAGCGCAAGCGTAGCTGATAGTATGCTGCTTGCAGCTCTCGCTCCATCTCGGCGTTGTGAGAACGGAACCCACATCTGCCTCGTATCTCGTATGTGGCCGCCGTCATTTTGCGGTTGCTGATAACCGATGCCGCTGTGACACGCCCGGCTGCGGAGAAATAGATGCGTGTAACGATGCAATCTATTGAGATGTGCGTTTGGCGCAAGACAAGGACGGCACGAGATGAAGACGAGATTCGAGATAGGCGATCACGTGACCTGGAATTCCGAGGCGGGTCGAGTGACGGGCACGATCATTGCCGTCCACACCAGCGATTTCGACTACAAAGGCCGCATTCATCACGCCACGGAGAATGATCCCCAATATGAAATCAAAAGCGACAAAACTGACCACATTGCCGCCCATAAAGGCAGCGCTCTCGACCATGCATGAAGGGTGGATGTGAAGCTGCCATTCTTCACCATTGGCCACTCTACCCGAAGCCTTGAGGCATTTATCGAATTGCTGAGTGGTTCGCGGGTTGATCGAGTCGTGGATATCAGAAAGATCCCGATGTCGAGAACCAATCCGCAATTCAACGAAAAAGCGCTCGCTTCTGCTTTGGCAGTTTTTCAGATTTCTTACGGACATATTGCAGCGCTTGGCGGCCTCCGCGGAAAATCGACATCCGTGCCATCGCAGGTAAACGGTTTCTGGACCAATGAAAGTTTTCACAATTATGCCGATTATGCGCTCTCGCTAGAATTTCAGCGTGGACTTGACCAGCTGCTCGACGGAGGGAGCAAGCAGCGCTGCGCGATCATGTGTTCGGAGGCCGTTTGGTGGCGGTGTCATCGCCGTATTGTTGCCGACTATCTCATCGCCAATGGCGAAACCGTTTTCCACATCATGGGGGAGGGGCGGCTAGAGCGTGCGCAGCTGACTTCGGCGGCGGTTATTCAATCCGATATGACCATTCACTATCCAGCTGAGGGAGTGCCCCCAGGATCCGGGCTGCGCTCGCCTCCGGCGATATGATGCCGCTGATGGGTCTGCCTGCATTAAATTGACTTGGGCTCTCAGCAAATTGACTTGAGATCTCAGCAAATGACTTGGACTCTCAGCAAATGACTTGGACTCTCAGCGCCAACCCAACTTCGGCGCGACATGAGTCAAGATCGACTCGATGACGTGCGCGTTATACGCCACTCCCAACTGATTGGGGACCGTCAGCAGTAATGTGTCGGCCTCGGCGATTGCCTCATCCTGCTTGAGTTGGCCCACGAGTATGTCGGGTTCCGCGGCATAGCTGCGCCCGAAGATCGCTCGTGTTTTTTCGTCGATAAAGCCAATTTGGTCTTGTTCTCGACTCCCGCCGAAATACTCATGATCCTCATCGTTCACCAACGCGAAGATGCTACGGCTGACCGAAACCCGCGGTGTCCGTTCGTGGCCGGCTTCTTTCCAAGCAGCCCGATAGGCGCGGATCTGTGCCGCCTGTTGGATGTGGAACGGCTCGCCCGTCTCATCGTCCTTGAGAGTCGAGCTTTGAAGGTTCATGCCGAGTTTGGCGGCCCAAATCGCAGTGGCATTTGAGCCGGCACCCCACCAAATCCGCTTGCGGAGACTTTCCGAAACTGGCTCGAGGCGAAGTAGTCCTGGGGGGTTAGGGAACATCGGACGGGGATTGGGCTTGGCGAATCCTTCGCCGCGCAGCAGGTCGAGAAAGGCTTCAGCGTGCCGGCGGCCCATATCGGCATCCGTCTCGTCGTTTTCCGGCTCGTAACCGAAATACCGCCATCCATCGATCACCTGCTCCGGCGAACCACGACTAATTCCAAGCTGTAAGCGCTCACCCGATATAAAATCGGCCGCGCTGGCGTCCTCGACCATGTAGAAGGGATTTTCGTAACGCATGTCGATGACGGCGGTCCCGATCTCTATGCTTTTGGTTTTCGCGCCAACGGCCGCCAGAAGCGGGAAGGGCGAAGCGAGTTGGCGCGCAAAATGGTGTACGCGAAAATAAGCGCCATCGAGGCCGAGCTCCTCGGCAGCCACGGCCAACTCTATGGATTGCAGGAGCGTGTCTGACGCGGACCGCGTTTCCGATTGCGGTGACGGGGTCCAATGACCGAATGACAGAAATCCGAGCTTTTTCACGCGAGCAGAACCTTCGCATTTGTGGAGAGAGCCGTAGGTTGGCTCAACTTTTCCCGGCGGCGCTGAACGTCATCTTCCGAACTCCACATGGCAATCCGTGCGGGGTCAATGAGCTCGCGCCTTCAGCACCTATGAGAACGAGCGACCAGGCCGCGGTCTCTCAAAATCTGCTGAAATCCCGAGAGGGACTACTGAGCGGCAGTTTGGACGGACGACAAGCCGCGCGTCGGAATTGCATCCCCACTCGCGAGATATAGACGCGCTAACCTGCGCCGCCGACGGCCTATGGATTGCTGGTCCCGCCGGCGCCGGAAATTGGCTAAGAGATGGTGCAAGCCGAGGTACAAGTACCGATCTGCGTTTATAGGCGCAAGATGGATTTGCCACGGTTCCAAAACGGCTGGGCGTTGGCTTGACAGGAAGGATTATTACTTGGCAGGCCCGAATTGCCCAGTTTGCCTGGAGGTCCTCGCCTTTATAACTCTTGACAGAATTAAGGAAGGGCGCTTAGCTTTCCTTAAAAGAAAAAAGAATTCTCTATAGAAAACGAGGAAGCGCTATGAAGGTGATTATCCGGGCGACTTAGCTTCTCGGGTTGGACAATCCGAAATCCAAGCTTATCCGGGCGGTTACGACCAGCCTTAGCTTACGGGACGCAAGCGCGCGCTCTCGCGGAAGGTATTTGTGCCTTATTCGTCGGGATCCGCCGGCGATCTTCCGCGCCAACAACAACAACTTTGCTCGAAAAGTTGCTGACGCTCAGGGAGGCGGACCGAGAGTCCGCGAGCGCCAGCGCATTCAGTCCAAGGGAGGAAGCAATATGACCGTTCAAATGAC
>CAZXXA010000019.1:68120-75584 GCA_964644615.1 uncultured Methylovirgula sp. | reverse complement strand
TTCAGGCGGGGCAGAGCGTCCTCGCGCACGGCGCGGCCGGCGCAGTCGGTTCGATAGTGACGCAACTCGCGCGCGAGGCCGGCGCCCACGTCATCGGCACCGGTCGTGCCGCCGATCGTCAGAAGGTGCTGGATTTCGGCGCGCAGGAGTTCGTTGACCTCGATAACGACGCACTGGAAGATGTCGGTGGCGTCGATCTCGTGTTCGATGTCATCGGCGGCGACATCCAGAAGCGATCCGCAGGCCTGATTCGAACCGGAGGGACACTGGTGTCCGTTGTTGGGCCGGCCGAGGCGCGGCCCGCCGACGGCCTGGCCGTCGACTTCGTTGTCGAGTCCGATCGTGGCCAACTGAGTGAGATCGTCCAACGGGTGCGGGACGGACGACTGCGGACGAACATCGGCACCGTCTCGACACTCGATGATGCCATCGCCGCCCTCAACCCGACCAGTCGGATCAGCGGGGTGACGATCATTTGCGTTCGTCCGTAACTGAAAACACGCTCGTACCTCAAGCTATCCCTTCACCCATAGGACCAACCATGAGGACCATGACCAGCGGAATGACCATGAGCAACGCCGTTATTGAGACTATCCTGAGCCGCAGCGCCACCAAATATTACGACCCTGCCGCCATCTTGAGCGACGACGAAATCCGCGAGCTGGTGCGAATTGGCACCTCGGCGCCGACATCCTTTCACATGCAGAACTGGCGCTTCATCGCTGTGCGCACGCCTGAAGCCAAGGCTCGGCTACGTCCAATTGCCTGGAATCAGCCCGCGATCACCGAAGCAGCCGCTACTTTCATCGTTTGCGGCCAGTTGGCCGATTCCAGCGTAATACCGCAGCGTCTGGCACCGCTGGTAAAAGCGGGCATCATGCCGGCAAGGATGGTGCCGGAATGGGAAATTCCAGCACGCGATCTGTATATGCAATACCCGCAGCGCCAGCGCGACGAAGCAGTACGTACGGGTACCTTCGGCGCAGCGGCGATGATCTATGCTGCCCGTTCGCTGGGCCTCGGTTCGACGCCGATGATTGGCTTCGATGCCGAAGCTGTACACCGCGAGTTCGGACTGACCGAGAACGAAGTGCCGGTCATGCTCTTGTCCGTCGGACCGGAACGTCCGGGAAACTGGGCACAGAAGCCGCGCCGTCCGGTGGCCGATGTGCTGGAACTCGCATGATCCGCGAGATGTGACTGCTCCAACGTTCGGGGGAAAGTCGATGAAATGGTCAATTCGAATTGCAGCAGGCTTGCTGATGACAGGTCCTGCCATTGGAGCGGATTTGACACCATCCGCACTGAAGCCACCTCCGGCTTGGACTGATACGATTACAATGATGCTCGACAAGAAGGACTGTGACTTGGCTCGATGGGTTCGGCCTGCCTTGAAGTCTTGAAGCCGGCACCAGAAGATGCGCTGCGCGAATGGCCGGTTACGAAGCGCGTCAACAAGTCCGGTCAGGGCGATGACAATGATGAGCGCAAGAAAGCACTTAGAGCGGATGAGAGACAAGCCTGAGTAGGCAAGCGCAGAGAATGAAGAACTTAAAAAGTCATGCCCAGGATTTAGGCTGGGCATGACATCGCTTGCAGCTTGTACGCTCAATAGTGGTGATGGTGATGATGATGGTGGTGATAATGGTGATGGCGATGAGGAAGCATGTGTCTGATCACACGAGGTAGCACATGGTGATGGTGATGGTGGTGATGATGATATTGGACTTTCTCGACAACCGCAGACCGCGCCGAATCAGCCGAATCGGCGGCCTTTAAGAGGAGCTCGGCATTTGGGATTGGCTCCAGCAAATCGCCATATGACTTGATTTGCATAACTTCGGCCACAGTCGGAACGGCGGGTACGGCTTGCGCTGCCACCGGCGCCAAAGCTACAGTCATTGCTCCGGCAATGCCGAAAATCTTCTTGTCCATAAAGGTCTCCACTTTTACGAGAAGTCGCTCCAAAGGATCGCGGCCGTTGCCCCGAGCTTAACGGCGACCAGGGAAAATTCCCGAGACGTCTAGTTGTTCCAAGCCGCCAATCAGCGTTTCTGTTCGATCTTGCCGACGCCACTGACGTGTGATGTGACCTTGGGCGATCCGAGATACTGCAGACGACCGACGCCGCTGATAGTCGCGTCGAGAATCTCGCTCGCATTGACGATTGCATTCCCTACTCCACTCAGGACGACTTTGGCGCTCTTTACTTGCAAATTTGATGCATCAACCGAGCCGGCGCCCTTAACGGAGACGTCTAGGGCGTCGGCCCGACCCGCCGCATAAATGCTTCCAGCGCCGGCAACGGATAGGGACAACGCGGCAGCATCGAGCTTGCTTGCATCGACGCGGCCTGTGCCGTCGAGGGTGATCGTGTGCAGATCCGCAACCGTGACGTGATAGGCCGGCATCTTGCCTTCGAAGGTCTTGCCTTTCACAAAGGAGAGATGGAGCGTGCCGTCCTTGACTTCGGTTGTAAACAGCGGCAGCAGCTTGTCATCGCCAGTCACGGATAGGCTGTTGCTGCCGGTGCGTTCGATGGTGACGTGGGCGGAATCGATCTGAACGGCGGCGAAGGGCGCGACCTGCCTCATCTCGGTTCGCATGTTTCCGGACCCGTGGATCATCGGTCCGTCGCCATTGACCGTTATGCAATCGCTCGTGCAGTTCGAACCGTCGCAGCCGGCAAGCACGAGAGCGGCAAACAAAAAGAGATGACTTCGCATAAGTCCCCTAGTCGCGTGAAGAAGGCTGTTGCACCAGCCTATCTGATGCGTTTGCCATTTTCCCAACATTTCATATTTGCAACGCAGCCACACACTGAAATTGAGTTTGCCGAAATATCTCGCACCGAAATATGCGCCGCCGCGACCATGCAGGCGATGCGCACCACAACCCAAAATATATCCGCTCCATATTTGCGCGTTGCCAGATTATCGGCGGTGGCGATAGTAGGAACGGCCGTCAGGCGGCGACGCTGGATTACTGCGTTGGCGGGTGCGCGGGCTCATGATGGTCAATTGCCGGAGCGAAGACATTGAGCTTCTTTTTTTTTAAAGCGTGTCAATGCCCTCCATTCCCCATGCAATGAAATTCATCCTGACATCGGTCACGCTGCGCCTCACAATACTGAGCGCTTTTCCCTTGCTGCCTGCACCCGTTATATTGATCTAGGCAGCCGCAATAAATGCCCTCGTCTGCGCGCGCGTTGCCAGCAATGGCGGCGACCGCAGCGATCACAAGGAGCAGTCCCACTCCGGCGCGAATCATCGAAGTTCTCCTTTTAGGCGACGCGGGAATATAGCTGAAGGGATGGCGCAAGGCAGTTTACGTACGCGGTGCCTTACATGATGGCTTTCGAATAGCGCGGCCACAACGGAACTTTTTTCGTGGATTGTGTCTGACCAGAGAGACGAGCAGATTCCATGACAGAGTTTTCTACCTTAGTTCATCATGCTATTGAAAAGAGCATATTCAATGGAATTACCGCTTCATCGAAAAGAGGGGGAGAATTCTGCGAAACCCCGAAGCGACCGGATAATCGGAGTAGATGCGCCAGCGCGGGGCCGCCCGTATTCTTTTGCGCCGCGCTCGTCGGTCGCTCTTGCGGTCCTGCTAACTGCCTCGCGACAGTACGCAGCGAAATGATTGCCAGTATGCTCATGAGCCACAACGAATCCACTATTCAAGAATTCACGGATGGCGCTCTGCACCCGTCACAATTCATCAAAGGAGGCCGTGAATGTCTCACAGACTGCCGATAGGCCTAGCGGCCGCCGCCACCGTGCTGGCCATGTCGATCTTTTCCGGCCAGCCGGTATTCGCACAAGGGCCTGGCGGCAACGTCCGCCACGTCGGTAAACGGACTGCACACCAACCGGCCCACAAGAGCAGCACGGGATGCGATCAAAGGTGCGAGGAATCCTGGGCGCGCGCCATGGCACATTCCAGATAGGTAATCTCCCGCATCATTGCACGGTCCACCGTGGGGATGCGCTTAGTGAATTGAGCAGAGAGCGGCGGGCCCGGTTCATCCCGTTTAGACTCATCCGGCGAAAGGCATGGCCGCCGACTACCGGTCAGTTGTTGGAACAATGAAACGATGCGCGCACCACGAGAATATGGGCGAACGACGCCGCGCAGAGAACAAAAAAGATGACCCCGCTCAATGTCGAAGGCCAGTGGCTCGGATCTTTCATGAGAATGACGAGGCCGCCGATGACAAAAAGCAGCGCCCCGATTTCCAGAGGCCACAGAAGCCATGGACTGTAAACCTTCGGGTGTGAAACCATGATTTCCCTTAGCGTCAACCTTTCTTCCGTGCGCTGCAGTCCAGCGACTGCAAAATGTGTCCACACCGCGTAAGCGGCAATAAAAGCGGCGGCAAGGATATAGGGAGCGAATGGGTTTTGCCGTTGAAGGCCCAAAGCAAGGATAAGCAGGGCGAGCGATGTGCTCAGAAAGATCATTCTCATTCGCTTTATGCGTGCATCATCTGCTTCGCTGGCTATCAAAATAGCCGTTGCTTAAATAGCCCCAAGGGAAGAACAACTTTCGCCCGTCCGCCGAGGTTTTGAAATAGCTCATCTGCCCCTCCCGTTATTGTCGAATTGCCGCAAATGACTGCCCTCTCGCTCGCGACCGGTAGTCATCACTGTATTCACTTGCCGTTTTCGTTTGAAGCGCGGAGGCTTGGCGCATGCAACAGCACCGACAATCAAGTATGGACTGGCGCGTGCGTCGAGCCGGCCGGATGCCCATGCACAATCTGCGCCGGGCAGGATCAAGAAATCAAGGGAAGAGACATATCCACGCAAAAAGTTCCGTTGACTGCGCCTGCCGAGATGATGCATGGCGCGATGGCAATTAGATGATGTTTGGTGCGGTATCGTCGAAGAGGCTAAGAATTAAATGCACCATCTCGCGTTGATATTGGCATCGCTGGCGATGCTGATTACTTCCATTGTGCCCGCATCGGCACAATCCGGCGTCGCCTTGGTCATCGCGAACAGCGCGTATCAAGACGCACCCACGCTCAATACGACGATTGCCGACGCGACGCTCGTTGCGACGACTTTGCAAGCTGCCGGCTACGATGTGACTGGCCTCACCAATGTCGGCAAAGGCGATATCGGCTCAGTGATCGGCCAGTTTCGCGACAAGCTTGCTGCCGCTGGTCCGAATGCGATCGCATTCTTGTATTTCGCCGGCTATGGCGCCCAGTTGAATGGCGATGATTATCTCGTGCCCGTGGATGCGCTGATCGATTCGCCCGACGCGCTCAATAGTCAGGGGCTGCCGCTGTCGGCGATTGTCAGCGCGCTTGCTCAGGTGCCGTCCGCAGCCCGCATCATCGTGCTCGATGCGGCCCGCGACCATGGATTTGGCAAGAAGAACGGCCAGCCTGTGCCGCCTGGACTCGCGTTGATCGGTGTCCCGCCGGGATTCCTCGTTGCCTATTCCGCGGCGCCCAACCAGATCGCGCCCGACGGCACCGGCCCGAACAGCCCGTTTGCCTCATCGTTTGCGACGCTGATGCGACAGCCGGGGCTTGATATCGAGCAGATTTTGACAGGTGTGCGCCTGCAGCTCAATCAAGCATCCAACGGGTCGCAGATTCCGTGGATGACGTCCTCGCTGAATGTCGAAGTCAAATTCTTCGATGCTCCGCCCCCGGTTGCCAGCACTTCTGGCCCGGCGCCAGCGCCTGCAGCGCCGCAAAAACTCTCGCCGGCCCTCGGCGTGGCCGACGTCCCCGTGCCGCCGAAGAAGCGCCGGCATGTGAGCAAGCGTATCATGCAAGCGATGCCGGCGGACGAGGCCTATCGTACGGCGATCGAGAGCGACTCGCTGGAAGATTATCAATGGTTCGTGGAAGCCCATCCGGATTATTCGCTGGCGGGCCAGGTCTGGAACATCATTCATAATTTCCGAGAAGGAATTCTCTGGCATCGGACGCTGGTGCTGGGTTCGACAGCGGCCTATTGGAATTATCTCGATCGCTATCCCGACGGACCTCACGCGTGGGAGGCGCGAGACTGGCTCGATAGTCACGGACAACCAACGCCGCCGCCCGATTATGTGGCGCAACCGCTCGATCTTCCGCCCGGCTATTATGACGAAGCGATGGGTCTTCCAGATATCGTACCGGATGGCTCGGTGACCCCGGCTGATGTGTTTGACAATCTCGCGCCGATTTTCGTGCGCCCGCCGCCGCGGTGGGATCGACGACCCATTATCATCAATGTGCAGCCGGCGCCGCCAATAGTAAATGTACAGCCGGCCAGGACACCTGTGGCACCGTTGCCAACATCCAATCAGGCGGCCGCCAACACTCATCAAACGCCGACAGTGCCGCTAACCGGCAATCCGCAGCCCGTGCCGCCGATCGTCGATCCGAGGAAGATGACGGACCAGCAGCTCGTGAACGCCGTCGCTGCCAACGTCGCGACGTTTAAAGCCCAACAGGCGCAAAAAAACGCGGCCTTCGCGAAGAAATTCAATCTGCCGCCCGCAACGGCTCCGAAGGTCCAAGTCATCGCAAATACGGTCGACTAGTCGTGTCTCTGCGGCGACATCACGGCAACGGCCGAAAGATAGGGGCTGTCATGTCCGCGCAAAGATGGATTGAGGCCCGAAAGCGGCGGGCTGCACCGCTGCGTATCTGCTCGATTGCGGCCTTCGCGATTGTTTTCGCGGCGCCTGCGATTGCAGACACACAATGTCCGCAAGGCACGCTCAGCCGCGGACAAACGCGGGTACGCAAGGGCGATGAGATTATCGTTTATCTGAACTGCAGCCATGCCGCATTCAGAAAGGCCGAAGCCGCAAAAGAGGCGCCGGGCAAGCTGAGTCTCCCATCGCCGCAGCATCCAAGCAATGGTTCGCCGGGCGATCATTCCCCGAGCGTTACACAACAGGGCGGGGCCGCCGTTCCAGCCGAGACGCCGAAGGCGCAGCCGCAGACCCCCTCGAAGCTTCCGAATCCATCCCCGTCGTCAGCCGGATCGCCTGCGCCCGGGCAACCGAGCGAACATCCCGCGGCGAGTGTGCCGCCGCAACCGCCGCATAAGGAAACGGGACCGGCCATTCCGCCCGAGACACCGAAGGCACATCCGCAGACCCCTTCGCAGCTTACGATTCCATCGCCGTCGCCGGCGGGATCGCCGGTGCCTGCGCAACCGCAACCAAGTGAACATCCCGCGGCGAGCGCACCGCCGCAACAACACAAGGAACCGGGGCGGCTAGCCATTCCAGCCGAGGCGCCGAAGGCGCATCCGCAGGTACCTGGGCACCTTGCTGTTCCATCCCCGTCGCCGGCAGGATCGACGGCGCCCGTGCAGCCGCAACCAAGTGAACATCCCGCGGCGAGCGTGCCGCCGCAACAACACAAGGAACCGGGGCGGCTCGCCATTCCAGCCGAGGCGCCGAAGGCGCATCCGCAGGTACCTGGGCACCTTGCTG
>CAZXXA010000019.1:0-68020 GCA_964644615.1 uncultured Methylovirgula sp. | reverse complement strand
TGCAGCTCCAGCAGCGCAAAGAGATGGAACAGCGTCGGGCCCAACAGCAACAACAGATGCAGCTGCAGCAGCGCAAGGAGATGGAACAGCGTCGGGCCCAACAGCAACAACAGATGCAGCTCCAGCAGCGCAAAGAGATGGAACAGCGTCGGGCTCAGCAGCAACAACAGATGCAGCTCCAGCAGCGCAAAGAGATGGAACAGCGGCAGGCCCAGCAGCGGCAGCAACAAATGCAACAGCATCCGCATGCGCAGTGTCCGCCAGGCGAACATTTCGCGAATAACATTTGCACGCATTGATTGCCGACGGCGGCGGTTACTTAAAAAAGTGGTTTCGTAAGGATATGGAATAAAGGCGATGAAAGAATCCACTCGAAGGCGTCTAGCCCATGCCGCAGCGATTTTTTGCGCGGCAGCCGGGATCACCTTTGGAGAGCTGCATCCTGCTGCGGCAACTGATTGGCCGCAATCGCAAAGCGATCTGCGGGCTGATCCGGCGGTGCTTTTCGGCACGCTTCCGAATGGAATGCGCTATGCCATCATGCGCAACGGCACGCCAAAAAAACTCGTCGCCATGCGGCTCTGTATCGAGGCAGGATCGGTACAGGAGAGCGATGCGCAGCAGGGGCTCGCCCATTTCCTCGAGCATATGGCCTTCCGCGGTTCGCGTCATTTTCCCGGCAATCAGGTCTGGCCGGCATTGCAACGGCTCGGAATGGGAATCGGCGCCGATGCCAATGCGCAAACAGAGTTCACCCAGACGGCCTACGCATTCAATCTGCCGGAGAATGATCCCCAATCGATCGATACCGCGCTGCTTCTGCTCCGCGATATCGCGAGCGAGCTTGACTTGACGCAGGACGCCATGAACGACGAACGCGGCGTCATTCTGGCAGAAGAGCGGTTGCGCGACACACCAGATTATCGGATCTCCAAGCTGCTTATACAACAAGCGCTGCCAGGTTCGTCCGAAGCCGCGCGCTTTCCGATCGGCAAGCCGGATGTCATCAAAAATGCTCCGGTCTCTTTAATACGCGATTTCTACACCGCCTATTACAGACCGGATCGCGCCACGCTGATCATCACTGGCGACATCGACCCGAAGGTGATCCAGGCGAAGATTGCGAGCCGTTTTTCAGATTGGAAGCCGGCCGGCCCCGCGAGAAAAGATCCTGCCGAGCCGCCCATCGGTTCCCGTCCCCCGCAACTCGATCTCTTCGTTGAGCCGGCGGCATCCGGGGGGCTTGCCCTCGATTGGGTGAGCCCAGCCGCGCCAGATACAAAGGCGCGGGAACGGACCAACATTATCAATAATGTCGGACTGGTGATCCTCACCTACCGCTTGCAAGCTCTGGCCGCGGGTCCTGAGCGTCCTTTTGCGCAGGTGCAACCAGCTATCCAGAGATTTGCGCCGCATGCCTATTTTCGGCTTATGCTGCTTGATATGCAGCCACAAGATTGGCATCGCGCGCTTGATGCTGCTGTGAGGAACGTACGCCGCTTGGTCAAATACGGCGCGACCGCCGATGAAGTGACACGTGCTACGAATGACCTTCGCGCGCAATTCCAAAAAGCAGCGGCGGAAGTCTCGACCCGGAGCAGCCGTGATTTGGCTGACAATCTTGCGACTGCGGTGAAAAACGGCGACGTCTTCGAAAGCCCGGTCGATGAGCTTGCCATCGCTGATGAAACGTTCAAAAGCTTGTCTGTCGCACGCGTCAATGCTGCCTTGCGCAGCTTCATGCCAGAGCATGGGCCGCTGCTCATTCTCACGAGCCCGACGCCGGTCCAAGACGCACAAGCGGCCCTGACAGCCGTCGAGAAGGCGCCACTCGCTGCACCGACTGCGGATGCGGGGGTGGCATGGCCATATACGAGTTTCGGTTCTCCAGGCCGCATCGTCGAAAAAAAGACAATCGCAGATTTGCAGACGACTTTAGTGCGTTTTGCCAACGGCGTGCGGTTGACCGTTAAGCCGACGACATTCACGACCGGACAGGTGCTGGTCAAAGTGAGTGTCGGCGACGGCCGGCGCGGATTGCCCACGAGTCATGTATGGCCCGCTTGGGCCTTCGAGAAAGGAGGATTCGTTTTCGGAGGCCTGAAGGCCATCGACTTCAACGACATGTTGCGCGCCTTGGCTGGCCGATCCTACGATGTTCAAGCCACGCTCGACGACAGAAACTTCTCTCTCTGGGGGGCAACGCGGCCCGCTGATCTCGCAACCGAACTTCAGGTTCTAGCTGCCTATGTAAGCGCGCCTGGTTGGCGAAGCGGTGGCCTCGATCGTGCCCGCTCTGAAGAAACGGGCCGCCTCATAGAGGCGAATGGCTCGCCCGAAGGCGTCTTCCAGCGCGACATCCCAAGTCTTTTGCGCAGCGGCGATCCGCGTTGGGCGTGGCCGTCCGCGGCCGAGGTCGTCGCCCTCAACCCCGTCGAGTTCAAGACAATGCTCGAAGCGCAGTTGGCTTCCGCGCCGCTCGACGTCGCAATCATCGGTGACCTCGGAGTCGACCAAGCAATCAAAGAGGTGGCCGGAACATTCGGCGCCCTGCCATCGCGTATCGATGCATCATCATCTCAGCCGCCCGCTGTATCATCGATCAGGTTTCCAGCAGCTACGCCGACGCCGGTCGCCCTCCACCATCATGGACGCGCCGATCAAGGCCTTGCCGTGATTGCTTGGCCAACCACCGACGCCTTCGACCTCAAAGCGCAAGCCAGTCTGGCGGTGCTCAAGAACGTCTTCGCATCACGCCTCATGGACCAGTTACGCATCCGCGATGGCATTACCTACGCGCCGCAGACGATGCTTGACGCGTCCAAAGTGTTACCGGGCTGCGGCTACTTCCTGGCGGCGACCGAGCTGCCGTCGGCCAAGATGCCTTTGTTCTTCGACGTCGCCCAAGCGATCGCCGCCGATTTGCGGGCGCATCCGATTTCGGAAGATGAATTGAACCGGGCGCGCCAACCGAAGGTCGGAGAAGTCGTCGATCAAATGCAGACGAATGCCTATTGGCTCAACGCGCTGGCGGGCGTGCAGTCGGACGCACGATTGCTTGACGTCATTCGTGCGGAAGTACTTGACTTGAGCCATGTGACATCCGGGGACATTCAGCAGATTGCTGAGAAATATCTGATCGACATCATGGCCTGGAAGGCCATGATCACACCGGAACAACTGGCCGGAGGAAATTGAGACGGCAGATCACCCCCTGACCTGGACCGATGATAACCTGGTTCGGCACACAATCTTTTGGGGGTTGCGGGAAGACAAGCCAGCGAGAGACGTGCGGCGGGCAATTGTACCGAGGGAGCATCACAGGTCGCGCTGACAATTAGCCACATCTCGGCCGCTATTCCAGCTTGTCCTCACGGGCCTCAAGCCTTTTTGCGCATCACACATAGCTACGTCTGCGGCATCTTCCGCTGCCATTTCGGCTGGATCCGTTGAATCTGTGCTAGCGCGGCTGTGCGTTTTCGGCGTGCGTGCGGAACGGCCTCTCGTACCAGCCGTTCAAGATTCCGAGGGAGCGGCACTCAAGAAAGCTGTTCTTGCGGAGAGCGTTTCATGTCACGCACAACCACTGACCACGATGAAATACGAAAATGGGCTGAAGCCCACGGCGGCAAACCAGCTGCGGTCGCGCAAACGCACAAAAGCGGCGACGTCGGAATTATTCGAATTATGTTCCCCGATAATCCCCAGTCCGAGCACCAAAGCCTCGTAGAAATCTCCTGGGAAGAGTTCTTCGACCAGTTCGATGAGAGTGAGCTTGCTCTGGTCTACGAGGAAGACAGCCTGTTCAGCAAAATCGTCGGGCGAGATACGGTCGAACAGCGGAAGGAGGATTCGGGCGCCAGCCGGCACAATGGCCGGCGCTGACTACATCACCAAAGCGCCAGCTGAACGTCGCCTACTCGGAGGCGAATTGGAACATACCGGGAGCCCGCTCATTGCTTACGCAATTGGCAAAATTGGAGCGAGCAATGAAATCGATGATTTTGGCGGCGGCCCTCACACTCGCGCTAGCAACTCCCGCCCTGGCGCAAGGTGGAGGTAGTAGTAGCGGCGGGGCTGGTTCCGGCGCAGCGGGAGCCGCCCCCGGTGGCACTGGAACAGGGTTTTCGGCGGGCAGCGACGGTGCCAAAGGCACTACGAACACAAACGGCTATGGCAGCGGCAACGGCAACCCCGTTGGCAATTCCAACAGCAACGCGATGGGAAGCCCAGGCCGGAATACAGAGAACCCGGCTGGCGGCCAAAACCACTGACGTCAAAAAGCCCCATCGCAGCCGCGCTGGGGCTTTTCTTTTTTGGGGGGCGTTGTTCTATCCAATCCTGGTGTTGAGTACCTTCGACGAAGCCAGGAAGCTCGCTTACAAACAACGGCGGCTCATATGCCAGCTGAAAATTGGATAGCAAATGAGTGGCCGCCAGTCTCAAACTGCGAAAACAAGCGTGGCGTCCTGACAGGCCTAGTGCGTCGCGTCATCACCAAGAACCTTAACCTCTTTCGCATTGGGGGCCCTTTGCCGCCCCCTCCTGGCATCCAACTCGGCAAGGGCGCGCCATTTGGCGGCCATTTCGAGAAGGTACAGGCGATCGCGAGCCGGGGCCCTTGATGCAAGCTGAACGTATTTGTCGGCGTAGTGAAGGTAGAGGTCTGACTGGGACATCGCGAAAAAACGCTGCACATGCGAAGACGTTCCCAGGACGACCTTCGAGTTGATGGCGCTTTCTCTTTCAGCAAAGCTATTGGCGAGACTGTAAGCCCTATGTCGCGTGTCCGGTCGCGATTCTGGCAAGCCGAATTGGGCTTTTTCGATCGTCAATTCGGCGATGCGCACGGCTTCTTCGAACGCGGCGCTCAAAATCTGGACGTCAGGAGCCGCACACGGTGACGCAATGACAAAGATGGTCGTCTTCCTTGAGGCGTGAACCCTCTAGGCCACCGAAAAAATGGACCACCTCTCGTCGCCTTCTTACCACCACACTAGCCGAGTGGTTCCACCGGAAAGCAAAGTGTGAATTGCGCGCCGCTTGAACGGCGCATTGTAAGATGGCCGCGCAGTTGGTCGGTTAGCAAACCGACGACCCACAATCCAAGGCTAGATGGCCGCTGGGGTAAATCGAAGTCCGACGGTAAGCCCTTTCCATTATCCTCAATGGAAAGTCGGTACAATCGATCGGAGTGGCGGCTGCCAATGACCCTTACCGTGCCGGCGCGGCCCGGCGCAAATGCATGCCGCACCGCGTTCGTCACCAACTCGACTACAATGAGGCCGAGTATTTTTGACGTTTCCCGAGAGACGGCCAGAGGTTCAACTTCGACGTGAATGGCATGGCCGTCCGTCTCTATGCCCAGCGACTTGCCAAGTTCGGTGCACAGCCCAGTGAGATGCGTGCCCAGATCAAGATCAGAAAAGCGGCCATTGCAGATAGTATCCGTCTGCAAAGTGAGATGCACCCTCGCCACAGCTTCGATACGCGCTATGGCGGTTTGGAGAGCGGCCCGTACTTCCGGTTGAGGGCTTTGTGCTGCTTGCCGCCGCAAAAGCGTGGCAACTGACTGAAGGTTATTTCGGATACGGTGGTCGGCCTCACGCAACAATATCTCTGCTTGCAAAAGCGGCGATCCGGCTTGGCTAGTTGAAATCCTTTCCAATACGTCCGCTGCCTTATTCAATCGTTCTGCGATTTTGGATAATCGGACCTCCGCGTCCTCTTGCGCCCGCGGATCACGGGTCGGCCTGGGGCTGCCGGTTTCGGCGACATCGCGCCTTACCTTATCGAGATCGAAGCGGCAGTTTTCGAGGATGGCCCGCAATCCTGCTGGATCCGGCTGGGATTTACGTGTGGGGTACTCATTGGCAGAAGCCATAATCAGGCACCGCAGTCAGAGGAAACACTGAACACTGCGGCGACGTTAGTATTTCGTTTACAAATCGTCCGTTCGCCACCGAACGGACAAATCTTATTTATCGGCCGAGTTCGCCGGTTGCATGAGCCAGGCGAACCGCCGACGCACGATGTCGTAGCATTCGCAACTTGCCGCCTCCAAGCCAGCACGATCCAGGATGCGCATGGTCCCGCGCTCATGCTGGACCAGGCCCGCCCGCTGCAATGCACCAAGCGCCAGCGTTACGCCCGGCCGCCGCACCCCGAGCATGCTCGACATGAATTCTTGCGTTATGACGAAACTGTCGCCTTCAACCCGGTCGTGCGTCATCAAAATCCATCGAGCCAAGCGCTGCTCAATATGATGACGATTATTGCAGGCGGCGGTCTGCGAAATCTGAGTTTGGAAGGCATCGACATAGCGCAGCAGCACGCTCATCAAACCTGGCATTTCCCCCAGGGCCGCCCGAAAGTCACCCGCTGACAACCTTAGCCCCGTGCCTTCAACCTGGACGATCTTTTCCCAAGGGGAGGTAGGAGCGCCAAGGAGCAACGGCAGCCCTGACATTCCTTCATACCCGACCAATCCGACCTCGGCGACGGACCCGTCTTCGAGACTAGCCAGCGCTGAGATCATCATCGTTTCTGGAAAATAGACGCTTTTAATTTCCGCATCCTGCTTCAGCAGGACCGTCTTGCAGGCAAGCTCAACTATTTCCAGTTGAGGCCTTAGACGCTCAAACTCGGTCGCGGGTATCGTACGTAGTACGAGGTTACGAGGCGTCCCTGTGGGACCACCCTGGGGACTGGGCATTTTTTGCTCCCGCTATCGGCGGGAGCTCACTGTCTCTCAGTCGGCCGTATGCCATGAAGGAACGGCTAATAAAGCGTGCATAGCACAGATGCGCGGTCTGCAGCGATCTTTTTGGCCAGAAATCGTCGGGCTTTGGCAGCTTAGAACCAGCGGGTGCAGCATGGCAGGCGACAACAAGGCGAGAGCTTTAATACGGTCACGGCCGAGCTTCCGCATGGGTTCCGTCGTCCTTGGAAAATCTGCCTAGCTCAGTGCCAGCTGAAAATGAAGAGACTGTGTTTTTCGTCCTGCCGCGCGGCATGAGGCAATTCGGCAACGAAATCGATATTTCGATGAGGAGCCTTGGTCCTGATCTTGTTGGACGAGAGTGGTCCAGAGTAGAAAATCTAAGCTGCTCGAATCAGCTCTAAAAATTTAGCAATTCTGCGGGGGGCCTATGTTTTCTCGTTCGATCGCGATTGGCATTTTTGCGCTAACCTTACAGCCCGCACTCGCGGCGGATCTTCCCACCCTCAAGGGTCCATCATTATCGCCACTGCCGCAGCCGACTTCCGCAGAATATGATTGGACAGGCTTCTATGTCGGCGTGAACGGTGGATATGGCGTCGATCACTTCGGCTTTCCTTATGCCCTGAGTTTGCCGAACGGCTTCGAATCGGGCACCTCCGGAATAACCTCCAGTGGCCCCGTATTCGGCGGGCAAGTCGGCTTCAACTATCAACTCAACAGGCTGCCGCTCATTGGTCATGGCGTGATCGGGGTGGAGGCAGATGACGATTGGGCTTCGCTGCGCGGATCGACGACGGTTCCAACTCTCGCATCCGGCCCCGCCACGTTCAGCACGCATTTCGAGAATTTCGGGACGCTGCGCCTTCGCCTTGGCTACAATATCGATCGCCTGCTGCTTTATATTACTGGCGGCCTCACCTACGGCACGACTCGAAATTCATATAGCGTCGCACAGTTTTCCGGTTCGCGTGAATGGACATACTCGGGCCTGCCATTCCGTGTGGACGCGGGGGGCGTCGGCGCCGAATACGCGCTCACCAATAATTGGTCGGTGAAGGCGGAATATATCTATGACTGCATTCGCGCGAACAGAGAAACCTTCAGCCCGCCGGGCGCGACGGTCGCTTTCAATAGCCGGTCGATGTATCACATCATCCGGATGGGACTGAATTACAAGTTCGATTGGTTGTCACCGTCGGCGGCCACTGTATCAAAGTATTGACGGTCCATTCAGTTAGGTATCCCAACTTCTGTCTCGGCGTGCTGAGAACGGCGTGGGCTTCGCTATAACGTGCTGCCCCGTCCAAGTGCCGTGCGCGGCAGTGGATCTGCTCTTTTAGAGTCGGATCTTCATCTCCGTCGCCCGTTGCTCAAGGTTCTACCTACTACGCCACATGCGATGCGCAACGTACGCGACGAAACTCAGCGCCAACATTGTTGCGATCACCCAGTCAAACCGATGAAAGAAGTTCTGAACGGCCGGATTTGTATGCCACTGCTCGCCTAATTTGAAGCCAACGTAGGCGAGTGCAAAACACCAGGGCCATGAGCCGAGGAAGGTGTAAATTTGGAAGCGGAGAAATGGAACCCGGGCCACGCCAGCCGGAAAAGAAATATAGCTGCGCACGAACGGCATGAGTCGACTGACTAAAATGGTTGCTCCTCCGAACCGTTTGAAGAAGCGATCGACGAAGTCGAGATCACCTTGGCTGACAAGCAAATATCGCCCCCAACGCAATATGATCGCCCGGCCTCCATAGGCTCCGAGTGCATAGGCTATACTCGAGCCGAGGTTGCAGCCCAGGGCACCCGCGGTCGCAACGGCGATGAGATTGAAGCGGCCGGTAGAGACCAGATAGCCTGAGAAACACATGATAATTTCCGAGGGCAGCGGAGTGCAGGCTGACTCGATTGCCATCAACCCAATCACGCCGGCATAGCCTGTTGCGGAGATAACTCCGACGATCCAGGAGAAAATTATCGCTGCCAGAGGTTATCTCCGTTTGCGAGCCGGCCAATTTCGAAAAAGCCCCTACATGACTAAGCGTTCCGCGAACCCGAGGCGCCTCGACTAACAATGCCAAAAATGGGCCGCCCCACGGTGCTCAGGCGATAGCGGCGTCTAACGTGAAGAAGATACTCCGCACGGACTAACTTCGAAATCCGGTGAGGGACATTAGTGTGGATACTGTGTATCGGATTCGTCCGCGTGCGCGACTCTGGAACGGTCTGACATGAGCGCGCGAGTGTGTGATCCATTCGCGGAATTGTCAGCTACGATCTCGTCCACATACGCCAACCGACAATCTTGGCCTCGATGATCTGTTCAGTGCTTTGATTCCACCATTCATTGCCCACGCGACGACAAGGAAATGGGAGCACATAAGTACCATTGTGGTCCTCGCACAATAGCTCCAAGGCGATGTCCGGCTCGGGTTCCTCATCGCTCGTGAATCGAGCGATCCGATCGTCGCGCGTCGCCAATAGTCCATATCCTCAAAAAAGAGGCGAATATCTGAATTGGTTATTAGTTTGATACTAACACTTTCCGGGGCTATGAATGATATTTCCAATTGGAGGATTAATTTTGGCGAAGAAGGCTATCGTAAAGAAGACTGCAGCGAAGAAAACCGTACCAGCCAAGTCGACCCGTCGAACAGTGAAGCCGTGGACAAAGGAGGATGTGCGCGCTCTGAAGGCGCACTCTAAGGCGCGCACGCCAGTTGCGAAGATCTCGAAAGAGATGAAGCGCACAGTTGGTGCGTTGCGTCGCCGGGCTGGTATTCTTGGTATCGGATTAGGCGAGCGACGTTAGACGGAGAACCTACTTAGTGCAGTGTCGGCGGGAGCTGGCCCCGCCGAGCGACAATGACGTCAACCATTCCCTTCGCAACGGTGATGGCGTCTTCAACCGATAGGCTCTCGATGCCGGTCGTGATCGACTCGAACGCGCCCGCAAAAGTCTCGATGGAGAGGCCGTCTTGCCGACGCATGCGCACGCGCCATCTGCGCGGCGAGCTTTCAAACGTTTCGATCAAATAGCCATTGTAGGGCTTCATGTGTCTACTTCTTTTTCTGCCCGATCTTCAACGTCGGTTCTCCGAACTTCGATGTCGGGGCCGCCGCAATTATCTTCGGCTTTTCTTTTTTTGGTTTCTTCGCTTCTCTGTTACCGCGCTGCTGACCCTTGGCCATCGCTATAATCCTCTCATGTCAGCAGAGATGTTAGCATGACCGCTTGCCAATTAGTGAAGAAATGAAGGGAGCCGGCGACGTTTTAACGGAAAGCTATTAGACCTGGCCGAAGCTGGTGCGTCGTTTTGATATTTTCAGATCGTAAGCGGGACGGAACGCGCACGAATCGGGGCTTTCCAGAAAATCTTGATTTGTTCAGCCTTGGATCGGAACCCGGGTTCGACGAGCCGCCAGGAAGCCCGACCACTTCATTTCTTCGTCTCCCGCAGCTTTGTCCGCCGGTTCTTTAGCTTCTTCACTGCCTCGCGCTTATGGGCGCGTTCAAGTGTCCGCATGCCGCCTGCCGGCGTTTGTGGTGATGGGCCTTCCGTCTTGGCCAAATCGTCTTCAATCACGTCGATACGGCGCGTCAGTTCCGCGGCATTTTCCTGCTGCTTGCGGAGGCGAACGCCTGGGCCTTCGCCGTTCTCGGCAACGAAAATGACGCCGGCCGCTTCTAGGGCCGATTGGATGGCGGCCAGATTATTAACCCCCGGCTCGCGCTGCCCGCTCTCAAAACTAACGATGGTGTTCCGCGAAACATTTGCGGCGCTGCCAAGGGAAGCTTGATCCATGTCGATCAAACCGCGGGCGGCGCGGCACTGAGCTGCAGTGATTGGCATTTGCTCAACGGTTAGTCACAAGTTGATAATATGCCCGCGCTTGGGCAATATGCCAAACGTAGATCATATAGCCCTGTTGAGCAACCCTCATGCGGACAATACCGTTTTGGCCGCTGCTGCTGGCTTGCCTTTTGAACCCGCCTTCGAAGTAACCGGGGCTGGTCGGGTGTATCTTCTTCCAAAGCATCGTTGACCGGCTGAACGTCAAAGGCGCGATCGCAAGCTTTGAACCCGCGCCCGATTTCTGGTCGACGCGTTAAAGCGCCGGCCGGACAGTCCGTTGGCATCAGCTGTCGGCGCTGCGCTGGAGCAGCAACTGGAGATGCAAAATCTTCTGCCAAGGCCCCCGCGAGGGTAGCTTTTGCTCACCCCAACCGCTAGCGGACTTCGGAAGCCGGAATATCCCGCCTCACCTCTTTAGCGGGCTTGTCTTCTCGCAATCCCAAAAAGACAGTGTGGCGCAGCAGGTCATCATCCGTCCAAGTCAGATACGTGATCTGCACGACGAGCTGCGGTTTCACCCAATGCACGCGGGATAAGACAAGAGGCGATCCAAAGCGGCTCTTTCGCGGTGGCGGCTTTTCGGGCGGCATTTTGCTGATGGCGAGCGGCGCCAGCTTAGCCGATACTTAGAGTGTGGCACGAGTTCGATCGATGAACTTTATCATGTCCGCGCTTCCGTGGTCCGCTTCCTCACAGACGCACTATTAGAGTAGCTTGTCGAGCGTGATAGGAAAGGCCCTTGGATGCCGCGTTTCAATGGCGCCTTTACTGACGCACAGTTGACTGCGTTATTGAAATATTTGCGTGCTCATTATTCGGAAGGCAGTGGCCGCAGCTTGAACAAGAGATTGCGAGATTCGGCAAAACGAGGACTGCAGATGATCACATTGACGATCAATGACAAAGCCCATCAAGTCGAAGCCGGATTAGCGACGCCGCTGCTGTATGTACTGCGCGATGAGCTCGCCTTGAATGGCGCCAAGTTTGGGTGCGGGTTGGGCCAGTGCGGCGCGTGCACCGTGATCGTCGATGGCGAGGCCGTTTATTCCTGTCTTACGCCGATTGCTGCGTTGGAAAACCGGCGTGTCCTCACGGTCGAGGGACTAGGCACAGCTGAGAATCCGGGACCGTTGCAGCAGGCATTCATCACGGAGCAGGCTGCGCAATGCGGCTACTGCACCGCCGGTATGATCATGCGCGCCCAAGCATTGCTTGACCACAATCAGACGCCTTCCGACGCCGACATTCGCGCCGCGATGGAGCCCAATCTTTGTCGTTGCGGCACATATATTCGGATCATTCGTGCCATTCGTCGGGCCAGCACGATGCTGCAGCACACATCGGCTGCAACCCGGTTCAAGGTGCGCCGGTGAGTGAGCTCGACCAGATCAACCTATCGCGTCGCGGCTTTGTTGGCGGCGGCGGCGTTTTGATTGTTAGCTTCGCGTTGTCCTCGCGCATGGCAAGAGCGCAGGCGCCGTCGGCGCAAGAGCTGCCCGGCAGTCTCAAAAAGTCTCCGATGCTTGACGCGTGGATCCGCATCGAGAGCAATGGTCGGATCACCGTCTTCACTGGCAAAGCGGAACTCGGACAAGGCATCAAAACAGCGCTGATCCAACTTGCTGCCGATGGACTATTTGTCCCCGCAGCGGCCATTCATCTCGTGACGGCTGACACGGCGTTGACCCCCGACGAACGCTACACCACTGGTAGTCATTCGATGCAGGACAGTGGCACGGCGATCCGCAACGCTGCGGCGCAGACGCGCGCGCTATTGATCAACGCTGCGGCGGCGCGTCTTCTGCAGCCGCAAAACCTGCTTAAAGCGCAGGATGGCGCGATCATCGCCCATGATGGCCGGCGGCTCGGTTACGGGGAACTGGTCGGCAGTCAATTGCTGCACGTCCGAGCCGAGCCGCACTCTAACCTTATCAGCCCGTCCGAGTATCGGCTGATCGGCAGATCCGTCCCGCGGGTCGACATCCCCGGCAAGGTCAGCGGCGGCGCGGCCTTTGTCCAGGATTTGCGGCTCCCGGACATGGTGCATGCCCGCGTGGTGCGGCCGCCCTGCTACCAAGCGACGCTGCGCCGCGTCGATTTGGAGTCGATAGCAAAGATGCCGGGCGTGCTGACGGTGCACCGAAACGGCAATTATCTCGCGGTTATTGCCGAGCGCGAGTACCAGGCGGTTGCTGCTATGCGCAGGCTCGCCGGGGCTGCACAATGGGACCAAACGGCCACATTGCCCGAGCCGGGCAAAATCTTTGATTGGCTCGCGTCCCAGCCGGCGCAGTCGGTTCCCGTTCTGACGGGCTCAGATGATCTCCCGCCGGGCTTGCAGGTCATATCGGCAACCTACCGTCGCGCCTACCAAATGCACGGCTCAATCGGCCCCTCTTGCGCGGTGGCGCTGTTCAAAGACGGGGCGCTCACGGTCTGGTCGCACACCCAAGGCGTCTATCCGCTGCGTGCCGCGATCGCGCAGCTTGTGCAATTACCGCCGGACAAGATCCGCTGCATCCAGGTCGAGGGCTCGGGCTGCTATGGCCACAACGGCGCGGACGATGTCAGTGCCGATGCTGCGTTGCTCGCGATGGCACTCCCGGGCCGGCCGGTGCGCGTGCAATGGATGCGGGAACAGGAGCACGGCTGGGAGCCCTACGGTTCGGCGATGATCACCGAGGCGCGCGCCACCCTCGAAGAAGGCCGCATCTCTGGATGGAACTATAGGGTTCGCAGCTGCACGCACGCGACGCGTCCGGGCCCTCCCGGAAATCTGATGCCCGCTTGGCTCATCGCACAGCGGATCCAGCAGCCGACGCCGAAGCCGATTCCGCTGCCGGAGGGAGGCGGCGATCGCAATGCGGCGCCTCTCTACGCGATCCCCGATGCGCACGTAACTTTCGAGTTCGTGCCGGCAATGCCGCTGCGCGTCTCAGCGCTGCGAAGTCTTGGCGCCTACATGAACGTATTTTCGATCGAAAGCTTCATGGACGAATTGGCTGGCGCGGCGAAGGTCGACCCGGTCGAGTTTCGACTGCGGCATCTCGATGACCCGCGGGCGCAGGCTGTAATAAAAGCCGCCGCCGATCGCTTTGGCTGGGCCAATTATAACAAGGCCTACGATCATGGGCGCGGTTTTGCCTTTGCGCGATACAAGAACCTGGCAGCCTATTTGGCGATCGCAGTCGAGATTGAAATTGATCGCCAGAGCGGTCGCGTGCGATTGATGCGAGCGGTCGCAGCGGTCGATAGCGGGGAGGCGGTCAACCCCGATGGAATCAAGAACCAGATCGAAGGCGGCATCCTACAATCTGCGAGTTGGACGCTCTACGAAAGCGTCGATTTCGATAGCACGCGCATCAAGAGTTGCGACTGGAGCAGCTATCCGATCATGCGATTCTCGGCTGTGCCGGATGAAGTCGCGGTTCATATTGTCGACCGGCCGGGAACGCCATTTCTCGGCACCGGAGAGGCTGCGCAAGGACCGACGGCCGCGGCCATCGCCAATGCAGTCGCAGATGCAACCGGTGTGCGGCTCCGTGACATTCCGCTTACGGCTGCCTGCGTTCGAGCGGCGGTCCACGTGTGACATTCCGCGACTGAAACCGCGGCCAAACTAGCCATCGCGGCCGTGGTTGAAGTTGGCGCTAGCCAGTCGTGGTGGCAAAAGAGTAGATCATTCACTCTTGCCGGCGAAGCAGCCCGACACATTGCGGGTAGCATCAGGAGAAGAGCCAGCTAACAGACCCTTCGGCCTCGACACGCGCGAATTTGGAGGCAGATAAGCAGGCCTTCCGCTTAGGGCCGGCGTCGCCCGTCAGACGCCAGCGAACCAGTCACAGCCCTGGTTTTCTCAGTAGCCGCCGGGATATTTGTTGGTGACCTCGATCGCCTCCGGGTTCTTGGCGCTCTTGAAGCCGAGTTTGGTGGGAATGCGAAGCCGCAGCGGCGCGCCCCTATTGCGGCGTCAGCGGCTTTCCCTCGAAATCCAGCCCCATATGCCGAGTGATCTGCTGCTGCGGCAGCGCCATCAGCGCCTGCAATGTCCAGGGGCGCCGGTCGGCGACGAGGCCGCCGACATTGAGCAGCCAGTTATACGGTACCGGGCGCACCTGCCACTCCGCGTAATAGGCGTTGAAGCGTCGCGTTCTGGGAACCGTGGCCAAATTTGGGAGTTGCTCGCGCGGTACAAATACTGGGAGGTTTCGATGCCGATACTTTTATGGCTCCTTGGCGTTCCAATACCAATCATTATTTTGCTTATCCTCTTCACGCACTAGGGGGAAGAAAATGCAATCATCAGTTCTAGGCTCTCCAGATGCTGACATCGCAGTGGCAGAGCCGTTTTCTCAATCAGCCGTTTCATGGCCCGCTATTTTTGCTGGCGGCGTAACAGCTTTCGCACTCGCTTTTATCTTGCTTGCGCTCGGAAGCGGAATAGGTCTCAGTTCTATTTCCCCTTACCAAAGTGCTGGAATTTCCGTTACGGCTTTTGCCGTTTCCAGCGCCGTTTGGCTGATCATTGTCCAATGGCTTTCATCAGCGTTGGGAGGCTATATCGCGGGCCGGCTTCGGACCAGATGGGTCAACGTTGATGCTGACGAGACCATGTTCCGAGACACAGCTCACGGTTTGCTAGCGTGGGCAGTCGCCGTCGCTTTAGGCGTAGGCCTCTTTGGCCTGGGTGCCGCGGCGATAACCAAGCAAAACCCTGCGGCCGTACGGACCGCTTACTACGTTGATCAGCTTTTCCAGTCGAAACAACCGGCCCCTCCAACCTTAGCCGAGGATAAGGCACAGGCAACGCACGTGTTTGAAATGGCCGCGATTGATTCCAAAGCCGCTGATAGTGCCCGACCGTATCTGTCGGATCTCGTTGCATCGGCGACTGGGCTATCGACTACCGATGCTGAGCAGCGCGTAAACCAGGTAGTTCAGCGGGCAAAAGCTGACGCTGAAGCTGCGCGAAAAGCGGCAGCGAAAGTTTCTTTCTACGTATTTTTTTCGATGCTGATCGGCGCCTTTATCGCGTGTACCGCAGCCGCGATCGGGGGAAAACAACGCGGTCTCTATTGAATCATCGAGACACGGCAGCGGACCAGTCCACGGTCGTGGGTAATAAAATGACGGCGGCGTAGGAATTTCTAACGTCGCCGTCATCGTGCCTCGCAGGCAGCATCTGGCAAACACCGGACCACGATTACATCATCGCCCTATCCAGTTCCTCACCTTGCAGCCCTGCCCAAGAGTTCGAAGCGGCTGAACACGAAATCGGGCCGGAGCAGAACGTCAGATTCGAGGCGACTGGCGGCGAAAGCTCACGCCGGCTGCGGCAGCGGCTAGCCATCCTCAGCTCGTGGGCAATATTCCTCGGGATCGGCTGTATGCGTGGTGATCGAAGGACGCGTCAGAAAAAGAGGTGCTGCCCCAGACATTTCACCGGGTGGGCGTGGATGGAGGACAATTGTAACCACTAAACGCGCGTGCCGAAAATCCAACCAATGCCTGCGGTCACCGCCATTGCAAAGGCTCCCCAAAAAGTGACGCGAACTGCCGCCTTCAGCATCTTTGCCCCGCCTATTTTTGCGCCGACGGCCCCGAGCAAAGCGAGGAAGACAAGTGACGCCACGGCGACGGAAAGAGGCACGACATCGACTGATGTCGCCAGCGCCATAACCATCGGGAGAGCACCACCAACTGAAAACGAAGCTGCAGATGCCACGGCTGCTTGAATGGGGCGTGCTGTACTCGCATCGGAAATTCCCAGTTCATCTCGCGCATGCGCCTCAATCGCGTCGTGATTCATGAGCTGCTGCGCTACTTGAAGCGCCAGGTCTTTGTCCAGGCCGCGTTTGATATAGATGCCAGCGAGCTCCCTAAGCTCGCCACCGGGATCTTCAGCCAATTCTCGACGTTCGCGGTCCAAATCCGCTTCTTCGGAGTCGGATTGCGAACTGACTGAAACATATTCGCCAGCCGCCATTGACATTGCACCAGCGGTTAGACCTGCAAAACCTGCAACAAGGATATTTTGATGGGTGGCATGCGCAGTGGCGACGCCGATAATGAGGCTGGAAGTGGACAGTATGCCGTCATTCGCGCCAAGAACTGCCGCCCGCAACCAGCCGAGTCGGTCTACGGCATGGTGTTCAGCATGTTTTCGAATACGTGCCATTTCTTCGTCCTTAGTCGACACACCGTCAAATGTTGGCCAGTTTTGATGTCGTTCTACGTCGGCGCCCGCTGGGGAGCTGCCTGGCCTTCCTTCTGCCGTGCGTGACGCCCAGGTAGCATACGCCATAGCACGTCGTCGTGCAGATAGAAGGAAACGGTGCTGCGGCCGCATGGCGCGCCGACAAGATGATGATTGTCCGACGACTTAGTTGTGCGCTCCGCCGACGAGATGACGAGCCGGCGTGGAAAATGGCGGAAAAAATGGAGGGATCGGAAACCAAAGAAGCTCATCGCGCGGGGAAAAACGGCCACCTAACTGTCGCCGCAACCGCGCTTCAGTCAGGAAGCGGCAGATTGATCGTTAGGCCGAACTGTGGGTCCATTCCTTCTTGCCTGCGCCAATCCCACTGACAAGTTTTTGCTGTCGAGATATCTTCGCGTTGTCCCGATGTCCCGCTAAAGGTCTTAGGCCCCGTTACAGTCAGAAGCATAGGCACAAGGCAGTGGCAATCGCGTAAAGCACAAAGACCTTTGGCGAAAACGCACGAAGAATTTGCTTCAAAGGTGGAATTCGGCGCTGGTTTGATCTTGAACACGCGCAGAGCAAAAAGGCGCAAAAGAAAAGCCCCGGTGGGGATTGACGGGGCTTCTCCGAATGCTGCGGGCAGGAATTATTTGGTGGGGTTCTGCATCAGTAATGGCCCGTGTGGCCCGGCGCGTATCCAGAAGCGCCCGGGTGTCCCTTTTTCGATCCCATGGCGTGCATCTCATGTCCGGGAGCGTAGCCAGAAGCGCCCGGATGGCCCTTTTTCGATCCCATGGTGTGCATCTTGTGACCCGGTGTGTAGCTCGATACGCCATGGGCAAAGGCGACGGGTGAAGCCGCAATGAAAGCAAGGGCCGAAAGTGCGATTATCGTCGATTTCATTGTCAATCCTCCCTAGGTCAGAGACCGGTCAACGCCCGCGAGACTGGGCGTTCCACAGAGGACAACACTGTCGGGTTGCGGCCAGTTCCTGTCGATCAAAATCGTGCCGATGACTGTTATCCGAAAGAACCTGCGGCCTTGTAGCGTCAACGCCTCCCGATGTAACTACTGATCACCGGCAATGCCGACGCGCCCGCGATAAACCATCTCCCATCCTTCCACCCGGTGAAGAGCAAGATGCAAACGACAGCGGCGGACTGACGATGCCCCAGGGAATGATCTTATCTGCGCCCTGGAGGTGCCAGTACCAGTTGAATGCTGATATCAAAATCACCGCCGCGTTTCCGATGAAATGATACCATGACGCGCTAAGGTCACGGATGCGCGGTTCGCCTTAAGAAATCAGTCAAGCCCATCAGCGCAGCGAGGGCGCCGATCGTTCAAGCTCCAACGAGCCATAGCGCCGCGGTAGCCCATCCCCCATCGCTCGTGCCCAAGTAAACGAGATCGCATACGAGCGTCGCCACCAAAAAGGCGATCGGGAATGGGATCAGCATC
Organism: uncultured Methylovirgula sp.; assembly: GCA_964644615.1. GTDB lineage: Bacteria > Pseudomonadota > Alphaproteobacteria > Rhizobiales > Beijerinckiaceae > Methylovirgula. Next base: position 49,773 of record CAZXXA010000019.1, on the reverse strand, counting down.
GGATGAATCGGATGTCCCGCGATTTGAGCGGTACTACGGGGATTCAAAATCCATGTCCCTTGCTCAGCCTTCACTTGGCCGGTTCTAGCGGGGGCGTCAGCCATGCTTTGTGGCTTCATCGCCTCTTTGGTGCTTTCCAGCCATAACGTTTGCTCGGGAACGCAAGTTGCCGCGCGCGCGGCGCGCCCGAGGCCGTCGCGGGAAGACGCCTTACGCGAATGGCCGGTCTGAAGCGCGTTAACAAATCCCGCGAAGGCGACCACGATCCGGCCATGATCGATCCGGAGCCGTGCGCGCCTAGACGGCAAAGCTGCCCGACGCAAAACGGGGCCGGCGCAGCGATTGTTCGTGGTCGCCGTGCATGCCGCTACTAAACGATGTGAATACTGATTGGGCGTCGAAGTTCGTTTTGAAGCTCTGGGCGCCAAGACGCGCATCACAGTCGAGTATCTCGGCTGGGACAGCGCGCCGCGGTTTCCCGATGCCTTCTTGCTGCAGCAATAAAGCAAATATCGGCGGCGGCTTCTGGAATCGCCGAGCCCCTGAGTTTTAAGTATTTCGGCGACCAAAATCGAATTTATACTAATTCCAATAAGTCGACTACCGGTTGTCCCGAATGATTTATTTATTTAATGGGTATTAAAGACAGCGGCTCGACGTCGCGAAGTCGGGGGTTCTTGTTATTATGTACGATGTCTTGCCCCGCCCCACCTGGGGCCAACTGAGCTTATTGGCCGCGCTTTGGGCCGTGTCGGCGATCTCCCTCCCCGCGAAAGCGCAAGATGGACCGAATGCGCCTGCTGCATCCGTGCAGGCCACGCCTGTTCCCGACCCGTATCACGAGCTCGAAACGAAATATATTTTCGGTTTCACGGAAGGCGCCGACATTGGCGAAGAAGGCGAGCGCGCGATCGACCTTGAGACCACGGCCGGTTTCCGAAAACGGGGCGGGCGGTATAATGCGGTCGAACAGGAGTTGGAATGGGAGCAAATACCCTCTCAGTATTGGGGATATGAACTCAGCGCGCATTTCGCCGGTTTTGACGTTAACGGCGTTGAAGGTCTCGATAACGTCAAGAGATTCGATTTCAGCGGTCTGTCATCCGAATTCCGTTATCTCGTGATCGGGCGCGGGCCGGGTACGCCCGTTGGCCTCACTTTGACCGCGACGCCGGAATGGAGCCGGATCGATGATGGCGGCCATTCGATTATCGATTTCAGCACGGCTTTCAAAGTTGTCGCCGATACCGAATTGATCCCAAATCGCCTCTATATGGCAGGCAACCTTATCTATATTCCCGATGTTGCAAAGTCGCCCGCGGAGAACTGGCAACCTTCATCAACCCTAGGCGCCACGGGCGCCCTCGCTTTTCGTCTGTCACCCAAAATCACGGCTGGCGGCGAGGTTGAATATTATCGCGCCAGTGACGGCCTCGATTTCCATGCCTTTCAAGGTCAGGCGCTCTATCTCGGGCCGACGCTACACATCCAGTGGACCAATAAAATCATGCTGGCGGCGGCCTTCTCCACCGAAATCGCGGGGCACGCGACGGGCGACGACCGCAATCTCGATCTTACGAATTTCTCGCGCTATCGCGCCAATTTGAAAATGGAATTCGAGTTTTAGAGCATCGCGGGCAAGTGCGTGCGCTTGCCTGTAACCGATGCCCCGGATCTCGAGTGCCGCTTACATGGCAATGGAGAAGTGCAATGCGTAATTCATTACCGAAGCGGGGCCTTGGTCTCGGCGTAACAGTTGCGATTGTCGCAGCTATGACCGCGACTTCTGCCGGCGCCGCGACGGTCGTTCATCTTTCGCTGAAAAATCATCGGTTCGTGCCAGCCGAAATTTCGGCCCCGGCGAATACGCCGATCACGATTGAAATCAATAACCTCGACAGCACGCCGGCTGAGTTCGAAAGCAAAACCTTGCGTGTCGAAAAAGTGGTCACGGGCGGCGGCAAGATCTCGGTCTGGGTTCATCCACTAAGTCCAGGACGCTACCGCTTCTACGACGATTTCCATGAGGAGACGACGGAAGGCTTTCTCGTCGTTCAGTAAAGATCTCGGGATTGTGTCGCTCCACTCCGCCAACGAGGTCATTGCGGGAGTAACTGAGGCAACGGCACTGCGGACCAGACCACTCCTTCCATATGGTCTGTGAGACATGGTCTGCCGGAGATGACCCGAACACAGCCTCATGCCGAGTGGGCGTGCAGGGGAGGGAACCATCCGATCGTTGCGCGCGTGCGGCATCAAAATGACAAGAAGAACCTGGATCACTGGCGATCGGAGTAAAGCAGTCACTGAAGTTGGTTGCAGATAAGCCCTGACCAGTTTCGCCGCCCGCATATTCGCACAGAAGAAAAGCCCGGGAGGGGAACACCGGGGCCTGGAGTTTGAAGTTGAACACGAGATCGGCTGACCGAAGGCTGGATGCGACCGCAACCTTCGGAAAATACAATGCTGAATCAGAGCGGTCCAACTCTGATCAATTCTCAGCCGCCAAGCGAGCGATCCGTTTCGGGTCGCGTTCGCCAATCTCAAATGTTGTAATGATGCGTTCGGCGATCGACTCTGCGCGAAGGCTGGTTCTATCCTGGATTTCTGTGAGGCGAAGCGCTTCTTCAAACGCTTCGGTCAACACATGGACCTGATCTTCGTTGAATACGGAGCATCCAGGGAGCTTGCCAATCTGCATCGCAGGAACTCCATGCTACGCGGAAGCCAGACAGGTCATGTCAAGGCTAAGCTGGAACGTATGTTGATGACGACTCTTGATGCGCCATTTTTTCTTTGTGTCTAGACAATTTTTTTTGCAGCGAGCCGACATTGCTGGTCTATTTTAGGCATTGTTCAGCTTCGTGCGCGTGCGCAACTCAATGCAGCGTGTTCGCTTGCGATCTCCATGTACGCCAACCGACAAGTCGGCCTCAATGATCTGTCCCGTCGTTTGATTCCACCATTCATTGCCTACGCGACGACAAGGAAATGGGAGCACGTAAGTACCATTGTGGTCTCGCCCGACAGCTCCAAGGCATCGGTCGTGTTGAGCGATCCGGTCGGCGCCCGTGTCAAAGTTCAACATTCTCAACGAGAGGCAAATATCTGAAAATTGGCAGTTAGTTTGATGCTAACAATTTCCTGGCTATGAATCGATATTTCCAATTGGAGGACCGAGTTAGTCAAGAAAGCAGGGAAGGCCGCTGCGAAGAAAACCGCACCGAGCAAGTCGGCTCGCCTTTCCGTGCGGCCATGGACGAAAGAAGATGTCCGCGCGTTCGATGATTCTCAGTAAGAAAGGCTGACGTTGAGCTCTATCGAATGAGGAATAGCTAAAAACTTCGGCTCCATTGTTAGTCAGATTTAAACTGCAAAGATTATAGCATAACCGCGTCACCAAAAGCATGTTTCACAATCATGTCCTGCGAACATCAATTTACAAGGCGACATCCAAGGCAGTGTCAGTTTGATGCATTTTTTCGAATCATAAAGTCGTTCCGCCGTGACGACCGCGGCTCGTATACGCTGATCGTCGCAATCCTCTTACCGGTGATTGTCGGTGTGATAGGGCTCGGGACCGAGAGCGGTCTTTGGTATTCCACACATTTGTCCATGCAGGGCGCAGCTGACTCATCGGCGATTAGTGCAGCGGTCGCTTATTCGTCAGGCGTCAACTCGACCAATTTGCCGACGGAAGCTGACGGCGTCGCCTCGCTTTACAATTTTGTGCCTGGAACTAACGGAACGACCCTTATTTTGAACATGCCGCCGAAGTCCGGCTCGCATGTTTCGACTTCGGGCGCCATCGAAGTCATCATCGCTCAACCACAAAAGCGGATCTTTTCATCCATTTGGAACACGACTCCCGTCACCATTTATGCGCGTGCAGTTGCGGTGGCGGCGAACAATGGCATGGGTTGCGTGCTCTCACTCGATCCGACTGCAAGCGGCGCAATGACGGCACAAGGGAACCCTGCAATCACGCTCAACGGTTGCGCCATTTACGACAATTCGAGCAGCAGTACCGGCATGGTGGTTGGCGGCTCAGCGACCGTGAATGCTTTGAGCGTGAATGTCGTCGGAGGCATATCGGGTACCTCCAAAATTACGACTACGCAGGGCGTGGTCACAGGTACAAAAGCCATTTCCGATCCTTACGCAAACGTGAATCCCGGAAGCTTTTCTGGCTGCAATCAAACGAATTACAGCGCGAAATCGACGGTAACGCTCAACCCGGGCGTCTACTGCGGAGGCATGCAATTCAACGCCGGTGCCAATGTGACGCTCAATCCGGGCGTATATTACCTCGACCAGGGCAGTCTCACGGTCAACGGCCAAGCAACCCTGCAAGGAAACGGCGTCACGCTCGTCTTCACCTCCAGCACAGGCTCGAATTATGCGACCGCCGATATCGCAGGTGGCGCGACGATCAATCTGACCGCTCCAACCTCGGGCCCAACGGCTGGCATCGTCATTTTCGGCGATCGAAACATGCCGGTGGGCACGAGTTTCAAATTTGCCGGCGGCTCGTCGCAGACCCTCGGTGGTGTGTTCTACGTGCCTAAGGGCTCTTTGTCCTTCGCCGGCGGTTCCGGAACAGGCGGCGGCTGTACGCAATTGATTGCCGATACGATCACCTTCGCCGGCAATTCAAGTTTGGCAGTCAATTGCTCCGGCTATGGAACCAAGTCGCTTGGCCTCTCTGCTGCAACCCTGGTCGAGTAACTGTGATGGGCTGTTCCAAGTCTCGCACTGACTGCGCAGGCCTGTTTTCCGACCTCGTCGTAACTTCATTCTTTGCCGACAGCACTGTCGGCACTCCCGTTTCCTTGTCGTCGCGTAGGCGATGAATGGTGGAATCAAACGACCGGACAGATCATCGAAGCCGAGATTATCGGTTGGCGGACATGGACGAGATCGTCATCCGAGCGCAAAACAAGGCGACGCCGGCACCGTAGTCCATCTGAAATTACTTCGCGCATGAAATGCACTTTGTTGCTGTAGGCAGCGCCTTTAGACGCTTGGGGTCAATCATTTCGCCGCATTCGGCGCAGACGCCGTAATTACCTTCTGCAATCCGTTTCAACGCGGTGCGAATCTGTCGGATTTCCTGAAGCTTGGACTTCTCAATGCTCTCAAGCGCCTGCTGGTCTTCAAGTTCAGTCGCTTGCTCTTCAAAGTCGGGCGACAGCGAACTGCGCAATTCGCTGCCGATCTCCGAGACATTCCCCATTAGTTCGGCAAGGCTGCTCCGCAGGGCCTTCGCGATCTCTTCGTGCGTGTTCATGACTTGCTGCATTCAATGATTATCAGATTCTATTTAGTCGGACTCCGACTCCGCCATCCTCTGGGATGAATTCCACGCCGGCGGCTTCTAACGCTACACAAATTGGCCTATGCAAAAACGGGCGTCAGAATGCAAACGCATAGATGGCTCCATCGGCGCCGACGTAAAGATGATCCTGCGTCGCAATCAAGGTCTGGAAATGGTGCAATCCGGTGAGACCTCCGTCCGGCCCGCTGACCAGGACTTCACCTGTATCGCCTTTGAACGCATGCAGGCGGTTGTCGCCTCCGGCACCGATATCCCAGACAATCGAATTCGCCTGATCATCGGTCGTGGTCACAATTGGCGCCCCCAGACCGGCAACTTGCCCGCACCAGGCCATCGTGAGCGCGGGAGGGCTGCCACCGCGGATCGCCAGAACGGCAAGGCCGCTCCTCTCGCCCTTCGGACAGTCCGTTCCTGCTCCAGGGAACGCGACAAAGGCGGCATCGGCGACGGGGTAAGTGGCGGCGGCGGCAAGGATCGCGCGCTTCGAGACCTTTTTGACATCGAGCGCTCCGCCGATGGCGCCGAGATTGCCACGATCAAGGATATAGGCTTTGCCGTCCTTGCCGAGCTGGAGCACGAGATGCTGATGACTTTTTCCCGTGAGCACGTCGATCAAGAGAGGGGCTGTGCCGCCCAGGTCCGCATCGCGAGCATCGAGGCTGTGCCAATCCGTGGGGGCAAAGAAGTCACGTCTGTCGGCCGGAATTTGCAGATCGAGCGGTAGGCGGATGACCGCCTCGCCATCCGCCCACTTCACCGTATCCAAAGTATTGCCGGTTGCGACAAAGAGCGAGGTTCCGTCGGAAACCACGCCGCCTTGCGCCCAAATGCCCCCGCCGGTTGCGCGCGTCGCCCAGCTCGCGACCTTTTTCGGGTCGGCAAGGGAAATGCCCACCACTCTTCCGCGAAAGGCGCCGCAATCGCCAAGATGTCCACTGAAGGGCACGTAAAGCATGCCACCGCCAATCAGCAGGGCACCGCGTTGGTTTTGAACACGCGCAATGAAGGGAGGCTTTCTTTCCGCGAGCGCTTTCGCCACATCGACCGGCCAGCCAGGCAGGATCGACCCATCCTTCAAAGCTAAAGCAAAGACGAGATGCTGCGGGCCCGAGGGCTGCGCCACGGCCGCATCGAGATAGAGCGTCCCGCTCGCCGGATCGATGACCGGGGTGCCGGTTATGCCAAGGGGAAAGATATCTCCGCACGGTAGTGCGGACTTCACAACGGGCCGCCCGAGCTCGCGTTTCCATACGGTGTGGCCGGTCCGCGCATCGAGCGCATAAACGATATCCTCTTCGGTCACAGCGATAAGGAGCGCGGTGTTCGATCCGGGCGCTTGCCAATAAAGGGGCTGCGCATAGACACGGCCCGAAAGCTCGGCGCGGAAAGACTTGTCGAGATGAATCGACCGCGCCCGCTCCCGGGTCAGACCCGGCACGATGAAATGCCCGCTGCGAACGGCGTCGCCATGATACATCAAAACCGAAAAGGAGCGCGGATCAGCCCGTGCCGACATAGCTGCAGCGACTAAGGCGGCGCCTGCGAGAAGGACAAGCATGATTTGTTTCATCGCGGCACCAGTAAATCCGGCGCGAAGGCGCTTTGGACGTGCGAGCGTAAGCGAAACCCCCGGAAAGCCACAAAGGTTGCCAGCGCTCGTCTGCGATATCGGCCAATATAGGCAATCCCGGACGGCATTTTCGAGTAGATCGATCGGCAACGCGGGTCGGCTTAATGAGCCAGATGCGGCTGCAGCATGGCGTTTCCTTTGCGGCGATCAAACGATTGAGACAACTGCGGACCGACATAAGGCCGCCACTCGGCGCCCCTCCGGTGATGCTTAAGCCATGTCGAAAGAACTCGCGATCACGTTATGAACCGCCGTATGATACGGACCTGATCGCTCGGAGATCGTGGCGGCACCCGCCCGCTTATGGAGCGTCCTTAAATGACCACTATACGGCAGTTGCTCGATCAGAAAGGGGACGAAGTCTTCTCGATATCTCCATATGCCACAGTTTATGACGCGATCAAAAAGATGGCCGCGAAAGATGTAGGATCGCTGGTCGTGATCGACGACAACAAGCTCGTCGGCATCATAACAGAACGCGACTATGCTCGAAGCATCGTGTTAAAAGGTCGCTCATCACCGGTGACGCCGGTTCAAGCCATTATGGAGACTGACGTTATCTACGCCAAACCTGAGCAAACTGTCGAAGAATGCATGAGCGTTATGACTAATAAGAAAGTCAGACATCTGCCCGTTATCGAAAACGAAAGCTTGGTCGGAATTATATCCATCGGGGATCTTGTTCAGGCAATCATTAGCAACCAACAATTCACCATCGAGCAACTCGAATTTTATATCCACCGTTCAAGGTAAACACATGAAGGCCTGCTAGACATTTGAAGGCAAGCCAAAACGCGCGCCCGCTAACCTAAATGGCCTGACAGTCCGCTGAGCCCCTCGTGCGGCTTGGCAACTTTGGTCAACCGAGACGAATGTCCGCTCCCAACGCTTAGGAAACTGCTCTCCGAGCCCGCACCTGTTCCACTAGCGAGAGAATTTTGCCAGATTCACCACTGCAATACTTCTCCCATGTTCCATCAGGTCCAGCCGCTTCATATAGAGATCCCCTCGTCGATAGGCTGCTTCTGTTTTGCTTTCGATGGCATGTGCAATTGCCATCTCGCAGACCTGAGTTGTTCAATCTCTCGTGCGCAACGCGCCAACCATCGCTTCGCCTTTGATTTCGCAATCGTCTGCATTCTACTCGAGGAAAAGCCGTCACAGTCCGTTTGTGAGCGCACGTTCAATACGCGCAGCGAATTAATCGCATTATCGTGCGGCGATGGGTATCGTGCGGCAGCAAAAAGTCTTCGTTTCAACTTTTGTGCTCGTCGTCATTGCGTCGATACGATTGATCGCGCCAGCGAGTGCGCAGTGTCCTCTGCCTAACCAGTTTGCTAATGGTCGGGTCGCAGGCGCCACCATAGTTGTGAGCAACTTTAATCAGCTTATAACCTGTCTCAACTCAGGGGAGCTCGTGGTGCCTCCGCTTTCGGCACAATTTCTGCAGAGCTCCTCTAGCCGCAAAGCGAGTACCTCAGCAGCTTAGCTGGGATGCGGCGCAACCAACGGCCGCCGTGCCTGTTTCGCCGGGAGAGGATCCGGTGCTGGCAATGTTTAAGATCCGGTGGCGCATGAAGGCCCTGAAGGCCTTGCAATGTGCGGTGGTCAGCATCGTGCTCTGCTGCGTAGGAGCGGCCTTCGCAGGTCTGGGATTTCTATATTTGGGTATTTATGACGTTGCAGCCACGAAACAGCATGGGCCCATTATAAGTTGGGTTCTGCATGCGACAGCGCTTCAGTCGATCCACGAGCGGGCCAAGCACATCAAGGTTCCGAACCTCGAGAACCCGAATTTGGCGCCTTTAGGCTTGGAGCTTTTCCGTCAGCATTGCGTCCAATGCCACGGCGCGCCGGGCGAGCCGCCCGGCGAATTCGCAGAGGGCATCACGCCGGGAGCGCCGCGTCTCGTTCAAGTAGGGCGCGAGTGGCATGCCCGGGACATCTATTGGACCGTCGCCCACGGTATTAAAATGACTGCCATGCCCGCTTGGGATTATCGCATGAGCAATCGCGACATCTGGGCCATTGTCGCTTTCCTTAAGACAAGGCTTCCCCAGCTTTCGCCTCAGGCCTATCGGGCATTGGTCGCAAAATCCGCCCTTTCTGGCAAATCCCGAGCCGCAAGTCCGGAAGAGCGTCGCAAAAAAGCGGTGGAAATGGAGCGAGCCTCCGTTGAGAGGCTCGACGCGAAAATCTTTGAGCCTGGGAACGAGCAGCGCGGCAAGATCGCCTTGGGCCAATATGCCTGCGCGAGTTGCCATAACATCCCTGGAATCAGTGGACCGAACGCCGATGTCGGGCCACCGCTGACCGGAATCGGCAGCCGTACAACCATCGCCGGCATTTTGGTGAATACGCCGGACAATATGCGCCGATGGATTCAGCATCCGCAGGAGATCAAGCCGGGTGACGAGATGCCCGACTTGGGTGTCGGCGCGCAGGATGCGCGTGACATGGTCGCCTATCTTGAGTCTCTGCAATGAGGTCATTGCTTGTGAACCGCGAATGTGCGGGCCTGAGTGATGGACTGAACTTGGCTAAGTTTGCGGCGATGCCATGTTTGGTTAGTCCTTGAGCGCGGTGCGAAGCCCCATCTCGCGCGCTGACATGAGCAGCCTCTTATTCCGCACCTGGCTGTGCGGGGCTCTTTTACCTCGTGCATCCACTCCTCGGCCTGACTCAGAAACCAACCGAACGGCGCCGTGTTGAGTCGGTGTTCGACTATGGCGCGCGTGTCCGGAGCTTCATCAGCAGCTAGCGCGCGTCGGAAGGGGAACTACCGTCGCATTGCCGGTGCCGTCTTGGATCGAGCCGCAGCTGTGCAAACTGGTTGGGACGGCGCCGTCCGGGCCGGGACGGGTTCACGACATCAAGTTCGACGTCTACCGAATTGCTGCGAGGATTTCTGATGGCAAGCTGGCCCTTACTGACTCGCTCAGGAGTGGACTGGACGGTCAAATACCCCACCATCGTCGCCGCTCCCGACAAGCTGAACATCAAATCCGCCCATGCCGTGGTGAGTTGTGCGGCATTGATGCAAACGGCCTCCCAACTGACACAGACGAAGGTGCGCGGGTTTATCTCGTCTACTATGCTGTCGATCTTCTGTTTATTGACGTGCGGTGCCGCCGTCTGATGGCCCAGGATGCAAACCGCGCCCCTTTTAGCCAATGGAGGATGTGCAACACGTACGGTATGAAGTTAGTCGAGCCATAGCATCGTGAACCAAGCCATCAGGGAAACGGAGTGAGGTCGGAGTTGGACGACAAACAGGGGATGGCCCAGGGTGACGTCGGTTGCTTGCAATTGCGCGACGGAAGATCGCTTGCGTTTGCTGAATATGGCGACCCAGCCGGCGAAGTCCTCTTTTATTTTCATGGCTTTCCTGGCGCTCGCGTGGAGGCGCAGCTTCTCGCCGAACCCGCACGGCGATTGAGCATTCGTCTGATCGGAATTGATCGTCCCGGGATGGGGTTCTCCACTTTCGACCCGGGGCGCCATTTCTTGGATTGGCCATCCGATGTGGTTGAATTGGCCGATATGCTCGGCATCGAGCGTTTCTCTGTCATCGGAGTTTCCGGGGGCGGCCCTTATGCGCTTGCCTGCGCGTCCGCAATTCCCGATCGCCTCATCGCTTGTGGCGTCGTTTCCGGCGCTGGGCTCCCTGGTCCGCTACTGAGGTTTCTCTCGAAATGGTTGCCATGGCTCCTCTCCCCAATGCTCCTGCCTTTGCACCGAGACGAAGAACATGCGGCACGGTCGCTCCGCAGATTTAGTGGCTGGTGGCCGCAACCCGATAGAAGGGTCATGCCGAAAGTCGCCGATATCCTGTCCGCTTCGCTCGCGGAAGCCTTTCGGCAAGGATCAAAAGGAGTGGCCTATGAAGGTACGCTCATAAGCAGCCGCTGGGATTTCAAACCCGAAGACGTTCATTTTGCCAACCTGCGTTGGTGGCATGGCGGTCGCGACAGGCACGTCCCAATCGCGATCGGACGCGCGGTCGCAGAGCGGCTTTCCAGCTGCCATGCGATCTATTATGAGGGCGAAGGCCATATCTCGCTCATTGTTGCTCACGGCGAGGAAATCGTGGAGACGCTTGCATCGCGATCTTAGGTCGCGACCTCCGTCGTTTCATGCGCAGCGTCTCCAGGTATTGCTGCGGCCCGGAACTCAAAACGGACCGAGCGCCGCCGCTCGCCGGCGCCACTTTGTGACCGGCGCAAGGAGCGCTTCGTGTTCGAGCTCCTGGAACGCGTTCTTGCCGATGTGGTCCCGCTCGACTTCCTGGACCAGAGCAACGACTGGCACAAAAGACTTCATAGACTTGGCGAGCGGTGCGACCACGCGTGCAGCGGCGGCGCCGTTTGGCAGCAGAGCACCGAATCCGGCCAAAGAGGCGGGCAAACCCGTCAGCTATTGCCCCGCCATATTCTCCCGGCGATCCGTAATTTGCGGAATTCTCCGTACCTGCAGGCGAGGTCACGGCTGAGGGTACGCTCTGTCCTAGCGTGAAGGTGACGCCGTGTCGTTTCAAACTTTCGCATGCCAGCGGCCACTCGGGTTTTTGTCCGTGCATAGCGGACTCCGGAATGAGGGTCTTGCGCCCGATTGCCAGCCTCAAGCACCAAATACCCAACGCCGCAGGAGAGTGGATCGTTTGTAGGCCGGAATGAGCCTGCGGTCAGGGAACATGGGCTCAGTGATCCCGTTGAGACGTATCCGTGGACGGTGTCTGGCTGCTCTGATCACCTATGGAGCGGACAGCCGGGCCGCGACAGATGACAGACCATATCGGAGAACTCCAATGAAGATTCGCGATGTCATGACACGCGAAGCGAAGCTAGCAAGCCCGAGCGACACGCTACAGCAGGCAGCCAAGCTGATGAAAGAGTGCGACTGCGGCATTCTGCCAGTCGCCGAAGGTGATCGTCTGGTCGGCATGATCACAGATCGCGATATGGCGGTGCGGTGCATTGCGGAGGGCAAAGGGCCGGACGCTAAGGTCCGCGATGCAATGACCCAAGATGTGAAATACTGTTTTGACGATGAAGACGTGTCGCATGTCTGCACGAACATGAGCGATATCCAGGTGCGGCGTCTGCCTGTAATGGACCGCAACAAGCGCCTCGTGGGCATCGTCTCGCTAAGCGATCTGGCGCGCCAGCAGCCGGACGCCGCGAAGGCCCTCCAGGGCATTGCGAAGCCGAGCGCACAACACAACCAGAGTCACATTGGTGCCTGAGCGGGGGCGCGGTCGCGCGGGGATTGGCCCCGGGATCGCAGGTCCGCGTGGCCAGTGTCCGTCGGCGCGATCGCGGCAAATCATCGAGCGCGTAGGTTGGGCTTAGGCAGGTGAGGACGCAAGTGTGGAGCAAACAATGCGCGGGCTTCGCCGGTCCCTCATTGCAGTGATTGCAATTGCGACGTTCAGCGTGATGGCGCGCGAAGATGGGCACGCGCAGTGGCGAATGGCGGCTCAGCTTCCCGCGCCCGCGGGGGAGATTATGGGGGAGGTCGTTGGTGCCAATTGGTATGTGCTCGCGGGGCTGGACACTGAAACTCATCGGCCACTTGGCCTCGTGTACGTCTTTGACACAAAGACCGGCAGGTGGGGTCAGAGGAAGCTCATGCCCCAGCCCGCTCATCACGTCATGACAGCTGTGCTAAACGGAAAAATTTACGTCTTTGGCGGGTTTAAGAATCCTGCAAATGAGCATGGAGAGACGAACGAGTCCGGCTGGCAACCGGTTGCGAGCAGTTGGGTCTACGATCCAGACACCGACATGTGGAAGCCGCTTGCACCGATGCCGACGCCGCGAGGCGCAGGTTGGGCGGTCGCGCTCAATGGCAAGATCTATGTGATTGGAGGCGTGCAGTCGGATATCCATGACAACCCAACAGCGCCATTGTCTCCGGGGAGCCCGCAACGGGTGCTAGGGACGGTCGAGGAGTACGATCCGGCTACGGACCGCTGGAGTACTCGCGCTGCTATGCCGACACCACGCAACCATCTTTTCGCGGCGGCGGTCGGCGGCAAGATCTATGCGATCGGCGGCAGAATTGGCTCAGCGCAGATCACGATCGCAGAGGATACCAACGTTGTCGAAGAATACGATCCCGCGCGCGACCAGTGGCTCAACAAGGGACGCGCACCGATCCGGCGCAGCGGCATGGCTGGTGCTGTGTTGGACGGAAAGATTTATGTGGCAGGAGGCGAATATCAGGACTGGGAAGGTGCCAAGGCCTTCTGGGCCGTTCAAAGCTATGATCCGGCCACTGGGCGCTGGGAAAATCTGCCGCGCATGCAGCTCGCCCATCACGGCTTCGCGGCAGGGTTCGTCAACGGTGCATTGCACGTGGCGGGGGGAGGCTTCCAATCAGACGGGATGCCAACCGTGAACACCAAAACCGCCGTTCACGAGGTGCTACAGCTTGAGCATTGATCCCGCCACCATTGCCGTTTGAGGCGATCGGCTCGTCCTCCACGGGCGCGACGTTGTGACCTTCAGTGAACCTCTGCTGCTCCACAAGGTAGTATGGGCGCCTGCCCTGATTCGCTCCTTTCAGATCGATTTGCTTGCGCGAGAAGCCGGATGACCTCTTCATCGGTAGTTTGCGCGAAATCAGCGTAATGGAGCCCGACAGCGTAGAACGGCTCAGGCGTCTCCAGCGATACCATCTCGTCGCATTCACCGGCGAGCTCGTCGAGGCTTGATTGCGGCGCGACCGGCGCCGCGAGAAAGAGGCGCGAGGGCCGATTTCGCCGGACTCCTCGCAAGGCCGCTTTCACCGTTGCTCCGGTCGCGATCCCGTCATCAACGACGATCACAGTGCGACCTCTCGTTTCGATCGGCGGGCGCCCTTCGAGATAGCGACGCCGCCGGCGCTCGATTTCCGCAAGTTCGCGTTCTTGGGCCGCCTTGATGTAGCCAGGCGACGGTTCGAGCATCCTCAACATATCCTCGTTGAGAACGAGTCGTGGATGCGCGCCATCGACGACCGCACCGAGAGCGAGCTCCTCTTGTCCAGGGACGCCGATCTTGCGCACGAGAAGGAGGTCGAGCCTGGCATCCAGGGCCTTCGCAACCTCGAATGCGACGGGAACCCCGCCTCGTGGAAGCGCCAGAACGACTGGATCGGCTCCACGCAGATGATCGAGCGCTCGGCCGAGCCGTCGGCCGGCATCTTGCCTATCCCGAAACATTGGCGTGGCTCTCTTTCTGCTCTATCAGATGCGCGAGAAACCATCGCATCGCATGCTCGACAATCTCGTCGAGCGTTCCGGGCTCCTCGAACAGATGTGTGGCTCCGGGCACGATCACCAGACGGCTTTCCGTCTGCAGTCTCGCTTGGGCGCTTTGGTTGAGGGTTATGACGGGTTCGTCACGGCTGCCGACAATGAGCAACGTTGGTGCACGCACACGCTGCAGCGCATCTCCCGCCAGATCAGGGCGTCCACCGCGGGAAACGATTGCGGCGATCCGGCTGTCGTCTGCGGCCGCCATCAGCGCGGCACCGGCGCCGGTGCTGGCCCCGAAATAGCCGGTGGGCAGCTTCGTCGCCTCGGGTTGCTCGGCAACCCATTCCGTCGCGCGCGAAAGTCGTTCTGCGAGGAGCGGGATATCGAAAACATTGGACCGCACATGCTCCTCTTCGGGCGTGAGCAGATCGAGAAGAAACGTGCCAAGGCCCGCCGTCCGGAGCGCCCGAGCGACATAGTTGTTCCGGGGACTGAACCGCCCGCTTCCGCTGCCATGGGCGAAGATGACCAATCCGCGGGCTCGGTCGGGCACGCCTAGGAAACCCCGCAGAGCGAGCGCTCCGATCTCCACTTCGCGAGGTTCAGCACTCATCGGTCACAACCCAAACGGATAGGTTTCCGGCACGCCATGCGGCGGCCCCGAGGGAAGCGGGGTTACTGCGCTCGTCTCTTCGAACCAGACATAGGCATCGAACTGGTCGGCCAGGATCGCTTCGAAATAATGGCTCAGGAACTCAGATTCCGGCCTATAGACGACGCCGATGGCACGCTCGAGCATCGGCTCGCGCAGCGCCTGGGCGAGTTCGCCGTGAGGCTGCCTGCGCCAATCCGTCAGCGTCCGGGCAATCCCCGCACGGCGGAAGGCGTGCTCATAAGAGTCCGGCCGCGCGGGCCGCACGCTCTTGACCTCCATCGCGCCGCCCCAGTCGTTGGCGGCAGCGACGGTGCCGCGGTCGGTACCGAAGCCGATGAGCGCGGCATCGTCGCCATAAGCCGTGCGGCAGAGCTCGCCAATGTTGAATTCGCCTTCCCACCCCATCGCCGTCGCGGCCGCGTTGCCGATGTGCGAATTATGTGCCCAGATGATGCCCTTGGCCGACCGATCGCGCTGGCTCAAGAGCGCCTGCAGCGTGTCGAACATGTGCCGGTCCCGCAAATTCCAGGATTCCCGTGAGCCACGGAACATGATGCGGTAATACTGCTCGGCCGCGCGCACGATGCGGGCATTCTGCACAGCATCAAAATAGGCTTCGCCATCCTTCTCGATATTGGCGAGACGGTTCGACAGCATCTCGTTGAGCTGTGCGACCACTTGGTCTTCGCACGCATCGCGCTTGCCGCGATAGACGGCGCGGCCATAGTCGCTGGGTTCGTCATGCCAGGGCGTCAAGCAACCGTAGCGACGGCGCGCAGTCTTAGCCGCCTCGGGATCAATCCGATCGAGATAGGTAAGGACGGCGTCGATGGATGCGCCGAGGCTGTATAGATCGAGTCCGTGGAATGACGCGCGCCGGTCGGGCGGCAAGTTCTGATTATGATCTCGCAGCCAATCGACTAGCGCCATTACGTCGGTGTTGCGCCACATCCAGGTCGGGAAGCGCGCAAACGCTTCGCTGCGGCTGGGTTCGGGCTCGCGATGGCGCACATAGCGGTCGATCCGCGCCGCGTCTGGCCAATCCGCCTCGGCAGCCACAAAGGAAAACCCGTGATGCTGGATGAGATGCCGCGTGATCGCTGCGCGCGCCTTGTAGAACTCCGAACTGCCGTGTGTGGCTTCGCCCAGCAGCACGATGCGGGCATCGCCAAAGCGGCCGAAGGAATCGCCAAACGCCTCGACATTTTCGGGTTGCGGGAGACTCTGGCAGTGCCTGCGCAGGACGCCTGCAATCTCCCTTTGAACGGTCTCGCTGGCACGATCGACGATGGTCGAATCCGCCATGGCAGTCTCCGGCATTTCAAAAGGCTGAAGCGCGTTTTCGGCAGAGTAATCGGCATCTGCTACCGCTCAGCATGAGAAAGGTCTGCGAGCAGCCCGGATCTCACACCGTTCGCTCGTAAACCAACTCTGCGAGACCGTGGTTCCGCGCGATCGGATCAGCACAACGCAAAGATTCCATGGCGAAGCGACGAGATCCTTCAGGAGGCGTTGCCGTCTCAATTGGAAACCGTTGCCGCGAGAATCGTTCGAAGCGGTCCGTCTGCTTTGAATCACTGAAATGCACAAGCGAACGCTCATTTTCATCTGGACGAACGGCTTTGGTTGGGAGGCAAAGCAAAGGGAAACTTGGCGAAGTCCATTTGGGCTCGAATGCCAGCAATGGCGATTTTACCGGCCAGGTCGAGGCGGAGGCATTTCCAATGCGGCTTGCGGAGCCAATCGCGCGTCCACGAGAGGCGGTCGCCAAAACGGCAGTCCTCGCCGCGTTGCGGGTTGAAGCGGCGAGCTGCGGATGTTTTCAGCTCTTAAGATCCGCCGCAATGCCACGACTTGGTTGAGCAGCTGCTTAAGCGTCGGCCGTAGCTTGACGAAGAAGAAGAGCGCGAGCTGACCGCGAAGGCCCTGCGCCTTATACCGCGCGCCGACGCTCACGACGCCATCGGCGAACATCATCTTATAAGCATCAGAAGGCGCCAGAAAATCGAGTTTGACGATGCCTTGCGCGGCGAGTTGCCGTTGCAAGGCCAACGTCAAATAATGACCCGGCGAACCCGTCGCCAATCGGGCATTGAAACAGCCGATCAGCGATCGGTAAACACCACCGCCGACAAAGCCTATTTCAATTGCGGCGAGCTCATCACCGGCCCATAGACAGTGGACACTTAAGAACTCTATCGCGCAGAGCTCGGCTACACTCTTCGCAGTGACTGGATTGGCAAGGGTGAGGCTGACACGATGCTGGCGGCGCAGCCATTCGCGCTTCATAACGAATGCTGTTTTCGCCGCCACGACTCGGCGTTCCGCATTGTCGAGGGCTTCGAATCGGAGGGGTCCGAAGGCGGCTAATCTTTTGAAGCGCCGCTCTAAGCTCTTATGACGCCGGGGCTTGCCGGCAGGCTTGTTAAGATGGACAAAAGGGGCCGATTGCAATTCCATGTCATCGTCCATCACCGAGCTGTTTTGCGCGAGCACGCTGTCGCAGCGCAGCCCAGTAAAAGCAAAGAGATGGATATCCCGCCAACGTGCCAATTCCACCTCGGCAGCCGCATGCCAGTCGCGCCGGCGTTCGCTGGGGAGGGCCAGGAAGTCGCCATATTGCGTCAGCGGAGCGCCGATCCAGCGCGCGATTTTGATGCCAGAGATCGTCTCAACCTGGATAGGCGCCAACATGACAAGATGGCCACCGTCGCGTATGGCGATAACCCGCGGCTCGGCCGCCTTGCGCTCGCGCGCCGCCGCCAGCCAGGCGCGGCACCAATCGAAGGATTGAAATCCGGTCGCTTCTGGCGTCGCCCCTTCGAGCGCCGTCCAGTCCGCAGCGAGCGCATCAACGGCATCAAGAGTACGCGCGATATCTATCTTCAGAGGCATAAGCGCTTTTTGGCTCACTTCAGGATATGATGGGTGGGGATTGAAACAAATCCCTCCGGCGCATCGGGGTCGACCCGGAAATCAATGGAAATCGGTAGACGGGATGCTGCTGTCTTACGCAGCATTTTATGGGCGCTGGTTAAGGCCAGTTTTGCCATGAAGCCGGGACCATGAGTGGCAACCGAGAGGCGTCTTTCGCGACTCAATGGCCGCAGCAAGCCGTTCGCATAATTAACCGCGTAGGCAGCGCGCAATTCATCCGTCCAATGTTCTGTCGTGAACGAGACGTTGACGCAATTTTCATTGACGACGCGATGCGGGCACATATGCGGCCACGTCACCCAATCGTCTGGACCGAGATCGTAAATCTCCGCCGCTTCATCGAAAGTTGGATCATAGTCGAAATCGGTATCGGCCGCGCGTTTGAGGATGATTCTTTCTTGTGTGATCTGTGGCAGGAAAGGCGGGCATGCAGGATATACCCAGACGCGCTTCCGACCGCGAATTTGCCACAAGGTCTGGCCTGGTACGTCAGCGTGATAAGCGACATTCATGGCGGGCGATGAAATAAGGACGCTCATAGAGCGCTTATAACTGCGAAATTCCGGCACATTTCGTGCGATATCGGCAAAAAGCGCGTCGAGCAGCTGACCATAGGCACGATCGGTCTCGTGCACACGTTGTAGATGGATCCAAAGATAGCCTTTTGCGACTGCAGCAAGCACCACGGCCCCGGAGAGCCCACTCATATCACCCTCGCGCCAGCGGCATGGATTGCGCGCGTCACGTGGCATCGTATTGACGTGGAGCCGGTTGCGGGGAGTTTCCTCAATCAGGCGGATCAAGGCCGCATCTGCAAAAAGCGGGCTTGATGCGAGATTATGGCGCAAAGGGATCGGCCGTCGTCCGAAGCTATCCGCATCACCAGGCTGCCATTCGATGAGCGATTGCATATTCTCGCAGCTCCCTCAACACTTGAGCTTAGGGATTAGGCTTCACTCGCGTCAATGCAAAAAGATAGGTTAACAGCCTTTCTGACCGTTTGAGATTTGCCTATCGTTAACAGCCGCAAGGGCCGCTTCGGGAAGCCAAGGAGCTACTTGAAACAATCAGGCGTCAAAAGAGCGGCCATTGTCGACACACTACTGAGGCAATGCGTTCGCCCACAGAAGGTGTATCGTCGGTGACGGATACGACTGCACTAAGATCCTACTACGCTCGAGTCATCGCCGGAAAAGCTGAACTGAAGACGCAAAGCCAATTGATGCGATCTTGCCTTCCTATATCAAGACGTTGTTGTTGCAATTGATCCAGCGCGGCAGATCGGTGCCTCGCGGCGCGAGTTTCGTTGCCTCACAATATCGACGCATCAGCTGCGGAACTAAGGGCACCCGACAGGTGGTTACAGTTCGCGCTCTGAACCATCTCGCGGTAAACGCTTAGGTAATTCTCGGCCATGCGCCTCGAGGAAAAGCGCTCTTCCATGCAAGCACGCACGCGCCGTCGATCGAGCTGGTCGACGCATGCGACCCGTTGAACCGCTTGTTCTTTGGTATCGACGATAAATCCGGTCACGCCGTCTTCGATGACCTCCGGCACCGAGCCTGATCGGAACGCGATAACAGGCGTTCCGCAGGCCATGGCTTCAATCATCACAAGGCCAAACGGCTCGGGCCATCGAATTGAAAACAGTAGCGCCCGTGCGCCAGCGAGGAATTGCTGCTTTTCCCTATCATTAACTTCCCCGACAAGCTTGATGAAATCACCGTCCACGAAAGGCTCGATCTTCTCTTTGAAGTAAGCCCTGTCTGCACTCGGGATTTTGGCTGCGATGCGCAATGGAATTCCGGTCGCCTGCGCGATCGATATGGCGATCTCAGGACCTTTATCCGCTGTCAACCGCCCTAGAAACGCGAGATAGCTGCCTTTGGAAAAGCATGGCCGAAAGCTGGTCGGCGGCAGGCCATGATAAATGGTCGCAAGCCAATGAGCCTTGGTGAGCGGGCGGCGCTGATTTTCTGAAATCGAGACAAAGGAAGCATCCGGGAACTGATCAATGACATTCGTAATGCCCGGCAGATCAAGGCGGCCATGCAGTGTCGTCAGGAACGGAACACCAAGGCGGCTCAGCAATGGCAGGTGGATCCAGTCCGAGTGACAGTGGATCACGTCAAATTCTGACGCTCGGCGTGCGACGGCCTCCAACTGTAATGCATTCGCCGCCATTGCATCGACCCGAGGTCGCCCCAAACGCAAGCCCTGACGACACACGGAAACAAGAGTTGCTTTCGTTCGAGAATCCGCGCTTGCGAAAAGTGTAACCTCGTGACCGAGCGCTACTAGCTCTTCCGTCAGCCAGGAAACGACCCGCTCTGTTCCGCCATAAAGCTTAGGCGGCACGCTTTCTGCCAATGGAGCAACTTGTGCAATGCGCATCGGGCTCTAACCTTCGCCTCGTCGATCGCCCAAAGGTCCCCCTGGTGGCATGCTGATCCGCCTGGAGCTTACGTTCTGGGGTTCGACCAGAACGTTCGCTGAAGCAAACCCCCATTCCACTTGGGATTAAGTCTCTACGCTCGCGTAAGTTTCGTTTCATTGTTAGTGGGCGCGCCAAGTAGGGAATGGGACGGCGCTTCTAGTTCGATCTCGGGGGTGAACGCGCGACGCAAAAGACGAACACCGACGCTGACCGCAGCGCCCCTTCTTTTTATTGCCGTGCCATCTTGCTTCCGACACCTTCTAGGCTTATGTAACGAATACATCGATCTTTGCTTGTCGAACCTTGTTTCTGGCGCACAGCGCCGTCGGCGATATTCCTCTCTCAAAATCGATCTGAACGGTTCGTCGCGCGTCATGCCCGGCGAGCAATCTCCTATGACCGATTCGAAGGAATGCGTCATGAACACTGGAATAGTTAAGTTCTTCAACACCACCAAGGGCTTCGGCTTCATCGCGCTTGACGATGGCAGCGCGGACGTTTTCGTCCATATCTCAGCCGTCGAACGGGCTGGTCTGCGTACCATCACGGAAGGTCAGAAGGTCAGCTTCGACGTCGTAAAGGACAACCGTAGCGGCAAGAGTTCAGCTGAAAATCTTCAGGCCGCGTAAACGGGTTGCGCTCTGATCTTTGACCACGGATGTACTGGCATAGATCAGCAAAGCGCATAGGGAAGGCCGGGTTCGCCCGGCTTTTTTGCTTTTTGTGCCATAGGCAGCTCATGGTTTGATTAGGCGATGGCCTGGTCCGCTCGGTTCGCTGAACAGATCAGCCAAACGCGATATAAGTGGACAGGCGGCAAAAAGGATCGCCAGCCGCACTATTTCACCGCACCGATGGCATTCCGATCGCCTTCGCCGGTCTGTGGGATCGTTGGACGATCCTGAAACATTGCAAGAGATGTTATCGGCCACAATCATAGTTGGTGCTGCATCGCAATGGATGCGCAAATATCACGACCGCATGCCAATGATGCTCGATCTGAAGGACTTCGACGCATGGCTCGATGGCCCGGGTGGCCTTGAAGTCTTGAAGCCGGCGCCGGAAGATGCGGCGCGCGAATGGCCCGTATCGAAGCGCGTTAACAAGTCTGGCGAAGGTGACGACGATCCGAGGCTGATCGACGAAGAGCCTAAGCCCCAAGTGGGCAAAGCCGCCCGATTGAGCGGCTTTGCGATGCTTTAAATCAGATCAATGATTGCCGTGGCCGCCGCCTCCTTGCGTCCCTCCTTGCATCCCGCCGTGCATGCCCCCATGCATCCCGCCGTGCATGCCGCCATGCATCATCCCGCCGTGCATGCCGCCGTACATGCCGCCGCCATGCATCCGTCCGTGAAAGCCTCGGCCGCCGCCACGCCATCCGTGCCATCCAACCGGGCCGCCCCAACCGAAGCCGCGACGCCAAGCATAGCCGCACCAATAAAAGCCCGGACCATGCCAGCCGTCCGGGTACCAGCAGTAATGCCGACCACCCCAGAAGAACTGGGTCTTCAGGATCGGCGCCGACACCGCGGCGGTCTGGCTGAGCGAGCCTTGCGTGACAATGGGTGCTGCGGTCGCCGCAGAAATGATAGTGCCCGCCAGCAGAGTGCTGACTGCGATGGTTGATAGGAAACGCATCCGCATTCTCCTTGAACTAATTGAGCGAAAGGTCGCCCTACCGACAATGCTAGACTCAACTTTTTGATCCGGCCGATCTGCACACGTGGTTTGATCATCCACGGCTCAGCTCGCAGAGCGCGGCGGCAGCGCTCATCTCGAAGGGCAGTAAGAGTAAGCGTTCCGAGTTCCCCTCATGCCCTCATCCACGAAGTTAAGAGAGCCGATCAAACTCGAGGACGGCTGCTGGCTGCGCACATGTAAGGACGCAGGCGAGATCATCCTCCTCCTGGCGAAGCCGCGGCAACACATGTCTTATTGGCAGCACGACGCCGAGTTGCTGATGCGGGCCGTCGAATACAGAGGCGCCCGCGCCGACGCGCATGAGCAGCTTGTGTGCGCCTTGGAGACGGACAGGATGCTCGCGCCGCCGCGCCCTACGCGCAAGAAAAGCGAGATCAGGATATAGCCGGTACACCTAAGCTCGAAAAAATTTGAATAGACACCCGCCGGAAACTGCGCACGAAGGAACATACCTGAAAGCCTTTTTCCTTCGCTTCAGCCAGGCCATCTTGTGCTTCCGCGTATGGAGTTTCTGCGATGCAGATTTGCAAGCTCCCTTCGTGCGGCGTGTTCGATCAAGACCAGGTTAAGATCCTAGCCGCAGCCCTCGACGAAGCGCTCCGCCTTTCCGAAATCAACGATAGAAGCGAGTTGCGCGCCGCATCCGTTGCGCAACGCATCATCACGACTTTCATGTTCGCGATCCAAACGGCAGCGGGCAGAGCTTTCGAGCGCTTCGGCGAGTGGCCGCTGCAAGGCACGATTGAGCATGACTGGCTTGGAGCACCGCGCTCGGTCTAGCGCACCCATTGATTACTACGCGTCAGAGATGTATATTCTCGACGATTTTATCGTAGGTTTCAGCGATCGGGGAGGCGGGACTGGATGGCAATTCGCAGCCTTTTGCGGGACGGCATTTTCGATGACCGCGCAATCGCCATCCTGACTGAAGCTTTCGAAGAAGCCTTGCGCCTCGCCAACGTCTCGGATCGCTTGAGCCCTCAAGCCGAGGCGCTCGCTGCCCGCATTATTGTGCTTTTTGGGCAAGGCGAAGACGACCCGGAACACATCGCGCGGATAGCCGCAGACAGCTGAGCGACCGCGTTCTAGCCTGGCCGCTGCAAAGTCGGCAGAAAATAGCCCCACGCGGAATGCTCGACGCGCGGGGCTAACTACGGGAGAGGGAGGAGCAAGATTACGAGTCTTTACGGACGGTCAACTGGTAAGCCACCAGTCGGTTTCAGCTTCGCCAAAAACTCCCCTTGCGAGCGGCATTAGTGCCGCGGTGCCCCGATTGCGCCGATCACGGTCTCAGCACGTCATAACTGAACCTTAAGCCCAGGGAAATTCCGTGGCTTTTGAGCTTTCAGGCTGGAGACGGAAGATTTCCGGAATGCGTGGCTGGCAAAGCATAGTCTTGTCTGCTTTGATCCCAAATAATTTCAGGTTCGCTGAGCCGCATCAATGAACGTCCGATTTTTAGTTTCGGGTTCTAAGCGGACTGTCTGTTTTCGGCCTGAATTGGACGCATGGCTTCGCCCCCATCAAAGCTATTCGGGAGCCTAATATGGCCTTCTCCGAAGCGGTCATTTGCCGGATCGAGCTGCGTGCGATCGATGCCGCGCGATGAACAGCGTGAGTTCTGTGGACAGTGTAACCTAGTTAATTGCCAAATTACTTCGGTATTCGCAGATTGATCGTCATTGAGGGTCTCGTTGCGAGTCCTGTAAGCGTTCCCGCGTGAATCGCCCGTTTTGTGGGTGAATTCGATGCCGTGGATTTTAGGCCAAAGCAATTTTCAATTATGGACGCGCCACACTTCGGTCTGTCGATTGTGGCGCCAAATCTTTCGTTGTCTTTGTCTCGCTCTTACCCTTACGGCATTTTTACTTCCGACCACTTCTGTTCGGGCTGATGGCGGGGCGGGGGGCGCAAGCGGCGGCGCCGGTGGTGCGGGCGGCACCGGCACGAATGGCGCGGCGGGCGCCGCCGGCGGCAATAATCTGCTTCAGGGTGGCGGCGGCGGTGGAGGCGGTGGCGCCGGCGGAGGGACTGGCGGTGCGGGCGGTTCTGGCGTCGGCGGCTCGAACGCTTCGGGAGGCACGTCGGCCACGCCCGATGGTGCCAATGGCAGCACGGCTATTCTCGGCACCGCAAGCGCGGGCGGCGGCGGTGGCGGTGCGGGCGGCACCAATGGTAATGGTGCGGGCGCGGCAACCATCGCCAACATCGGCCCGCTGTCCGCCGCAAACGGCGGATCTGGCGGCGCGGGTGGCAATGCTAATGTGCTGAACGGTGGCGGCGGCGGCGGCGGCGGCGGCGGTGGTTATGGCGCATTGATCACCGGCACAGGGAGCAGCAGCAACAGCAGCATGATTTCCGCTGGCAATGGCGGTGCTGGCGGAGCGGGCGGCAGCGGCGGGCCGGTCCTGTCCACGAATGCCGGCGGCAACGGCGGTTCAGGCGGCAGCGGCGGCATCGGCGCTTCGTTCAGCGCGCCGGGCGCGACATTCGTCAATGCAGCCACCGCCACTGTCCGCGGCGGTAACGGCGGTAATGGCGGCAATGGTGGATCGGGGACGTCTCTGCCGTTTCTCGGCGCCGGCGGCAGCGGCGGCAATGGTGGCAATGGCGGCATCGGCATTTCCGCCTCCGGTCTCACCCTCACCAACGCAGGCACGATCAATGGCGGATCGGGCGGAACTGCGGGCAGCGGCGGCACGGGCGGCACGAATGGCGCCGCCGGCACGATCGGCAGCGGCGGTATTGGCATTGCAGGCTCCAATCTCACCATCGTCAACAGCGGGACGATCAGCGGCGGGCTCGCAGGTGATGGCATCACGCGCGCCAATGCGATCAGCTTCACGGGGGGCAGCAACAGTCTCGAACTCGACGCCGATTCGTCGATCACCGGTAATGTCGTCGGCACAGGCTCGGATACTTTCAAATTGGGCGGCTCCGCAAACAGTACTTTCGCCGTCTCGGCCATCGGCCCCGCCGCGCAATATCGGGGCTTTTCGACGTTCCAAAAAGTTGGAACCAGCACATGGACCTTGACGGGCACGACATCGGCCGCAACGCCCTGGACGCTTATGCAAGGCGCTTTGTCGGTCTCTTCGGATTCAAATCTCGGCGCCGCTGGGGGCGCCCTAACCTTCAATGGCGGCACGCTGCAAGTCACAGGGACGGGCTTCACCTCGACTCCGCGGACGATCAACTGGGGCGCAAACGGCGGCGGTTTCGATATCGCGGCTGCCGCCAATGTTTTTAGCCTGAACCAATCGCTGACTGGCACCGGCAGTCTCACGAAACTCGGCGCCGGAACTCTGCTCTTGTCGGGCGCTAACGCCTATGGCGGCGGCACGACGATTTCCGCCGGCACTTTGCAGGCCGGCGCTGCGAATACATTATCCGCCAATAGTTCCATCTCGGTTGCCGGCGGCGCGACACTCGATCTCAACGGTTTCGATCAGTCCATCGGCTCGCTATCCGGCAGCGGCAATGCCACGCTCGGCGGCGCGACGCTGACGACCGGGGGCGACAATACGAGCACCGCCTTCTCCGGGCTCATCTCCGGCAGCGGCGGCATCATCAAGACGGGCAGTGGCACATTCACGCTCTCGGGCGCCAACAGCTACAATGGCGGCACGACCATTTCCGCCGGCACCCTTCTGCTCAGCGGTTCGGGCACGCTGGGTGCGACCAGCAATACGACGACGGTCAGTGGCGGCACGCTCAATTTCGGCGGCACGACCCAGACGCAAGCCGCGCTCAATCAATCCGGCGGCACGGTTCAAACCGGTACGATCCACGTCGCCAATTATCAGCTCACCGGCGGCACTTTGGCCTCGGACGCGACGGTCGCGGCGGCGACAACTTTCGATATACAGGCCGGCACGGCAAATGGCGTTCTTGCCGGCGGCGGCGCTCTAAACAAGACGACTGCCGGCACGGTCACTTTGGCCGGTACCAACGGCTACAGCGGCGGCACGACTATCTCCGCTGGCACGCTTCTGCTCAGCGGTGCAGGCACGCTCGGCGCGACCAGCAACACAACCGCGATGGGCGGCGGCACACTCGATCTCGGCGGCACGGTGCAGACCCAAGCCGCGCTCAATCAATCCGGCGGCACGGTTCAAACCGGTACGATCCACGTCGCGAATTATCAGCTCACCGGCGGCACGTTAGCGTCCGACGCGACAATCGTTGCGACAAAGACATTCGACATGCAGGCCGGCACGGCGAATGGCGTTCTCACAGGCCCGGGAGCCTTGACCAAAACCACCGCGGGTACGGTCGTCCTGTCGGGTGCCAACAGCTATATCGGCAATACGTCGATTTCCGCCGGGATTTTGCGTGCCGGCGCCGCCAATACGCTCTCCGCCAACAGCGCCGTTTCAATCAGCGGCGGCGCAACGCTCGACCTCAATGGCTTCAATCAGGCGGTCGGCTCGCTCGCAGGCGACGGGACCGTCTCGCTCGCCTCGGCGACTCTCACGACGGGCGGCAACAATGCGACCACGCAATTTGCCGGGACGATTTCGGGTAACGGCGGGGTGACGAAAGACGGCACCGGTGTGGTCACGCTATCGGGCGCCAATAGCTATGTGGGAACGACGACGGTCAATGGCGGCACGCTCAGCATCGCCGCCGACAACAATCTCGGCAATGGCGGCTCGCTGGCTTTGAACGACAACACCACGCTAAATTTTGCTGCCGCCTTCACGCTCAATCACGCGATCACCCTCTCCGGCGATCCGACCTTCAACGTGCCGAGTGGCCAGACGAACACGATTTCCGCCGCGATTGCGGATGGCGCGAGCCCTGGTGATCTCGTCCTAACCGGCGGCGGCACGCTGATCCTGCCCGCGGCCAATAGCTATACTGGCACCACCACGGTGAATGCCGGAACTCTGCGGGTCGACGGTTCAATCGCCAGCTCGTCGCTGACAAGCGTCAACAGCGGCGCGGTCCTCACCGGCCTCGGCACGCTGGGCAATACCCAGGTTCACGGCGGCGGCACGCTGGTGCCTGGCGCGGCAGGCCTCGCCGGAACGTCCGTGACCATCGCCGGGACGCTGACGCTCGCGGCGGGCTCGATTTATAGCGTCACGATCAGCGCGGCGACGGCGAGCAAGGCGAATGTCAGCGGCACCGCAACTCTAGCAGGGAATGTGCTCGCGACCTTCACCGTCGGCACCTATATCGCAAAACAATATACGATCCTGCACTCGGGCGGCCTCAGCGGCGCGTTTTCTTCACTTCAGACGAGCAATCTTCCTGCCGGCTTCACCGCCGCTCTCAGCTATTCCGGCCTCGATGCCTTTCTCAATCTGACCGCCACCCTGGGGAACAACCAGAATAATGGTCAGAATACTCAGACCGTCGCCGACAGCGTGAACAGCTATTTCAACATGGGTGGCGGCATGCCGGCGAATTTTGCCCGTGTTTATGCGCTGACCGGCGACGATCTGCGATTTGCGCTGACCCAGCTATCCGGCGAAGCCATGACGGGCGGACAAGAGGTTGCCGCTGCAATGACGGACGGCTTTCTCGTCACCATGCTCGATCCTTTCGTCAATGCCGGTGGCGCGGGAATCAGCCGCTTTGACGCAAATTTCCATGCTTGCCGCGTGGGACTTCCAAGACTGCCGCGTGAATCGCCCGATCCCAATGGCTGTCTGCCTCAATGGTCGGTCTGGAGCGTAACTTATGGCGCGACTCAATCGATGAAGGGTGATCCGTTTGGTGCCGGCACCCATGATTTTGACGGCGCGGTCTATAGTTCAGTGAGCGGCCTCGATTACCATCTGACGTCCGAGACGGTAGTGGGTTTCGCTGCCGGCGGCGGCAGTACGACTTGGAGCCTGGCGCAAGGTCTCGGCGGCGGCCGTAGCAGTGCCGTGCAGGCGGGGCTCTATGCTGTCACGAAGATGGGCGGCTTCTATGTCGCCGATGCATTGAGCTTCGCCAATCATTGGATGGCGACGGATCGCTATTCCTTTGGCGGGGACCATCTGATGACGAATTTTGGCGCGCAGGCTTTCGGTGAACGATTCGAATCGGGTTATCGGCTGGCTTTGCCCTCTCTGCTTCCTTGGCCGGTTTCTGCCTCATGGCTACCGCCGGTCGCGCTCACACCTTACGTTGCTTTCGAGGCGCAGGATTTCCAAACGCCAACCGTCAATGAGCAGGATCTGAGCGGCGGCGGCTTCGGCCTGTCCTATGCTCCGCATCATTCCATTCAAGCGCATACGGAACTCGGCACCCGGATAAGTATAGAATTGCTGCAGACTCGCGGCATGAGCTTGAATCTCTGGGCGCGCGGTGCCTGGGCTTATGGTGTGGTCGACGACACACCTCTTGCCGCATCATTCCAAAATCTACTGGGCACTAATTTGGAGGTGCAAGGGGTCCGACCAGCGCGCAATTCCGCGATTACAACGCTCGGCTGTGCCTTGGATCTCGGCAACGGGCTCTCTTTCGCAGTCACGAGTGACGCGCATTTCGCCGACAACGCCGGCGCTTACGAAGCGCGCGCGACGCTCCGTTATGCATGGTGATGTCAGCGAAACGTGAAAGGCACAATCCCGCCGCTCCCAACTTGAGATCGGCCTACTCTCATGCAATGGCAACGCGCCCTGCGTCCAGAGCGTCAATCTCATGAAGGGCGATCCTGCGAATGTCTGCTTTTGCAGTCTCACGATCAAAATTCAGACTGGCTACTGTCGGCCCCTTTATGAGGCCAGGTGACGTCTGTATCGCGCCCAAGCCGGTCGTTCGTGCGTCAATGGGATAAAACCAAAAACGGACGTTCAGCACCCTGCGGTGCCCACGGCTCGCCCTAACGCTCCCCATAGCTTGATCAGAAATCGTCGCGAATTCCGGCGTTGAAGGCCCAGCCGAGGAAGCCGCCGTCGCTGACCTGATGCTGCCAAGCGACGTCGCCGAAGAGGGCGATATTGGAGCTCAACTTACCGCTGAGGCCGCCGCGCACCTGAACTGCGGTGCCATATTGCCCGGTGGCGTGATTTGCGGAGACAACTAAAGGTTGACGTAAACTATTGCTTCAATTGTCGGTGCAAACCGCCGGCAGCCCACGAATGACCGGACGCCACGGCCCTGTCGCCAAATGTTCCATGGAACCGAATGCGATAGAGCCAAAGCCAATCAAAAGCAGGATGGAGGCCGTGTTGAGCGCTCCCGAAGACCAGAGGATTTCCGAATTTTTCAGGGTACAAACGGAACGGATTAACTCTACTCGAATTCAAACCGAAACAGAGTTATCTCTTGTTTTCGTCGTCTCCCCCCGAAGACGGCGTAGAAAGCGCCTCCGGCACTCGCTTTGCCGGAGGCGCTTTGCTTTGCGGCTCATTCACGCCGATCGCCAATGGTCCGGAATGTTCTTATCGTTTCGCTGTCTCACACGAGCTACAAGAGGATGGTGGCCTTCTTTCCTGGCCCATTCGATCGCTGCTTCTTGCGTCCTGGCCGTGTGCAACACGCCATTCGCGTGGTCTTCGACGACCTAGTCCTCAATTGCCGATGCTTCTGGCCGGCCTTTCGGCCGGGGTTCGACATAGGCGTTCGCCATTGCCGATCACTCCTCCTTCTCACGACTGCAAAGCTTTAACGAACCCGAACTTGGCAGGTTCCTCGAAATTCCGTTGGGAGATGGCTCAGCTTGCGGCGAAGACACGTTTGGTTATCCTTGAGCGCGGCGCGAAACCCCATTTCGCGTTGACATGAGTAGCCTCAAAGCCCCGCACATTTTCCTCAGTGCGGGGCTTTTTTTCCTCGCTCATCCACTCCTTGGCTTGAATCAGAAACCATCGGAACTGCGCCGTGTTGAGTCGGCGTGTGTGTTGGGAGTTCGAGTATGGTGCGCGTGTCCGAAGCTTCGTCAGCAGCTCGCGCGCCTCGGAAAGGATCGCGGCGAGCTAGTGCCGCCGCATTGTCGGTGCCGTCATGGATCGAGCCGCAGCTTTGCAAACTGGTCGAGACAGCGCCGCCCGGTCCGGGATGGCTTCACGAGATCAAGTTCGATGGCTACCGGATCGCCGCGCGGATTTCCGATGGCAAGGTGACCTTGCTGACTCGCTCAGGATTGGACTGGACGGCCAAATATCCCGCCATCGCTGCCGCTCTCAGCAAGCTGAAGGTAGGGTCCGCTTATATCGACGGCGAGTTATGCGGCATCAATGCCAACGGCATCCCGAGATTTGCCCTCATTCAAGCTGCCACAGACGAAGGTGCGCGGGTTCATCTCATCTACTATGCGTTCGATCTTCTGTTCATTGACGGTGAGGCGATTGGCTTTATGCCGTTGATTGAACGGAAAAAGCGACTGCAGAAGATACTGGCCAAGCCGCCGAAGGGCATCGAATACAGCGCGCATTTCACCGAAGACGGCGAGACCGTCCGAAGGAACGCTTGCGCACACGGGTTGGAGGGCGTTGTTTCAAAGCGCGCAGACCGCGCCTACCTACCCGGGAACAGGGGCGTCTGGACCAAAAGCAAATGCCTGAACGAAGCCGAATTCGTGATCATCGGCTGGAGCGATCCCGAGGGCTCGCGCACGCTCATTGGATCACTGCTGCTCGGCTACTACGAGGCGGATGGCAGCTTGGTTTATGCCGGTCGCGTCGGCACCGGCATGACGCAGAAGACCTTGCGGATGCTGCATGACAAGCTGGCGCCGCTCGCCGTCGGCAAAATGCCGCTCGAAAAGCCGCCACCGCGCAAGAGCCGCTTCGGATCGCCACTCGCCCTGTCGCGCGTGCATTGGGTGAAGCCGCAGCTTGTAGCGCAGATCACCTACCTGACCTGGACAG
Source organism: uncultured Methylovirgula sp. (assembly GCA_964644615.1). GTDB lineage: Bacteria > Pseudomonadota > Alphaproteobacteria > Rhizobiales > Beijerinckiaceae > Methylovirgula. The sequence continues at coordinate 19,019 of CAZXXA010000019.1, read as the reverse complement.
ACGATAACCTACTTCGCCACACAGTCTTTTTGGGATTGCGAGAAGATAAACCCGCTAAAGAAGTGAGGCGGGAAAATCCAAGCAGGGCTAGCGCAGAGACTCCCGTAGTCTCATCGATAAAGACGATGCTTTGACGATCTCAAAATTCGATACGGGCTGACCGATCCTCAAAGGCCGCTTCGACGCGCGCCCGCACCTGGTTGGGATCGGGCGCTTCACCCAGGAAGGCAGGCGATTAACGAGCGTACATCGGATCCTCCAGCGTCGTTTGTTCTGCCGCAAGGCAGCGTTCAGTCCGATCGGCGTAGCAGGCCATATGATTTCGCCGGGAACTGAGCATCTGGCGAAAAGTTCGTCATGAGTTGTCGTCAGTTTCAAAGGTCCGAAATGAGTCAAAAATCAACACCGCCGGCAATCGCCGCACACGGCGCTTCCTGCCTTTCCTCCGTCGAAGTCGACACCTTCAACATCGAACTGAAGGACAATCATGGGTTTTTAGGAGACTGCGCCACCAAGAGCACATTTCGGAACATTTTAGATGATTGGCGTGCACCTTTTCGTGGCTCTGACGATCCGCTCGGGGACGAGTCCAGCAAGAGCATATCCAACAAGGAGTTGGATGCAGCTCTGACCAGCGAAAACGCTGAGGCAGCCGCATTGATCCACAGCGCAATTGAGAGCTTCGCCCAGGAGCTTGCCAGGGTCGTGCAACGGTTTCTTAAGACGAAGGCGTGGGAAGGAACGGAGCGGATCGCAGTAGGCGGCGGCTTCCGCAATAGTCGAGTGGGTGAGCTTGCAATTGCCCGCACGGGAATCATTCTTAAATCAGCTGGCCTTTCCACCGAGCTGCGGCCCATCCGTTTTCATCCAGATGAAGCAGGCTTGATCGGCGCGGTTCACCTCGCGCCGTCTTGGATTTTCGAAGGTCATGACAGCGTCCTTGCAGTGGATATTGGAGGAACCAAGATCCGCTGCGGCGTAATTGATACTCAGCTCAAAAAAGCGATCGATCTCTCCAAGGCTTGCGTTTGGAAATCGGATTTATGGCGTCATGCAGACGATGAACCCAACCGCGAAGAAACAGTCAGGCGGCTCGCTAACATGCTTCGGGAGTTGATTGCTAAGGCAGAGGAAAAGGGTTTGAAGCTAGCCCCGTTCGTCGGGGTCGCTTGCCCAGGAGTCATCCGTGAGGATGGTTCGATAGAAAGGGGCGCTCAGAACCTTCCAGGAAACTGGGAGAGCAGCCGATTCAACTTGCCGGCAAGCCTCGTCGCGGCCATCCCCGAAATTAATATGCATGCCACCTCCATTGTGATGCACAATGATGCGGTCGTGCAGGGCTTGTCGGAAGCGCCCTTCATGCAGGACGTACAGCGCTGGGGAATTTTGACAATCGGGACCGGCTTGGGAAATGCTCGCTTTACTAATCGCGGTCTTCACGGAACAAATAACAAAGGGCAATAGCAGTACTATTGAGCCATGCAGGCCATCTGTGGCGTCGTGCTAGCCCGACCGATGGCTGAGCAGTCGCGCTAAATCAAACCTCCGCATGATTTTCTAGGCTGCTTCGACATTTTAGGCGGCGGGCAGCGTGTTATTTCGATGCGCGGCCGGGTCGCTAACAAAGAGGAAGGCTTTTTCCTTAGCCTTACTTCTCGATCAGTTTCCTGATTCGTGACGCCATGGCCTCGACTGGAGATGGCTTCGTCATCACCAGACATTCTCGGCTCCAGATGACGCTTGCTGACCCACCGCGTTCTCCGCGTAACCCGTGATGAAAAGGACTTTCAAGCCAGGACGGTGCACACGAGCCGCATCGGCCATCTGCCGGCCGTTCATCCCCCCAGGCAATCCCACATCCGCGCAATTCGTGGAGGGTGAGCGTCGAACTCCTCGGAACGATCGAACAGCCACAATGTTGCCTGAGCGAACTCATAGTTTCGGATCGGGAAATCTTGGAAAGTAACGATATGCGTGAGGGCCGTCTTGATGCCAGCGGGTATGAGCGTTTAGTTCAGTCGATTGTGGACTACGCGGTTTTTATGCTCGACATTAGTGGTCGCATTGCAAGCTGGAATCCTGGCGCAGAGCGGATCAAGGGATATACCGCCGACGAGGTCATTGGAGAGCATTTTTCGCTGTTTCACACGCCGGAAGATCGTGAATCTGGCCTCCCCGAACAAGCATTGAAGCAGGCAGCCGAGGAAGGGCGTTTCACCGCAGAAGGATGGCGAGTTCGGAAGGACGGTTCGCGATTCTGGGCCATGGTTGTGATCGATCCGGTGCGCGAGGGAGAAAAGCTCGTAGGCTTCGTCAAAATTACCCGTGACATGACGGAGCATCGCGAAGCTGCGCTGGCAGCCTTGGAGAACGAGCGGAAATTCCGGCTGCTTGTGCAGGGCGTAACCGATTACGCCATCTATATGCTAGATCCCGAAGGACACATTACGAATTGGAACACTGGCGCCGAGCGAATTAAAGGCTATACCGCCGAAGAAATCCTAGGCTCGCATTTCTCGCGCTTTTACACGCCTGAGGACGTTGAAGCGCGGATACCATGGAAAGCACTCGAAACGGCAAAGCGCGAAGGTCGTTTCATGGCGGAGGGCTGGCGCCAGCGTAAGGATGGGGGGCGTTTCTGGGCCAGTGTAGTTATCGATCCAATCAGGGACACGGATGGCGGTCTCATCGGCTTTGCAAAAATCACCAGAGATCTGACGGAACGACGAGAAGCGCAGCTTGAGCTCGATCGATCTCAACAGGCGCTTTTCCAGGCCCAAAAAATGGAAGCTGTCGGCCAGCTCACGGGCGGAATCGCTCATGACTTTAACAATCTTCTCACCGGTATTTCGGGAAGCCTCGAACTAATCAAGACGCGGCTGGCGCAAGGCCGCATAAATGAGCTCGAACGCTACGTCACAGCCGCACAAGGGGCTGCTTCTCGTGCATCCACGCTCACGCACCGATTGCTCGCCTTTTCGCGGCAACAAATGCTTGAACCAAAAGCCATCGACGCCAATCGACTTATTTCCGGCATAGAGGAGCTTGTACGAAGAACCGTCGGCCCGAGTATTGTCATCGACACTGTTCTTGCTGTTGGCCTGTGGCCGTGCTTCTGCGATCCCAATCAGCTCGAAAACGCTATCATCAACCTTTGCATAAATGCGCGGGATGCAATGCCCCAAGGCGGCCGTGTAACCATCGAGACGGCAAACACCTGGGTTGATCAAACTGAAGCGAAACAGCGAGATATGGCGGCGGGCCAGTACGTCGCCATTTGTGTCACGGACACAGGTTGCGGAATGATGCCAGAGGTGCTGGCGCGTGCGTTCGATCCGTTTTTCACAACCAAGCCGGCTGGGAAGGGCACGGGCCTCGGACTCTCGATGGTTTACGGCTTCGCGAAACAATCGGATGGGCAAGCCCGCATCTATTCAGAAGCTGGACGTGGAACGACAGTCAAAATTTACCTCCCACGACATGGCGGAACAATTGAAGAGGAGCGGGACAACCGAAGCCAAACGCGCGTCCCGCGCGCGGAAGCCGGGGAGACGGTCCTTGTGGTAGATGACGAGCCTACGGTTCGGATGCTGATAGGAGATACCCTCTCGGATCTCGGCTATCAAACCATTGAAGCTGCCGATGCAGCATCGGGCTTAAAGGTTCTCGAATCCGACGTCGAAATCAATCTTCTTATTACAGACGTGGGGCTTCCCGGGGGCATGAGCGGAAAACAAATGGCGGACAGAGCGCGCGCCAGGCGGCCCAAGCTCAAAGTCCTTTTTATCACCGGCTACGCAGAAAACGCGGCAATTTCGAATGGCCCGCTCGAGCCAGGAATGCACGTATTGAGCAAACCCTTTCCGATGGACAAGTTGGCGGCTCGTATTCGGTCTATCATCGAAGAAAACTAGAACGAAGCCGGTGATGAAGAAAATAGGCAGTTTCGGAACTTTTGCACGAATAAGCTTGGCGACTTCTACGCCGCTCATCCCGGGCATCGCAAAGTCGATCAGCATGTCCCCATACAATTATTGTCGGCACGCTAGGCCGGTGCTCGCGTGTCCAATGCACCTCCATAGGGCCGGCATTTCAATCTCGGTAAAAACCGCGATCCTAAGGAAGCGATCTCGGTTTTAATGAACGAGGAGATGAACGGAGACCCTAAAGGCATCTCCAATAATCCGCGATAATGGTGCGGAACCATAGACATCGATTCAGCTGTGTTCGCAGGCATTTTCGAGATGCCGCCTCTCTCAGGAATCCGCTTGCTACCAGATCTTCATATGACCCTTTCGGAGCTAGGCTTTAGGGCTCAAGAGGCAGCATCGGAACCGACTAAAGATTGCTTTTTCCGTCGGCTGAAAAAGCGCTTGAGTTTCGCGGATGGCAGGCAATTCAGAACACGATCCGCTGGAACGCCCCCCTTGCGCGCCATCTCGACACCCCAGTGAGTTAAATCGATCTCGTCGGTCGAATGAGCATCTGGGTTGATAGTCATCATGCAGCCCAGGGCCATAGCCCGGCCATGCCAGCGCCAATCCAAGTCGAGACGCCAGGGGTTCGCATTAATCTCAACCGCGACGCCATGCTTCGCACACGCTTTAAGAATTTTCTCGATATCGACCTCATAGCCAGGCCGGCGTAAGAGTTGTCTTCCCGTCATATGTCCTAGGATTGTCGTATGCGGATTACGGACAGCGGTGATGATACGTTCGGTCTGCTCCTTTGCATCCATCCGGAAGCGACTATGAACACTGGCCACTACGAAGTCGAAACGTTCGAGAACATCCTCAGGGTAGTCCAAAGAACCGTCTGCGAGAATATCGGACTCAATGCCTTTGAAGATGCAAAAGTTTTTTCCAGATAGCCGATTGAGCCTATCGATTGCGCGATGCTGTTCAACAATCTCTTCGACGGAGAGGCCGCCTGCGTAGTGTGCCGACTTCGAGTGATCGGAAACTCCGAAGTATGCGTAGCCGCGGTCGCGGACGGCCTGCGCCATTGCTGCGAGCGTATCTACGCCATCCGAGGCGTCCGTGTGCGCGTGAAGAATGCCGCGAATATCGTGATCTGAAACAAGCTTTGGAAGAGATCCGTTTTGGGCGCGCTTTATCTCGTCATGGCCTTCGCGCAATTCGGGCGGCACGAACTGTAGCGAGAGGGCGGAGTAGATCTCCTCTTCTGTCTTCGAGGCTAATAGCTTGCTGCCTTTCCATAGACCCCTCACATCTAGTTTGAAGCCTCTTTCATTTGCCAACCGTTCCAATCCCTGGAGATGGGCCTCTGAGCCCGTAGCCCAAAGGAGAGCAGCGCCGTAATGCACAGCGTCCGAGATGTAAACGCGGAGATCATCAAATTGCGTTGTGGTCGGCTCTTCCGAGATGTCGCTTGATTCCGCCACTAGGACCAAGTCTTGAACCAGCTCACATCCCCGCCGCAAATCGCCGGCGATTCCAATACGGCCAATAGAGGGTTGGTCGCGCTGGAGCCTTTGGGCGGCACTTTCCAATAAGGCCGCTGCGCGATGAATGTGCAAGCGGGTTTCGCCGTTCTTGGCGATAGCAATATTTTCCAAGATTTTAGTTTGCAAAGATGCGCCGAGGCCCCTGGTGGCGCGGATGCGATCATCTTGTGCGGCCTTCTCTAATTCAGCAAGGGATGCGACGGCTAAAGTCTGATAGATCTCGAGCACCTGTTCAGGTCGCAATCCTGGAACTCCCAGCATCTCAAGAACGCCGGCGGGCACTTCGTTGCGCAGCGCCTCAAGCCGGGGGTGTGTTCCCGTGCGATACATCGTCGTAACAATATCAGCGATGGCTTCACCGATTCCTGGAATCTCGGTCAATCGTCCTTTCTCAATTAAAGGGGCTAGAGGTTCGCCAAGGGTCGCAATGCTGTCGGCCGCCCGCGCATAAGCCCGGGCTCGATACGGGTTTCCTCCACGCAAGCTGGCCCGATGACCGTATTCCCTTAGTAGTGCGACGACATCAGCGTTGGTTCGCTCGGGCATGTTTGAGACTCTATCTGGGCGAGCGTCGCCAAAGCGCGATCAATGGACCGTTCTTTCCATACACGGGATCTCTGTCAGGTCTGCGCACCTGAGCTATACGTTTGATGGCGTCCCCACGATCGCGCGTATCTGTGCACTCATCATAGGAGCCAGCTTCCGGATAGGCGCCCACGACGAGCAAGTCGCGGCTTGCCTCGATCAGTCGGTGGCCCGTACCCGCCGGCAGGATCGCGATATCGCCCGACTTGAGCTTTATGGTACGGCCCTTAACGCCGCCGAACTCTACCTTCGCGATGCCGCCCGCTATGCCGAGCACCTCGTGAACTTGCGAGTGGTAATGCACGAAGTCATAGATGCCGTTCCGCCAGGAGCGTCGCCAGCCGTTTGAATCGAACAAGGCATCGACGATCGTGGCCGGCTCGTACGACTTGCTCCGAGGGGCAATGGCGCCGCGATAGACAAGCAACGGAAATCGGGGATTGTTCGGGACGATGCCGTCGTCGCGGAAAGTAATTGCCACTGGCTTCCGGACACGCACGAAATTGCTCATCATCGAGAGTTCTGGGCGTTCCTCGACGAGCTTCCTAGTGTAGTTTTGGATCTGGTCCTTCAGTGGCATTGTCTAATGGCCAACGCTGCGTCTAATGGCCAACGCTGCAGTCGTTGAACGACTATCGACGCGTATAGTTCTCTCATGGCTTGGGCCAGGGGGGAACTGCATAGCCGCTTCTTCTTGCGCTTCTGGCCGTGTGCAACACGCCCTCGCCATGGCGCGCCTTCCAAGAAGGAATTCAGGCTTAGCCTAAGTTTCCACTATTGCATCGTTGCGGCTAGATACGTCGCGATGCAGCTTACACGCCGTGCGGTAAAATATTGGCCTGTCGAGATCAATTTATCCGAGCAGCAACATGCTCCGTCCGGTTTACCGGGCGGAGTTTTTACTGAACGGGGCCGGCCTTACCGACGCGGCTCTTGGTGCGCCGCCACTGCTAGATGCCGCGCGAGGTGGCGATCACCAATTCTTGTTGGCCTACTGGCAAGCAATCGCGCGTGACATTGTTGCAGAAGCTCGCGCACGGGTATGTCCTCGCCTTCAAAGCAATCCGGCGGTGCTAATCCCTTCGCGCGCTGCCAATCCCATGTGCCGCCAAGCATCGCCATGATCAAATTGCTCTGGCCGTCTGTCGGCAGCTGCACCACAACCCGTTCCACGTATTTCGAATGAGTAGAACGTCAGTTCCAAAGCATTCCTCGATATCTTCTTCGTCGTCGATCATGGTGTCTCTCCAGTCTTTTGCTGGAAAGCAGACGATCTGCCCGCACCGAAGGTCCGCATTTCACCGTGCACTAGCGTGTAAAGAGTTGAAAGTTTGGTCGGCTCGTCGGGTTCTGGCTTGAATGCGAGGCCCAAATGGGCGTACGCGGCGCTATAACCCCCGGCACAGAAGGAACCAGACTCCAAGCGGGATGTTGCTTAGGACGTTTATCCCATCGGAGCATCCACAATGTTTATGCACAACAAAAAGCTGCAATATACAGTGCGGGTCTCCGCGCCGGATCCAGCTTTCGCATCGCTTATCCTTGAGCAGTTTGGCGGCCCGCAGGGCGAATTAGCGGCCGCGATGCGTTATTTCACTCAAGGGCTGGGCGAGGTCGATCCTGGCCGCAAAGACATGCTCATGGATATTGCAACCGAAGAGCTTAGTCATCTCGAGATCATTGGCAGCATTGTCGCTATGCTGAACAAGAACGTCAAAGCGCAACTCTCGGAAGTGGCCATGGAGGAGGCTGATCTATACGCGGCCATCAGCGCTGGCGCCGACAGCCATACCCAGGCCATTCTTTATGGCGGCGGCCCTGCTCTCACCAACTCATCGGGCGTTCCGTGGACGGCGGCGTACATCGACTCCATCGGCGACCCCGCTTGCGATCTGCGCTCCAATATTGCGGCTGAAGCGCGCGCGAAAATCGTTTACGAGCGGTTGATCAACGTGACCTCCGACCCCGGCGTGAAGGACGCCCTGGGTTTCCTGATGACGCGCGAAATCGCCCATCAGAAGTCTTTCGAAAAGGCGCTCTATTCGATGGAGCCAAACTTCCCCCCAGGCAAGCTGCCGGGCATCGCCCCGTTTGCCGACCTCTATGTCAACACATCACAGGGGCCAGGCGATGCGGAAGGCCCATGGAACACCGGCGAACAATGGAGCCGCCTGGACGACGTTGAGGCCAAACTTCCGCTGGACGGAGGGGACGGCTTGGCAACCGTGAAGCTGACTGCGGCCCAAAAAAAGGTGGAGGCAGCCCTGGAAAAAAGGACCGCCTCCGATCCCTCGCTGAATCCCGTAACGGGTGCTGACCTGGGCGCAGGCAATGGAGCGGGATCGAAAAGCAGGCATTCCGGACATAGGCACTAGTTGTTTCTATGCGAACTCCCAGGCGAGAAACCCCTAATTGAGGAAAGCCTCATCGCTAACGCGGCGGGCTATTTCAAAACCATGCGCGAGGCGGTCCCGAGCCTCGGCGCGGCGCGTGTGGATCTGAGGACGAAATTTTTGAATTTGATTGGCAACGCTGCGGGTGGATGGAGAGTTCTAAGAACCGTTCCTAGACGCTGAGCTTTGCGCCTTTTTCCAGCGCTCAGTGGTAGGAAAGAATTCAGTGGGAAACAAGGAGGCGAGAATGACCTTCGTCGTCAGGACTGTGTCCGACGCAGAACTCGATTGGAAGTGTTTTGGCACCCTGGGGGCGGCGCGGATTCATTGCCAAAGACAAATTGATAACGGCGCGGAGAAGACCGAAATCTGGCACACGGCCATAGATGACCCCCGCCAGGCGCTTGCGGCGATCAAAGCGAGCGAAGGAATTCTCGTTGAAGCGCATACACCTCATGCATCGCCCTTGCAGGTCGAAGCGGCACAGAAAGCAGCAGCAATGAGGGCCTTTTTTGACCCGTCTGGGTTAGATGGCTACCGCCGACGCAACCCGCGCTACCCCTCGGGCCTAACTGCCGGATGAGCCCGGAGCTCTGAGGTCCCGGCAAGTCAAGTAAAGCCCCGGACGAAAATCCGAGGCTTTCCGTCGTCCTGCCGTTTGTTCGCAGCGAAGAGGGCGATCTCGTTGCCGGCGAGGCGCAGGAATGCCAGACGGCGACAGCGGCGATAACTTAGAATTATGTGCCATCAAATCCGATTGGCCCCGACGCGCGCCTTCTCCACGTCTAATTAGGCTATCGTGTTTTTCGGATTCTCGCTGACGAACGTCCCTTAAGTGCCGAAAACGGAACGACAGCTTCGAAACGATAGGCCTACTTGAGCAGCTCTCCGAAGAAGTTGAGGCAAGTCGACACCTCTTGTCCCTTCGTGGATCCCTGATTAGATAGCGAGTGTACTGCAAAGATCCGGTCAGGCGAGCCATACGGCACGTCGGCTGAGGGAGCTCGCGAAATGCGATACGAAAAAGGCCGGAAAGAAGCCACACATCGGCGAATCATCGAAGTAGCGTCGCAGCAATTTCGCAAGAGCGGGATTGCCGGCACCGGGCTTGCGGGCATTATGGAGGAAGCTGATCTCACGATAGGGGCTTTCTATCCGAATTTCGCTTCGAAGGCCGAACTCGTGACCGAAACATTGACATACGTGCTCGATCTTCAGCACGCTAAAATGCGGGAAGTCATTGAGGGTGGCGGCGGCCTAGAAGCCGGTATTCGCAGTTATTTAAATAAGGAACATTTGGCTAATCCTCAGCAGGGCTGCCCCTCGGCGGCCTTGCTTCCCGAGGTTGCGCGACAGACCAAAGAGGCACGATCCGCTTATAAAGACGGGCTTCTGCCATTTATCGTGATGCTTGCAGAGCAGTTCCCTGAAGGAGATTCTGAGGTCTCGAGGAGACGGGCCCTTACATTGTTCGGCTTGCTCGTTGGCACGCTTCAGATCGCTCGTGCGATTCCTGACGCTGCACTTGCCGGCAGTGTCCTTCAGGAAGGTATTGACGCTGCGTTGAAGCTCGCCGGAGTTCCCAACTCGCATGTCGTGAGCCGAGCAGCAAAAGCCGCGCGCAAGCTTCCAAAGAAAGCCGAGTTACGGAAATAGACTTCCAGGTTGTCTGCTTCAGCGGACGGATTCAGCGGCTGCAATAGCCGGCTGGCTCAAACAACGTGCGGTGCCTTGAGTGGGGCGCCGCTCGCCGACTCACATCCATAGCCTCGACATCCCTCGTGCTTCCCGGCGATCAGCCAAGCACCAGCTACTTCGGGTATTGCATTATGATCGCTACTATGTATTATGATCGCTATGTAATGTCTGGCGGCCGGCGCGGGCATGTGGCAAGCACAGGGGAGTTCTCTGCATGGCGCCCACGGAAAGCGAAAAGACTGCAGTCGATAAGTCTCATACGGGCCAAGGCCTGCCATCGGTCGACAGGCGAGATCTCATGAAGGGTATTGCAGCTATGACATTGGTGAGCGCAGGCATCACGAATAGGGAACCGGCGCTTGCGGGCAGCGAGGTTCATGAAATGGGCCTGCGCGATGCTGTTTCCGCGATCAGAAGTGGCGCGATTACCTCGGAGGCGTACGCGACCAAGCTGCTGCAGCGCGCTCGCGACCATGCTGACCTGGAGGCGTTCATTACCATCGACGAGCAAGCGGTCCTGCAGGCCGCGCAAGCTGCGGATAAAGACAGAGCCGCAGGCAAGACCGTGCCCCTGCTCGGCGTGCCGGTGGCTGTGAAGGACAGCTACATGACTCGGGATCTTCCGACGAGTTTCGGAACTGCGGTCTTGGATGCGTTCAGACCGAAGCAAGATGCGCCGGTCGTCAAATCCGTCAGGGACGCCGGGGGCGTGGTGTTCGGCAAGAACAATCTCGTTGAGATGTCTTACGGTTTGACCGGTGCCAATGTCCATCACGGGCAAGTCAAAAACCCCTACAACACGGCTCATGTAACGGGCGGTTCGTCGAGTGGTGCTGGGGCGTCGGTTGCGGCACGGCTGGTCCCGGCTGCACTTGGCGGAGACACGGTTGGCTCAATCCGCGTTCCTGCATCTCTGTGCGGCGTGGTGGGCTTCAAGCCGACACAGGGCCGTTGGTCAGGCGATCGCGTTGCGCCGATTTCCGGCACACTGGACACGACCGGCGTTTTGGCGCGGAGCGTCGCCGATTGTGCGTTGATTGATGCGGTTGTTACCAAGGCGTCGCTTCGGACACCCAGAGCTTCGTCAGGCCTGAAAGGCATTAGACTCGGCTATGCGCCGAGGCAGCATTTGGATGTGATTGATGCTGAGGTCGAGAAATTATTTAGGGAAACACTTTCAAAGCTGAAAGTCGCCGGCGCCGAGATTATCGAGATCAATCTAGGTCAAGACTTTACAACGATTGCGGAGCGAGCCACTTGGGGTATCTTTTTTCACGAGACTAGACCGGCAATCTCTGATTTTCTCAGGGCTAATAACGTCCCAGTCACGTTCGAGCAGATTTATGAGGATCTGTCGCCAAATATCAAAGATGCCTGGTCAACATTCGTAGTGCCCACCAGCGCCCAGTACATCGGCGAAGAAGCCTATCAAGGTTTCATGATGCGGGATCGGCCGGAACTCAAGCGTCGCTACCGCGAAGCGTTTGCGAAGGTGGATGCACTCATATTCCCCACGACACCCTGTACCGCTCCGCGAATTGATACACAGTGGGAGTTCCCGGTCGCTGGCAAGAACACATCTTACATGGTTCTCGCAAAGAATACGTTTGCGACGAACTGCGCTGACCTGCCCGGTATAAGCATCCCCATGGGACTAACCGCGAACAATTTGCCTGTCGGCATGGAAATCGATGCTGCCTCCGGTCGCGACGCGCACCTACTTGAGATCGCGCAGCGAGTAGAGGCCGTTATAGGCACCATTCCTGCCCCCGTCTGAGTTGAACAGTCTTCTTCTGAATTCTGACTGATACGGCTATTCCGATTTTGATAGCTCGCATCGGCTTGCCTGAACGCTTAGCCCCATATATGCGGCTGTGAGTCCGACGTCGGGCCGTGACGAGCCTGACGCAGGCGCTCCCGCATTCCTGGGCGGCGCAGGAACACATGTTCGGCTTGCACTAAAGCGCTTCTAAAAACCGGTGGAGACAGAGCGGCGCTGAAAGCGCCGCTTTGCTTTGTCGTTGGCCAGGGTGTGCTGACCTGGTTGTTACGGCCGCCGAGGCGCCGGTCAATCGAACCGGTCTCGGTCATTTGCGAACCGGTCTCCATTTCCGCGATTCGAAAATTCCGGACATTGAAAATCGCCGCCCCAGACTTAAGGGCTGATCGGGCCGATTTAGGGTGCGGTCCAGCCTTGATCCCGGTCTCCGTAAGTCTTCCCTAGTGCCTAAGTCACAGAAATATCGCTGGTTTTCAGCGCCGTGGCTTGAGAGAGGGAATTTCCGGAATGCTTGGCTGGGGCGGGAGGATTCGAACCTCCGGATGGCGGAATCAAAATCCGCTGCCTTACCACTTGGCTACGCCCCAATCCGCCGCTCCAAATCGCTCAGGCTGGCCACGGCGGCGCGACCATAATGCCCCGATATGGCCCCCGCAACCCTTTCCGGGCCCGCTTTTCATGGCTGCATTGCGTCTTTACACCGGACACCGTTGAATTGGCCGCATTTGGCTGCGGGTGAGATGTGCAAGCGAGATGTCCGGGTGAGATGCCTATGAGTGCGCTCGAAGCGCTTTTCGAAGCTGCGGTATCAGTGCGACATAAGGCCTATGCGCCTTATTCGGGCTTCGCGGTCGGTGCGGCGATTCGAACGCCGAGCGGCGCGATTTTCGCCGGCGCCAATGTCGAAAATGCCGCCTATCCTGTCGGTCTTTGCGCCGAAGCCGCAGCGCTCGGCGCCATGATCGCGGCGGGCGAGCGCGAGATCGCCGAAATTCTGATCCTCGCCGACAGTGGCGATGCGATCATGCCATGCGGCGCCTGCCGCCAGCGGCTTTTCGAATTCGCAAGCCCGGCGACGAAGCTGCACAGCGCGCGTCCGGCGGGGGTCACAACGAGCCTTACGTTGGCCGAGCTGCTGCCGCGCGCTTTCGGCCCAGATAGTCTCAAAAGCTGAGATGCTCTTCGGCGAGGCGCTTGATGGCGGTGATGTCGCCTGCGCCTTTGCTGAGGATACGGGCGCGCGAAACCGACAGCGGTTCGCTGGCGACGAGCATGTGGTGGGCGTTCGCGTGCAGCAGGGTCTCGGCATCGCGCATAATGCCGACATGACCCTTCCAATAGATAAGGTCGCCGCGTTGCAGACCGCCGTCGATTGCTTTCAGTGGAACAGACATGCCGAGCGTGGCCTGCTGCAGATCCGTATCGCGTGGCGCGGCGACTCCAATCTGCCGCAATGTGATCTGCACGAGCCCGGAGCAGTCGAGACCGAGACAGGATTTGCCGCCCCAGAGATAGGGGGAGCCGAGAAAACCCTCGGCGATGGCGACGAAATCATCCGCGGTTTCCTCGGCGCGCATGAGATGCAGCGCGATGACGAAGCCGCCGGATGCGAGTCTGGCGAAATTGCCGTTGGCGCCGCTGACTTCGACCTTGGCGCCGAGCGGCAAGGCGGCGAGCACCGGCGCTTTGATATCGGGGCGCGGATAGATGAAGGTGCGTTTGGCGGTGACGCGATGCGTCGCTCGTGCCTTGCCGTCCGCCAAGGCCGACATTGCGACATAGCCCACATAATCGTCGCAAGCGAGCTGCACCCAGCCCCAGCCGTCTTGCGTGTCGTAGAGCATCAGATTCTCGCCGAAGAGAACCTGCGTATCGACCGGCGCGTCGTGATCCGGCGCGCGATGCAGATTGGTCAATTCAACCGCGACATGCATGGGGCGCCCTTCGACAAATTGCGTGGCGTTCACTTTGCCAGCGAGATGTGCCGCGGCCAGATTGGGCCGCGCCGGCGTGATGCGCGGATCGAAGATGAACATCATGTCCCTTAGGGCGTCAGGTCGTCGAGGATACGGGTATCCTCGGCATTTTCATGGTCGCGAGAACCGGCGCGACTTAAGTACTTGAGATTATCCTCGGGCGGCCCGATTTTGGCGGCGGCGCCATAGCGCGATTCGACGAGATCGAACAAGAGACGCGCGGCCTGCACTTCAGCGCCTTCCGGGCGGGCCGATTTTGCCGAGGGATTCCAGGCATAGATGTCGAAATGCACCCAGGCTTTCGCCTTTTCGACAAAGCGGCGGAGGAAAAGCGCCGCGGTGATCGAGCCGGCGAAGGCGCCGCCGGAGATATTCGACAGATTGCCGACCTTGCCGTCGAGCAGCTTGTCGTAAGGATCCCAAAGCGGCATGCGCCAGACGGGATCGTGGGCGCTTTTTGCGCATTGCGCGATCTCGTCCGCAAGCTCGTCACTCATCGTGTAGAAGGGCGGCAGATCGGGGCCGAGCGCGACACGGGCGGCGCCGGTCAGCGTCGCGAAATCGATGAGCAATTCCGGTGCATCTTCGTCGCCGAGCGCCAAGGCGTCGGCGAGGATCAGACGTCCTTCCGCATCGGTATTGCCGATCTCGACGGTCAGGCCTTTGCGGCTCGGATAGATGTCGCTCGGCCGCATGGCATTGCCGGCGATCGCATTCTCGACGATCGGCAGGATGACACGCAAGCGGACGGGAAGATCGGCGCCCATGATCATCTGCGCCAGCGCCAGCGCGGTAGCTGCGCCGCCCATGTCCTTCTTCATGAGGATCATGCCGGCTTCCGGCTTAATGTCGAGACCGCCCGTGTCGAAGCAGACACCCTTGCCGACGAGGGTCACCTTCGGCGCGTCTGTCCGGCCCCAGGAAAAATCGACAATCCGCGGTGCCTGATCCGAAGCGCGGCCGACCGCGTGGATCAACGGATAATTGTCCTCCAGAAGCTTGTCGCCGCGCACGACGGAGACTTTGGCGCCGAATTGTGCCGCGACTTCCATTGCTGCGGCTTCCAGCGCATCGGGGCCGAGATCATTTGCCGGCGTGTTGACGAGGTCGCGGCCGAGTGCAACGGCCTTGGCGATCCGCGTGAGACGATCGATATCGACGCTGTCCGGCGGCAGGAGTTCGGGCATTTCACCCTCGGCTTTTTTGTAGCGGGTGAACCGGTAGGAGGAGAGCAGGAAGGCGAGCACCGCCAGATCCGGCTCATAGGGTGCATTGGCGAAGCGGTAGGTGCCGGCGGGCAGCGATGTCGCCAGGCGCCCCGGCAGAAACGGATCGCGGCTTTTCGCGTCCTTGCGTTCGAGGCCGAACAGAACACCCGACAATGCCCCGTCCGGGCCGGGAAGAATCAAGGTCCGTCCAGGCGTCGGCTCGAAACCGCTGGCCGCCGCAAATGCGGCCGCGACCGGCGGCAATTGCGCGCGAATCTCCGGCCATGTTTCGGCAGAAACGAAAAAAATCGGGATTGCGTCACGCGGCCCGGCGGTTTTTTCCAAGAACATTCAAACACTCCTTCGCGACACCCGTCTTAAGCGTCTACTCGGCTTAACCCTTTATTAGGGTCAACTTTTTATTTCTATAAGGCCGATAGTCGAGAAATGGTGTGCCAAATGGGAACCCCGCTGCCCGCAAGCTCAGTGCCTTCGCCGCGCGCAGCCGCGAGGGGCTTTGTCCGATTCTTCGAGAAACATCGCGGCAAGGCAAGTCTCATTACAGCGGCGCTCATGCTCGGCGGCTGTCAAACACTGGCGCAGAATCCGATGGGCCAGGGCGGCGGACTTTTCGCGTCGACAGGCGCAACGCAGATTCCGGATTCGCCGCAACAGCTAGCTGACTTCACGACGCGCATCGGCCAGCAATATGATGCCAATCCCAACGACAAGCGCGTTGCGCTGACTTATGCCAAGGCACTGCAGCGTTCGACGCGCTACGCACAGGCCGTCGCGGTGTTGCAGCGGCTGGCCGCAACCAATCCCAAAGACATGCAGGTTCTCGGTGCCTATGGAAAGGGGCTGGTCGATGCCGGGCGCTTGCAAGAAGCTGCCGAGGTGCTGCCGCGTGCCCATACGCCGGAAAATCCGGATTGGACGATTTTGTCGGCGCAAGGAACGGTTGCCGATCAGCTCGGCGATCACGCCAAGGCGCAGGAATATTATCAAGCGGCCTTGAAGATTGCGCCGAACCAGCCCGACGTTCTTTCCAACCTCGGTCTTTCCTACGCGCTTTCGAAGCAATTGCCATTGGCCGAGCAGACGATGCAGCTGGCGACGGCACAGCCCAATGCCGGCCCGCGCGTGCGGCAAAATCTGGCTCTCGTCCTCGCGCTCGAAGGCAAATTCGATGCGGCTCAGCACGTCTCCGAGCGCGACATGCAGCCGATCGAAGCCGCAGAAAATGTCGCGGCGATCCGGCAGATGGTCGCGCAGGCCAATCCTTGGCGCGACATCAAGGCGCTCGACGGCAAGCCCGCGCATAGCGTCGCAAAGCGCAATGTCACGCAGAAAGTCGCATCTCGCACGCCGAAGCCGAAGGCCCAGCAGGAACAAGCGGCGCGGGCATACTATTGATCTACTGGTTGCCCATCGTCTTGACCACCTGGATAGCGGCGGGGGTGACGATCACGGCGAAAAGCACCGGCAGAAAAAAGATAATCATCGGGACAGTGAGCTTCGGCGGCAGGGCCGCCGCTTTTTTTTCCGCCGCATTCATGCGCCGGTCGCGGCCCTCTTGCGCGACGACGCGCAGCGCTGTGCCAAGAGGTGTGCCGTAGCGCTCGGCCTGGACCAGCACGGTGGAGATCTGCTTCAAGGATTCGACGCCGGTGCGTTTCGCCAGATTCTCATACGCCAAACGCCGGTCCGGCAGATAAGACAGCTCGGCGGTGGTCAGCGTCAGCTCTTCGGCGAGCGGGACCGATTGCGCGCCGACTTCCTGCGAGACGCGGCGGAACGCAAGCTCGATCGACATGCCGCTTTCCACACAGATCAGCAGAAGATCCATCGCATCGGGCGCCGCGCGCGCCATCGATTTCTGCCGCTTGGTGATGCGGTTTTTCAGGTAGAATTCCGGCGCCTTGATGCCGAGATAGACGCAGCCGATGACGCCGCCAAGTTTGAGCGTAAACGGCCAGCCGGTCATATCGAAGACGAAGAAATAGAGGACAGCGAAGACAAACAGGCAGCAGGGCGTCACAAGCCGAAAGAACAGAAACGCGACATCCGCCTGCGGGCCGCGAAAGCCCGCCATGGTCATCTGCATCTTCGCTTGATCGGTGCCGAGCCACTTTGCGAGATTGAATCTCTCGACGATGTTCTTCATGTAAGCCTTAGGCTCACGCCGCAGGCTCACCTTACTGCTCTCGTAAAGCTTTTCGCGTTCGCGGTTGCGGATGCGCTCCCGCTCCGAAGCGGCCGCCTTCATGCGCTTCGAAAGCGTGTCAGGCTGCAAAAGCGGCATGGTCACGGTCAATATGGTCGCGATCGTTGCGATCGCGACCAATATGCCGAGGAGCACTTGCCGATCGAGAAGGACGCCGAGATCCATATCCGTTACGCCTATTCAAGAACTCATGTAACAAGTTGAAGGCGCGGCCTCGAGGGCCGTGCATTCAAATGTCGAAGCTGATCATTTTCTTCATCACGAAGACACCGAGCGCCATCCAGAGAGCGCAGCCGCCCATCACGAGCTGACCGGTCTGCGTCGTCCAAAGAAGACTGATGTAGGACGGGCTCGTCAGATAGACCAAGCCGGCGACCACGAAAGGCAAGGAGCCGATGATGCCGGCCGAGGCCTTCGCTTCGGACGACAAGGCCGCAATCTTGGCCTTCATTTTCTTACGGTCGCGCAAAACGCCGGCAAGATTGCCCAGAGCCTCGGAGAGATTGCCGCCGGCCTTCTGCTGGATGCCGATGACGATCGCGAAGAAGCTCGTTTCGGCGGTCGGCAGCCGCGCGACAAGCCGTTCGACGGCTTCACCAACCGACAGGCCCATGGCGGTGGATTCCACGATCATGCGGAACTCGGTCTTGATCGGTTCGCGCGTCTCCGTCGCAATAATGCGCAGGCAGTCGCCAAGCGGCAGGCCAGCCTTCACACCACGCACGATGATGTCGATCGCGTCGGGAAAATCCTCGGTGAATCTATTAATCCGGCGCTTGGCCATGAAGCCGATGAACCAGCGCGGCAACCCAAGACTGCCGATGACGGCGCCGCCGAGCGCGACAAGCGGCTGATTGCCCAGCATGAATACGAGGCCGGCCATCAAAATGCCGGCGATGGCCGAGTAGATGAAGAACTGCTGACGTGTCCAGGAGAGGCCGGCCTGAGCGATCTTGGTTTCCAGCGGCACCGAGCTGCGCTTATTGCGGGTTTCGATTTCCTTGAGACTGTCGGCAACCTGCTTGCGCCGCGCATTGGCATCGACCTGGCGGTCTCCGACCTTGCGGGCGCTGGGTGCCATAAAGGCCGCCTTGCGCTTTTCCGCCTTGGCTTCGCCGCTCAGCAGCGGATAGGCGAACACATAGAGCACGCCGCCGACGGCGACGCTCGCGAAGACGATCAGAAGCAGGCTATTGGCGTTGAGCTCGAACATTCATTGCCCCTTTGACGCCAAACTCACGTGAGTTCTTTGACTTCCGCGGCATCGAGCGCGCGCGCAAGTCGCTGGTCTTCGCCGAAGTAGCGGGCGCGTTCCCAGAAGCGCGGACGGCCGATGCCGGTCGAGCGATGCACGCCCTTGAGGCGGCCGGCGGCGTCTTCGCCCTGGATGTCGAAGATCATCAAATCCTGCATGATGATCACATCGCCTTCGAGGCCCATCACTTCCGAAACATGGGTGATGCGGCGCGAACCGTCACGGAGGCGGGCGGTCTGAATGATGATGTCGATCGAGGAGATGACCATTTCGCGGATGGTCTTCGGCGGCAGTGAAAAGCCGCCCATCGTGATCATCGATTCGAGACGGCTCAGGGCTTCGCGCGGCGAGTTGGCGTGCAGCGTGCCCATCGAGCCGTCGTGGCCGGTGTTCATCGCCTGCAGGAGGTCGAAAACTTCGGGTCCACGCA
>CAZXXA010000018.1:0-80388 GCA_964644615.1 uncultured Methylovirgula sp. | reverse complement strand
CGTCCCGAAGTGCGCTACGACGCCTCGCTCAACGGCACGACGCCCTTCGCCAATGGCACCAAATCCTCCGGCGTGACCCTTGCCAGCGACATCATTCTCAAATTCTAAGCAGGGGGCTCTCTAACGAGAAAACGGCCGTCGCTTGATCGGCGGCCGGTGTTTTGAATCCTGCCAGCACCTGCCGCAACTCATGCGGCGATGCACAAAGGCTGGCCGGAAACTCGGTGATCATCACGCGCTGCCTATCTTGGCTGTTGATACCTCGGGTCATCCGCTTCGCTCGTCGCACGAATGTTAAGAAACTTTCGTACGAACTCAGGCTGAGCGTAAGGGATATGCCGGTCGGGGGCGACGGATGGTCCGGATCATCAAGCCCAAGACACTGGGCATCATCACACGGACCCAGCCGCAACCGGTCGGCACGCTTTTTATCGTCAGCGCCTACGGCCTGTTCGACGTCCAAGCGCCAGGCACTTTTCTCATGGATCAGGCCCTGTGGCCGGCGCTCGCCAAGGAGCTGCCGGACGGCGCCGTCTTTGATACTGGCATGCTGAAGCCGCAAGGCGAGATGCTGATTGCCGGTCGCGCCGTCGCGCCGGGCGGAACGCCGGTCAAAGCCATGATGATCGAGGCGCGCCTCGGTGCGCTGGTGAAACGCGTGGCGGTCTTCGGCGATCGCTATTGGATGGGCAGGGGAGGCGGTTTCGCTTTCAGCGACCCAGTGCCTTTCACCGAAATGCCCATCGATCCGCGCCGGATGTTTGGCGGGCCGGACCACCCTGTGAACACGGTCGGCGTCGGCTATCGGGCGCTGCAGACTTTCGAAGCGGCGCATCCATCGCCGCTGCCGAATTTCGAAGATCCGCTCCGCCTCATCCGCAGTATCGACGATGCGCCGCCACCAGCGGGGCTTGGGCCGATCGACCCGATGAGCCGGGAAAAGCAAAAATACGCCGGCACCTATGACAAGCTCTGGCAGGAGAAGCTGGCGCCTGCTCTGCCACTCGACGCGGATCCGCGGCTCTTCTGCGCCGCGCCCCAAGATCAGCGCATTCCCGGCTTTTTCGCAGGTGACGAGCCGCTCCATGTCGTTGGCATGACGCCGGCCGGCTATTCCGGTGTTTTGCCGGGTTTGCGCGCGCGTGCTTTCGTCGAGCGCACTTCGACATCTGCCGGCTTCTGCGAATTGGACATGCGGCTCGACACGGTCCTGCTTCTCGGCACTCTTGGCAAAGGCGTCGTGGTGTTTCGCGGCGCGCTGCCCGTTGCCGATATTGATGCGAAGGATATCGCAACGACGCTGCTTGCCTATGAGCGCATGAACGAAACGCCGCGGCCGATTGAACATTATGCTGAAGTTCTGCGACTGCGCACGGATCGGCAAACGGCACAAAAATACGTCTTCGCCGAGTCACAATTGGCGCCCGATCTGTCGGAGGCCGACAAGCAGCGCCGCCGCAAGGCGCGCGAAGATCATACGCGGGCGTTTGAAGAGCGCTTTGCGGA
This sequence comes from uncultured Methylovirgula sp., assembly GCA_964644615.1. GTDB lineage: Bacteria > Pseudomonadota > Alphaproteobacteria > Rhizobiales > Beijerinckiaceae > Methylovirgula. The sequence goes on along the minus strand of CAZXXA010000018.1, from coordinate 78,882 downwards.
AGGCATGCATCTGGTCACGCGTCGACAGTTTGCCGAAGCCGGCCTTCCCGAGGCCCTGGTGCCTGCGAAACCGGAGCCCGTGCCCCTGCCGGTGCTTCTGCCTTCCCCGGAGGAGCTCGAAAGCGGCGACATCGATCTCGCCGAGCTTCTCGACGGTGTTGAACGCGAACGGCTGAAGTTCGACGAAAAGGTCGCGGCTTTGCAAGCCGCGACGAAGCAAGCAACTCATGCGGATGGATCGGTCGATATCGGTCAGCTGTTGGACAGTCTAGAAGCGATCGTCGGTCCGGATGCTGCGACCGTCAAACAAGGCTTGGCCGATGCCCGCGCCGAGGCCCCGTCGCTTGAGAAAATGCAGGCGGAGCTTCCCGACGCTTCGGAGCAGGACAAGGCGCTGATGGCGCAAACCGCCGATGCGGGCACGCTGCTGCGACCGCCGGTGTCGTTGGTTGGCGATGATGACGCCTTCGAGGAGGCACGGGCACGCTTTCTCGAGCTGCCGACCTCCGGCATCATGGGCAAAATCCGCGAAGCCGTGGACGGTCTCGAAAATTCTGTCCGATCCCAAAATATTCCGTCGGCGGGAGAAGAAAGTTTCGAGAGCCATGCTGCGCTTCTCGCCGCGCTCGAAAAGCCAGCCGCCGGCGGCGAAGAGGTTACGGCAAGAGTTGGCGGCGTGAATGCGCAGCTTGCGAAATCGTTTCCGGCGCTCGCCAACAGTTCGGCCTCGCCGATGGAGGCTTTGCTCGATTCTCTCGCGGGCCCGGCGACGAGCGCCGACCTTGGCTCTCAAGTCGGGGAGCTGCGCGGCAAGCTCGACGAATCTGAACAGATGCTGCGGGACGGTGTCGCGCAATTACGTCGGCTCGCAGTCGAGCCGACGTTCCCGGAGACACCGCTGACAAAGCCCGCCGCATTGCGCTTCGGCATGTTCGTCTATGAGCGTTACCGCGGCGGAATCGATTGCCGCGGCAAAGACATGGCGGGTGCCGATCTTTCCGGCATGGATCTCAGCGGCATCGATCTGCGCGGCGCCTTTCTTGAGCGCGCCAATCTCACGGGTGCAAACCTCGCTGGCGCTTTGTGCCAGGATGCTGTCTTTGCCGGCGCGATTTTGGATCGGGCGGTGTTCGATGGCGCCGCTTTGACGAATGCGAATTTGGCGCGCGTCAGCGCAAGGGCGACGTCCTTCCGGCAGGCAAATCTTGAAGGGTTCCGAGCCATCGAGGCCTGTTTCGCGGGTGCCGATTTCGATGGGGCGCTCTTGACCAAGTCCCAGCTGATTCAGGCCGATTTTTCCGATGCGCATTTAAATGGCGCGCGACTGAAAGAGATCGTCTTTCTCAAATGTTCTCTTCGCAATGTCGAAGCCGATCGTTCGATCCTGGAACGTTGCCAGCTGGTCGACTGCGGCGCCGCTAATCTGCGGCTGCGTGGGGCGTCTCTGACCGGCAGCCAGATACTGAAGCTCGATGCGACGAATGCCGATTTCAGCGGCGCCGTTCTCCAGCGCGTGGGTTTTGCTTCGGGCGCGAAGCTGAGCGGCGCTCATTTCGATGGTTGCTCCATTGGGGGGGTAACGTTTCAAGCGGCTGATCTCGCTGCCGCCAGTTTCGTGCGGGCGCGGGCCGACGGCGCGGTATTCAGCGAGGCCAATCTTACCGACGCTAACTTCGCCTGCGCTTCCTTGAAACGCGCGCAGTTTGGAAGCGCGGATCTGACACGGGCAAATTTGTTTGCCGCCAATCTGTTCCAGGCATTGATGCGGCGGGCGGTTCTTGTAGGTGCCAGATTGCGCGCCGCCAATCTCTATTCGGCCAATCTGTCCGATAGCGATCTCACCGGCGCCGATCTCACCTATGCCAATTTTGGCAAATCGCGGCTCGCGCTTGAGACCAGTTATGCAGCATGACGTCGAGGGGCTCGTCGAACACGCACGCATGCGTGTGCCTTATATGAAGGGCGCTTTTACAGGCGCCGTTCTGGTCGATTCTCAGCTCTCAGGGCTCACGACGACGGATGGTGACTTCCGTCAAGTAAATTTTCAGCGAGCCGACCTCAAGGAAGCGACTTTTATCAATATCGTTCTGGTCGGCGCCGACTTTGCGGGCGCACGATTGGATAAGGCGCGCTTTATTCGCTGCCAGCTGCAAGGCGTCAATTTTTCCGGCTTGTCCTTCCAGGGCGTGCAGTTCGTCGAATGCGATCTTGAGCAGGCCCGCTTCGAAAACTGCACGATCTTCAAGACCACGATTATGTCGAGCAAACTTGCGGGAAGCTCGTTCGCTGCGGCGTCGATCCAGAAATCAGTTATTATGAAGAGTGATGTCGCTGGGATTGATCTCAGAAACACAAATCTCAACAACTTCATGATCGTCGAAGCGGACCTCAGCCATGCCCGCTTGGAGGGCATGAAGGCGCACGGCATCATGCTGATGAAGTCCGATTTCGGGCGCCGCGATCTTCGCAGCCTCAACCTGTCGCGATGCAATCTCGCCGGCTCCAATCTATCGGGCGTCAACTTGTCCGGCGTCGATCTGACCGGAACCTTATTTTTGGAAGCCGATCTGAGCGGCGCCGATCTGAGTGCCGCCAAGGCGCCTCTGGCTCTATTCGCCAAAGCCAATCTCAATGGCACAACGCTCGCCGGCGCCGACCTTACGCAAGCCAATTTCACTGAGGCGAAGCTCACGAACGCTAATCTTGCCGGCGCGCGGCTCGATATGGCGGTCTTGCAGGGGGCCGACGTCAGGGGCGCCAAGCTCGATCGCGCGAGCATGAGTTACGCATTGCTGGAGCACACGCGTCTTGAGGGCGCAAGCCTCATCGCCGCCCAGTTCAATCGTACGAGCGTGCATTGCGCGGTGTTCGATGGCGCACTGACGATGGGCGCATCGGGCAACACGCTGAATACCGATCCGGAACGCGCGATCGCCGAACTTTATGATCCTGCACGAGTCGGTTTGGCCGGGGAGGTATGCTGATGTTCGTCAATGCCAACGGCCCTCTGCCGGGCATGGATTTCGCGTTTCCTGATGTGTGCAAGACGCCGATTGCGGGCGTGCCGGTGCCGCTCCCTTATCCAAACCTGGCGATGGAAGTGACCACGATCCCGCCGCAGATGGTCGTGTTTTTGATGATGATGCCGGCCCATAACATGGCCGCCGTCAAGGAACTCAGCCTTGGCGACACACCCGGCCTTGAACTCGGTCTCATTGGCCCGTTCGATATGGGCCCCGCGCGCCATGAATTCGGCTCTACGAATCTCTTTCTCGGCGGTCCGCCGGCCACAAAATTGACGTCTCCGACGGGGCAGAACGGCCTTGCGCCCAATGCAGTCGGCGCCACTATCGTGCCGTCGCAGATTGTACTTCTTTCTCTCCGTTAATGTGAGGATCGGATATGGCTACCGATACACAGACGAGCGGGGGCAACGCCGCACAGGCGCTCTGGCTCGAAGGCGCAGGCATTAAAAAGGGTGATGTCCGAGTCGAGGCGATCGAGGGCCGGGAGGCGATCTCTATGCCTTATCGCTTCGAGGCGATTTTCGTCTCGTCGCGGGCACTCAAGGCCAGCGACATTGTTGGCCAAGCCATCAAGCTCGGCATCGACGTTGGCTCCGACTCTTTCCCGGTTCACGGGGTCGTCCTTGAGTTTCATACGGAAGATCCGACGGTGGCCGGTGATTTCGTTTATCGCGCCGTCGTCGTGCCGCGCGTTAAGATTCTGGATTTCAATCGGCAGAATCGGATCTTCGGTTCGCAGACGCCGATCACCTTGCCGGAAATCATTCAGCAGGAACTCGATGGCAAACTTGCCAAACAGTCGAGCCATGGCTCAGGACGCGGCGAGATCATCCAGAGCGACTTGCGGCTCATAGGCAGCTATCCGGCCCATAATTACATTGTCCAATATAGCGAGAGCGACCTCGCCTTTATGTCGCGCCTTTGCGAGCACGCCGGCGTCTTCTTCTTTTTCGAACAGACCGACAGCGGCGAGAAAATGATCTTCGGCGACAACAATCTCGCCTTTACCGCGGCGGATCTGCCGGACGGGGGCGTGGTCTATCGCCAGGTCGGACAAGGTTCTTCTTCAAATCTGCGGAGGGCCATGTCTTTCCGCAATGAAGCCAAGGCTTTGCCGGGCAAGATGTTTCTGCGCGAATATAATGAGATGATGCCGAGTGTCGAGCTTTTGTCCAATGCGGATATTTCGCGCGACGGTTTTGGCATCGTCGTCGAATATGGCCAGCATTTCGCGACACCTGATGAAGGCAATCGTCTGGCTAAGATACGCGCTGAAGAGATTGCCGTGCGCGGCTCCGTTTTTTGGGGTCAGAGCAATGCGCCACAATTGCGTCCCGGTTATATTTTCTCGATCAGCGATCATCCTGATGCCAATATGGATGGGCGCTATGTCGTGACGACGGTCACGCATGAGGCGGCGAATCCCATCGCTCTTGGGCAGGATTTCGGGGTCGATTCCAAGGCCTATATCAACCGCTTCGAGGCGATCCCGCTGTCGGTCCCTTTCCGGCCGCAGCGTGTGACGCCGAAGCCGGTCGCCGCCGGTATCTACAATGCGACGGTGGATGGCAGCGGGTCGGGCGAGCGCGCCGAGCTCGACGAGCATGGCCGTTATAAGCTGCGCGTATTCTATGATGACGGTACATCGCCCGACGGCAAAGCGAGCGAATATGTCCGCAAGGCGGAGCCCTATGCGGGCAAACAGGACAGCGGCATGCATTTCCCCCTGTTGAAGGATACGGAGGTGGTGCTTGCGTTCGTCAACGGCGATCCCGACAGACCAATCATCGTCGGCGCGGTAGCCAATCCTCTGACGCCGAACGTCGTCAACCGCTTCAATCAGACCCGGAACCGCATAGCCTCCACGAGCGGCGTTCTCTTCGAGATCGAGGACGGGCCGGCGGCCGCAGCCGGGGGCGCTGCCAACTCGGCGGCCAACGCGGTTCCGGCACAGACTCATTACGATATGCCGCAGCCGGCCACCGCCCGATTTGCATCGGCCATGCCCATACAATCGAGTGAAGCGCCGGCAGACGGCGCGCTCCCGTTGCATCCGCATTTCGATTCGGGTGATAAGCAGAAGGATTATAAGGGCACCAGCACCTATGCGCGCATCTCCGTTCCGGGGAGCGCCAAAAACTATCTGCGTCTCGGCGCGGTCGCCGACGGAGATGCGACCACCTGGTCGACCGGCTTAACGCCGATGAATACGCCCGTTCCGGGCGCCGCAACTTCGAGTCAGGACGGCGATTTCACGACACTCAGCAGCGCGAGCAGCGACGACAAGCGCAGCCAATTCAATCAAGGCGAAAACTCAAGTGTCCAAGGCGTCTACAATCAGGCGCCCGCAGCTGCTGCGGATGGTGGCGCGACGGACTATACGACGGGCGTATTGATCGGCACCGATCAGAATCTGATCACCAATGTGAAGCAGAGCGCTTTGACGTTGGTCGGTAAGGGCTCAACCACGCAAGTCAATACCGATGACTGGACAGCCTATGTCAAGCAAGGCGCGTTCACCGTCACCGCCCATTCCGGCATCGTGATGACGTCGGGCGACGCGAGCACGCCGACCAATATCGAACTCACCGCCTATGGCTATGTGCGGACGGTCTCGAAGGGCACGTCCTATTATTGGAGCCACAGCGACAGCGTCACCCAGATTGACGCCAACAAATATCAGTCCGTGATCGGCGACAACATATCTATCACCAATGGCTTGAACAAATCCACTGTCATCAAACGCGATGAATCGTACAAGATTGGCGGACGTCTCTCGATCAACGTCGGCGCCGGTATGTCAATTTTCGTTGCCGTCGACATGAAGATGTTCGCCGGCGGCGACATCAGCTGGGGCATATTCAACCTGAAAATGGTCACCGGCGCCGATATGAAGTTCGTGCTTGGCATGGACTTCAAAATGGTGACACAGGACACCAAGATCGTCACCGTCTCCAAATTCGAAATCGCCAATGTCGCGAATAAGGCGGCTCTCTTGGATGTGACACAGTATGGGGTCATCTCAAAATCAACGGCCCTAGAAGCCAAAGCCGCGGCCGCGAAGACCGAGGCGGCGGAAGCGAAAGTCATGACGATCCAGCTTCAACAGCTGATCTCGGATTTCTACGGGGTCGCATGAGGGAGATCGTTGGGATGTACGCCGTTGTTGAACGCACCGCTCTAGAGACAACCGAAGAGCTGACGACTGCAAACCTGCCGGGTGTTGCCTGGCAGTTCGCGTCGGGCCTCGTGACGGATATTGCCGCCTCTGGTGCCGTCACGGTCGACCTCGATGGCGGGGCACGGACAGCACGGCGGGCGGCATCTTGCCTGCTCGAGCCGGCGCGCGGCGATCGCGTTCTAGTCGGATTGGCGGATACGGAGGGCTATGTTCTCGCCATCCTCGATCGCCACGGATCTGCGCCGTCAGTCTTGTCGGTTGCTGCGCCGTCCAACCGGCTTACGGTCCGCGGCGCCCAGGTCGCGATCATCGGCGAGAGCGAAGTCACGCTGGAAGCGCCGGCTATCCTCGCCCGCACCCGCCGGTTCACGTTGCTTGCCGATGCCATGGGGCTTGTCGGCAAAGTGCTGACCCAGGCGATCGATCGCTGGCGCGTCTCGGCTGAAGCAACCGAGATCGTCTCGCGCGATATAGCAACTAAGGCTGTGCGCCGCATCGCCATCGTCGAGGAGATGGATTCGCTCGAAGCCGGCGCCGTCGTCCAGAGCATTGCGACGGCGACCGTAACCAGCGCCAACGCGGCGGTGATTGCCGCTAAAGAAGATCTGCGACTCGACGGAGCGCGGGTCACCGTCGGATGACGATGGAGGTCAATCACCGGGAACGGCTGCAGGCCGCTATACGCCTGGTCGATTCAGGACGACTGCGCGAAGCCGAAGATGTGTTCCGCCATCTGCTGCGCGATGCGCCTGATGATCCGGATGCGATCTGCGGCCTTGCCGGCGTCGCAATCGTACGCGGGGAGCCGCAAGCCGCATTCGATCTGCTAAGGCAGGCGCGCGAACGTCACCCGCGCCACGATGGCGTCCTGTGTGCGCTTGGATCCGCGCATCAAGCGCTTGGGCGGCCTGCCGAGGCTATGGTCTGCGTAGAAGCGGCGATCGGTATCGCGCCGGAGAACGCCGCGCATCGACTCGTGCATCTTCAGCTTCTTTTGGCCGAAGGACGCACCGACGAAGCATTGAAGGAGGCGGATCTCGGCCTGAAACTCGCGGGCGACATGCCGGACCTCTTAAACGCCAAGGGTACGGTGCTGATCGCGCTTGGCCGCCGTGAAGAAGGCGTCGAGATGTTTCGCCGCGCGCATAAGGCGGATCCGGAACGGGCTGATGCAGCACATAATCTCGCGCTCGCCCTGGCAACTCTCGGCCTGTTCGAAGAAGCCGTACCCGTTGCCGAGCGGGCCTATCTTAATGAGCCCGGTAATCCGTCCTATCGCGTTAGCTTCGCTAGACGCCTCGTTGAAACCGGCCAATTGGAAAGAGCCCGCGACGTTGCTCAGGCGGCGGTCGCGATCGCACCGGGGGACGTAGCGACCAATGAAACGCTGAGCACCTGTCTCGTTCTTATGGGCGAAGAAGAGAAAGCCCTCGCTAATCTCGCCAGCCTCGTCCGGCGCGTGAAGGGTTCCGCCGAGCCGAGTCTCGCGCTCGCCCGTGTGCTCCGGCTCGCAGGGCGTTTTGAGCAGGCGCTGGAAGCGGTCGCGCATGCGCGCAGCATCGCGCCGCAGGAGCTCGATGCCGTCACCCTCGAGCGCGAGATTGCGCTGACGCTGGGCCGTTACGGCTCGGTGAACACCGATGCGACACGGCTCGTGCCATCGGCAGTGTCGACGTCAGGCGTCGATGTGGCCGACGTCATCTTTTGTGCACGCTGGCTGACCCAGGACATGAAGCTGCATTGCGGGCGTGGACAGGCGGATCTCTTTGCCGGATTTGCCGAGGTGATCGTCGAGTCTCAGGGCTCCGAGGTGGTGCCGGTCGTCGCCTTGATGGACCGGATCGCGGAGGGGCCGTCGGCGCCGACCGAGTGGAAGCCTTATCTCGAGGCATCGGACGAGAAGCGCGCGAAATGGACGGACGCGCTGTCCAAATGGCCGCGTCCACACATCGGGCTTCTCTGGGAGCAATATCCGCCTGAGGTAGGCCTCACCGCGTTGCGTTCCGCCGTTGATGGCTTCGGCACGATGATTTCGCTGGCCACCGGTCCGCTGCGCCAGCAACTTGAGGGCCATGCGGATATTCTCGACGCTGGCGCCCATATTGAAACGCTCTCGGATCTTGCGGCGGCGATCGCAGCGATGGATGTCATTGTCGCATCTGACAGCGTGGCTGCTCATCTAGCCGGCGCGCTCGGCAAGCGGGGGATCATATTGGTTTCCGCCGGTCACGCATGGCCGTGGCGTTCGCAAGACGGTTGTTCGGTCTGGTATCCGACGCTCGCTGTCGTCAAAGCGACTCGCGCGGGGCAGTGGGACAAGGCGATCGTCGAAACGACTGCGCGCCTTGAACAGCTTGTTCCGCAGATAATGTCGGCTTCCGCATCGCAGTGATCATCGAGCTTGGCGAAACCGCAACCTACGGATTTTCCAAACCGGTCGAAGGGCTCGTCCTCGATCTGCGCATGAAAGCGCTGGCCCTGCCGAAGCAGATTGCCCTGTGGAGCAGCATCCAGACCCGTCCCGTAGCCGAGAAGTCGTCGGAAAAAGTCGATTGGTTCGGCAATGAAGTGACGACGCTTGTCTTCGAGCGAGCCCTGTCGCGGCTTGTCGTTTCGGGGTTTAACCGGCTTCGCTATCTCGATACCGCGGCACGCGCGACAGACACCGAGGTGCCTGCCGATCGCGAGCCTTATGCGCAAACGCCGTCCGCTACACGATATGCCGATGCGACGTTTCGCCTAGGCGATCTTGATGACCTTGTGGGCGATCTGCAAAGCGGTTGGCAGTTTGATCCGGCCGTCACCCATCTCAAGCGGCCTTTGGCGGAGATTGAGCAATCGCGACGCGGAGTCTGTCAGGACATGTGCCGGCTTGCCGTTGAGAGGTTGCGGCAGTATGGCGTTCCGGCGCGCTTCGTTGTCGGCTATCGTATTGCCGAAGTGCAGCGTGGTTCTCTTTTACGCCACGCATGGATCGCGGCACGGATCGCGGGCGAATGGGTTGAGGTCGATATCGCGCATCCTTCAAATGACATCCGGCCACTTCTCGCCACCGCCTGGGGAAGCGATTTATCTTCTATCGGCCCGGTCATCGGCAGAGGTGCCGTGTCTGACGGCACGACGTTGCGTGTCGTCGCGCAGGGGGTCGTTCGAGAGGCTGCTGTGTGAAGCGGTGATCCGCTGAGCTCAGAACGTGCCCTGTCTTATTTCTTCATTGGGCGCCAGTGCTCCGTTTGGGCCGGCGGACAGTTCTTACTTTCCCGCTGGTCCCGCCGCCGCAGAAGAATGTGTTGCTGCCGTTGGACTCGAGTCCCGATACGGTCACGCCGGGCGGCATATTCAATTGCTCTAAAACCTCGCCGCTTTGCGGATCGATTCTGCGGAGTTCGCTTTCCTCTGCTTCCCAGGTGCCGTGCCAGAGTTCGCCTTCCACCCAGGTGACGCCGGTGACGAAGCGGTTCGAGTTGATACTGCGGAGAATTGCACCGGTCTGCGGATCGACCTGGTGGATCTTGCGGTTGCGATGCTGCCCGACCCAAAGCGTTCCTTCCGCCCAAGCCATCCCGGAGGCGCCGCCCTCGGGGGTCGGGATCGTGGTGATCACGCGGCCGGTCGCCGGATCGACCTTCTGAATGCGATCTCCAGAGATTTGATAAAGATGCTGGCCGTCGAAGGCGGTTCCGGCATGCGCGGGCACATCCAGCGCACGCACAATCTCTCCGCTTTCCGGGTTGATCGCGTTCAGCGAGTCGCCAACGGCGATCCAGACATTGACGCCATCGTAGCTGACCCCATTCACGCGCATGACATCGGGAAAGGGGCCATATTCGCGGAGGATTGTAGCTGCTCTTCCTTTCATAAGCTCATCCCTGATGGCTATCGGTGGTGGATTGAGACTAGCTACCGGGCAGCGCAGCCGGGAGTAACAAGGCTGTCGGGAAACCTGGCACGGGCGGTGTCATCCAGCGGCGGGCCCGGCCACGGCCGATCGCTTGCACCTTGCCGTCTGCTTCAAGATCGTCGAGAGCGCGCTGCACGGTGCGCTGACTTGCACCAAGCGCCAGCGCCAGCGTCGAACTCGACCAGGCTTCGCCGTCCGCGAGCAAGGCAAGTACGGTCGCATGCGCCTCATCTGTCAGCGGCGCGAGGACTGCGACATCCGAGGCGCCGCGTGGCACAAGTGAGAAGCCGTTAACGGTCGCATCGATGCCAGCGAAGGCATTGAGCACCTTGCGCAACCGGCCAATCTCGACCCGCAGCCGTGCACGATGTGATTCATCGGCGTGCTTGGCGCGAAATGCGCGCGCGAGCAGCACCTCCCGTGAAACATCGCTGGGCCAAGCTTCGGCGAGCGCGCGGGCGAGGACGAACAATATCGGACGCGTCTCCAGAGAGATCACTTCGCCGGCACAGCAGACAAGGCGACGACAGGCATCGACGACGAGGGCTTTAGACCCCAGCAGTACTTCGATGTCGTCGAGCAGCAAAATCTGAACCTTGCTATGGGCAATGAGCCGTGCCGCGGGTGTGTCGAGGATGCGTGCCGCGCTTTCGACTTCAGCCAAGAGAGAAGCGATACGGGCCTGATGTGCGGCGTGTCCGGCTCGCACCAGTGCCGCGCGCGCCATACGGGTCCTGAGACGCCGTATGGCGATCCCGGCAAGGGCCAACTCGTAAGTTGCACGCGAGGCGACCGGCAGCGGTGCAGGATCGAAGTCGTCGATCAGCCGCTCGGCCTCGTTAAGGTGACCAATCAGAAGGAGACGCCGGATCAGGAGATAGCGCGCGTGAGCGGCATTTGCGAGATCGCCGTGTCGTTTGAGCGTGTCATGCGCGGCGCCGAGAGCCTTCACGGGCCAGCTCAGATCGCGCGAGACGAGCGCGATTTCTGCCTCGGCGACTGCGCAACGTGCGCGCGCGACAACCTCCTGAGGGCCGAAAGCACGGGCCGCGCGTCGGAGCAGCGTCCTAGCGCGCATGAGATCGCCGAGTTGCGCCATCGCAATGCCACGCAGCGCAAGCGCAGGCGCATCGTCGCGTAAAGCGATGTAGTTCAGCGCGCCGAGCGCGTCGCCTGATGCGAGCGCCTGGGCCGCGGTATTAACCAGCGAGTCCATTCAAATCCCGACACACTTGTCACTCCCGGCCATCCGAAGGCCCGCGGTAAACTCTATCTCATGACCAACGCACCGCAACTCGCAGCGGAAGGCGGTCGCCCTGACTTGGAAAAGGAGAGAAGAAATGGCAACGCATATGACCGCGACGCGTGACAAGTGGCTGGAAGCGCGGCTCGATCTGCTCGCCGCCGAGAAGGACTTGACGCGTCGCAGCGACGAAGTTGCACGGCTACGCCAGGGAATGCCCTGGGTCCAGGTCGACAAGATATATCGGTTCGAAGCCGAAGACGGAAACAAGACATTGAAAGATCTGTTCGGCGGCCGCTCGCAGCTCATCGTCTACCACTTCATGTTCGGGCCCGACTATAAGGCGGGTTGTGCGTCTTGCTCATCCATCGCCGACGGTTTCAACGGCATCTTCGTCCATCTGCAAAATCATGATGTCGCCTTCACCGCAGTATCGCGCGCGCCGCTCGAAAAGCTGCAGATGTTCAAGCGGCGGATGGGCTGGACATTCCCCTGGGCATCATCGATCGACGGCGACTTCAATTACGATTTCAATGTCTCGATCACCGAACAGCAGCAGCGCCAAGGCGGCTACGAATATAACTACGCGCGGGGCACGCACGCGATGGACGCAGAAACGCTTCCGTCGGTTGTCGCGCAGAATGCGGCCATGACGGGTGCGCAACCGATCGCCTACGTCCGCGAGCGGCCGGGCATGAGCACTTTTGTTCTGGAAGACGGCGTCGTCTACCACTCCTACTCGACTTACGCGCGCGGGTTGGATGGGCTGTGGGGCATGTATCAATGGCTCGACCGTGCTCCCAAAGGCCGCAATGAGACGGGTGTCTGGTGGCGCCATCACGATCGCTACGGCCATGATTAAAGAGCTGATTTCTCCCTTCGTGCCTCATGACCTTGAGTCCGGCATTAGGAGGGGCAATGGGGCTCTCAACATAGCACGGTGGCTCGGCCTCGCGGCCGCGCCGACGTTCGCAATGATGGCCCTGTGGACGGGCCTTTCCAGCGATCACCCGGACATGCTCTGCATGTCGATGCAAGGTTCATCGCCATTGAGTGGCATGACGGTCATGTACATGTTGATGGGCGCCTTTCATTTGTCGCCCTGGATCAAACTCGTCTCCGGCCGCAGAAGCGTCGCTCGTCGCCGTAGCCAAGCCGCATTCGGCCATCCAAGTCCATCGGAGCGATCATAAAAAACAATAGCAGCGCTGGCTTGCATCCGAGCCGGCGCTGCTACGCCGCAGAGCGATCTCCGTCATCGAGCGATGCTCCGACATCAGCAACAAATAAGTGCAGATGCGATTGCTAAGCTCGGCAATTTGCAACGCCAATCCCGGCGGCCGCACGATCGACACTAACGCCGGTTCGAACGGCAAATTCCTCGGTGTGCTCAATCGGACGGTGGTATGACGCCGCGTCAGCGACATTCGTTGCAACCTGCTGCCGGCCTTCTCAAATCTTCTCCCGGCCCCACACCGGCGGTCGCGGCTAAGGTCGCCGAGTGCCACTCGACGAGAAGCTCGCCTCGTGTGGCGAACGTCTCTACCGTCGGGCCAATTTCGCCGCTACGATCGCCGTGTGCATGAACATGATCGACACAATTGAGCGCAAGACGGGGGCAAACCGTATCTGCTCAATCCACATGCGTGGTTGCGAGGGTCGCACGCATCATGACTTTGGCCGAGCACGGCTATGTCATTGTGCGGCCCTGACAATGGGGAGAGTTCAATGCAGATCGCGCGTCGCAACGGACTGAAAGGGATCGGTGCGGCCGTGATGGCGGCCTTTGCCGCACCGGCCGCGGCTACCCCGGCGGCGCCTCTGATTCCGAAAGGCGCCGAGACTCTCGATGCGCTTGCGACACAGCTCGATAAGGCGCCGCGCCGTCGCGACTTTACCTCTGTTCCGATGATCCTCGACTCACGCGATCAATGGGACGCAGATGCGCTCGATGCCGTCCTTTCCTATTCGGGTGGGCCGAAGCAAGCTTGGGACAACACGGAGCTCAACGGTCCCTGGCTGAATGTGATGCGCAACTCCATGAATGTGGAAATCTGGGCGTTCAAACATCCGGATTTTCTCTGTATCTCGGTCACGCACGGCCGCGCGCAGTTGGCGCTTTATGATCAAGCCATGTGGGATAAATATCAGCTGGCGGAATTTACCGGCGGGATGGTTGCGAACAATCATTTTGTGATCGTGCCTCCGGCCTCCTTGCACGATCCGGTCACCTTTGAAGCGAAGGACGGGCCGTTCGGACCTGGAGCGACCAGCATCAGCGGCTTGCAACGTCGCGGCGCGCTCTTCTTGGCCTGTCACAACGCCGTTTGGGAGCTGGCATCGAAGCTTGTCGCAATTGACGTCAATCCGGACAAACATACGGTTGACGCGCTTTGCGCGGAACTCACCAATCACCTCATCCCCGGCACCATTCTGACGCCCGGCGCGGTCGGAACGCTGGTTGAATTACAGAAAGCGGGTTTTGCTTACGCGAGATGAGACAATGAAGCGCTCCGGTTTTTGGTTCGGGATGCGGGAGCGCCATTCCTGCACGGATGCCAGGCGCCCTGGCCGCCGACAATGCGTTGGACCGAGCACGAGCTCAATCCCATAAGCGCGGCCCAGCTTCTTGCTTTCCCATATGGCAGGCAAGTCGATCAAGTAGATGCGAACTCGCAGACTCTAGCTCATCTCACAGGTCGGAATGCAAGTGTAAGACCTCTCGTCCGGCGGGCCATAAAGCGTAGGTAGATGCGGTCACTGCTTTGAACGAATGGGAGGGGACGTAACTGGAGACGAAACTGCGTGCAACTTGCAGGCTCAGACCGGATTGATATGGCGACATGTATCGCTGTACCAATCGAGAGGATTTGCGATGAATAGGTTGCTGCTCGTCCCGCTTTTCACGGCTATGTATCCGCTCGCTCTCAATGCTGCCCCGGCTCCGACTGCTTCGGATTTTGTGACACATGCCGAGATTGGGGGCCAACTTGAAGTGCAAGCGGGGCAGATTGCTGCGCAAAAAGGCCAGAAACCCGCTGTCAAGCACTTCGGCGAACGGATGGTGCGTGATCATACGGCGTTGAGCAAAAAGCTCGACGCTGCCGTTGCCAAATCCAACAACCAATCTTTACCCAAGAAGGCGCCGCTCGACCAAGAGGCACAAGCGTCACTGCGACAGTTCCAATCGGCGTCGCCAGCCGATTTTGACCGGACCTACATCGATGCCATGGTGGCAGACCATAAGAAAGACATCGCCGAATTCGAAAGCTACGCCGCTTCGGGTGACGACCCTGTGATCCGGGCTGCCGCGCAAAAGGCCCTTCCCGTGCTCAAAGAGCATCTGACGATGGCTGAAAAGATCCAAAAAAAGTTGAAATAGCGATGCGTGTGCGAAGCTGCGTGCGGTCCTATGCTGGTCTTTGGGGACACAGTTCAAAGAGCCGATGTTCGTGGTGCGATTGTCGAAATCTCTAAGTCGCTGCACGCGATTGCCAACACGCCGAGCTTGATTGCTCACGCCGCACGGGTCGCCGTCTTCATTGAAGCTGCTGAACTTGCGCAAGGCATAGCCGACGCGCGTTTTTCTGCCAGCGGTGTGGATGCGCAATCTGCCGAAGTTGCTGGGATCACCAATGTTCTGATGCAGCTTGCGGCCCTTGTCCAACGGTCCTGGGAAAGCGGCTTTTGCACCGACGTCGAATTGATCGGCAAAGTCGACCAAGCGATCGAAAGCCTCTCCTGCTGCGTCTCTTTGCCGGACACCGTCAGCCGCCGGGTGAGTGAGGGCTACGCCTTTTATGCTCTTTATCCTGAGCTTTATCTAGAAGCGGGGAAGGCCCTGGCGGGTAAAGACCCGCAAGTCATAGGTTTGCGCAGCATCGGCTTTGGCTTGGCCGCTCTCGTTGCGCAAAGTGCAGGGGCCAGGCCGCCTCTGAGTCTTCGACCCACAGGTCATCCCTTCCATCGCGTACTCAGCCTGGCGCCGAAAATTCTGGCCGATCTGTCTTCCGCGTCGGATTACGCCATCGTCGATGAAGGCCCGGGGCTCTCGGGCAGCTCTTTTGGGGCCGTCATCGATTGCCTCGAAACGCTTGGGGTCACGTTTTCCCGCATGCAGGTTTTTCCAAGCCACGCTGGCCCTCCTGGAGGCGAGGCAGAGCCACGGCTACGCGCACGCTGGCAGAAGGTCGCGAAGCATCACGTCGGATTCGATGACTTATTCTTAGCCAACCGCGATGACACGCGATGTTTGTCGAATTGGGCGAGCGATCTCATCGGTAGGCCCAACGAACCAATAGAAGATCTCTCTGCGGGTGCGTGGCGTCGGTTGAACCTTCCTGCCGATGAAAGCGCCTGGCCGCCGAGCTACGGCTTTCAAGAACGTCGCAAATTCCGCCTTCGTACCCGAAGTGGCAGATGGCTCCTCAAGTTCTCCGGGCTTGGTCGCTACGGGGCGGATAAACTGCCTCGCGCGCAGGCGCTTAGTGGCGCGGGCTTTACGCCTGAAGTCTTGGGGCTCAGATATGGCTTTCTTGTCGAGCGATGGATTGATGCGCCTTGTCTCGACCTTCGCTTAATTTCGCGTCGAGCCCTGATAGACTGCGTTAGCCGATATCTCGGCTTTCGCGCCAAGAGCTTCTACAGCCCGGAGGCGGGCTCAGGCGCGTCGTTGGCTGAGCTCGCGCGCATGTTGAACCAGAATGCGGGCGAGACATGTGCTTCCGCGGCTGGCGACATCGATCGCTATGCTCGTGCCGCGGTGAGGCTTGAATCCCAGGTTCGCCGAATCGTCACCGACAACCGGCTGCAATGCTGGGAATGGCTGATGAGTCCAGACGGTACCATCATCAAGACAGACGCGCTCGACCACGCGCAGACACATGATCTCATTGGATGTCAGGATGTAGCCTGGGACATTGCAGGAGCAATCGTTGAATTCGAGCTTGACCTATCCGAAGCCGACGAGCTTGTTGGGCGCGTCGGTGCGCAACGGAGCGAGGCGGTAAACCGGAAGCTTCTCGATTTCCTGCTGCCTTGCTACAGCGCATTTCAGCTTGGGCTTGCCGCGACAGCACGACAGTCCCTTTCATCTGCAAGCGCAGACGCTGCGCGCCTCAGAGGCACTGAGGAACGCTATCGTCGTGTCCTCGAACAGCAACTATCCCTTCGTCTCTAGCGAACGCGGAACTAGGTAAGTACCCGCGAGTTGCCCGTCCGACTTCGGTCAATAAGCCGTGTTAATCATTCGTCGACTGATGAAGTCGAACGAAACGTTCCTCGCGTCTGTCGATAAGATCATGCCCTGAATCGCCGGAGAACAAGCCAAGTGTCTCGACGGATTTTGATTACGGGCGGTGCCGGCTTCATCGGCCAGCATGTCGCCAAGAAGCTGATAACGCGTGGCTACAACGTCCGTCTGCTCGATAGTCTTCTGGAGCAGGTTCACGGCTCTGCTCGGATTCCAAAGCTCGACGGTGCTGAGCTGCAGATCGGCGATGTGCGCGACGAATCGAGCGTCGAAAAGGCGCTCGATGGCGTGGAGGCTGTCGTGCATCTCGCCGCCGAGGTCGGTGTGGGCCAGAGCATGTACGAGATCGATCGGTATGTTTCTGTCAACGATCTCGGCACGGCGATTCTCTTTCAAAAGCTCATTCAAAAGCCTGTCCGACGCATTGTGACGGCCTCGTCGATGAGCATCTATGGCGAAGGTCTTTATCGTACCGGTAGCGGAAGGTTCGTCGAATCGGCCGAACGCAGCAGCGCGAAGATGGCCGGATGGAACCCGGTCGATCCGAGGACGGGTGAGCCGCTTCAGCCTGTGCCAACGCCAGAATGGAAGCGGCCGAACCTTGCCTCCGTCTATGCTTTGACAAAATATACGCAGGAGCGGCTGACACTCAACGTCGCGAGTGCCTATGGAATGGATGGCGTCGCGCTCCGCCTTTTCAATGTCTATGGACCCGGCCAGGCACTCTCCAATCCTTACACCGGCGTCCTCGCGATTTTTGCGGCGCGGCTTATGAACGGCAAGCCGCCGTTGTTGTACGAGGACGGCCTACAACGCCGCGATTTCGTGCACGTGAGCGATGTCGCGAACGCTTTCGTCGCGGCGTTAGAACATAAAGAAGCAGCGGGACACGTCTTCAACATCGGTAGCGGCCAATCGCGTACGGTGCTTGAAATCGGGGAGCTGATCGCGCGCGCCATGGGGCGTTCGGATATAGCGCCTGAAGTCACGGGCAAGGGCCGTTCCGGCGATATCCGCCACTGCTTTGCCGATGTTACCAAGGCAAGCGATGTGCTTGGTTTCGTTGCGCGCCAGGATTTTTCGCAAGGCCTGGAGGAACTCGCCGAATGGGTGGCGCATCAGCAGGCAGTCGATCGCGTCCAGGATGCACGCCGCGAACTCGAGATAAGAGGGCTGGTCGCATGAGAAGACGCACGCCCTCGTCACCGACCATTCATCACCTTGAGGATCGGCGTTTGGTTCTCGTCACAGGGGGGGCAGGCTTCATTGGCTGCAATCTGTCCGACCGGCTGGCAAGCGACGGCCATTCCGTCATGATTCTTGACAATCTGCAGCGGCCCGGAGTCGAACGCAATCTCGAGTGGCTGAAAGATCGGCATGGCGATCGGATCGAAATCGTTGTGGGCGATGTCACGGAGGCCGATGTCGTCGCCGCGGTCGCGTCCCAGGCAAAAGCGATTTTTCATTTTGCTGCACAAGTCGCAGTCACGACGAGCCTCGCGCAGCCGCGCCGCGATTTCGATGTCAATGTCCAAGGCACGTTCAATGTGTTGGAGGCCGCACGGCGCCAAAAACTGCCAGTGATCTTTGCGTCAACCAATAAGGTCTACGGTGATATTGGCGATGTCGATCTCATCAAGATCGGGCAAGCCTGGTTGCCGACCGATTCCGAGCTTCAAGAATGCGGCATCGGCGTTGATCGGCGACTCGACTTTCATACACCTTATGGTTGCTCAAAGGGAGCAGCGGATCAATACGTCCTCGATTACGCCCGCAGCTTCGGTTTGCCAGCCGCTGTGATGCGGATGAGTTGCATCTACGGGCCGCATCAAATGGGGACCGAAGATCAAGGTTGGGTTGCGCACTTCCTTATCAAAGCCTTGGCTGGAGAGCCGATCACGATCTTCGGCGACGGCTGCCAGGTCCGTGACATTCTTTATGTCGCCGATGCAGTGGATGCCTATGTCGCGGCCTGGAGAAATATCGACAGGCTTAGGGTACGAGCCTTCAATTTGGGAGGCGGGCCGCGCAATGCCGTCAGCCTTCTTCAACTCATCGCCGCGATCGAAGAATTGATCGATCGTCCCGTCGCGACCCGATTTATGAGGCAGCGCCTCGGGGATCAGCGCTACTATGTCTCCGACATCCGGGTGGTGCGGGAAGAGCTGGGGCTCGGCGAGCCACTATCCTGGCGGCGGGGGATAGCCAAACTTGCGCGGTGGCTCGCATCGGAGCGGAAGGAGAGCCTATCCATCCACCCTGCAGCTTTTGCGCAAGCCGAGATCGCGTCATGAAAATCGCGCTCGTCAACCCGCCGTGGAATTTCGACAACAGCATCTATTTCGGTTGCACAGAGCCGCATCTGCCTTTGGAACTGGGCGCTGCGAAGATTTTGCTTGAGAGAGAGGGCCACGAGGTCCTGCTCTTGGACGGTCATCTCTTCGGTCAGACGGTCGGCGAGATCGCTGATGCAGTCGCCGCCTATCACGCTCAAACGACAGTAGTGACGACGGCGCCAAGCTATCTCTTCTGGCGCTGCGCACCGCCTGAGCTCCGAATTCCCCGCGCGTTCCTCCTGGAACTCGCCGGGCGGGGCGGCCGCACAGTCGCCGTCGGGCCGCATGGCTCGGTCACACCAGCAGTGACATTGAAGAAGCTTGGCGCCGACATCATCATCCGGGGAGAGTGCGAGGAGATCATCGCGAGATTGGCGCAGGGCGACGATCTTGCTGTCGTGCCCTCGATCGCTTATCGCGAAGGTCGCGACATCCGGATCAACGGCGGCCCTGCAGCAGCCCGCTTCACAGATCTGCCACCGTTGATCTGGCCTCAGGATTGGATCACGCGTCACACGCATCACCATCATCGTTTCGACGCGCCACCGAGAGGCCCTGGCGCCGAAGTCGAAGCCTCCCGTGGCTGCCCCTATTCCTGCAGCTTCTGCGCCAAACTTGACTTTCGCGATCAATATCGCCGCCGCGCGTTGGATCATCTCCTTCCGGAAATCGACGATCTGATCGGTAAGGGCGCTGCCTATATCTATTTCATCGACGAGATCTTTTTGCCGCAGAAACCACTCCTTGAAGCTCTTTGTGAACGCGAGATCGCATTCGGGATTCAGACGCGCATCGATCTCTGGAAGCCCGACATGCTCGAACTCCTTGGGCGTGCAGGCTGCGTGTCGATCGAAGCCGGTGTCGAGAGCCTGACGGAAGAGGGCCGGATGTCGCTTGCCAAGGACTGCCGTATGACGACGGAGGAGCTTGCTGAACGGCTCATTGTCGCCAAGCGTCATGTGCCCTTTGTTCAAGCCAATCTGATCGAAGTTCCGGAAGACGATCCGCACCTTATCCAGTCGTGGCGGGACCTCATGTTGCGGCATGGCATCTGGGCCAACGATCCAGTACCGCTTTATCCGTATCCGAGCTCGCCGCAATACCGACAGATGTGGGGGCAGCCGGATGATCACGCCTGGGAGCGTGCGCATGCTTATTACCTCGACCGTTTCGGGCGCTTGAGCGACATCCAGGATCAACATCCGCTGCCGCTGCGCGATCTCGAAACCTGCTGCGGGAGATAAGCGCATGCCCCTGACGGTCTTCATGACGACGGATGCCGTCGGCGGTGTTTGGCAATACTCTCTGGATCTCGCAGCGGAATTGGGCGCGCGCGGCATTGCGACTATTCTAGCCGTCAGCGGCCCGTTGCCGTCGGCCGCCCAAAGGCAGACGGCGGAGGCGATAGGCGGCCTCTCCCTCCTCGAAACCGGTTTGCCATTGGATTGGACGGCGGCATACCCGGATCAGGTTGCGAGTGCGGCGAAGCATATGGCGGAGCTTGCCACCTTACATGCGGCGGATGTCATCCATCTGAACAGTCCGGCATTGGCCGCTTGCACCGAATTTTCAGCCCCAATCATCGCGATCCAACATTCCTGCGTCACGAGCTGGTGGACAACTGTGCATGGCGGTGTGATGCCGCCCGATCTCGCCTGGCGCGGCGCACTGACGTCCGACGGGCTGCGTAAGGCTGATGCCGTCATCGCCCCAACCGCCGCATTCGCCGAATTGACAATGCGATTGCATGCGCTCTCGCAGCTGCCGCATATCGTTTTCAATGGCCGCCGTCGGGCTCATATCGAGATGCAAGCGACTGGCCAGCTCTTTGCCTTCACTGCCGGACGCCTATGGGATGAGGGAAAGAACGTCCAAATTCTCGATGAAGCGGCGGCATCGCTTGACCTTCCAGTTCGGGCGGCGGGTCCTCGGAAAAATCCGAACGGCGGCGAAGCGCATTTTGCCAATCTCATTTGCCTCGACTCGATCTCGGACGAGACGGTTGCTGCGTTATTGGCGCAACAGCCGATCTATGTCTCTGCGGCCCTTTATGAACCATTCGGTCTTGCCGTTCTGGAGGCAGCGCAAGCGGGATGTGCGCTGATCTTGTCTGACATCCCAACCTTCCACGAGTTGTGGCATGATGTGGCCATCTTCGTTCAGCCGAATGATGCCAAAGCCTTTGCTGAAGCCATCGCCGAAGTCGCGGCCGATCCGCACCGGCGCCGTACGCTCGGGCAGAGCGCGGCGCAACGTGCCGCTTGCTACAGTCTTGAGTCCATGGCCGACAGCATCTGTGGCGTCTACGATAAGGTTCTGGCGGCGCGCGCCTGCGACTTTCGGGAGCGGGCCGCATGAAGATTGTCTATTTTACCCATTCGCTTAAATCCTGTTGGAACCACGGCAACGCACATTTTTTACGCGGCATTCTGCGTGAGCTGATTCATGGAGGGCATGACGTCATCGCTTACGAAGCAGAGAACGCTTGGAGCCTGGAAAATCTCCTAAGGGATCACGGCGAAGAAGGGCTTCAGGACTTTTGTTTGCATTATCCTGAGTTGCGCTCGGAAGCTTACGCGAGTGAGCCCGACCTTGATCGCATGCTCGATAGTGCCGATGCCGTCATTGTGCATGAATGGACAAATCCGGCGATTGTCGATGCCATCGGCACACACCACCGCCGCTGCGGACGGTACACCTTACTGTTCCATGATACGCATCACCGCGCCGTCAGCGCGCCCGACGCAATCCGCGCCTACAATCTCGCCGGATATGATGGCATCCTCGCTTTCGGGGAAGCTCTGGCCGCGGTCTACCGTCGCTGGGGCTGGGGGCGTCGCGTCTTTGTCTGGCATGAGGCCGCCGATATTCGCCTCTTCCATCCACCGGCGCATGCTCCCAATCGCGATGGGCTCGTCTTTATCGGCAATTGGGGCGATGAGGAACGCACAGCCGAGCTCGAATCCCTACTTTTGCGTCCTGCTGCCGAGGCACAACTTGCGCTCGACATCTACGGCGTGCGCTACCCGGACCATGGCCGGGACATGCTTGCTAGCTACGGTGCTATTTATCGCGGATGGCTCGCCAATGCGCGGGTGCCGCATGTCTTCGCGCGCCATATCGCGACAGTCCATGTGCCGCGCAGCTTCTATGTAACCCATCTTCCGGGCATTCCGACCATCCGCGTTTTCGAGGCGCTTGCCTGCGGCATACCGCTTGCCTCGGCCTATTGGGATGACGCCGAAGGACTCTTTTCGCCCGGCGAAGATTTTTTGGTCGCACGCGATGGCGCGGAAATGCGGAGTCATCTCGAAGCGCTCACAAACGATGAAGGATTGCGTCGAACGCTTGTTGAAAACGGTTTGAGGACGATCAGGGAGCGGCATAACTGCAAGCATCGCGCCGAAGAACTACTGCAGATCCTTCAAAGCCTTGGTTGCCCGCTTAGTCGCGCAGGCATCCCTATGCTTGAGGCCTCGCTATGAAGATCGCATTCTATGGATCGAGTCTTTTGTCATCCTATTGGAATGGCGCCGCCACCTACTACCGTGGCTTGTTGCGTGATCTTGCAGGCCGCGGCCACGAGATCACGTTTTACGAGCCCGACGCCTTCGATCGGCAGCAGCATCGCGACATCGAAGAACCCGAGTGGTGCAAGGTCGTCGTCTATGAGGCAAGCGAAGCGGCTACGCGCGCCATGATCGCGGAGGCGGCACGCGCCGATGTGGTCATCAAGGCGAGCGGCGTCGGAGTGTTCGACGATCTCTTGCTGGACGGTATTATGTCGGCGGCAAGGCCAGACGGGCTGCGCGTTTTCTGGGATGTTGACGCGCCAGCAACGCTCGCGGAAATCAGCAGTCAGCCGATGCATCCGCTTCGCGTAGCGCTCCCTGACCTCGATCTGGTGTTCACATATGGCGGCGGTCCGCCCGTCGTCAAAGCTTATGGTAAGCTAGGAGCCCGTTTTTGTCTGCCGATTTACAATGGCCTCGATCCCCAAACGCATCATCCGGTCGCGTCCGATTCGCGTTTTGCGTGCGATCTTGCATTTCTCGGCAATCGCCTGCCGGACCGCGAAGCCCGCGTCGCCACTTTCTTTCTTGTTCCTGCAGCGCGCCTGCCAGATCGGCGCTTCATCCTCGGGGGCAACGGTTGGGAGCAGCGTGCACTTCCGCCGAACGTGACACACATCGGTCACGTCTACACGCGTGAACACAATGCATTCAATGCGACGCCGCGGGCCGTCCTAAATATCGCGCGCGACAGCATGGCAGAGATCGGATTTTCGCCGGCAACACGAGTCTTTGAAGCTGCGGGTGCCGCGGCCTGTATCATTACCGACGCCTGGGAAGGCATAGATCTCTTCTTCGCGCCGGGCGAAGAAATCCTCGTAGCGCGCGATGGCAAGGATGTCGCCGATATCCTTGGAGCGTTGACACCTGAGTACGCTAGGGCGATCGGGCAGGCGGCACTGCGGCGCGCGCGCGCCGACCATACCTATGCACGCCGAGGTGCTGAAGTGGACGCGGTCCTGAAGCAAGCGCTGGCGGTAAAACACGAGAGGGCTTTAGCGTGATGGGTCGGATGCGCATCGTGGTTCTGGGCTTGAGCCTGTCGTCATCCTGGGGCAACGGGCATGCGACGACTTATCGTGCACTTCTGCGCGCCATGGCGCGACTCGGCCATGACATTCTGTTTCTGGAGCGCGATGTACCCTGGTATGCGGAAAATCGCGACCTTGAACGGCCGGACTTCTGTGAGCTACGATTTTATCGCGACTTCGCCGATCTAAAGCGCTTTACCGAGGAGATTAGGAAGGCCGACGTGGTCATTGTCGGTTCCTTCGTGCCCCAGGGCGTCAGCGTCGGCCACTTTGTTCAGCATGCGGCGCAGGGAATTACAGCCTTCTACGACATCGACACACCCGTGACTCTGGCGAAACTCCGCCGCGGCGATTTCGAGTACATCTCGCCATCTCTCATTCCGGGCTATGATCTTTATCTGTCCTTCACCGGCGGCCCGACACTTCGCTTGATCGAGAAGAATTACGACGCGCCGGCCGCATGCGCGCTCTATTGCTCGGCTGACACAGATGTCTATCGCCGCATTTCCGTTCCGGAGCGCTACGACCTTGGCTATCTAGGCACTTACAGTGCCGATCGGCAAGCAAAGCTCGAACGCCTGCTTATCGAACCCGCGCGTCGTCTGCCGCAGCAGCGTTTTGTCGTCGCTGGATCGCAATATCCAATCGATATTGACTGGCCGGCGAATGTGGCGCGCATTGATCATATTCCTCCGCAGGAGCACCCGAATTTTTTTTCAGCTTGCCGTTTCACCCTCAACATTACGCGGGCCGATATGGTTCAGGTGGGCTTCAGTCCAAGCGTTCGCCTTTTCGAAGCGGCTGCTTGCGGCTGTCCGACTATTTCCGACAATTGGCTGGGACTCGAATCAATCTTTGCCGTCGAGGACGAAATTCTGGTCGTTGAAACAGCCGACCAGGTGAGCGCGATCCTCACGAATTGCTTGGAGCGCGATCGCCTCGCACTCGCGTCGCGCATGCGTGACCGCGTTTTGCGGGAGCATACGGCCGAGCATCGCGCGACCCAGCTTGATGCTTATTTAGCGGCAGCACGTAAGCGGAGGGGGCAGCCAGAAAAGCACAATCGTCAGCTTTCGGCTCGCGCAACCAACGCCAGTACTTCACGTTCAGCAACTAAGATCCCAATTTCCATACCTTCATGAAAGGTCGATGATGCGCATTGGCAGAGACAAGATTGCTCTCGTCGCCGGCGGAGCTGGTTTTATCGGCTCGCATCTCGTCGATGCTCTGATCGGCGATGGCCACAGAGTCATCGTTATCGACAATTTTCAAACTGGCCGGCACGCAAATTTGAGTCACCTCGAACGCGAGCCGCGGTTTGATCTGCTCCAGCCACACGACATCGTTGATCCCCTGCCGCCCTACTTTCGTCGTCCGCGCGTGAAGATCGATCGTATTTTCAATCTTGCTTGCGCGGCATCCCCGGTCCACTACCAGGCTAACCCAGAACATACCATGTTGAGCAGCGTCGTGGGCACACATCGTCTGTTGCGCCTTGCGGAACGCAGCAGTGCTCGATTTTTCTTAGCTTCAACGAGCGAGATTTATGGTGATCCAGAGGTCCATCCTCAGGTGGAGACCTATTGGGGCCACGTCAACTCGGTCGGGCCTCGGGCTTGTTACGATGAAGGCAAACGAGCGGCCGAGACGCTGACTTTTGATTTTGCCCGCACGAAGCGCGCCGACGTGCGAGTGGTCCGCATATTCAATACCTACGGACCGCGGATGCGGCCTGATGACGGTCGGGTCGTGTCGAATGTGATCAATCAAGCGATCAATGGCGACGACATTACGATCTATGGCAGTGGTCACCAGACACGGTCATTTTGTTATGTGGACGATCTGGTCGACGGCATTTTGCGCGTCATGGAGCATGACGGCTCAGATCTTGGCGCCATTAATCTTGGTAACCCATGCGAATTGACAGTCTGCGATCTCGTTGCGCGCGTCTTGCGCCTGACGAAATCAACCTCGCGCGTGGTGACACGACCGTTGCCGATCGACGATCCGCAGCGGCGCCGCCCCAATATAGACCGGGCCACAAATCTCCTTGGGTGGCGCCCCAAGATTTCGCTCGAAAAAGGGCTCAGGCGAACGATTTCCCATTTTATGGAAGAAAAGGATTCCCGCCAGGAGCAGGTTTCCCTCGTGATCAGCCCTGCGCCGGCCACCGTCAGTGCCGATGCGCTTGCGTGATTGCGCAAAAAGGCTGAGTTTCTGAAACCAGGCGGCGATCAGTTCAGCCCAAAGGCATCGGAATTGCGGTACTGACGCTATCTTGATTGGCGTAACGGCGGATCATGGCCGCACAGAATTCGGCATAGCCGTCTAACACCGCGGGCGGGCTTGTATGGTGCGGCATTAGTCCGAGATGTTCGGGCGTAAAGCAGAAAGTCACGGTGACATTGAAGTCCGCCAGTGCGTCCATTTGGCGGTCGAACCACGCCAACGCGTTGGGACGAAAGCTATCGGCCCAGGAAAGGCCAGTACGCAGGTACGTGACGCCAAGCCGCTTCATCCAGGCGACAGCATCATCGAGCCGATGATCGTTGTAATGGAACCATTGCACCAGACCTAGGTCCGGCGTGCGTTTCTCGAAAACAGAGAGCGCCTTTTTAGGCGAGCCGTCCTCGCGTAAAAGCCCCATATAGAAATGCCGATAGTAGGAAGAGCCTTCGGCCTCCTTATGGCGAGTTGTCGCTTCCCAAGCGCGGGGCAGATCATAAAGACTGTACCAATGAATACGCGGCGCCCGCCCCTTCAATAATTCGGCTGTGCGTTCAAGCCCCCATGCTTGGACTTCTTCGGCGCCGAAACTCGAAACTCCGACCTCGCTGACCCAGATCGGCAGATCGGTAACGGCGCGGATCTCGTCGATCTTCGCCGGCCATTCGGCAATCTGCCAAAGATTCCAGTCAAGCGGAAAGCCGTGCACGGCGACGGCATCGACATGATCGAGGACACCGCGTGCTTTCATATTGCATATGAACTTGGGATCAATCGGCGAAATGCCTCCCAAAACGCGTGTGATGGCGGAATTTTCGGCAGCGATGGCAGCGCCAGCGCGCTTGGCCAGCTCGGCATAAAGCAGCCAGTCAGGATCCAGCGCCGGGTCCCAATGGGATTTGTTGTTCGGCTCATTCCAGAGCATTGCCGCTTCGATCATTCTTATCCTCTGGTCGGATAGGCGGGACCTTCGCCAGCAGGAGGGCGGGCCTTGCGGCAAATAAATATTTCAGCTTCGGGCCGATTGATGATGGAAAATCCGGCGCTGCGCAGCATTGCCTCCGCGCAGGCACTGTTTGGGACCCACCAGTTCGTCGGATCATTTGCATAATCATGTTCGACGAAGTGCATCTTCGGATAGGCATGCCGATCGAAAATGGCGGTTTCCGAGAAGGGATAATTGCTGGAAAGGGGCAGCACGTCGGTGCTGCCACGCAGCATCGATTGAAAGACGAGTAAGTCGCTTGCAACATGTTCGGAAACGAGATCGAGCGCCAATAATGGATGGCGCAAATGGTAAAGAACGCCCATGAAAAGAACGATATCGAAATGTTCGCCCAGGCTCGCGACGTCGTAAATAGACATTTTGCGAAGCTCGATATCGGTGCCGGCCACCTCTGACGCAAACCGAGCCTGCTCAAGATAGGTCTCGTCAAAATCAATTCCAACGACGCGCGCGGCGCCGCGGCGTTTCATTTCGATCGAATAAAAACCAGCATTGCAGCCGATGTCGAGGACGGTCTTGCCGGTGAGGTTTTTCGGGATCGCGTCCGCAAACCGGCGCCATTTGATGGCGGGATAGTCGCCGAGGAAATGATCGGGCGCGGTTCGAATGCCGCCGATCTCCATATTGTGGAACCACGGGCCGAGCGCTTTAATGCGACTCTCGATCACTTCGGGTGAAAGCCTTTGGTGCATGGATCTAACCTACGCCTTCGTTCAGCAAAGTGATCTGAGCGTATCCGTCGTCCAATGTAAGCGCCGTGACCGATGCGGGCGCGACGTCAAAGCGGGGCCAAGCATCCAGGCAAAGTCCGAGATAGAAGATCACAGCCGCTTTAATGACATCGGCATGGCTCACGAGGACAAATGTTGCCCCGGCCCCTTGCTGATAGAGATCGGCAATAAAGGTTACAACCCGCGTTTGTACCATCAGCATGGTCTCGCCGGCAGGCGTGATAGCCAGCGTTCGCGCCGTGTTCCAACGGCGCCAGGCAACATCCTTGTTGAGCGCATCAAAGCCCTGGCCAGACCAGATACCAAAATCGATTTCGTCAAGCGCGTCAGCGGTTGTGATGTCGGCGATCGCTGCCGCTTTAGCTACGGCGAGCGCGGTTTCCATCGCGCGTGCACGAGGGCTCGAATAGACGGCAGAAAATTGCTCGCGTTGCATACGAAGAGCAAGCCGTTCAGCCTGTGACTTGCCACTCGGGCCGAGGTGAATGCCGTCCATGCGGCCCGCAAGAAAGCCGCCGAGATTATCATGTGCGGCGTGACGCAACAAAAAGAACGTCGTCACTGGATCGGCTCGACTGGAAGATCCTCCTCGCCGCGAATGAAGCGCAATGTCCGCTCACGTGCTTCTGCGTCCGTGAACTGCTGCGGCGGCGATTTCATGAAATAGCTCGAAGGGCCGATCAGCGCGCCGGAAATGCCACGGTCGAGCGCCAATTTGGCGCATCGAACCGCATCTATGACGACGCCGGCAGAATTAGGCGAATCCCACACTTCAAGCTTCAATTCGGCATTGAGCGGGACTCCGCCGAAGGTCGTGCCTTCGAGACGGATATAGGCCCACTTCCGGTCCGTTAGCCACGGCACATGGTCGCTTGGCGCAATATGGATGTCCTCCGGATCCAAGGGGATATCCAGCTGACTCGTGACAGCACGTGTCTTCGAAATCTTCTTCGACTCAAGCCTCTCGCGTTCCAGCATGTTGCGGAAATCGGCATTGCCGCCGAAGTTGAGCTGGTAGGTCCGATCGAGGCGCACGCCACGTTCGCGGAAAAGATTTGCGAGCATGCGATGAACGATTGTGGCACCCACCTGGCTCTTGATGTCGTCGCCGATAATCGGGAGGCCGCGCTGGGCAAAACGTTCGCTCCACTCACGTTTATGGGCGATGAATACCGGCATGCAATTGACAAAGGCGCAGCCAGCTTCGAGCGCACGTTCGGCATAGAATTCCGCTGCTTTTTGAGACCCGACAGGCAAATAGGAGACGAGCACCTGCGTCTGCGTCTCTTTCAAAATCTCGGTGACGTCATTTGGCGCTTCTGACGATTCAACAACGATATCCTTTAGATATTCGCCGATTCCATCGAGCGTGGGTCCGCGCCGGACTTTTACCCCGGTGGGTGCGACGGATGCGAATGTCTGCGTGTTGTTCGGCGCGCCGAAAATGGCGTCGGATAAATCATGTCCAACCTTGGACGCTGCAACGTCGAAGGCCGATGAAAAAGCGATGTCCTTAACGTGATAGCCGCCGAGCTCGACGTGCATCAAGCCAGGTACAGGCTCGTTGCCCTTCGCATTTCGATAATAGCTCACGCCTTGAACGAGAGAGGATGCGCAATTGCCGACGCCAACAATGCCGACACGAAGTTCCCTGGACGGCAAAGCTCATCTCCAGTCAGGAAAGTAGAAGATAGCCGGCCAACGTATTCTCTTTGCGCTTAGTTCCCGAGGTCACGGCTCCTCGCGCTGTCCCGAACGCAAGAAAAGCCCTGGGCATTGCGCTCGTGCTTTTGGCTGGCTTTTGGGGCCAAGCGGGAGCGCAACTTACTGGATCAGGCTCCTTCAGCTTGTGATGCGCTCCTCACCGCCCTGCTTCAATCGCCAGGGCGTAATCATGACATTGGTCCGCGGACCGCCATGCCTCAGCAGCATTCGACGAAGGTGTTCTGCGCGGTTGCTGTGGAGGATATGCTCCCACCAGTGGTATTTCACCGCCTCGGGAATCAGCACAGCGACGGAACGGCCGGGCGTTTCCTTATCGAACTTTTCGATAAGCTTAAGGAGCGGTTCGTGCATTTTGCGGTACGGCGCAGGTAAGAGCAGGAGTCGCGGTGCCTTCAGGCCCTTTGCCTCCAGCGGTGCAACGACCTGCGCATGCCAATTTTGTTTCAAAGCGTTGCCGTCGTCGTCGGTGTCAGGACCTCCCAAGCGAAGCAGATGAACCGCGATCACATCAGGAGATAGGCTCATTGCGAAACGCAGCGCTTGATCCGTCATCAGGTCGCGTCGTTCTAAGGCCACAAGAACGGTCGGCGGCTCGGTTTCCTCAATGGTGAAAGGGCTGCTCGATCGGAGCTGGGCATCGTACCAATCATAATAGCGACGAATAAGGACCAGCAGAGTAATGATTGCCGGGATCGCGAGCACGGTGATCCAGGCGCCTTCGGTGAGTTTGGCGGCGAGAATCACCATGACGGCAATGATTGTCGCCGCTGCGCCAATTGCGTTGATGCTGAGACGGGCTGAGTTGCGGCCTTGTCTCCGCCAATGCATTACCATTCCAAGTTGGCTCAGCGAAAATGTCAGGAACGCGCCAATCGCAAACAAGGGGATCAGCCGGTCGGTAATGCCTCCAAAGACTATGAGAAGGCCGCCGCTGGCCGCGGTGAGCACGAGAATTCCGACCGAAAACACAAGCCTACGATCGACGATGGCGAAGGACCGCGGCAAAAAATCATCCTGCGCCAGGATATGGCAGAGCCGAGGAAAATCGACAAAGCTCGTATTTGCCGACAGGCATAGGATCGTAAGAACACTGCTCATGGCGATGTAGTAGATCAGGCCGCGTCCCGCGACGGCCTGGGCAAGTTGCGAGAGAATACTTTGATAGCCGGGCTTGGCCTGGTCCATTGCACTGAGGCCATAAAAGTGGACAATGGTGGCGATACCTGCGAGCAGAATTCCAAGCACCAGACAGATGACTGTCAAAGTTTTATGAGCCTCATCGACCACCGGCTCTTTAAAGGCGGCGACACCGTTTGAAACCGCTTCAATGCCTGTCATAGCTGTGCAGCCGCTCGCAAAAGCCCGCATGAAAATCCATAAACTCATGGCCTCGGCCTGCGCAGCGAGCTGCGGCGGAGGCACAATGGGCTTCGGATGGCCGGCGCTTGAAACAATGTTGAATATCCCAGCTGCAACCAGACTCACAAAGCTCACCACAAATATGTAAGTTGGTAAGGAAAAGAGCCATCCTGCTTCCGGTGTGCCTCGTAGATTAGTCAATGTCAGCAGCGCGAGAATCGAGAGGCAGATCGCCAATGTCCAGGGATGCAATGCGGGAAGAGACGATGTAAGCGCGCCGACGCCGGCCGATATGCCGACGGCCACGTTGAGGGTGTAATCAATCATTAAAGCAGCCGCAGCGAGCAGGCTTGCGGTGCGTCCGAGATTCTCCTTCGAGACGGTATAGCCGCCGCCATTCGAGGGATATGCCTGCACGGTCTGGCGATAGGAGAGATAAAGAACGATCAGCAAAACGATGATCGGCGTCATGACCCAGCCAATCCAGCCAAGGCTGGCGGCTCCTAAAGGAATCATGATCGTGAGCGCAGCTTCCGGTCCGTATGATGCCGAGCCGAGGCCATCAAGTCCCATCGCTGGAACAGCCTCGAACCAACCAATCTTGCGGGATTCTGCTTCGCGGTTGGACAGCCGGCGACCGAACAAAAAATCGAGAAGACGCATTCTGCATACACGACAGTAGAGCTGCGGCGATGCGCTTGGTACGCGGTGGCTTAATGCAATCATTGCTGGGCCGTTCCTGCAGCGATATCGCGTTTTGGCTGACCTCTCGGTTGTCCGACGTTTAAAATCGATTGTGAGACGAGGACCCAAGGCTGTCTCGGCATCGGAAGCTGAGAAAGCCCTCCTCAAGACAAGGAACCTCGCCCTGGATCACCAGTTAGGCCGTCGCCGCTATCGAGCAGATGATGATCCATCCGCCGCGGTAAGTATGGAGTCTATCCATGTGGGGAATTGTTCCGGCCGCCGGACGTGGCACACGGATACAGCCCCTGGCCTTTTCCAAAGAGCTGCTGCCGGTCGGAAGCCGCGGTGACAGCGGCTCAGACCGGCCATGTGCGGTCAGCGAATATCTCATCGAGCGCATGATCAAGGGCGGCGCCGACAAGATCTGCTTCGTGATTGCTTCCGGTAAATCAGACATCATGGAGTATTACGGTGCGGCCTATGGCTCTGTACCCCTGGTCTATGTGGTACAGCCGCGGCCGAGCGGTCTCTGCGATGCGGTGTTTCGCGCTGCGCCGCTGATCCAAACTGACGAGCCCGTCATTGTCGGTTTGCCCGATACGGTCTGGTTTCCTACCGCGGCGCTCTGCGACCTTCCGGACTCGGAGCTTTCTTTTCTTCTCTTTCCGGTTGAGCATCCGGAATATTTTGACGCCGTCGCGCAGAACGATGACGGCAGCGTTCGCCTGATCCAGGTCAAGGAAGAGAACCCGGAAACCAACTGGATCTGGGGCGCTTTTAAAATGCCTGGCAACATCTTCGTGGCCCTGCGGGCGCTGTGGTTATTGCGTTCGTGCCGAGACGAATATTTTGGCACGCTCGTGAATGCCTACCTTGCCGAGGGCGGCAAAGCCGTCGCTGTAAAGGCCGGAACTGCCTATGTTGATGTAGGAACGCTGCAAGGCTATCGCGACGCGATGAGCTTGCTTACGGAGCGCACGCAAGAGGGCAGGAGAGGCGATGCTGTCGCAATAGCCGGAAATGGTTCTTCACCCAGGCCGCCGCCATCTGCCGTTGCAAGGCTTGATAGCCACTCGGACTGCGTCGCGCGGCCGGGAATGCAGACATCAACGTCTAGTAGCTGACATTGAGGTTGCGGTGCCGCGCGCATTCATTCTCGTGCTCGATTCGGTTGGCATTGGCGGTGCAGCCGATGCGGCGGCGTTCGGCGACGACGGTGCCGATACGATCGGCCATATTGCAGAAGCCTGTTTGCGCGGCGAATGCGATCGGAGGGGATTGCGCTCTGGACCTCTGCGGCTTCCGCAATTGATCGGGCTTGGTCTCGGAGAGGCGTGTCGTTTGGCGACCGGCCGAATTCCCGTCGGGTTTACGCGAATCGGCCAATCTCAAGGTCGTTTTGGTTGCGCCGTCGAGACATCGGCGGGGAAAGACACACAAACCGGACATTGGGAAATTGCCGGCGTCCCTTTAAATTTTGCCTGGGGCTATTTTCCTGAGGAGGTACCTTGCTTTCCGCAGAAATTGATCGATGCCTTCTGCGAAGCGGCGCAGCTTCCCGGTATCCTTGGTGCTCGCCACGCCTCAGGCACGCAGATTATTGCCGATCTCGGTCTCGAACATATGCGCAGCGGAAAACCCATATGCTACACCTCTGCCGATAGCGTGTTTCAAATAGCGGCGCACGAAGACGCCTTTGGGCTGGATCGGCTCTATCGAATTTGCGAGATCGTTCGACACCTCCTCGAACCCTTCAACATCGGTCGGGTGATTGCGCGGCCTTTCGTTGGCACGGCGCCCGACAATTTCAGGCGAACCGCGAACCGCCGTGACTATGCGGTGCCACCGCCAGCGCCGACTTTGCTGGATTGGGCTACACGAGCCGAAAGAGAGGTAATCTCGGTCGGTAAGATCAGCGATATTTTCGCCCATTCTGGCACGGGATTTGAGTTTAAGGCCGACGGCAATGATGCGCTTTTCGATGCGACTTTGGACGGTGTTGAAAACCTGACCGATGGGGGGCTTCTGATGACGAATTTCATCGACTTCGACACCCTCTATGGACATCGACGCGATCCCGCGGGCTACGCCGCTGCGCTTGAGGCGTTCGATTTGCGACTTCCGGAGTTGAGAGCAGCTTTGCGTCCGGGTGATCGTGTCGTCATTACTGCGGATCATGGTTGCGATCCAACATGGACGGGCAGCGATCATACGCGCGAGAAGGTTCCGTTGCTGGTGTTCGGGCCGGCAGAAGAGCGGGGTACCATCACCGGCGGCATCGGCACACGTCACTATGCCGATATCGCTGCAAGCGTTGCGACCTATCTTAATATTCCGGCCGCGCTGGCCGGTGAAAGCTTCTCCCTGTGAGTTGAAAGATGCCCCTAACGAGCGGCGTACATGGCGATCTGCCATGAAGATGGTGATATTCGGTTTGACGGTGAGCTCATCGTGGGGAAACGGCCACGCTACGCTCTGGCGCGGTCTCATTCGCGCGTTGACTGACCGCGGCTGGACGGTCGAATTTTTCGAACGTGATGTGCCTTATTACGCGGGAGCACGCGACCTCACCGAAATCCCTGGCGGCGAACTGATCCTTTATCCCGACTGGGAAAGCGTAAGATCGCGGGCCGAGGCTGCTGTCGTTCGTGCTGACGTTGCGATCGTAACCTCCTATTGCCCGGATGGCCGGTCGGCAACCAAACTCATCGCGGGCAGGCGCGGGCCGTTACGTCTGTTTTATGATCTCGACACGCCGGTCACCCTTGCCATGCTGGATCGCGGCGAGACCCCGAGCGCCATCGGCGACGGAGGGCTCGCCGACTTCGATCTTGTCCTGAGCTATACAGGCGGACGCGCCTTGCGCGCACTATGCAATCAGCTCGGCGCGCGGCGCGTCGCACCCTTGTACGGCCATGTCGATCCGGCGCACTTTCGTCCCGCCACCGCCGACGAGCAGTGCCGTGCCGATCTTTCCTTTATTGGGACTTATGCCGCTGATAGGCAGGACAAGCTGGAGGCGCTGCTTGTCGCGCCAGCGCAACGTTGCGGCGGGCGCCGCTTCATCATTGCCGGCGCTCAATATCCGCATGATTTTCCTTGGGCGCCGAACATCTTCTTTTTGCGCCACCTGCCGCCGCACCAACATCCGGGTTTTTATGCTTCGGCGGCACTCACACTGAATATTACCCGTGGTCCAATGGCGGAGGCAGGGTGGTGTCCTTCGGGGCGCCTTTTCGAAGCGGCAGCCTGTGGTGCAACGATCATTTCAGATCAGTGGCCGGGCATCGAAGAGTTTTTTGAGCCGGGACGTGAAATCCTCATTGCGCGCACAACGGAGGACGTTATGGCGGCGCTCGATCGACCACCGGCCGAGCTGCGCGAGATTGGCGCTGGTGCACGCAGGCGCGTTCTATCGGAACATACGTCAGCCAAGCGCGCCGATCGCTTAATGGATCTTCTAAACGATCTTGGCCGCCCCTCTTCCGAAGAAGGTGTCGTGGCAGCCTGAATCATGTTGATGCGGCGACGTTTGTTTTCTCAGCGTCGGCTTCGTCTACTTACCGTTCCTGTCAGCAATGCGTACCAAGAGATAGAGGTCCTTACGCTCATCAGTGCTTCGGTGCGCGGATTTGTTCGAACGTGCATTGACGGGGCGATTTATCGCGGCGCCAGCGCAGAAGCTTCGTACCGTGGCGGAATCGATCGTTGGTTACTTGGTCGAACCGCACTTCGACCACGAGTTTGGGTGCAATCGGAACCCACTCGCCACTGCGATCTGTGCTCCAGCGGCTCGGTCCGCCGGGAGCGCGCCCGGTAAAGCCCGGCGGCTGCCGAAGCCGCTCCAGACGGCGCGTGAGAACCGGACGTTCTGCCTTCGTTAAGGTCGCGGTGAAGCCGACATGATCAAGTTTGCCTTGGTCATCGTATAGGCCGAGAAGGAGAGAACCGACGTCCTTGCTGCCAGAGGCGTACCGAAAGCCGCCAACAACGCAATCTGCCGTGCGCTGTTGTTTGATTTTCAACATCGTTCTTTGCCCCGGCAGATAAGGCCCATCCAGAAGCTTTGCCACCACGCCGTCGATATTCGTTGTATTCGAATTCTGGAGCCAACGTTCCGCCGCGGCGCGGTCGAGCGTATAAGGCGATAGTTCAAAGCGACCCGTCTTCGCAGCGGTCGCAAAGTTTTCGAGAGCGCGACGGCGATGGCTCAGGGGTTCGTCAACTAAGACTGCTCCATCAGGATCGACGAGCATATCAAAAAGGATGAGGGTTGCTGGTGTTTCCTGGGATAATCTTCGGATACGGCTGTCGGCCGGATGAAGCCGCATCTGCAATGCGTCAAATGAGAATTGCCTATCGAGAGCAATCACGAGTTCGCCATCGACGACAAAGCGGTCAAAGTCTATTTCGCGCATGGAAGATAGAATCTCGGGAAAATAGCGGCCGAGTGTTTTTCCCGATTTGCCCCGGAGTTCAAGATGCTCTCCGGCTTTGAACGCGAGACATCTAAAGCCATCCCATTTGGGTTCGAATTGCCAATGTCCGGTTGAAGGCAGTTCGGAAACCGCTTTGGCTTCCATTGGTGCAAGATCGACGGCCACACCATAAGGCAGCGTCTTTGTGTGCCCTGCGGCCACTCTCGTTTTGCTGGGCCTGAGCTCGTGGGTTGCGTTTCTTTGCGCCATGTCGAATGGGAATCTGTTTCCGGAGCCGGAACCGGGCTGTTGGCATCAAGGTTCCGCCGATGGCCAGAGCTGAACATTTTGCGGGACCCTGCTTTTCTTTCGATCCCTCTCCGATGGAAATCTTCCTTTTGGGTCGATCTATCGCGCGCTCCATATGACCGGATGCAACTGAAACCCACTCTAAAACGTATATTTGCAGGCATTCCGCTTAGTAGGTGGTTCGGAGCGAGACCAATGGCACGTCAATCCAAATCTCAAAAACAGACCGTTTCGCGGGTCATGCATGAATTTAAACACGGCGAACTTCGTATTCGCGGCAAGGGACCGAAGGTAAAGAACCGCCGGCAAGCCGTCGCAATTGCTCTGCGGGAATCTGGGGCTTCCAACCAACAAAGTTCCTCGAAGAACAAGCGGGATCTTCGTCACACCAAAGCGAAAGAGCAGCGCGGCGATACGGCGGAGGCGCGACGGGAAGGGAAAAGGGCGCAAGACCGCACAATGCGAGCGGCTACGGCGTCGCGGGCCACCCACGGTCGGAGTAAGGCCTCGCTTTATGCCGAAGCGAAGAGACGGAATATTCCCGGCCGCTCGACCATGTCGAAGGCAGAACTCGCGAAAGCTCTTCATTAAAGGCAGAGGGCGACACGCTCACAATTCGCTCTGCTCGAAAACGCGAGATGATTTTCAGGCCGGAACGGCAACTGGGTCAGACGAAAAAGGAGAACGCGATGACAGCTCAATCCAGACGTAGCGCCGATCAAGCGAACCAAAACGCTGGAGCGCTCTATGAGATCAGAAAAGATAGCGATGGCTGGGCTATTTTGCACGATGGCGAAACGCTAAGCACACTGGACACGCGAATGGCCGCATTTGACAATGTCGTCAGCGCCGTTCGAAGCTCGATCATCGAGGGCCATGAGATCAGAATTAAATTGGAAGGCGAGCCCAGTCATTCTAAGCGATGACCTCAGCAGGCAAACTCTACGGAAAAATCGCTGAAGCCAAGAACCAAACAGGCTGTCGTCCTAAATGGCTCATAAGCCCAAGGGTCTCCGTTTCGGTCCCTTAGTCAATTGCATGCACATCTGTGTCGACATGCAACGGATGTTTGCCGAGAGGACGCAATGGCATACACCTTGGATGAAACGAGTTCTTCCGAATATCATCGACATGGTCTCGACCCATGCCGCAGCAACCATTTTTACCCGCTTCATACCGCCCATCGTGCCGGAAAACAGCCGCGGCAGCTGGCAGCGTTATTACCAACGTTGGTTTGACATGACCTTAAACCGGCTAGGACCGGAGATGGCGGAGTTGATGCCGGAGCTTGCTTGCTACGTGCCGCCCGCGCAAGTCGTCGATAAGATGGTCTATTCGCCTTGGTGTGAAGACGGCCTGACTCGTATCCTGCACGGCGTTGCAGTAGAGGCGGTGGTGATTTCAGGTGGTGAGACCGATGTTTGTGTCCTGGCGACTGTTTTAGGTGCGGTTGACCGCGGCTATCGCGTTGTCATCGCATCCAATGCCCTGTGTAGCTCGTCCGACGAGACGCATGATGCTCTCATGACGCTGTATGAAAATCGATTCGGTGAGCAGATTGAAATTGCGACGAGCGATTCTATCTTGTCGAATTGGCAAAGCCACGCCAGCATTTAGGCAATGCCGCGTTGGATTTACAATGTCGGTCGGGA
This sequence comes from uncultured Methylovirgula sp., assembly GCA_964644615.1. Taxonomy (GTDB): domain Bacteria; phylum Pseudomonadota; class Alphaproteobacteria; order Rhizobiales; family Beijerinckiaceae; genus Methylovirgula. The sequence goes on along the minus strand of CAZXXA010000018.1, from coordinate 41,228 downwards.
GGAGAATATTTTCAAGCCGACAAACTTTGTTGCGGTTGGGCCGGAACATTCGAACTGCTTTTGCGGGAGCGCGTCTTATGCCTGGCATCGCCCTTTGCGAGGCGTTTTTCCAGTAAATCGAGAACTGCTGCTTCTTGCGCAGTCAGCGTTTCATCGCCGTCGGGCTCCTCTGCCGGCAAGGACGCGCAGTCCCCATCTAAATACGCTGAGACGATTTCCGGATGCACATAGCATTTTCGGCAGATCGTTTGCGTATTTCCAAGACGCTTCGCCACCGTCTCAATTGCTTGCTTTATGACTCGCTTAGCAACAGTCGGCTTGTCGGCCACCTCGCATCGGCTCAGGGCTGCGGCAGCCATGACCGTTCCCGCCCAAGTTCGGAAATGCTTGGCGGTGACCTCGCGGCCTGAAATTTGCTGCAAATAGGCGTTGACGTCTGAAGAATTCAACGGATGACGTTCGCCATTCTCGTCCAAATATTGAAAGAGGATTTGGCCGGGCAAATCATGGCAAGCTTTGACGACGCGCGCAATGCGGCGATCTTGGAGCTTTAGCTTCCATGCTTTGCCGCTCTTTCCCGTGAACTCAAAACGCAGCGTTGTGCCATCAACGGTGACGTGTCGGTTGCGCAATGTAGTGAGACCGTAGCTCTGGTTTTCCTTGGCGTAACCAGCGTTCCCGACCCGGATCAAAGTACGGTCCAGAAGCGCAACGATCGTTGCCAAGACTTTTTCCCGCGTCAGCCCGCGTTGCTTCATATCTTCCGAGATTTTCGCACGCAGTTGCCGCAACGATTTTCCAAATGCAACGAGTTCGTCGTATTTGTTGGCGTCGCGAACTTCCCGCCATTTGGGATGATAGCGATATTGCTTTCGGCCACGTTGGTCACGGCCCGTTGCTTGAATGTGACCTTCCGAATCGGCGCAGATCCAGACGTCTGAATAGGCCGGAGGAATGGCTAGGCTGCGAATTCGAGCGAGTTCTTTCCGATCGCGCAATGGTTTTCCGTCGAGGCCAATATAGGTGAAGCCCTTTCCCGCGGTTTTGCGGCGAATGCCGGGAGCATCATCGCTGACGTATTTGAGATGAGCGGCTTTTGCCGCGGCGATTCCATCCGCTTGCGAGCTGACGGCATTGGTGTTGCCGTTGAACATTCGTTGATCAGGGACGGGTGCAGGCTTCATTTAGATGCAGCGCTCAGAAAATCTGCTATTAGAACAGACATCTGGCGTTATCGTTGCAGCGTCGGCACTGAATTCCAGCTCGGCTGAAAGCAGGCTGCAGTTCGAGTTTTAGGAGGCTAGGCCGTTAATAAGGACTTGCTGCCTTGTGCTGCCGGCAGCGCTCTCAGCCGAACCTTTTGTGTTCAGGTCAAAGAGATCCATCCGCCAACAGCGCCCGACGATCAGGATTGACCAAGTCGCCCCGCTGCTGACCGGCAGCGAGGCGATTGGCGGTTCTTAAGGCAAATTACTTGGAAGGCGGCTGATCGGATGGGCCGTTCTTGTTACCTTTCTGGCCTTGCACGCCCGCGCCGCCGCCAGAGCTGGTAGCCTTATTGTTACCTTGTGCTGAAGGCGCATTCTCAGTGCCGGGCTGCACATTGCCGCCCGCCGCCGGTCCCGACGTTTGGCCCGACGTCGATCCTGTATCGGCAGCAAAAGCCGCTGCGGAGAATGCCAAAGCCAGTGACAAACCGATTGCCGTCGCGGTAGCATGAGCACGCATGTCAACCTCCACTTTTGGGTTACAGTGCGTTGCTAACGACCACGAATGTAGACCGTTCCTAAAGCCGAGCAGAAGCTAAATAGACAGAGCAGCTGTGCGGGAGTTTCGCTGCCGCAACCAAACAGCGCATATCGTGTTGGGTGTCGCTGGTCGAGTGACAACGGGCCGTAACGGGGAAGGCGAACGCAGCCTATTTTGCCGGTTTCTGGTTGCGACGACAACGCATTGGTACGCGTTAACGCCTAACCTATTCTCGGCCAGCGCCTCATCTTAAGAGACGGGCGTAAGAATAAGAGACGGGGGCGTAGGAATTTCTTGAGCCGCCGTCCGTCGTGCTCGAATCGGGTCAGACACCAGCGCCGACGTGCAATCGCCGTATCCTTCGCAGCCGCTTTCGCCGACAACGAGCTCGTCAAGTCATTCGCTCTGATAACCGCATTCCTGTCGGCCGCATCAATCCTTAGGTTAGGCGGATTCTGCTAACGCACGCCTCGTACGGCGTGCCCGCATTCCGTGCCGCAAGCTTTTCCGCAACTGACTGGCTTCGGCGAGCGGATTGGGCCGGTTGTCGAGACCGGCGCCTCAATCGGCAAAATTGATGAATCGCGGTGGACACTGCAACGTTCGGGCCTGGAAATCGTTGGCGAGAGCGCCAACGGAAAGCGAACGCGGGCTCCGTTTCGAGATCGCGAGCAAGCTGAGCCGGTGTGGTTTGTTTCTGGTGTTTTTTCATGACCGCAAATGAGGACGAAAAGGCCACACCCGGCACCGCGCGGCGATCGTGGTTTCGCCGTGCGATCGTAATCATCGTGATAGCAATCCTCTGCCTGTCGGGATCGGCGCTGTGGCTCCTGGAAACCACTCCTTTTCCTAGCTTGGCCGAAATTACCTCGCCGCGCATCATTCTCCTGGAATCGGCCGACGGAAGCGTTTTGCGCCATGCGGGAGAACTGAGATTACCGGCGATTACGGCGAAGGATATGCCGGTCGACCTGGTCAACGCGGTTTTGAGCATTGAAGACCGACGCTTTTACGAACGCGGAGCCATCGATTTTCAATCCGTGCTGCGGGCACTCAGACAAAATCTTGCAGCCGGCAAGATCGTCGCTGGCGGAAGCACAATAACTCAGCAATTGGTGAAGACGAACTATCTAGGTCCGCAAAGAACCTTTCGCCGGAAAATCCGAGAAGCGGTCATATCGATCTGGCTCGAGCATCACCTGCCGAAAGACGAGATTCTGACCGCCTATCTCAACAACGTGTATTTGGGATCTGGAGCGGTGGGATTTCCGGCTGCCGCGAAGCTTTACTTTAACAAAAGCGTCTCCGGTTTGAATCTGTCGGAAGCTGCGATGCTTGCGGGATTGATCAACGCACCGGAGATCAATGATCCGCTTCATAACCTCGATGCAGCACGTAGGCGCGCCGCAACAGTTCTAGATGCGATGGTTGCTAACGGAAAGCTGACACCAGAGAAGGCGCTGTTGGCGAAGCTGCATCCGGCTACGCCCAATCCTGCCAATATCACGCCAAAGTCGGAGGGCTGGTTCGGCGATTGGGTCTATGAAAAGGCGCTGTCGGCGACACTCGCCCATGGCGGCGCCATCCAGATCAAAACGACGCTCGATCCGGGGCTTCAGCAGAAGGCCGCTGAGATCGTGAGCAACACATTAGCCCAATACGGTGCCGAAAAGCACGTGGGTGAGGCTGCGCTCGTTGCAATGCGACCGGATGGTGCGGTGATCGCTATGGTGGGCGGACGGAATTATCCCAACAGCACGTATAATCGTGCTGTTCACGCCAAACGGCAGCCGGGTTCAGCTTTCAAACTATTCGACTATTACGCGGCTCTCCGCCACGGCTACACACCCGAGGACAAAATTCTTGACGCGCCGGTCGATATTAATGGTTGGCAGCCGGATAATTATGAGCACCGGCACCATGGCAAAGTTACGCTCGCCGATGCGTTTGCGGACTCGTTGAACGATGCGGCTGTGCGGCTAACGCAGCAGGTCGGCATCGATCAGGTGATTGCCGCAGCACGCGATCTTGGCTTGCGCGAACGACTTGAGAACGCTCCGAGTCTTGCGCTTGGCACGTCCGAAGTGACGCTTCTGGATTTGACCGCTGCCTATGCGGCGGTTCGTGCCGGCAAAACGCCTGTAACGCCTTGGGGCATTTCCGGAATCAAGATGCAGGGCGATAAGGATTATGTGAAAGTGGATGGGAGCGGCGGAGCGCAACACAGCTTGGGGCAATATCAAGCGGAGCTCATCAAGCTGCTGCAGGGGGTCATTGACCACGGTACGGGTCGCGCCGCGAAACTGCAGGGCTTTGCGGCTGGAAAGACCGGCACGACCCAAGACTACAGGGACGCTTGGTTTATTGGCTTCAATGACTCCCTTATCGTCGGCGTTTGGGTCGGCAATGACGATCACAGTCCTATGAAGGGTGTTGTTGGGGGCTCTTTGCCGGCGATGATCTGGAAGGACTTCATGCAGCAGACTGGCGCACCCACCACGACGGCGGGGCTTAGCGCGACAACAAATTCGGAAGAGCCAGCTTTGCCAAAGGAGACATCCGCATCGTCCGAACGGAGCCCGACTCCTGCACCTCAGGAAGCGCAGAAGGAGACGTCCGGATCAGCCGAGCAGAGCGCCGCTCCTCCGCCGAAGGAAGCTCAGAAGGTGATAGCCGAAGCACCCGAACGGAGCCCGACCCTTTCATCGGCGGAGGCGCGGCAGGAGAAATCCGCATCATCCGAAGAGAGCCCGGCTATTGCGCCGGAGGAAGAGGGCAACGCGCAGTGTAACATTTCGACTTGTGAGGAGTTCTACCACTCGTTCCGGGCCTCGGACTGCACCTATCAGCCCTACTGGGGAGGACCACGACAATATTGCGACCGGTGAGAGCACCCCAGGCGCAGCCCGCGGTCAAAATTTCAAAACACCTGGCCTCAGTCAGCGACGAAACGGAGCCAGCAGATGCGAATCGTGGCTCCCCCCTGTGTAGAGGACGTGGCGGCCGCGATTTATCGAACGACCGTGCCGGAACGCCGGATAGCGTACGGGATCAGTTCCAAGAATATCTACGCGCAGGCTGGCGCCCGGTTCGAACAGCGTGCTCGACGCGAGTATCTCGATCTCGGCGGGGACGATCTCGCCGGTGCGCACCTTCTCTTCGCGAAGGTGGGCATGGAGGGGTCGCCCCGGCCGGCTCCGGTCGGGGGAAAGCCCACGATGCGAGACACGCAGCCAGCCCTTGGCGACGGCGTCCTTCGCAAAGCCGTTGTAGCCGCTAAAATAGATCTCGCGTCCTGCCGCATCGAACTTGCGTAGCAGCACGAAAATATCCAGGTCCTCGCCCTCCGTCGTGCTGACCCAGAGCTTCAGTGACATGCTGCCGGTCAGTTCGGCCTCGCCTTGAAAGCGGTAGATGAAGCTCGCCCGGCTAGTCCGTGTTTGTGGCTCATAGCCTGTTTCACCCGCGTCGCAACGCGCCGTTGGATGCAACAGGCCGTCATTGGCGTCGAGATAAAGCGGGCGGTAGTCGACGTTTTCGAGCGGCCATGCAATCTCGTCGCGGACGGCGTAACGCATCCGGTTCTGTCGGACCTCGAGGCGGACGCGCGGGGTTTCTTCCCACCCGTTTTGCTCGCCTCTCAGGAAATGGTCGAGGAAGCGGCGCTGATAATCCTTGGCCTCGGCGCTGTAGAAGGTCTCCCACTTGCGCCGGCCGTGCGTGAAGAGCCATTTCTGGCGCGAGCCGATACGCTCGAATCCTTCCAGTGAGCCGCGCGTATGGAGACCCTGGTCGCCCCAACCGGCGCAGACCAGCGCTGGAACTTGGATGCGCTCGAGCGCGGGGCGTTTCGCCGCCCAATAGGCGTCGTCGAGCGGGTGGCGATCGCGGTCGGCCGGAAAATCCTCCGCCATGGCGAAAGCGCGATTGCGGCCCCTGAGCATCCGCATTTTCCACCAGGTACCGATGAAGCCGGTCTCTGGCACGCCGTCCTGATAGCCGAATTCGCGAAGCAGGTCGGTGACGCCCTCCCATGGAACGATCGCCTTGAGCGCGGGTGGCTTGAGCGCGGCGACGCGCCACTGCGACATGGCGAGGTAGGAGACGCCCAGCAGACCCACCGCGCCCGTCGACCATGGCTGTCGCGCGGCCCATTCTATGAGCTCGCCATAGTCTTCGGCATCCGCCTCGTTCAGCACACCGGCGCGCCCTTCGGACCGATGCATGCCGCGGATGTCGGCCTGGACGACAACATAGCCTGCCGCGGTCCAGAACGCCGGGTCGGGCGACTCGAACCCGGTCCAGCGAGAGCAATCGAGCCGACCGAGGCGTACGCCGGCCAGCCGCATGAAGGTCATGCCGAGCCAATCCGGCATTTTGTCCTTGCCATACGGCGTGACCGACATGATCACGGGCGCCCGCTCAAGCTGTTTAGGCCGAAAGACGTTCACGAAGAGCCGCACGCCGTCCCGCATGGATACAGCGACATCGCAGTCGAGGTGGAAGCCTAGCGTGCGAAGGATGATTGGCGTTCCTTTGTCACGAGCAGGGGTTTCTTCTCTGGCATATGAGATAGGCCACTGTGCACGGCAATGAAGGCTTCGATCCGATTGGGAAGAGCGTTATCGCCGGATGTGAGCGCAAGAAAGAAAGCCGGGCCCATAGGTCCGACATGTGACTGAGTAGCCTGCAACTGCCCCGCGCATCCGTCCTCCTGTGCGGGGCATTTTCTGCGATCCTAGTCGGGGTCAGGCAGACCCGCGCTCTCTTTCTGCCTTTGAAAGATATTCGAGGGTTATAGTTTCTACATGTGCATGGACCCATTCCGCCATGGCCTCTTCCTCAGCAAGCGATTGCCTTAGATAATCGGATGCATCAATGACATTGGCTTTATCGCAGAGCACAAGCAAAGATGTGTAGGCCGCGATTTCATAGTGCTCGAATGCCTCGTTCGCAAAAGTGTTCTTGAGGATTTCATCTGATGCAGTTGCATGGGCCATGGCAGCGAGATTGGCTCCCACAGACAAGGTAGTGTCCTTGATTCCTGAAGGCCGTTCGCCACAGGCCGAGAGGCATTCATCGAGTCGCTCAAGCTGGCGCTTTGTCTGTTCAAGGTGGTTCCGTAGCTGTTCTTGAACTGACGGATAGTCATCGGATCGTTCAATCTGGCGCTCCAAAAGTTCTCTCGCCTGAATCTCCATGGCGTGAGCGTTTTTCAAACCAACAACGAAGAGTTCTCGTGCGATATCAGGCGTCATGTTTGCCTCCTATGTTGTCGAACCAACAAGGATGCCGACGCCACGTTCCACTCGGACGAGGCGATCGCGTAAGATATGCATTGTGCGCCAATCTGTCTGATGTCTTACATCGCATAACGTGAATTGCGTTCTGCTTCGTGCCTGACCCTGTGCGACTTTGTTAGGCCGACAACAGCGCGTTCATATGCTTGAACACCAACGCACCTGGCTCGTAGAATGATGAGGGAGGTCGCTCCGATATTTTGTCTTTCGGGGGAACAGTCGCCGGTGCTGGCTATTGCTTCTGCAACTCGCAATGATGGAGCAAACAATGAAACCCTTAATTCTGGCTGCAGCAATTGCATTGGCATTGGCATCCCCGGTCCTAGCGCAAGGTGGCGGGGGCGGAGGCGGCGCAGGTGGTGCGGGTGGTGCTGGTAGTGGTGCCGCAGGGGGAGCTGGCAGTTCCGGGGCGACCGGCGCTTCACCGGGCGGCACTGGGATGAGTGGTGCCGGGACGAATGGCACGGCAGGCTCTATGAATTCGAATGGCAACGGAAGCAACAACAGCAATCCCGGCAGCAGCAACCCGGGCAGCAGTAACCCGGCGAACGCCGGCTCAAATTCGGGGTCTGGATCAGGTCATTGAAAGCGAGTGGGCCTGAGCAATCCGCTCAGACGTGGCACGACGCAGCTTTAACGTCGCTATAGAAGTTGGCGACCCTTCGAGGCGCAGGGCCTTCTATTCCTCAATGTCGGCGCAGGAACTTTCAGCCCCGCTTATGATTGGAAGCGGGGAGCAAAGAACAATGGCAGTGTGGCGTGTTTTATGGATCGCTTGCATGTGCATTCTGACAGCATCGACTGCTCGATGCGATGATCTGCCCGGTTTTGCCAAGCAAGACGACGGGCAGTGGACACTGCCAGGAAAGAATTTCGCAAGCACACGTTTCAGTTCACTGAGCGAAATTAACAAGGCAAACGTCAATCGGCTTAAGCTTCAGTTCACCTTCGATACGGGCCTGAAGAAAGGCGAAGAAGCTGCGCCACTGGTGGTTGGCACCACCATGTATATCGTGACGCCGTTTCCTAACACGCTCTACGCGCTGGATCTCACCAAACCGGCCGCGCCGCTCAAATGGCGCTTTGATCCGGATCCGCTGGCATTTTCGCAAGGCATGGCGTGCTGCGATGTCGTCAATCGCGGTGCAGCCTATGCGGATGGCAAAGTCGTCTTCAATACGTTGGATGGGCAAACGATTGCCGTCGCCGCCAAAGACGGACATCAGGTTTGGCGCACCAAACTCGCCGATATCTTCAAAGGCGAGACCATGACGATGGCGCCCTTTATCGCGAAGGATAAAGTGCTGGTTGGCAATTCCGGAGGGGAGTTCGGAGTCAGAGGCTGGATTGCGGCGCTGAATCTCGCCGACGGCAAAATCGCATGGAAGGCGTTCAGCACGGGGCCTGACAGTGACGTTCTGATCGGATCGGATTTCCATCCCTTTTATGCGCAGGATCAAGGTAAGGATTTGGGCGTAACCAGCTGGCCGCCCGATCACTGGCAAAACGGCGGTGGAAATGTCTGGGGTTGGATCTCCTACGATCCCGATCTCGGTTTGATCTATTACGGCACCGGCAATCCGGGGCCATGGAATGCGGAGCAGCGGCCAGGCGCCAATAGATGGACAGCCGGCATATTCGCGCGCGATCTCGAGACGGGACAGGCCCGCTGGTTCTATCAGTGGAGCCCGCACGATCTTTACGATCATGATGGCGTCAACGAGAACATTCTCCTGGATCTCACCTGGCAAGGAAAGGCCAGGAAGGTACTCGTCCATCCCGACCGCAATGGCTATGTCTATGTCCTGGACCGCGCGACGGGCGAAGTGCTGTCGGCCGAACCCTTCGCCTATATCAACGCGAGCAAGGGCGTCGATCTGAAAACGGGTGAGCTGATTCCGAATCCAGCGAAAGAACCTGGCGTCGGCAAGACAGTCTACGACATCTGTCCCACAGCGTCGGGGGCAAAGGATTGGGAGCCATCCGCCTATTCGCCAAGTACCGGGCTTCTTTATATCCCGCACGCCAATCTGTGCATGGATGAGCAGGGAACTGAAGTCAGCTATATTGCTGGCACGCCCTATATCGGTGCCAATGTGAGGCAGAAGACAGGGCGGGGCGGCTATAGAGGCGCACTGACGGCCTGGAATGTGCGCGAACATCGGATCGCGTGGGAACTGCATGAAGACCTTCCGGTCTGGAGCGGCGCGCTCACGACCGCAGGCGGTCTCGCCTTTTACGGAACTCTCGACGGCTGGTTCAAAGCGGTGGACGCAGACACCGGAAAGCTGCTCTGGGACTACAAGACCGAATCCGGAATCATCGGACAGCCCGTGAGTTTTCGCGGGCCGGACGGCCATCAATATATCGCCGTGTTGTCGGGAGTCGGCGGCTGGGTCGGCGCCGTCGTCTCAAACAAATTGGATGTTCGGGATCCGACGGCTGCCCTCGGCATGGCAGCCGCCACCAGTGATTTGCCGGCGCGTGTGAAAGCGGGTGGAACCTTATATGTTTTCCGCCTTCCGTAACGCTGCTCTCATTGGTCTCACGCTGAGCCTCGCGGCTTGCGAGCGCGAGCAACGAGACTTCAATGGACCGCGCGTCACCACGCAACGCGTCGCGCTCCACTATGAGCGGGACGCCTATGATGTGGCGCAAGGAAAAAACCTTTTTGAGAAAGTGAATTGCGATGGATGTCACGGCCATGGCGGCGGCGGCATGGGGCCAGCGCTCAGTGACAATTATTGGATCTACGGCGGCCAGCTTGAACAAATCTACCAATCAATCCGCGACGGACGGCCGAACGGAATGCCCGCATGGAAAAACCGGGTCACCGACACGCAGCTTTGGCAGCTGGCCGCCTATGTAAGGTCTATGGGCCGCTATGTCCGTAAGGATGTTGCCCCCAGCCGAGACGACGCCCTGCAGTCTGGCAAAGCGGAAAGTCGCAGGCCCTACAAGGTGCCCGTTACCGGGGAGCCGCCGCAATGAGACCGTATTCGGCGCTCCGGCATTCGATTCTGGGTCTATCGCTCGCCAGCCTCGGGGGATGCACTGACATTCAGTCCGTGCTCAACCCGCAGAGTCCAGAGGCAGACAGACTGCTGCATCTCTTCTGGATTTTCACTGTCGTTTGTACCGCGATTTGGCTGCTTGTCGTTGTCGCTCTGGCATTGGCCCTGTTGAGGAGACGGCGGAATGTTCAGGTCGCGCGCGAGGACTCGCCCAGCCGCGCCCGGCGAAAGACCGCGATCATCAGCACTCTAGTTGTGATGACTGCGGTAATCCTCACCTATTTTACGATGGTGAGTTTCTCCACAACGCGCGGCTTCACGGCACAAGACTCACACTCACTGACAATAAAAGTCACCGGTCAGCAGTGGTGGTGGCAAATCGAATATCAAAGCAGCGATCCGACACAGAATTTCACGACCGCCAATGAAATTCATATTCCGGTCGGAACACGCGTGCACCTCGACCTCGAAGCCGCGGATGTGATCCATAGCTTTTGGGTCCCGAGCCTAATGGGAAAGCAGGATCTCATTCCGGGGCGCAAGAACACTTTAGACATCCAAGCCGATCGGCCGGGTGTCTATAGAGGTCAATGCGCCCAGTTCTGCGGCCTACAGCATGCGCATATGGCCGTTCTTATATTTGCTGATCCGCCGGATCAGTTCGAAGCTTGGCGAAAAGGTCAATTGGCCTCAGCCCAACTTCCGCAAGATCCGCTGCGCGCGCAGGGTCTCAAAGCCTTCCTCAATCGGCCCTGTGCGTCATGCCACACCATTGGCGGCACGAGCGCGGGCGGAAAGCTCGGGCCGGATCTGACGCATTTTGGCAGCCGCACCACCATTGCCGCCGGCGTGCTTCCCAACACGCCGAACAATCTTTGGATTTGGATAGCCAATCCACAATGGGCGAAGCCGGGTTGCAACATGCCGCAAGTCGCACTGACGGGATCCGAATTCGCAGCGATCGACGCTTACCTCGAGGGGTTGAAATGACGGCGCAATCGGATCCGCTGAGAGATGACGCGCTCCCCTTCGAGAGGCTTCCGGATCATCTTGCAGTAATCTGGGGCACGAAGCCGACGCTCTGGGGCTGGCTGACAACTGTCGACCACAAACTCATTGCCAGACGCTACATCGTCACCGCCTTGGTTTTCTTCGCCCTGGCCGGGGCTGCCGCGCTCATCATGCGCCTTCAACTCGCCGGCCCCAATAATCACCTCGTCGGCCCGGACCGCTACAATCAGCTGTTCACGGTCCATGGTTCGACCATGATGTTTCTCTTTGCGGTTCCCATCATGGAGACGATCGGCGTTTACCTCGTCCCGCTGATGATCGGGACGCGCAACGTCGCCTTTCCGCGCCTGAACGCCTTCAGTTATTGGGTCTATCTGTTCGGCGGCGCGATGCTGTGGATCTCGTTTTTCGTGAACAGTGGGCCTGATGCCGGCTGGTTCAGCTACGTGCCGCTGGCCGGTCCGCAATATGGCATCGGCAAGCGCTCGGACATCTGGGCTCAGATGATCACCTACACCGAACTGTCGGGGCTGGCGGTCGCCGTCGAGATCATTGTCACTGTCTTCAAAATGCGTGCGCCGGGAATGACGCTTGATCGCATTCCCGTGTTCGTCTGGGCCATGCTGGTGACGGCTTTCATGATTCTGTTCGCTATGCCGGCCGTGATGGTTTCGAGCACAATGCTCATCTTAGATCGTCTGGTCGGCACGCATTTTTTCAATTGGGCAGAAGGCGGCGACGCGCTGTTGTGGCAGCATCTGTTCTGGTTTTTCGGACATCCCGAGGTTTATTTCATCTTCATCCCTGCAACAGGCATGATCTCGGCGATCATTCCTGCCTTCACGCAACGTAAAATTTTCGGCTATTCGGCTTTGGTCCTCTCGCTCGTCGGCACCGGCTTTCTGTCGTTCGGGCTTTGGGTGCATCATATGTTTGTCACGGGCCTGCCAAGGCTCGGCGAGAGCTTCTTCACCGCATCGAGCATGGCGGTCGCCGTGCCATCGGGGATCCAGATCTTCTGCTGGATCGCGAGCCTGTGGGACGGGAAGATTCAGTGGCGGACGCCTCTGCTCTTTGTCGCGGGTTTCATTATCAATTTCGTCATCGGAGGTCTGACCGGGGTCATGGTGGCTTCCGTCCCGATCGATACGCAAGTGCACGATTCCTACTTTGTCGTGGCGCATTTTCACTATGTGCTCATCGGCGGCGCGGTGTTTCCGCTCATCGGAGCCATCTACTATTGGTTCCCAAAAGTCTACGGTCGGATGCTGAGTGAGACGCTCGGCATCTGGAACTTCATTCTCGCGATGGTCGGATTCAATCTCGCATTCTTCCCGATGCACATCTTAGGTCTGATGGGCATGCCGCGACGTGTCTACACGTATCAACCGGAGATGGGGTGGGGGACGCTGAACCTGCTTTCAACTATCGGTGCCTTCGTGTTTCTCGCAAGCTTTTTGGTCTTGCTTTGGAACATTGTGCTCAGTCTGCGCCACGGTTTCCTGGCGCCCGAAAACCCCTGGAGCGCCGGTACGCTTGAATGGGCGACAAGTTCGCCGCCCTTGCCGCAGAATTTTACGATGATTCCCGTCGTGACGGATCGAGAGCCATTGTGGGCCGACGCAGCGTCTCTTCCTGTGGTGAGCGGCCTTCGTGCTGATCGCCGCGAGATATTAACGTCGACCTTAGTCGATGCTCAGCCCAATATTCGCGAAAGCTCACCACCACCATCCATCTGGCCATTTGCTTCGGCTCTTGTGACAAGCGTCGTTCTGTTCGCCTCCATCTTCACGCCATGGGCGATCGTCTGGGGGGCTCTGCCCATCGCTGTCGTGCTCATTGGCTGGTTCTGGCCCAAAGGCTCAAAAGAGGAGGAATCATGAGGACTCATGTCGTTTCCGACGTTTCTTCTCTCGAGACGAGCGGGTTCGGTGCAAATACTCTCACCTGGTGGGGCACGCTGGCCTTCATGTCCCTCGAAGGCATGGGCTTTGTTCTGGCTGCTGGCGCTTACCTTTATTTGATGGCGCAAGCGCCCAAGTGGCCACTGAACGCGCCGCTGCCGAATTATTGGCCCGGCACTCTTGTTGCCATTTTGCTGTTGATCAGCGTTCCGGCCAATCATCTTGTCAGTAAATGGGCGCGCGCCAAAGATTTGCGGAAAGTCCAGATCGGCATGGTCGCAATGTCCCTCTTCGGGATTGCGCCGCTGATCGTCCGTTGGTTCGAGCTTCCCGCTTTGCATGTGAGCTGGGACACAAATGCCTATGGATCTGCGGTCTGGTTTCTGCTGGGCCTCCACACCACGCATCTTTTGACAGACGTCGCCGACACGCTGGTTCTCACTGCCTTGATGTTCACGAAGCACGCGCAAAACCCGCGGCGCTTCAGCGATGTCTCCGACAATGCTTTCTATTGGGATTTCGTGGTTCTGTCCTGGCTTCCCATCTATGGCCTGATTTATTGGGCACCGAGAATCCTATGAAATCAGTTCACATCGCTTCCTTTGCCGGCGCGGGACTTTTTGCGGGTGCCTTCGCCTGGGCGCTCCACCAGCAGACGGGTTACATTCTAGCGTCGATGGTGTGCTCGAAATCTTCCTATGCGATCTGGGCAGTAAGTGCGCTGGGCGTGAGTCTCCTGCTCTGCGGCGCGCTGATCTCGTGGCGCGCTATGCGTCAAAAAGAGGACGGGCCGGCCGACAACGTCGTCCGGCCACGCAAATTTATTGCTTCGGTTGGGCTGATGGCCTGTCTGCTCTTTCTTTTCGCCATCTTACTACAGGCGAGCGCGCTACTGTTTCTGCCGAGCTGCGCGACATGACAGCTTCTATCGAGCTTGGATGGGAGTTGGATGCTTGGGTCATCACGCCGCTTGCGGTCAGCGGGACGCTTTACGCCGTCGGCACCGCACGGATGTGGCACCGGGCGGGAATCGGCAGAGGCGTCGCGGTTTGGCAAGTTGGCGCGTTCGGCAGTGGCTGGCTAACGCTCATCTGTGCACTTGTTTCGCCGCTTCACGAACTGGCGGAGCATCTTTTCGTCGCGCATATGATCGAGCATGAACTCCTCATGGCACTGGCTGCGCCGCTCATGGCGCTCTCACGTCCCACGGGGATGCTCTTGCATGGCTTGCCGCGAAGCTGGCGTATTGTCTCGATCAGGAGCGCCGGCATCGTGCTTGTGCGGCGCCTATGGGATTGGCTAATGAAACCCGTGACGGCCACAATCCTTCATGGTGCGGCAATCTGGATCTGGCATCTGCCTCTACTGCTGGACGCGACGCTTGAGGATGAAACTCTGCATCGCTGGCAGCACATCAGCTTCTTTGGCACAGCGATTATATTCTGGTGGGCCATTTTCCGCCGACCGAAACGGGACTATGGCACAGGCGCCGGGCATGTCTTCATGACAATGATGCACACGGGCCTCCTCGGTGCGCTTCTGACATTGGCGCCGCGTGTATTTTATCCGCTCCAGACAGCAGACGCCCCAGCCTTTGGTCTCTCGCCGCTCCAAGATCAACAACTTGCGGGTCTTTTTATGTGGGTTCCGGCGGGCGCGTTTTATCTCGTGGCCGGGCTAGTGCTTGTAAGGATTTGGCTGACGAGCGCTGCCGAGACGACCAGCATACCGAGTTTTTCCGCGGTCTCGAACTATGGCCGTACTCAGATCGGATAAGTGGGTTCACGTCCCAAGCTAATATTAAATCTCGTATCCTTCGATGATGAACTCCGAACGGCGCTGACGACATTGCCGAACGCGGCACCCGCATCCAGAGGCGGGTACGGAATCTCTGCGACGGCCCGACTCTGGCGTCACAGGTGTTTGGAGGCTTTAACGGCGCCGGAGTTCGATGAACGGTCCGCACGCGGCTGATTGGCTGTGTTGGATCTCGGTCGCTACGCTGCGTAAGCCGCAGAATTCATTGGTCTAGCCGAGCTACCTATACGCGCCCTCGCACCGCCGGTTTCGCCGGCCTCTCATGTGTCCGCCTGTGGGAACACCATCGTCCCCTTAGGACTTACGTCTCAGTGCCCAATTGGAGGCTACGAGATGCGTGCACTGACATGGCATGGCAAGGGCGACATTCGGTGCGAAAGCGTGCCGGATCCCAGGATTGAACATCCAAAAGACGCTGTCATCAAAGTCACAAGCTGCGCGATTTGCGGTTCTGACCTGCACATCTATGGCGGTCTCATTCCGCATATGGAGCGTGGAGATGTGCTCGGTCACGAAACGATGGGCGAAGTCGTCGAAGTGGGTGCCGAAACGAAAAATCTCAAGATTGGTGACCGTGTCGTCGTTCCTTTTACGATAGCCTGCGGCGAGTGCTTTTTCTGTCAGCGTGGCCTCTATTCCGGTTGCGAGCGCACGAATCCCAACCGTCCGGATGCTGAAAAATTGTGGGGGCACGCCCCGGCCGGGCTCTTCGGCTACTCACACCTCCTTGGCGGTTACAGCGGAGGCCAAGCAGAATATCTACGTGTGCCGTTCGCGGATGTCGGTCCGATTAAGGTGCCGGATTATCTCTCCGATGAGCAGGTCCTTTTTCTCTCGGACATATTTCCGACCGGCTATATGGCTGCCGAGTTCTGCAACATCCACCATGGCGATACCGTCGCCATATGGGGCTGCGGTCCCGTGGGGCAGTTGGCAATTCGAAGTGCGTTTTTGTTGGGCGCGGAGCGCGTAATCGCCATCGATACCGTGCCTGAACGACTTGCTCTGGCCTCGGCGGCAGGGGCCATCACCTTGGATTTCCTTGAGCAGGACATCTACGACGCGATACAGGAGCTCACCCAGGGACGCGGCGCGGATTCCTGCATAGACGCAGTCGGCACCGAGTCCGAACCCAAAGCCAGTTTCGATGCGGCCCTGGACCGCGTGAAGGTCGCGACCTTTATGGGTACTGATCGGCCACATGTCCTTCGGCAGGCCATTCAGTGCTGCCGGAATTTCGGAACAATCTCGATCGTCGGAGTTTACGGAGGACTTCTCGACAAAATTCCGATGGGTTCGGCGATCAATCGCGGCTTGACCTTCCGTATGGCGCAAACCCCGGTTCAAGCCTATCTACGCCCGCTCCTCGAGCGTATTGAGCGAGGCGAGATCGACCCCTCGTTTGTCATTACGCATGTTGGCACACTGGAAGAGGGACCAGATTTGTACAAGATGTTTCGCGACAAGCACGACGGATGCATCAAGGTTGTCCTTAAACCCTGATATTTTTCCTGAACAGAAACTGCCGTTAAGGGGGGCTGACTAAACCAATCGAACTAGGAGCTACCTCATGGCAGATGTCTTTCGTCCGCTGGCTCTGGTTACCGGCGCGTCAACTGGAATAGGCTACGAGCTCGCCAAACGCTGCGCGCAATCCGGCTATGATCTCGTTATTGCCGCTGACGAGCCAAAGATTGCTGAAACGGCAGATGAACTCCGGTCCTTCGGCGTCAATGTCAATGCGGTGCAGGCCGACCTGAGCACCGCAGAAGGCGTCAACATGCTCTGGAATGCGTTTGGAGCACTGTCGCGTCCTATCGATATCCTTTGCGCGAACGCCGGGCGGGGATTGGGCCACGGGTTTCTCGACGAGGACTTTGATGCCGCGAAGCATGTCGTCGAGACCAACATCACCGGGACACTCGATCTCGTTCAACGCGTAGGTCGAGAAATGCGCCGACAAGGCTATGGCCGCATTTTGATCGTGGGCTCGATAGCGGGCTTCATGCCGGGAACGTTTCAGGCCGTCTATAACGGTACCAAAGCCTTCCTGGATTCCTTTTCATATGCGCTGCGAGCCGAGCTTGAGGATACGGGCGTAACTGTGACGTGCCTGATGCCCGGCGCGACGGAAACGGCCTTCTTTGGACGAGCTGGAATGCTCGACACCCGCGTCGGTCAGGCAAAAAAGGACGATCCTGCGGAAGTCGCAAGAATTGGCTTCGAAGCCATGATGCGCGGCGAGGCCGGCATCGTGAGCGGTTGGAAAAATAAGATCATGTCAGCCATCGCCTCTGTTCTTCCCTCGACCATTACAGCGGAGCAGCATCGCAAGATGGCAGAGCCTCGCGGCGGACACGATCGTTCGCATCCGCCGCAGCCTTAAGATCATTTGTGAGGGGAATGTAGCAAGCGGGCGGAAAATAGATCGAGGGTCGCCGCGCGAACTGCGGCGGTTCCTCGCGTCCCGCGCATAAGTTCGATTTCACCTTGCTGCCCGTGCCGAATCGCCTCTGCCATGACCAGAAGCCGGAGATCGGCGCCTGCCTGAAGCTCGTCCTCGGCCATTTGGACCGCGCCAAGGTGGTGCAAGGTCATCAGTTGTATGAAAAGCGAATCGAAGTCCGCCGAAGCCACTTTTTTTAATTGAACAAGTTGGGCGGCGCTCAGCATGCCGGGCATTGAAGCTTGTTCGGCACTCGAGCAGATCTGCACCGGCGCATTGAACCAGCTTGTCCACCATTGGGCGAAGATCTTGTTCTCACCGATCTGTTCCGCGGCCATCAAACGCGCCAGTGCCCGTAGCTGGGGGTCCGCGGCGCGGTCTACACCGATCTCTGCAATCACGATGCCTTGGGCGTGATGGGCCGACATGCGGCGTATGAAGGCACGATCAAGCGCCAGCTCAGTCCCATGCCAGGGAATTTCAAAGCCCCGTGAGCCCAATATGGCCAGGCTGATGACGGCGATCATGCCGGCGACGACGACGACCCCATAATGCGTAGCAAATTGAGCATTTGCCAGTGAGGCATCCTTCGTGACGCAGTCCCTCAGCCAAGGAAAGAATGGATATATCAAAGCCGAACTTAAATGCACGAGGAAGCCGATCCAATACGGCTGCTCCAAAGGAAACACTGGCTGCCAAAACGGCACGAGCGGTACGAGGAAGAACCATTCGGTCGCGGAGGTCAAGACCGCCCAGGGAAACGCAATCAGTAACAGCGTCGTCGGCCGCAATCGCGCGGTAAACCGTCCAAGAAAGCCAAAGAAAAAAAGAGCCCAGGAGAAATCTGCCCATTGATGAAACAATATGCCGACCACGGTCGACACAGTTGTGGGTTCGATGCTCAATGCGCTGTCGCGCAGAGGAATATTGGCGACGGTCATCCAATCGACAAGCGCGTCACGGCCGATTCGCGCTGCAGCCAATTGGCTGATGAGCGTCGAAAAACTACTGCTTATAAGCCCGAGCAAAACTGCCGCGCACCAATTTGCGACTTTATCCCGCCGCATCTCGTACCGCCTTTTGCCGACTGGCCGGGCAGTTTGCACGGGTTAACCGGTAGGTGTGCGCCGTGCGCACAGCACGCTATTTCAGCTTTTTCTGGATCTTCTCTGCCATCGCCAGATGCATTTTGAGAACAGGAAGTGCTTTCTGCGCGGCGGTTCGGATGACTGGGTCGTCGCCGGAGCGCGCGTAGCTCTCGAACTCGGCAATATCCTTTTTGTGAGCGGCGACCATGGCGTCGATATAAACGCGATCGAAATTGGATGCCGACGCAGACTGGAATTCTTTCAGAGACGTTTGGGCCGCTTGATCAAGCGGCACCTTCTTAGGCAACGCCTGATTGTTGGACTTGGCGATCGCGTCATCCAGTTTTTTTCCTAATTCAGTATGATCCTGCACCATTCGCTCGCCGAACTTCTTGACCTCCGGCGTCTGGGCCTTGTCGGCAGCAATTTGCCCGGCCTGAACCTCCATCTGCCCACCGATTTCGGCATGCGTCACGAAATCTGAGGCGGTGGGCGCGGGGGCGGCAAGAGCGGCGACCGGATATGCGGTCATAGAGAATAGAACAACCAGCAGTCTTTTCATGACGGCACCTCTTCATCCTTGGGATGCAATTGCCATGACAATCCGCGCGTTGCACGCTGGTTGCACCTAGCGGAATGCGAGTTCCCGCGGCCCGGCAGGCGTCCAACTGCCAGGTGGGTGGCTCGGAACAGGCCGTCTTGTTGTGACGCTCGGCTGCTTTTCTTGGCTGTGCGCAAGTTGCGGGTATCGCCAAGTTCATGTTGGAGGGTTGAGGGGCGCCCGCCCATGGCCAGAACTTGGATGAGAGGAGCAAATGCACCGCTTTTGAACCGCTCTAACTGGTTTGCCGGAAATGATGTCGCGAGTCCATTCAAGCGACAGTTAACTTGGCCCGTTAGGTGCGATGTCTGAGAGCCGTCACGATAATGTCCTGGGAACCGATATCCTGCTGAAAAGTTTTCTTGCGGGTGGCGGCTTTTATTCGCCCCTTACTAGACCTTCCGGTGAGACTCACGCGGGGGCTATTGGCGTCAACTACTAAACGTCCAAGCAGGAGAGAGCGATGAGTGACACTTTCTTCTTTGATGGGCTAACTGTCGACGAAATGATCCTCGCCGAAATGGCCGAATTATTCGGCGGGGCGGGCTAGTAGCATGCAGGTAGCAAAAGCCTCGTTGTGTATGGCAACGAGGCTTTTTCGCAGCTCAGGCAGCGTGCAAAAAAGGGGCATGTTCCAGCCCGTCAAAAATGATCTGAACAGCAAGACCGGCGAGCAAAATGCCGGAGATGCGGCCCACGACGTCGGCACCTGTTTGTCCAAGGAACAACACCAACCTTTCAGCACTGCGCATTGCAAGATAGGTGAGTCCGAGGCAGACGCCAATCATTGCCAGTACTGAAAAACCGTTGATCCAGTTCTGAGTTTTTCCCATCAATAGAACGGCCGCCGATAGGGCGCCGGGTCCCGCAATCAGAGGGAAAGCGAGTGGAAAGACTGCAATATCTCCCGGCTTTTCGGCGTCTTGACGTTCCCCTTCGCTGATCGAGGAAAGGCCTGGCCCTGAGAAGGTGAGGCTCAAAGCTTGCAAGAAGAGCAGCAGCCCGCCAGCAACACGGAAAGCCGGAATGGAGATGTGCAGCAAACGAAGGGCGACATTGCCAGCAAGCGCAAAAAGCAGCAGGACCAACCCGGCGATTATCGTAGAACGACGAGCAAGGCTCGTGCGCTCGGCGCGGTGAATGCCCACGGTGAGGCTAGCAAAAATAACCGCTGTTTCGATCGGACCGATAGTGACCAGCAGCGTGACGAAGCTCGACAGAATGCCGGGTGAGGCAGACATAGATGCGACCGCTCGGCGTACGGCAACAGATGGGGCGATGGTGTTGGGAGCGAGTGTCGATCGCGAAGCCGCCCGGGATCTGTTCTCCCGGGCGACATCTACTAGGCGGCTGGCCGCAGCCTCGATCGCTCTGGGATTGGCAAAGCCGCCGCACCGGCAGGTGGCGGATCATCGTCATCGTTGCCAGATGCAGAGCCGCATCGCCCGTCTATCCTAGCAAGCGCCCCGAGTATGACATCAATCCCGATCACCGCGCCACTATCGAGCCGACGCAAGGCCGGCGCACCCGCGACTGCTCTCGCATCCGAAGCCCAGTCAGCGAGCAGCGCCCGCTTCGCCTGCGGGCTCAACCGCCGATCATTCAAGACGTCTTCCGGATGGAGCAGCAGCGGCTGCAGCCCGACAGTACTTACCGGTTTTCCTTTAGAAATGTATGCAAGTTCCTTCATGGCTCGTCTCCACAGTCACATGCCGCCCCTCACGGGCGCGGCAGTTGACTGATCCAGCGGCATTTAAGCCGCTTTGAGATGATCCTTGCTGGACTCGATCTGTTTCGGGTCGGACTTTGCGCCCGTTCCGATCTCGATCTTGCGCGGCTTCAACGCTTCAGGAACTTCTCGTACCAGCTTTATCGCTAGCAGACCGTTCTCCAGCGTGGCACCCACCACCTTCACATGGTCGGCCAAGTTGAAATTTTGCCTAAAGTCGCGGAAGGCCAGACCGTGGTGCAGCATTTGCCGCTGGCTGTCGTCGGACTTCTTGTGGCCCGAAACCAGAAGAGCTGCGCCGTGCTGGGTCAGCTCGATCTCATCGGGGCCAAATCCCGCCACAGCCATCTTGATGCAGTATTCGTCTTCGCCCGTCTTCTCAATGTCGTAGGGGGGCCAGTCAGGACGAATGCTGGTTCGAAGCATCTCGAAAAGCGGCTCATAGCCAACTGTCGAGCGGTAAAGAGGGGTCAGGTCAAAGGTCGTCATAGCCACATTCTCCATGAGCAATATGAGTACGGCCGCGCCATCGCGCAGCGCCTTTGTAGTCAAGCCTTTCGGCCTTGACGGGCGTCGATGTGGTTTTTGGTTGCTAGAATTCAAGAGGCCAATCCGAAATTTTTTTGGCCTTTTCGCCACGATTTCTGGAATGGCCGAGGATGGTAAACTCCGCGAGAAAGGCGCGAATTAATTTATTCGATAGGTGCTCGCTCGCACCAATGTTCCCGCCGCCCTAGACGAAGCCAACCAGAATCCGCAGTGGGATACCGCTAGCGGGGAGTACTGGATGGCGGGTTCACCACTGATGCCCCGGGTGCACAATGGGTGGCCTGGGGCCCGCATGGACTACTAACGGGATGGCCAGGGACAAGAAGGTTACCTTGACAATGTTTCAGATGCGCACAGTCGGCAGGATCGGTGGACCGTCATAGCGTTCGACATTCAGCATCTCGGGGTAGAGGACAAGGCCGGCCTCGCCATCGTCCCATTCGATTTTCACCCCGTGTGGGTCTTGTCCGAGGACAGTGCCGGTGCACGCCGTCGGCTCTCCCGCCAGATATAAGACGCGTGCGCCCGGCTTAAGCTGCTCAGCCTGTTGTCGGTTCATCTTAAACTCGGCCGCAACCCCTCTTTCTTGCGGTGAATCTTGGTTGAGACCCACCTGCGGATCAATTATGCCAAGTACGTCAGCTTGTCATGCGGCGGCCGAACGTTCCGCGCCCGGCGAACGCTCAGTCCGTATCAGCCGGTACTCTTCAAGGCTTAGCTTGTCGCGCGGCGCCGAATTGAGCGCAAAGCGGTCACGACATAGGGGCAGCAGAGGGCGTGAAGCGGTCCCAATGAAAATACGGCATTGAGGGCTGACCCCCTGAATGGCGATTATGAAATTAATTTAAAGACGTGGAAAAACACTGCCGACAGCACGATCGTAGCCGGTAGGGTGAGAACCCAGGCTGCGGCAATCTGCCAAAGCGTGCCTTTTTGCAAGCCAGCGCCGGAGCCGACCATGGTTCCCGAGATGCCGCCGGTGACCACATGAGTTGTGCTCACAGGAAATCCGGTAAATCCAGCGCCGCCGATCAATAAGGCCGGACGAGTTCGGCTGAGGCGCCCTGTGCGGGCACGAGGTGCTGCTTGCCTAGCCTAGCCCCCAGCGTTGTGACGATGCGCCGGTACCCGAACATTGTACCGAGCCCAAGGCAGCTCGCGCTCACAATTCGAACCCACCAAGGGGCGTACTCCACAGTTTTCATGACGTCGTCATGAATTGCTTTCGCCCGCTGCTTGTCAGCCTTGCTGATGTCTTTCGCTTCAACGGCCGTGCGCAATTCAGCGATAACAAGGTTTGCATCATTACGAGTGGCCGTTCTTTCCGACGGCGCTATGTCAGCCATCTTCTTTACCTGTCCGAGCCGGTCGCCAAGCGCCTTGGCAGCAACAGAGCCAAGCCGCTTTTGATCATCGCCGAAGCGCTCGATCAAGCTTTGCGCCGTTGACATTTCCTGCGCAACCTTCGCCGCCTGCTGATCTGTTGTCTCCGTATTGATGGCAAACACAGCCGGCAGAAGTCCAATGATGGCGAGCATGATGAGACCAATGCTTTTCTGTCCATCGTTCGTTCCATGAGCAAACGAAACGCCAGTGCAGGTTAAGATCAGGATGGCGCGCATCCACCACACGGGTGTTGCCCCGTCATTGGGCGGTTCATAAAGGCTGCGGACGCGAACGACTGCCTTCACGGTGGCAAACAAGAGGAACGCCAAAATGAAGCCGAGAATCGGTGAAAGGATCAGCGATAGAAGCACCTGCCAGATTTGATGCCAATCAACACCGTGATGGAGGCCCCGCCCACGGCTTAGAGAATTTTCAACGGCGATACCTACAAGCGATCCAATAAGCGCATGCGAGCTCGAATTCGGAATTGCGAACCACCAAGTTCCGACATTCCAGATCAGCGCGGAGAGAAACAGAGCCGCGAGCATGCCAACGGCTATTCCGCCGTTGGGCGGCGTAAGGACTTCGGGAGGTATGATTTCGACAAGCGCATAAGCGACCGCTATGCCGCCCAAAATGACGCCCAGGAAATTCATAATTCCCGACCAAACCACCGCATAGGTCGGCTTAAGCGAATGTGTGTAGATCACCGTCGCCACCGCATTCGCGGTGTCATGGCGCGCCAAAAATCTCGTAAGCGCGAGGCGGTGACGAAGCTGAAGACCAGCGACGAAGCTGGGAAAAGACAAAAGTACGCGCGAGCATCAACCACTTGGGCCGAAGGCGTCGCGCGCTGGCATCGGTGCGTCTAATAACTTCTATTATGGCTCTGAAGCTGGAAGACGGTCTCCAAAAGGCAGAACGCCGGTGTAGTCAATTTTTCATATCGCCCACTTATCTTGTGCCCTTGTTATCGAGGTGCTCCATGGAAGAAAACATTCCTGAACTTGATGAATTGCAGAATGCATATAAAGCGGCTGTCGAGAACTGGATAAACGCGATCCGACAAGAAGAAGCGCTAGCCTCAGTCAATCATTCGGTTGCCGAAATCGATAAATGGGAAGCGGCAGCGTTTGCTGAAGAAGAACTTCGTGCCAAAGTCAAAGCCGCAAAAAAAAGAATATGAGAACGGTCTTCGCCAGAAGTTTTTTGGCTTTTAGATCGCCACCATTGAGGCTCGAGAATCGGTCAGCCCCGCTTCGGCGGGGCTTTTTATTTGCGTGGCGCCGCGCCGTTCACGATGGCGAGAATTGCCCGTTTCGTCTTGCCATTCGAAATAATGACCGTGTTCGGCCTAGTCCAAGAGCATTGAGCTTGTACGCGTCGCACGTCCAAATAGGTTTCCGCATCTTTGCGCGAAAGGGCCTCAATGACCTTTGTCTTCACCTCCTGCGCCTCCTCAGAATCGTGCTGCCACATGTCGGACAGATAACTTCGGTCGATTGCGCAACTTAATGCTCGGGCGTCGTCAGGACTTGCGCCTTGCTCGGTGCCAGCCTTTTTTTCGAGTTATGCGATAGGGCTTCGCTCAACTTATCCATGTAGATGTAGACGACTGGAGTCGTGAACAGGGTAAGGAGCTGCGAGACGAGCAGTCCGCCGACAATTGCGTAACCCAATGGCTGTCGGATCTCGGAACCCGTGCCCGTGCCAAGCATCAAGGGTACACCACCGAACAAGGCGCACATCGTGGTCATCAGAATTGGGCGGAATCGGAGCAGGCAAGCCTGATGGATCGCCTCAACCGCTGACAACCCACGCTGACGTTGCTCGACAAGGGCGACATCAACCAGCATGATGCCGTTCTTTTTGACGATGCCGATCAAGAGAATGATCCCGATGATGCCGATAACGTCGAGAGGACGCCCGACCAGCATCAGAGTCGAAAGGGCGCCCAGGCCGGCAGAAGGCAGCGTGGATAGAATCGTCAGGGGATGGATAGTGCTCTCGTAGAGCATGCCGAGAATAATGTAGACGGCGAAAAGCGCCGCAAGGATCAGCGGTGGCGTGCTCCCAAGAGAGCTCTGGAAGGCCTGCGCGTTGCCCTGGAAACCTGTCGCAATCGAAGCGGGCATATGCAGATCCCGCGTCGCTTTTTGGATCGCTGCGACCGCCGCTCCAATCGTGGCGTCCGGCGCCAGGTTGAAACTCAACGTCACCGACGGGAACTGTCCCTGGTGATTGATGGCGACCGGCGCGACGCCTGACACGAGATGCGCGATCTGTGAAATCGGCACAGACGTATTGTTTTGCGAGCGGACGTAAATCCGCCGAAGTGCCGCTGGGCCGAGCTGATAACGGGGATCGACTTCCAGAATGACGTAATATTCGTTCAGCGTCGTATAGATGCGCGCGACGTGACGCTGGCCGAAGGCGTCGTAAAGCGTCGAATCGATTGCCGCCGGATCGATGCCAAGTCGCGAGGCCGCGGAGCGGTCGATTTCGACATTGAGGACACGACCCATCGACTGCTGGTCGCTGGCAACAGAGGTGAGCTCCGGCAGCTTTTGGAGCGCGGTCAACAGTTTGGGCGCGTACCTATTCAGTTCTTCACTGTCGACGTCGGTCAGCGTGAACTGGTACTGCGTCTTTGATAAGCGGCTTCCTATGTTGATGTCCTGCGCCGATTGCATGTAGAGGGTCATGCCCTGAACTTGCTGGAGCTTCTTGCTAAGCCGAGCAATGACCTGGTCGGCAGTGGCATCGCGTTGCTCTTTGGGCTTTAGCGTGATGAAAACGCGTCCATCGTTCTCGGTGACGGTTGGACCGCCCGGTCCAATATAGCCGACCGCGGATGCGACAGCGGGGTCCTGGCTTACGATATCAATCATCGCTTGCTGACGATCCTTCATGCCTTGCGGTGATACGTCTTGTGCGCCCTCGCTGATGCCAAGAATGAGACCGGTATCCTGCTGCGGGAAAAATCCCTTGGGAATGACGACAAACAAAGCGCCCGTCGCGAAAACGGTGGCGATCATGACACCAAGCGTGATGCGCCGATGACGCAAAGCGACGACGAGACCACGATCATAGATGTCAAGAAGCCAAGTGAAAAAGCTCTCAAGCGCAGCAGAGAGTCTGTTTTCCTTATGATGGCTGGCTGCGGGGAGAAGCCTGGCGCAGAGCATCGGTGTGAGGGTCAATGACACCAGCACCGAGACAGCGATCGAGACGGCGACGGTCACCGCAAATTCCTGGAACATCAGGCCAACGATGCCCCCCATCAGGAACAGAGGGATGAAAACGGCGATCAAGGAGATGGAAATGGAAAGGATCGTGAAGCCGATTTCGCCGGCGCCATCGAGAGCAGCCTGAAACGGGGTCGAGCCTTCTTCGATGTGACGCACGATGTTTTCGACCATGACGATCGCGTCATCGACCACGAAGCCAACGGCGATGGTAAGCGCCATCAAAGACAGATTATCGAGGCTGTAGCCCAGCACGTACATCACTGCGAAAGTGCCGATGATGGAGATCGGCACCGCGATGCCTGGAATGACGGTTGCCCAGAGCCGCCGCAAGAACACGGCGATCACGGCAACAACGAGCGCTATGGTCAGCAGAAGTGTGAAGCGGACGTCCGCTACGCTCGCAGTGATGGTCTGGGTGCGATCTGAGACGACCTGGACGTCGATACTGGGCGGGATCGACGCTCTCAGCCGTGGGAGGGCCTTCTTGATGGCCTCCACAGTCGATATGACGTTTGCGCCCGGCTGTCTTTGCACAGCGAGGAGGACGGCGCGCTTTGAGCCCAGCCAACCGGCAAGGGTTGTATCCTCGGGAGCCTTGATAGCCCTGCCGATATCCTTGATGCGGATTGGCGCGCCATTGCGATAGGCGACGATCGTTTCGTCGAATTCCGGGGCCGTTGTTAGCTGATCATTGGTTTGAAGCGCCACGGCCTGCTGGTTGCCATAGAGCTGTCCTTTGGGCTGATCGACCGTAAGATTGGCCAAAGCGGTGCGGACAGTTTCAAGATCCAGATTTTCAGCGGCAAGCTGAGCGGGGTTCACTTGGATGCGAATCGCTGGATTTTGGATACCGCCAAGCCCCACCAATCCGACGCCCGGCACTTGCGATAGTTTTTGCGCGACAATCGAATTTGCATAGTCGCTCACCGTCATGATCGGCAAAACATCGGACGAGAGTGAAACAAGTAGAATGGGCGCGTCGGCCGGATTGGTTTTCCGATAAATGGGGGGCGTCAGGAGCGTCGGAGGCAGCTGCCCTTGGGTCGCGTTGATCGCGGCTTGGACATCGCTCGCCGCCGAATCCACCGTGCGGCTGCGATCGAATTGAAGCGTGATCTGCGCGAAGCCGGTGCCGCTGCTCGAAGTCATCTGGCTGAGACCCGGAATCTCGCCAAATTGCCGCTCGAGCTGAGTTACGACAGAAGACGCCATGGTCTTCGGGTCTGCGCCCGGCAAATCGGCCGTCACCTGTATGGTCGGCGAGTCTACGTTTGGCAGGGCAGCGACGGGTAGAAGCGTGTAACTGATGGCGCCAAGCACGACGACCGCAACCATCAGCAATGCCGTCGCGATTGGCCGCTTGATGAAACCGGCAGAGATGTTCATGGCAGCATACCCGCGGTGGCGGTTGAGCTGTTGACGACAGCGGTGGGATTGGAGGCCGTGACGACAGTGCCGGGAGTCAGGCGGTATTGGCCGGCGGTCACTACGCGCTCGCCCGGCTTGAGGCCCTTCGAGATGAGGGCAACGGCCCGAACGCGCTGCATGACCTCGACTGGGCGAGGCTCTATCTTATTGTCAGCGCCGATCACGAGAACGAACTGCCCTTTATCGTTTTGCTCAAGAGCATCCGTGGGGATCGTAAGGGCGTTCTTGACCACCGAGGTTTCGACCTCAGCGTTCACAAACGTACCCGGCCACAGTAGGCGGTGCGGGTTGGGGAAAATGGCCTTGAGTTGGACCGTGCCCGAGTTCGGGTCGGCCTGATTATTGATGAGAAGAAGGGTGCCGACGTCGAGCTCGGTCTTGCCGCTTTGATCAAAGACGATGGTTTTAACGGGCCCACGCGCGAGAGCTGTCTGGACTTGCGGAATATCCGAGGTCGGCAGAGTAAATATTACGCTGATCGGCTGGACCTGCGTCAGGACGACGACCCCTTTCGGATCGGTCGGATGAATGATGTTGCCGATGTCGATCAGGCGGATCCCCGTCACGCCATCAAAGGGCGCACGAAGGGTCGCATAATCAAGCTCCGTGCGGGCATCATCGACGACTGCCTGGTCGGACTTCAACGTATTTTGGATTTGTTCAATCTGCGCCTTCTGATCCGTCACGAGTTGATCGGTGGCAAAGCCCTGTTTCAGAAGCGGCTCGTTGCGGCCCAAATTAGTCTTGAGATTCGCAAGTTGCGCCTGATCGCGTGCCAGCTGACCGAGCGCCTGGTCGAGTTTCGCCTGATAAATTCGCGGATCTATCTGGGCGAGAACAGCGCCCTTCTTGATAAAATGGCCCTCGGTGAAATCGACGCTCTCCAGCAAGCCCGTGACTTGGCTGCCGATCGTCGCGGTATTGAGCGGCTGAACCGTGCCGAGGCCCGCGACTATGATGGGCACGTCGTGCTGAACGACAGTTGCGGCCGTCACGGGCACGGGATCAACGGGCGAAGCAGAAGCCCCGTGCGATCTGGTTTTCCAGTAGGTTGCAGCTCCTGCGGCTATTCCCCCAATGACAAGCAGTGCAACGAAAGACTTGAAGGCCGTCTTCATGAGGTCTCCAGAACAAAGTCAAAGAGTGGTTCTTTAGATGTTGGCAGCTAGAGAACGTCGAAACGTGCTGCCTGGCCCAATGAAAATTGTTCACTTGCACATGCGGACTTCGCATGTGGCAAGGTCCCTACGAAGCCAAGGAGATAGCGACCAACTCCGCCAAATAAACCGAACTGGCCCGAATGGCCGCCGCGCCCATTTGGTCGGATGAATCACCGGCGGGTACGACAATGCCTTGGGCGTCCAGGCCACGCGCGCGAAGCCGACCGAGTTGATCTCCTAGGTCCGCTGCAGCGACGAGCGAGTTCTCGGCTTCCCAGACTAGGCGGAGCGCAAGAGAGATCTCTGGTGAATACAGGTCCGGAGCCGCTGCGGTCGGGGGAGCGCCGCAAATGAGGCCTCCCTGGCACAGCCCATCCGGAATTTCCGAGATGAATTTTCGCGCGATAATTGCACCGCGGCCCGTGCCGGCCAGCACAATGCGGCGCGATTCCCCGGCGACCTCTTTCACGAGCCGACGGAAGGGCGTCTCTTCGCTTTCCTTCGCTGGCAATAGGTGAAAGACAGCGGCGGGGGCCGCTGTCTTCCAAATCTCGATAAGGGCGGTTTCGGTAAAGGAATTTTCCGCGCCACCGAGGACGAGAACGTGGACACAACGCATTTCCAATGATGCTCCGCTTCGCAGCGAAAGAAGCATTCGGCGAATATTGACATTTGCGCCAATGAACCCTCTGCATTTTGGTATGTTGGCCGCGCATAGGATTTGGGACGAATGGCATGAATTGGCGGGCGCTCGATCTCAATTTGCTGGTCGTCTTCGATGCCGTCATGCAGGAGCGCAATGTCACGCGCGCTGCAAATAAGCTCAACATGACACAGCCTGCCATAAGTCATGCTCTAGCCAGACTTCGCACCGCCTTGCGAGACGAACTGTTCATTCGGACTCCCGAGGGCATGGAGCCGACGCCGTTCGCGGATCGGCTTGCTGGGCCCGTGCGAACGGCGCTTCAGGATTTACAATCCGCATTGGTTGGCGCCACAGATTTTGATCCTGCCGCGAGCGATCATGCCTTTACGATTGCTGTCGACAATCGGAGCGCTTTGGTGCTTGTGGCACCTATCGCGGCGGCTGTAGCTGCTGAGGCGCCGGGTATTCGTCTTGACATGCGTCCTAGCGGAACGCTCGACGTACCGGGACGGCTCGATCTCGGGCAATTGGACCTTGCCTTGGGTGGGTTGGCATCGCCCGGCGAACGGTTCTCAGATATAAAATTGTTTGACGACCGCTTCGTCGCTCTTGTTCGAAAAGGCCATCCGGCCGACATCGAAGATGGTCTGACTCCGGCTGCGCTCAGCACCTTTCCGCATTTGACCTTGTCGTCGACAGGCGAAGAGCCGTCCTTCGTGGATGCCGAACTTTCAAAAGAGGGGCTGAGTCGCCGTGTGGCGCTCCGTGCTCCCTTGCTCTCGGCAGCTGCCTCGCTCGCTCAATCCGATATGATCGCAGTCGTTGGCGAGCGCACCGCGCGCGCTTTCACGCGTGTAGCACCATTGAAGATTTTAGACCTGCCATTTGGTTCCCCCCTGAAGGCAACCGCAATGCTATGGCATCGCAGGTCCGACGAGATCGAAGCCCACCGTTGGCTCAGAGCTCTGATCTCGCGTGTCGCCCGCACTCTTTGAAATCGAGCCGCACTTCGAAAGTGGAAAATCCTCATCCTGGATGATGCGACGCGTCGATAGCTCGTCGCCTCGCTCTTTTTTTCGGTGATCAGTAGATGCCCGTTTCGGCCGGCGGTGGGTCCGACATTCGCCAATCGCTTTGGCGCTTTAGTGAGTCTCAACAATGACAACCGTGGAGCACATCCAGCCACGATCCCGGCCACCCAATCTGGCCGGCGTTATGGATCGAACGAGTTGGGAAGCCGGAGCGAATCGCCGAACGCATCCTCCTTTTTGAAAATGGGTGAACGAGAGCCGAAGCGCATGAGCTTCGAGGCTGTCGGAACGAGAAGCGAAAAGCCCTGCCGGGTGTGAATCGGCAGGGCTTTCATCAAATTGATACGCGATAGCAATGTAGCCGAACCTAAGGCAGTAGGCTGCGCGGCACAAGCTTCGGAAAATACCCATTCTCCGGTAAACCCTGCGAGTCCGATGCCTCTCTTCTTTCGAATCATTCTGCCTTGGTTAGATGATGATGGTTATTTCTGCTAAAAACGAGGGCTGCTCCAGAGTTCGAGCGAGCGCATCCTCCCAGCTTGCGAATCGTGAAAAAGAGCCCGCATCTGCCAGGTTCCCTCATTTCATGACCTGAGGCGATGCTGCGAAGTCGGCCCGCGTGGAACGATGGGAGCCGACGTCTATATTAGCTTAGAACCGCCAGCCGGACCTTGCGAATAAGTTCATCGTTGAGGAACGGCTTGCCGATGACCTCGGCGTCGGCGATCCCTGTCAGTGCCGCGCGATCGGCGAAGCCGGTGATGAACAAAATAGGCAGTTTCGGAACTTTTGCACGAATAAGCTTGGCGACTTCTACGCCACTCATTCCGGGCATCGCAAAGTCGATGAGCAGCAAATGTACTGGCTCGGCGTTCTGAACGATTTCGAGAGCTGCTCCGCCGCTACCCGCCTCTAGGACCTCGAAGCCGCTGTCTCGCAACATAGCAGCCGTCACTTCGCGTACTGAATTGTCATCGTCGACGAGAAGAATTCGCCCTTGTGCCGGCCCCAAAAAATCTGAGGCACGTCGGTCGCTTGCTATGTCTTCGGCCTTGAGAGAACTTCTTGGTATATAAATGCGTACGGACGTGCCGTGGCCAACCCGAGACGAAATCGACACGCCTCCGCCCGATTGCTTAGCAAATCCTAGTACCTGGCTCAAACCAAGACCGGACCCTTTGCCAATGTCCTTCGTTGTAAAGAAGGGCTCCAACGCCTTGGCACGAACGTCCTCGCTCATTCCCGAGCCAGTGTCTGACACGCAGATTTCGACATATTCGCCAGAAAAGGGTTCTTCTGGCGCTCGTGGCGGCCCAAGCTTCACATTCGACGTCGAAACCGAAAGAATGCCGCCCACCTCCATGGCATCGCGCGCATTGATTGCAAGATTAAGGATTGCAAGCTCGATCTGCGTCGGGTCGACAAATGCAAACCACAGATTGCTCGACAGGTGCGTCTCGATCTGAATGCTGCCGCCCATCGTGCTGTGCAACAGTTGCTGCATTCCCGACACAATCTTGTTAAGGTCCAAAGTCTTTGGTTCGAGGCGCTTGCGTCTTGAAAAGGATAAAAGCTGATCCGTGAGCTTGGCCCCGCGCTCGGCTGCGGACCTCATGTAGCCAAGGCGCTTGCTGATTGTTCCGTCAATGTGTTTCGCTGCGAAATCTCTTTCAAGAAAAGAGATGTTTCCCAGGACCACAGTCAGCAGGTTGTTGAAATCGTGCGCGACGCCAGACGTCAGCTGTCCGATGGCTTCTAGCTGCTGCATTTGGCGCAATGTTGTTTCGACACGTTCCCTTTCTTCTATCTGCGCCAGCAATTGTCGATTGGCCGAGGCCAGTTCGGAGGTACGCTCTTGCACGAGGCCTTCGAGGTTTTCGTTCAGCCTTCGGCATTCATATTGGCGACGCCGTCCGCGAAAACTCGTTTGTACGAGGCTCACCAATGTCGTCGGATGGAAAGGACGTTCCAGAAAACTCACGTTGCCAAGAATCTCTGTGAGCTTCGCCGCGTCGGGATTGCGCTCCATACCTCCGCCATGCTGAGTTAAAACAACAAAGGGGAAGTCGGACCATGCCGGCTGTGAAGCTACCCATCGCGCGAGCGGGCGCGTGTCGATGTCGCGCAATGTTTCCTCAGTGATGATGGCGGTCTCGGCACCAAGCATCATTTCCTCGAACAAGACGCTGAATGTCGCACAAATATACGAAGCAATATTTGCTTCGCACAAAATGCTCTTTGCGACCTGCGCGTCGCGACCACGCGGTGCAAGGATCAGACAACGTTCCTTGTCGAACGAGCTGAGGCTCATTGCTTTTCCATAAGGGGCGTTTTGGGCCCCAGATATTCGGGAACGCCCCGCAGTACGCCCTGAAATTCGGTAAGAGGCTCACCCATCGTTATTCCGCGCGGGTCAATACGAAATTCGCGGATGGTGTCCTCATGCGGCCCGGTGCGTTTCTTGATAACAGACATCGCTCTTCGAACACGGCCGATAGCCTCGAAATAACGCAACAAGATCACGGTGTCGGCCATATAGGTGACGTCGATTGGCTGTTTCATGTCACCGATCATTCCGTGCTGAGCAATGGTCAGAAACGTCGCCGCGCCCAAGCGATTTAAAAACTGAAGAAGCTCGTGGATATGCAGCACCAGAAACTGTTCTTCAGGCATCGAAGCCTGATACCCATTGAGGCTGTCGATCGCCACGGTTTCAATCTTGTCACGTTCAACGCAGGCGCGTACCCGGTGCGTGAATTCACCCGGCGATAGCTCCGCCGCGTCCATCTGTTCGAGCACCAAGCGCTCTTGATCGCGCATCGCCACGAGATCAATATTCAATGCCTTTGCGCGCTCGATCAAAAGGCCGAGCTCCTCATCGAATACAAAGAGGGCGGCTTTTTCACCTCTGGCGATCGCTGCTGCAATGAATTGCAGTACAAGGATGGACTTGCCTGTACCGGCGGGCCCCAGAATGAGCGTGCTCGAACCCGCAGCGACGCCGCCACCGAGCAAAGAATCGAGCTGCGGAATCCCGCTTGTTACGAGCTTTCCAGAATATGAACGACGATGTTCGGCTGCTACGAGGCGCGGGAATACGTTGATTCCACCCGTTGCGATGATGAAATCGTGATAGCCGCCTCTGAAAACCTGACCGCGACATTTGCTTATCCGGAGTCTGCGGCGCTCATCGCCATAAACTGGGGCGAGATGATCGAGATGGATGACGCTATGAGCGATGCTGTGGACGGCGCGGTCGGTACTTTCGCTCGTCATGTCGTCGAGCAGGATCACGGTAGACTGATGGCGCGCAAAATAATGCTTCAGCGCCAGAATTTGGCGGCGGTACCGCAATGAACTCTGCGCCAGCAATCGGATCTCGGAAAGGCTGTCGATTACGACCCGTTTCGGTTTCAAACGCTCAATGGCGTCGAAGATACGTGTAATTGTTTCGCCGAGTTCCAGATCGGAGGAATAAAGTAAGCTCTGTTGCTGCTCCTGGTCGAGAACGCTTTCCGGCGGTACGAGCTCGCAGATTTCGATTAGATCATCGAGCGTCCATCCGTGCGACCTGGCACCCTCGCGTAGCTCGGTTTCCGTTTCCGCGAGGCTGACATAGATTCCCACTTCGCCAACTTGCGCGCCCGCGAGTAGGAACTGAAGCGCTAAAGTGGTTTTACCTGTGCCGGGGGTGCCCTCAAGAAGGTGGAGCCGATTTCGGGCGAGTCCTCCGCCTAATATGTCATCGAGCCCCGGGATCCCCGTATTCGCCCGCAGCAAAGGGGGCAAAACGAGCGGGTTCATCGGATTACTTCGCTCCTTTTCTTTCGCTGGAATGGTCCAGCTGGCGCAAAAACTCAGATCCTTCAAAGTGGTTCCCGCACAGGTGCCGCCTACCCACTGGGGCTTGATTGGCCGCTTGCGGCGACCGCCCATCGGGTCGCGGTGCCTTGTGAGGATTTGAGCCGCAGGGAGATTGAAGTCATCGCTCGGCAGAATCTGCTGACTGTCTCAGCAGGCTCGGAGAGGGCAACGATGTGGCCGAGTTTTCTCCACGTGGTTCCATGCACGTCTTCTAAGGCGTGCCGCTTGGGGGGCAGGAGAGCCGGTTTCCGAGCACCTTCTGCATAGACTTTGAGTTCCAAATGGATGCGAATGATTGCTAGCGCGTGGAGGGACAGATCCCTTCGTGGGACGAGACGATTGCGGGCACTGATCATGGGCAGAGAAGCCCAGCCAACGACCCAGAGGCTTTTTTCCGTGCGAGGGTAATTCTCGCGGCCCATAAAGCGCGGCCAGGTGCTTAATCCGTTGATGAGAGGATCAAGCGGCAATGCTTCAGGTAAGCTTCCTCATGTCGGACCAAAAGCGTAAGAACGGTATTCCAAAGCCAGGTCGGCGCCGCCAAATCTGGGGAATGGCGGTTTGACAATTCCTTCACCCAAGCCTTCCGATCCGAGTTCGTCATCTGTCGGCCATGGGCTTTGCCAACGACACTCGCTAGGAAACGGGCTGAAGAGATCGCTTCTTTACGCGTGAATTGTTCGATGTCCAACTTCAGATCTTCTGGCATCAGCTCGCGGATCACCACAGGCTTGCCGAGCAAATCACCAGCGGCCATTCGCTCACCGAGATTTGGCGAAAGGGCTTTCGCGCCAGCAACAACTCTTTTGGCCAGATGGCTTGGCATGGCATCGATATTGGATGTGGGCGCTGCCGAAGGAACCGCCTCCTTAATGTCGACAAGGGACAGCTTGTCTTTCCGCTCGCCCGAGATGTGGACCAACGCCGCATATCTCAATTTGCCAAGTGAGCTGCATCCTTTGACCCAATAGGCCGAGTCGAGCATCTCGACATTTGCTTTGGAGCGCTTGTTCAACGCGAGGATCAGCGCCTTCACGGCGGGCGAATCTAAAAGGATGCCGATATCCCGTTTTTCTTCAGCGGAGAGCGCCCAAAATTTCTTTCCCAATGGTATCGTCGGCTTTACATTTTCAATCCGTTCTCTTGCCAGATTCCGCCAAGTTCGTCCAAACGCTTCTCGTTTTACCGTCGCGATAATCGTTGGTACCTCAACCTTCGGGTCCTCATCGTCGAGCGCGGTCAATCCTGCTTCGTAGCCGATGAGCATGTCTTCGATCATCCGCGCTGTAATCGTCCCGGAAAGGTTTGATCCTCTTACCGCGCTCGCAAGCGAAAGCGCCAAACGAATAAGATCATGAGCTGGATTCCCGATGACGGTTTGATCCAGATCTCGAATCTGGATGTCGATCTTGCCCTCAGTGTTCGCTAGCGGGCCGAGATTGCCGAGATGGCAATCACCGCAAATCCAGACCGACGGCCCCTCGGGTATTTGGCTTTGAAGTTTCGACAGCCACTCATAGTGCTCGATGACATTGCCGCGAACAAACGCGTGAGGCGAGCGAGCCATTTTCGCAACTTGGCGGTTGGCCAGAAGTAGCGCTCGTTCTGAGCGGTCCTTGAAAGCAAAGTTCATCTTTACCGTCGCTTTGACTACAGCGGGCTTTCTCACCGGAATTCACAGGCGCCTCATTCCTAACCGTTGGCAATCCGGAAATAGAGGATCACCAGAAGGCAGGCTAGGCTGACCGAATTGGCTAGAACCAAAATGGCGTCATGCTGCAGCAGCCCGTAGACGATCCAAAGGGCGATCCCAATCGTGAGTATTGAAAAGGTACCCAACGATAGGTCTCGTGCCGAGCCCGTCTCCCTACATTTCTGTATCTGGGGAAAGTAGGCGACCGTTGTGCACGAGGCTGCTAGAAGGCCGAGGACAGTCGAGGCTTGCATGGCTTGACACTAATGCCAGAGCAAGGCACCGCGTTCCGTTGCCTGCCGAAGCGACAAGGAACCAGCCATACGAGCAAGCTCGCGCGCCGCTAATTTTGCGGCTAGCTTGGGTTGCTTCGATCAATTCCTTTGTTGACCTTTCCGGCGCGAAATTAGACTCCCGCCCTCCTTATCCAGAGGACGCAACTCCGCCGACGGATTCTCAGTGGCGTCCCAGGTGTGCCGCTTCCGCTTCTCAGGCACCATGTGCAGACTATCGCGATCTTCCGAACGGCCCATTCTACGGCTTTAACCGTTCTGGCGCGAAGTGATGGACGGGGTGATCGACAACTGGTGGCGGCAGGGAATGATCGGCTCCGCGCTCGCCCCGTACGGACTGAAAATCAGCCAACCACAGTTCCGTCTCGCCGAGTCCGCAAGAATGCCGGTGAACAGGATCAGCATGAACCAGAATCCGACCGTTCTGACCTATGGCGCGACGCTGCAATCCGAGATCTCCGTCAACCATGACTTATATGGCGCCCCGAATGGCGTGCGCCAAAGCTTTCCACCGGCCGCAAGCCTTCGCCTTATCTTTGGCCGTCTTGACGCCTCCTTATTCGATATGGCCCAATTCCGCCTCCCTATAGCGTCGCGAGAAATGGCGAAAACCTTCCGAGAAATGTGAAGCGTTGGGAACGGTCCGTATACGTCGCCGTTAGCCCGAGGTCGCACGCTTGAGAAGGCTATGGACGCAGTTCTGTCCGACGCGACCCGCAATAATTCGAGCGTGTCGAGCCGGAGCATTCGCTCCCGGATTTTCCTCGAGGGGACGCGACCATGAGCTATTTTATGGCTCTGGCCACCGACTATGATGGCACGATCGCCAATGGCGGTAAAGTGGACGAAGCGACGGTCGCCGCCCTGGCGCGGCTGGGGAAAGCCGGCCGTAAATTGATCCTGGTCACGGGCCGCGAACTGCCCGATCTTCAGCGGGTTTTTCCTAAGCTCGATATGTTTGACCGGGTAGTCGCCGAAAACGGTGCGCTGCTTTATACGCCTGCGAGCAAAGAAGAACGGCTGCTTGGGCCGCCGCCATCCGATGCATTTGTCGCCAGACTCAGGGCCCGGAAGGTCGAGCCGCTCTCGATCGGACGTGTCATTGTCGCCACGTGGGAGCCCCACGAAACGACGACCCTCGAACTCATCCGGGAGTTGGGGCTCGATCTGCAGATCATTTTCAACAAGGGTGCCGTGATGGTGCTGCCCAATGGCATCAACAAGGCATCCGGTTTGGCGGCGGCGCTCGAAGACCTTGGACTATCCGTCCATAATGTGGTGGCAATAGGCGACGCCGAAAATGATCTCGCTTTCATGCGTGAATGCGGTTGCGCCGTGGCGGTCGCCAATGCACTTCCGGCCGTGAAAGAAGCCGCCGATCTGGTCACCGAGGGCGCGCGCGGAGCAGGCGTGGGTGAAACAATCGAGCGCTGGTTAGCTGACGATGCCGACATCCTCGATGCGGCGTTCCCTCGTCATGCGATTGTGGTCGGAAGCGATCACGGCACCGATATTTTGTTGCGCCCGGACCGCGGAAGCGTCCTCATCACCGGCACATCGGGTGGCGGGAAGTCGACACTTGCGACCGCTCTCCTTGAGAAGTTTGTCGCCGGAGATTTTCAAATCTGCCTTT
Source organism: uncultured Methylovirgula sp. (assembly GCA_964644615.1). Classification (GTDB taxonomy): domain Bacteria; phylum Pseudomonadota; class Alphaproteobacteria; order Rhizobiales; family Beijerinckiaceae; genus Methylovirgula. Next base: position 3,634 of record CAZXXA010000018.1, on the reverse strand, counting down.
TTGATCCCGAAGGGGACTATAGCGATTTTGGTGGCGTGGTGACCTTTGGCGACGCCAAGACGGTGGTCAGCGCAGAACCTATACTCGCGGCCGTCGGTAAGCTTGGAACGAACGTTGCCGTCAACATGGTTGGATCGGGCGTCGAGGAGCGTCCCGAGCTGTTCGCCAGCCTGTTTCCTGCCGTCCTTGATATTCACGCGAGATACGGCCGGCCCCATTGGATTTTGGTGGATGAAGCACATCACATGCTCCCGCAGGGGCGCGACGCTGGCAGTAGTGTCAGCCTCGGCGATCAGCAGCCGACGATCTTCGTGACTGTTCATCCGAATGCCTTGGCGACGAGCGTGCTGCGAAGTGTTGGGGTCGTCCTGATAATCGGCAAGGACGGCCTCAACCTCATCGAGACGATAAGCGAACGCCTCGGCCGTTCCCGCCCGCCCTTACCGGAGCGCGGACCTGAAATCGGAGAGGCGATCTATTGGAATTGCCGAACGGATGACCCGCCGATCATCATCTCCGTAGACAAGCCCACACGAATGTTGAAGCGGCATACGCGAAAATATGCGGACGGTACACTCGGCGAGGACCGTAGCTTCTATTTCACCGGGCCAGAAGGTGCGCTGCATCTTCGCGCTCAAAATCTCATGATCTTTCTACAGATCGGTGAAGGCGTAGACGAAGCCACCTATCGCTGGCATCTCGACAAGGCCGAGTTTTCGTCTTGGATGCGAACGGCGATCAAGGACGAAGACCTTGCCGACGAAGTTGCCAGAGTCGAAGCGTCTTCTAAATGTTCGGTCGATGAGGCTCGCAAGCGAATCCGCGCCGCCGTCGAAAGGCGATACTCGGCACCGGCTGACGCATCCTAAATTCTCACTTTCCAGGCACGCGATTGATGCCGCGGCGCGGCAGCGAATGATCCTCCGCGCCGGCAGTCACAACCCCAGAATTATCGGACAATTGGGTCAGAATGGGTCGCGGTTCTCGGCGGCCGAGATCGTGCAGTAAGATATCTCTGGCGTACAGTAGATAATTCGCACGTTCTTGCAGAAACGGACGTTCATTTCAAAGATCGTCCAAGGCTTTGGCGGTTTTCTCTGCGCCCCTTTCTGGCGCTCGGGCACTGATTTCAAAGTTTGTTCCGGCATTGGATCTCTTGCGCGAGGCTCGCCTTAACCGCCACACCCGGATCTCAGGAGAACCTGCTGATTAGCTCATGCAGACGCTCGCAAGCTGCGGAAAGCTGCTTCTCGGTTACCGTGGCGACTCCGAGAAGAAGTCCCGATTGCGAAATTCCGGTAGGGCAGAACCAGGTTGAAATTGGCGAGGGTGCCAGGCCGTAGGCATGCGCCTCTCTGGCAATTATGCAGTCCCGAGCGCCATTCGGCAGCGGTAGCAGCATGCCAAGGCCAGCGGGATGCCCCAAATAGCCCTTCGATTTCAAGGAGGCCTGTAGTGAATCGCTCCTGGCCGCATAGACGCGCTTCATCCGCCGCAGATGCCGCATGTAATGGCCGCCGCGCATGAATTCAGCGGTCGCCAGCTGCACGGCTGGACCGGGAGCCGGCGCAAGGCACATCACTGCCTCGACAAAATGCGGGACCAACGCGGCAGGAGCGACAATAAAGCCGAGTCGAAGGGCGGGGCTGATCGTCTTGCTGAAAGTTCCGATATAGATGACGCGACCGGCTCTATCCAGCGAGGCAAGGCTCGGTGCTGCACGTCGCTTTAATTGAAGTTCACCAAGATAATCGTCCTCGATGAGCCACGCTCCCGCGTGCGTAGCCCACTCGATCAGCTGAATCCTTCGAGCAAGCGATAGAGTCACGCCAATTGGAGCTTGCTGTCCTGGAGTTACCAGCGCCATTGCTGCGTCGGGCGCCTTCTCGATCGCGTAAGAAACATCCATCCCGTCTTCATCGACAGGAATAGGGACTGGAAGAAGCTGAGAGAGCTCTAGTGCCTTTCGACTTAGGGGAAATCCCGGGTTCTCCGTCCAGGCCGTTCGCCCTTCGGCACGCAAGACCCTCAGCGTAAGCCCGAGCGCTCCGGAAAAGCCCGCAGTAATGAAGACCTGAGAAGGCTCGCATTTGAGTCCCCTCGCGAGGGCCAGATGCGCGGTTATTTCGCGCCTGAGTTCATGCTCGCCTCGCGGATCCGGATATACGGCAGGGGAGCCAACTTCGGCTCGGACCGCATGAGCGCGCAATCGAGCTAACAGGCTTACCGGCAAACAGTCCGAGGCCGGTATGCCCATTTTGAAGATGGCGGGTCCGAAAAAAAAGTCCTCGTACAACGCGGGTTTTGGCTCAGTCTTCAAAACCGAGGTTACCGACATCGTCTTGGCCGGATGATCTGCCACCCTGGTGCCGCCCGGCCCGGACGAGATCACGAGTTGCTCATCGGCCAATCGCTCATACGCCGTCTTAACTGTCCCTCTCGCCACACCAAGCTGCGCCGCAAGGTCTAACCACGAGGGCAGCCTTGCGCCTGGAGCGAGCACGCCGCTGTCAATCGCAGCGATGATGCCCAAGCGGATCTGCTCAGCCAATGTGGTCTTGGCTGCTCGGTCTAAGCTGAGGTGTAAGGCTTGCTCCATGGCCTGTATGGTACATCGAAAATAGAGGTTTCTGGTCCTTTTTATTGAACCTAAAAGGGAGCATCGTTCCGGCCTCGGAGGACGGAATGAAAACCAAAAGCATTTTCAGGACGCTGCTGACCATCAGCGCGATGGCATTCGCCGGTGTCGCCATCGCAAGCAGTCCAGATGGCACGGTCAAACCCAACTTCTCGCACGCCATCCCGAATATTCCGGGCAAATCGCTGGTCGCGGTAGAGGTGTCATACCCGCCTGGCGGAGCGACGCCTGCGCACACGCACGCGCGCTCGGCCTTCATCTATGCTTACGTCGCCTCGGGTCGGATCGTGAGTCAGGTCGAGGGCGAGCCGGAACGCACCTACGGCACGGGCGAGAGCTTCTACGAGGCGCCAGGAGCACATCACCTGATCAGTCGCAACGCGAGCCAGACTGAACCAGCCAAGCTGCTTGCCGTGTTCATCGTCGATGCTAACGACGCGCCCTTCACGACCATCGACAAGAAGTAGGCTGGAAATGAGCGAAAGGCTTGATTGCACGAAAGCATCGCCGGGCTACCACACACAGGCAGGTGGACGATGAAGGCAATCGTAGTGACGGACCAGGCTGTAGGAACGGCCGGGATGCAGCTCGTGGAGCGGCCCGAGCCGCAGGCAGCGATAAACGACGTCATCGTTCGGGTTCATGCGTCGCGATTCGTCCCGACTGAGCTAACGTGGCCCTCGACGTGGACCGACCGTCTCGGCGGTGACCGAACACCGTCGATCCCCGGTCACGAGTTGGCCGGAGTGGTCACCGCTCTCGGCTATGGCACGACCGGATTGTCAGTAGGACAGCGAGTCTTCGGGCTCGCCGACTGGTATCGCGACGGCACCCTGGCGGAGTATTTAGCCATCGAGGCACGCAACCTCGCACCGCTGCCGGGCGACGTCGACTTCACGGTGGGCGCGAGCCTGCCAATCTCGGGCCTTACCGCGTGGCAAGGACTGTTCCAGCACGGCCATCTTCAGGCGGGGCAGAGCGTCCTCGCGCACGGCG
>CAZXXA010000017.1:0-80413 GCA_964644615.1 uncultured Methylovirgula sp. | reverse complement strand
ATAGGCGCGAATGCCGGGGAAACGTTCGAAATATTTGCGGATATAGGCACCTGCCTCGTCGCGTGGAATGCCGAGCTGATTGGCGAGGCCGAAGGCCGATATGCCGTAGATGATGCCGAAATTGATCGCCTTGGCACGGCGGCGGACCTCGCCCGGCATGCCCTCGACCGGCACGCCAAACATTTCGGACGCCGTCATCGCATGAATGTCGAGCCCGTCGGCGAAGGCCTGGCGCAGCTGCGGAATGTCGGCGATATGCGCGAGCAGCCGCAATTCGATCTGCGAATAGTCGGCCGAGATGAGCTTATGGCCGGGCGTCGCGATGAAAGCACGGCGGATTTTCCGTCCGATGTCATTGCGTACCGGAATATTCTGCAGATTGGGTTCCTGCGAGGCGATGCGCCCCGTCGTCGTTGCGGCGAGGGCGAAAGAGGTGTGGACGCGCTTCGTCACCGGATCGAGGTGATTGGGCAGCGCATCCGAATAGGTCGATTTCAGTTTCGAGAGCTGGCGCCAATCGAGAATGCGCGCGCAGAAATGATTGCCCTCCTCGGCCAGATCTTCGAGCACGCTCGCGGACGTCGACCAAGCACCCGTCGCCGTCTTCTTGGCGCCGGACAGGCCCATCTTGCCGAAGAGAATATCCCCCAATTGCTTCGGCGAGCCGAGATTGAAGCTTTCGCCCGCCAGCTCGAAGATTTCCGCTTCGAGCCGCGCCATCTCCTGGGCGAATTCGCCGGAAAGGCGCGAGAGCATATCGCGATCAATCGCAATGCCGCGGTATTCCATCCGCGCCAGCGTCTCGACCATCGGACGCTCCAGCGTCTCATAGGTCGTCGTCATATGCTCGGCCGGCAAGCGCGGCTTCAGCACCCGCCAGAGCCGCAGCGCGATATCGGCATCTTCGGCCGAATATTCCGCCGCCTTGTCGATCGGCACACGCGCGAAGCCGATGAAGCTGCGGCCGGAGCCGGCGACTTCGGAAAAAGCGATCGGCTTATGATCGAGATGCTTCTCCGAGAGGACATTCATGCCGTGGTCAGTGAGGCCGGCATCGAGCACGTAAGAGATCAGCAGCGTGTCGTCGATCGAGCGCACATCGATGCCGTGCTGGCGGAACACGTGCCAATCGAACTTCATATTATGGGCGATCTTCAAGACGCTCTCATCTTCGAGCAGCGGCTTCAGCGCGGCCAGCACGGCATCGCGCGGCAATTGACCGGGCAGAAGCTCACCGCCGCCGAAGAGATCGCCCTTGCCTTCGCTTCTGTGGCCGATCGGAACGTAGCAGGCGTGACCCGGCGCGGTGGCGAGCGAAATGCCGACGAGTTCGGCCTGCATCGGATCGAGCGAGTCCGTTTCGACATCGACCGCGACAATGCCGGATTCGAAGGCCGCTGCGATCTGCGCGTTCAGTGCTTCGAGTGTCGTGATCGTGCCATAGGCGGAGCGGTCGATCTGCGTCGCGAGACCTTCGGCGGCACGCGCCGCGGCCAAGGTACCAGGACCCGTCGCAGCGTGCTGCTTCGGCGCGATCTCGCCATAGCGGGCATTCTTACGCGGACCGCTGACGGGTGCGGCCTCCTTGGATGCGGCCGGCGCTTCGGCCTCGACCACCTTGTCAGCGACGAGTTCCGGCGCTGCTTCGTCCAGCGCTTGGCCCAGTGCTTGGCCCAACGCTTGGCCGTTGCGGCCGCGCCAGCCGGCGTTGCCGACGAAATCCGGATCGGGCGCGATTGCGCTCGCATCGATGCTGTAGGTTTCGGCGGCGCGCCGGGTGATCGTCGTGAATTCCATCGCCTTGAGAAAGGCGACGAGCTTTTTCGGATCGGGCTGATGCAGGCCCAATTCGTCAATCGGCACGACCGCATTCACGTCATCGACAAGCTTCACTAATTCCTTCGAGATGCGGATCAGCTTGACGCATTCCGGGTCGGTCAGCGTCTCGCGCTTCTTCGGTTGTTTGATTTCGCCGGCGCGCGCCAGCAGTGTTTCGAGGTCGCCGTATTCGCTAATGAGCTGAGCCGCCGTCTTGATGCCGATTCCCTTGGCGCCCGGCACATTATCGGTCGAATCGCCAGCCAGCGCCTGCACATCGACGACTTTCTCCGGCGGCACGCCGAAATAGGCGAGCACTTCGGCTTCGGCGATCTTGCGTTCTTCACGCGCGCCCTTGGCCCCTGCCTCGCCCGAAGCCGGATCGTACATGGAAACGCCCGGCCGGATGAGCTGCATCAGATCCTTGTCGGCGGAGATGATGAGCACATCGGCGCCGCGCTCGCGCGCCTGGCGCGCATAGGTTGCAATGAGATCGTCCGCCTCATAGCGGTCCTGCTCGATCGGCGTCAGGCCGAAGGCACGCACGGAGGCACGCATCAGCGGGAACTGCGGGATGAGATCTTCCGGCGGCTCGGAGCGATTGCCCTTGTAGGGCGGATAAATCTCTTTGCGGAACGACTCTTCGGATTTGTCGAAGATGATCGCGAGATGCGTCGGCTGGATACCGGCGGCACCTTCGCGGATGAATTGGAACAGTTTGGTGCAGAACAGCCGTACTGCGCCCGTCGGCAACCGGTCGGAGCGATAATTATATTTCGCGTCCTGCCGGATGGACTGGAAATAGGCACGGAAGACGAAGGACGAACCGTCGACCAGAAAAATATGGTCGCCAGCCTGGACAGGACGATGGGTGAGGCTCATGCGGTTTTTTAGGCGGCTATTGCGTCTCGTGCCAGCGGAAAGCGGCATGAGTGATGCAATCAATGGTGCAATCTGAGGCAATCGCGAATCTGCGTTTTCCCCGCTTTTTGCATTGCGACGCAGCTTCGCCGCATTTTACCCGCGGAGACGCGCGAGAGTACGCTTCAACTTATTGTCATGTAGGTGCAATTCTCGCCATTGCGACGAACTCGTCAGCGATATTGCAATGCAATATATTGTTCCTAAGTTTCGAGGCACGCAAGCAGCCTCGACAATATGGAATCATGCACATGTTCGAACAGATTGGACGCCATATCGACCAGGCCTTCGGGCATGGCGCGGAATGGCCGCCGCGACAGCTCTCGCTCGCCTTGCAGGGTGGCGGCTCGTTCGGCGCCTTCACCTCGGGCGTGCTCGACCGGCTGCTCGAAGAAGATGATCTTACGATCGACACGGTGAGCGGCGCGTCGGCCGGCGCCATCAATGCGGTTTTGCTGGCTGCCGGCCTCGCCGAAGGCGGGAAAGAGGCGGCGCGTGAAAAGCTCACAAATTTCTGGCGCAGACTCAGCCGTACGGCAGCCTTCGTCCCTTTTGGGCACAATGCCGGGCTGATGCCTGGCACGCTGTCCTTCTGGACGCGGCTCGTCTCGCCCTATCAGTACAATCCGCTTGATCTCAATCCGCTGCGCACGCTGCTGAACGAGGAAATCGACTTCGAACGGCTGCGGCAGACACGGCCGATCGGCCTTTTGATCTCCGCGACGCGCGTTTCGGACGGCCGTGCCCGCATTTTCGGCAATGACGAAATCACTGCCGAAACCGTGCTCGCCTCGGCAACGCTGCCTTTGCTGCATCATGCCGTGACGATCGACAACGAAGCTTATTGGGACGGCGGCTATTCGGCCAATCCGCCGCTGTATGAGCTCGTCAAGGCCAGCGAGACGGCGGACATATTGATCATCCAGATCACACCGACGCAGCGGGCGGCGACGCCGACGACATCGCAGGAGATCATGCGGCGTCTCGATCAGATCACCTTCAGCGCCTCGCTGATCGCCGAAACGGATCGCCTCGCCGAACAATCCGACTTTCACCGCAGCCCTCTGGGTTTTTTTTCGCGCGATGGGCGTAAATGGCGGCGATTGGTGCTGCATCGCATCGCCGCCGAAGAAGAGGTCGAGCGGCTGTCCGAAGCGAGCGCCGGCAATCTCGAATGGCAATTCATTTCCGATCTGCGCGCGCATGGCCGCCGCGCAGCCGACGCATGGCTGCAAAGCAAGTCCGGCGAAGCGCCGTCGCGAGTCAGCGACACTTTGCGCCGTCCCGTCGAGGCTTAACCATCTTCCAGAAAGAAAGCCGGGCACTGGGCCCGGCTTCAGTTATATCGCCAAAGAGTTGGAGAGGGGGAAGCCTCGCCATCGGAACGCGCCGCATGCAGCCGAACCTTCCGAATGCCGATATAGAATCACGAATGCGCGCATTCGAATATCTGTCTTCCGGCAACGCGCGACGCTCCTATGCAGCCAGACTGGCTGACGCGCGCGCCGGCAATCCTTATATGAGTATGGACCTCTCCCACATCTCCAGGGCTTTGAAGCCGAGACAATAAGGGGAATTTCCGTGCAGCCTTATCCTGACGTCTTGCTGTTCATCGATGGCGAGTGGCGCAAGGCTTTATCTGGCAAAACGATCGATGTGATCGATCCGGCCACTGAAGAGAAAATCGGCACGGTTGCGCATGCCGGTGTCGCCGATCTCGATCTGGCGCTCGAAGCAGCACAGAAAGGTTTCGCGACGTGGCGGCGCGTCAGCACGCTCGAACGTGCCAAGATTCTCCGCCGCGCCGCCGATCTTTTGCGCGAACGCATCGACACGATCGCACCGCTGATGACACGCGAGGAAGGCAAGGCGCTCGCGGAAGCGCGGGCCGAAGTCATAAGCTCAGCCGATACACTTGACTGGTTCTCCGAGGAAGCCCGCCGCAGCTATGGCCGCGTAGTGCCGGCGCGCGTCGATGCTGTTTTCAACATCGTCGTGAAAGAGCCGGTCGGTCCGGTCGCGGCCTTCACGCCCTGGAACTTCCCGATGATGCAGATCGCCCGCAAGCTCGGCGCGGCGCTCTCAGTGGGTTGTTCAGTGATCGTCAAGGCGCCGGAAGAGACGCCGGCCTCGCCTGCCGAGCTGATTCGCGCGCTTGTCGATGCGGGCGTGCCGGCCGGCGCCGTCAATCTCGTCTACGGTGTGCCGGCCGAGATTTCCAACTATCTCATCCCGCATCCGGTCATCCGTAAGATTTCCTTCACCGGCTCGACGGCGATCGGCAAGCAGCTCGCGGCGCTTGCCGGCCATCATATGAAGCGGGTGACGATGGAACTTGGCGGCCATGCGCCTTGCATCGTCTGCGATGACGCCGATCTCGATGTTGCCGTCAAAACCATGATCACTGCGAAATTTCGCAATGCGGGTCAGGCCTGCATTTCGCCGACGCGCTTCATGGTGCAGGAAAAGATCTTTGAGCCCTTCCTCGACACATTCACCGCCGCGACTCAGGCACTGAAAATCGGCAACGGCCTCGAAGACGACGTGCAGATCGGCCCGCTCGCCAATGCGCGCCGCGTTGCTGCGCTCGAAAGCCTGATCGCCGACGCGAAAGCGCACGGCGCCAAGCTCGTCACCGGCGGCGAGCGGATCGGCAACAAAGGCTATTTCTTCCAACCGACCGTGCTCGCGCATGTGCCGGTCAAGGCACGGATCATGAACGAGGAGCCGTTCGGTCCGGTGGCGCTGATCAATCGCTTCAAGGACATCGATGAAGCGATCGCCGAGGCCAACCGGTTGGAGTATGGGTTGGCCGCCTATGCCTTCGCCCGCTCGACGCGCAATTCAACCGCGCTCGCGCAACGCGTCGAAGCCGGCATGCTGTCGATCAACCACCTCGGCTTTGCGCAGCCGGAACTGCCCTTCGGCGGCGTGAAAGACTCGGGCTACGGTTCGGAAGGCGGCAGCGAGGCAATCGAAGCCTATCTGAACACCAAGCTCGTCACGACAGCGGCGGGCTGAGCCGAGTTAAAAATGGCTGGACGTGAGCGTCCGGCGGTTATTTTATCTGCGCTACCGCGCAGCTGTGATCCAGCACATCCTCGCTATGCGCAGCGGTGGCATCGCCCGGCCCCGGCGCCGCCAGCAGAACGAAATCATCCTTGCCTGACGACGTCGCCCCGATCATCGCCAGTGTCTCCTTGCCCATCGCCGCGCGCGCGCCTGTCACGCCATCGGCTAGAAGTTTGAACGGGTCCTGCGTTGACAGATCGGCAGCGGCGAGACGGCGCGCATAATAAGTCGCGCCGGCCAGATCGAAGCTGAGCTTTGCCCAGCTCGGGCCGATCTCCGCGGCATGCTTTGCCAAGGCATCGCGCACATCAAGCCGCAGGCAATCCATATGGATGTGCATCTGGTCTTGGCTGCGCGCGGCTTGCGAATTGATCGCCAGCCCGACCATGTCCCAGGCGAGATCGTGGCCGAGACGCTTGCCGAGAAGGTCGCGATGCGACCAAGCCGCGGCCCAATAGTTCGGCAGATCGGGATCGAGAACTTCCGGCGCTTCGATGCCGCTGATCCGGCGCGTCGGGATCAGCAGATATTGCGCGATGCCGCGAATGTCCTTCAGCAGAACATAGCCGTCGGCGTCGCCGTCGGTGAGATCGACGACGGCGCAAGGCGCGGGATCGTGATTCTGGATCTCATCCGGCACGCATTTGTCATGCGCGATTGTCCAGAGCACATTGCGATCTTTGGAGAGGGCCAGCGGCAGAAAGATCGCGAGCCCTGCAGCGGCAACGACCGGGATAAGGAACAGGCGGGCCCTCGCCGAAAAAAGCGTACGCCAAATAGTCATCGACGCCTCATGGCTCAGCCCTCTGCCGCCGCAAATTCTGCGCGGCAGATGTCGGTAACGAGATTTCGGATATTCGCCGGGACGTGGCGGCGAGCGTCGCCTTCATCTTCGGCCGAGATGACATCTTCAAGAACGGGACGGGGCTCTAACGCCGAAACAGCACTCTGTCGAGCGGCAGACGCTGCTGCCAGCCATGCCGTTCAAGCTCCGGATCGAGATGCTCTTCCTCCGGCCTGCCGATGCAAAGATAGGCGATGAACTGCCATCCCTGCGGCAGGTCGAGAGAGGTTGCGACGGCAGCCGGATCGAGAATCGACACCCAGCCGACGCCGAGCCCGCGCGCCCGTGCCGCAAGCGCCAGATTCTGCATCGCGCCGACGACGGAATAGACGAGCGTCTCCGGCATCGTCATGCGTCCGAGGCCGCGCCCCGCCTGCGGCGCTATCTCGCAAAAGACGGCGAGATGACGCGGCGCTTCACGCAAGCCCGCCAGTTTCAGCCGCGCATAGAGTGCCGCCTCATCGCCGTCATAGCTCGCAAGCGCCGCCGCATTGCAATGGTTGAAATTGTCGATGACCGCCTGCCGCCGTTCCGGCGCATCGACACTCACGAAACGCCAGGGCTGACTGTGACCGACGGAGGGCGCAAGCGCCGCGAGCGCGACAAGCTCTTCGATCGCTTTGGAATCGACAGGGTCTTGCCGAAAGCGCCGTACATCGCGGCGCCAGCGGAAGAGATCGCCAAGCAAGGTCTGGAAAGCCGGATCGAACACCGGCGGCGACAAGATGTCGGACGGATCGGCGTCGGTTAGAGCGGTATCATGATCCGGCAGTAGAGAGCGCGGTGCGGCGGGACGCGTCACGGCCGTCTCTCCAACGGCAAAGGAGGCTCACCCGTGAGAAAGGAAATCCGCGCCAGAACCATGGTGAACGCTGCCTTTCAAAGAAGCTGAATATCCAATCTAGCAAGCCGCGGCAGCGAGCGCAAAACTTCGGTTACGAAGAGCCGGCTAAAAGGAAAATCCGATCAAGAGGGCTGGCGTAGCCGTTTGGGCAAAACTATCATGCCGACCTTGCAAGACGCGCTGCCGATCAACCCATCAAAGGCTGGGGCGCGTATTTTGGTCCATACGGGCGCGGATAAACGCCGCCTTATCGGTCAGGGGACGTGAGGGGACGATGCTGCAAGTGCAAGAATTTCTCGATCTCAATCATTATCTGACGCCGTCGATCCTCCGGATCTTCTATATCTTGCAATTGGCGCTGATCGCCTTGTTCACGCTGTCCAATGTCTTCACGGCGCTGGCTTTCATGCTGCACAGCCTTTTCTTCGGCCTTGTGTGGCTGGCGTCGACGCTGATCGGCGCCGTCATCGCGGTGATCGCATCGCGGATCTTGACCGAAGTGATCATGGTACTTTTCCAGAACAATGAGCACCTGGCCACGATCCGCGCCCGCGCCGAAGGGCATTAAAGCAGAGAATCGACGGAAGATCAGGCGGCGACGATCCAGCGTCCGCCGCGGTTCGTCGACCAGAGCGCCCGCGAATGCCGCGTGCGCTGCAGGCCCTTGGCGTCCGGTTCGGCCGCTTCGTTTTCGCTGAACAGTCGCGCCATGGTGAAGGCATCGACGAAATCCGTGCCGCGCCGCGCGAAGCTGCGGTGCCGGCCTTCGATCTCGAAGCCGAATTTCCGATAGAGGCGGATCGCCACCGTATTGTCGCTGAACACGGTGAGCTGCAGCCGGCGTAAGCCGACGTAAATCTGCGCCGTGGCGACGAGCATATGCATGACGATGGTGCCGATGCCCTGGCCTTGATAGGCATCGCGGACGCCGAGCGCCAGAAAGCCCGAATGGCTTTGGCCATCGCCCAGGACATAAAGACCGCCGAATCCCACGAGTTCCGTACCGAGGAGCGCGACGAGCTCGAAGCGCTGCGCCGCGACGATGCCCTCAAGCCAGCCGCGCATCTCCTCGCAACTCTCAAACGCTTCGCGCGTCGAGGCATCGTGCAGAAACCGCACCTCGTTGAAGAGCGCAAAAAGACCCGCGTCGTCCTGCGGCTCGCGCGGACGAACAAGGAGCGTGTTTTGCAATACGGCCATCGTCATTGCGGTGTCCCTAGAGCCCATCCCGATTAAACGAAATCGCTTCGCGATTCACTTGATCAGGACAAATCGGCTCGATTCAAACTTGGAGCATGTCCTTCGTCGGAAAAGTCGAGCAACTTTTCCGGGACATGCCCTAGAGCCGATCCCGATTAAAGGAATCGCTTCGCGATTCATTTGATCGGGACAAATCGGCTCGATTCAAATCCTTGGAGCATGTCCTTCGTCGGAAAAGTCGAGCAACTTTTCCGGGACATGCTCTGGCGCTACCTCCTCGGCCATGCTTTTTAGCGGTGCTAGAACATCACGGGAATCTTACTTGAGCCTTGTCGGAGCTTGCCTGACCTTGCCAATGGTAGCGGCGCGATTCGTTGCGCTGCAGCTTCTTCCAACCAGCACCTCGCTCGCGGGCTAAAGCGGATGCGCGGCACGGCGACCTTGGCATCGTGTCAAGGCACGAAGCCGCTCAGTGACTTCACCGGTTTGGCATCACTGTATATGCAGTGATATGCTCCAGCTTAAAGAAAAGCGGTGAGATCGAAACAGACCCATGAGCATTGCTAGCTGCCCAAGAGATCGCCAATTGCACCTGTCTGCGCTTACGCAAGACAGCGCGCCGCGTCACGCATTTATACGATCGAATGCTGGAGCCGGCGGGACTGACGCTCCCGCAATTCAGCCTCCTCGCGCATCTCTACCCAGAGGAAGAACTCTCGGTCGGCGATTTAGCGGAGGCCTTGGACACGGATCCAACGACGCTGACGCGCAATCTCAAACCCCTCATCGAGCGTCAGCTTGTCAAAGTTGATCCAGATGAAAACGATCGCCGCCGGCGCGCAATTGTGCTCGCGCCGGCGGGGCGGGCCCTCTTTCCCCTCGCCTATCCCTTGTGGCGCAAGGCACAGGCGCATGTGGCGCATTTGCTCGGCGAAAGCGAGACAGCCCGGCTCAATAAGACGCTCGATCGTTCGCTTGGCCGATTGACCAGAACGGCCTGGGATGGCTTACCCAGCTAGTTCGCCAAGCTAGTTCGCAAAGCGGAAATGCATGACGTCGCCGTCCTGGACGACATAGTCCTTGCCTTCGAGCCGCAGCTTGCCGGTTTCGCGCGCACCGGCTTCGCCGGAATTGGCGATATAATCCTCGTAGGCGATCGTCTCGGCGCGGATGAAGCCCTTCTCGAAATCCGTGTGGATGACGCCCGCCGCCTGTGGCGCCTTGGTGCCGACGGGGATCGTCCAGGCGCGCGTTTCTTTCGGGCCGACGGTGAAATAGGTGATGAGGTGTAACAGTGTGTAACCGGCGCGGATCACCCGGTTGAGGCCCGGCTCGGCGAGGCCGACGGCCTCCAGATAATCTGTCTGCTCACTCGCCGGCAGGATGGCGATCTCGCTTTCGATCTTGGCCGAGACGACGACCGAGATGGCGGATTCTTCCGCCGCGCGCTTCGCGACCTCACCCGAAAAACCATTGCCGCTTTCCGCGGCAGCTTCCTCGACGTTGCAAACGTAAAGCACCGGCTTCGACGACAACAGGCCAAGCCCGGCAAAGGCTTTCTGCTCTTCGGGCTTGCGCTCGACAAGGCGTGCCGGCTTGCCATCGCGCAACAGCGTCAGGCAGCGGCTCATCAGATCGAAGAGTTCCTTCGCCTCCTTGTCGCCGCCCTTCGCCTTCTTTTCCAAAGGCACGATGCGCTTTTCGAGGCTTTCGAGATCAGCGAGCATCAGCTCGGTTTCGATTGTCTCAACATCGTTGATTGGGGCGATCTTGCCTTCGACATGGGTGATGTCGGCATCCTCAAAACAGCGGACGACATGCGCGATCGCGTCGCATTCGCGGATATTGGCCAGAAATTGATTGCCGAGCCCTTCGCCCTTCGAGGCGCCGCGGACGAGACCGGCGATGTCGACGAAGGTGAGGCGGGTCGGAATGATCTCTTTCGAGTGGGCGATCGCCGCGAGCTTGTCGAGCCGCGGGTCGGGCACGGCGACGTCGCCGACATTTGGATCGATCGTGCAAAAGGGATAATTTGCCGCCTGAGCTGCGGCGGTCTGGGTCAAAGCATTGAACAAGGTCGATTTGCCGACATTGGGCAAACCCACGATACCGCATTTAAATCCCATGATTGTCTCGTTTCATATCGCGATGTCATAAAGGCGCTGTCGGCTGCCTCGGTGGAATGGGCAGTTTTGCCGGGCGACTGGACGATTTGCGCGCGCGCTGAGATGAAGCCATAAGCGATTGGCGGTCCGAGGCAAAGCACGAAGGGCGCCTTCACCTTGCCAAATGCGACAGGCATTTTGATTCAGCAGGTTCCGGCATGACCATTGCTGGAAAACACCGTTTGCCACAGCGATTCCAATCTGCAAATTCTCACGGGAAAATGATGCCCCGAGTTGCAAAAGCCTCAATAAAACGCCCTTGCTCGCGCGGGGCGGGCGCGTCGCAGGCGTTTGTCGAGCGCCCGGGTTCGGAAGGCGCGCAGGGAACTTGCATGCCGCGCATTTGCACGCGTGCCGCGGCCCGTCTGCCGTCGCAGGGGAAGCCTGATGTCAAGGGCATTCCAAATTGTCACGGGCGGATGCGATACGCAGACGCTCATCTCCGGCCGGCACGGCGCAGCCGGCTTAACGACAACAAGACGGCTGCTGCCGGATTTTGGGGGTAAGCGAGTGGCGGGCGACAAGGTGCTGGTCACCGGAGCCTCCGGCTTCATCGGATCGGCCGTAACCCACTTGTTGGCGCAATCCGGCTATACGCTCCGTGCGCTTTTGCGGCCGACGAGCGCACGCTGCAATGTCGACGATCTCGACATCGAGGTTGTCACGGGCGACATGCGCGACCCCGCCGCCGTGGCGCAAGCGATGAAGGGTGTGCGCTATCTCTGCCATGTCGCCGCCGACTACCGGCTCTGGGCCCCCGAACCCCAAGAAATCCTCTTAACCAATCGCGAGGGCACCCGCACCGTCATGCAGGCGGCGCTCAACGCCGGCGTCGAGCGCATCGTTTATACGAGCAGCATTGCAACGCTTGCCGTCAGCGCCAACGGCGCCCCGGCCGACGAGACCAATCCGCTTTCGATCGATGCCGCGATCGGCGCCTACAAGCGCAGCAAAGTGGCCGCCGAAAAAGTCGTTAAGTCGATGATCGAAAAGGACGATCTTCCGGCGATCATCGTCCACCCCACAGCTCCCGTCGGGCCGCGCGATCATCGCCCGACGCCGACCGGTCGCATCATCATCGAAGCCGCGTCCGGTCGCATGCCCGGTTTTGTGGACACCGGCCTCAATCTGGTCCATGTGGATGATGTGGGCGCCGGTCATCTGGCGGCGCTCCAGCACGGCAAGATTGGCGAGCATTATATTCTCGGGGGTCAAAATGTCGGATTTGCCTCGATGCTGGCGGAAATTGCCAATTTGAGCGGTCATCAACCGCCGCGCTGGCGCCTGCCGCGCGGGATACTCTACCCGCTGGCCTGTCTCGCCGAGGCCAAGGCGCATCTGACGCGCTGCGAGCCGTTCCTGACGCGCGACGGCTTGCGCATGTCCAAGTACCGGATGTTCTTCTCATCTGAGAAAGCGCAACGCGATCTCGGCTATTCTCCGCGGCCCTATCAGGAAGGGCTCGCCGACGCCCTCGTCTGGTTCCGCCGGAATGGATATTTGCGATGACCGCGGCTTTCGATCTCGCCCCGACGAAAACCCATCGCGACGAGAATTTTCCCGTTGCCTCGCATGTGATCGCGGCGGCGCACCGCCCGATCATCCTTGCCTTCTACCGTTTCGTCCGCGCCGCTGACGACATTGCTGACAATGGCAACCTGTCGAGCGACGAAAAACTCGCCGGCCTCGATCATTATGAGGCTGCGCTGCTCGGTCAGGTCGATGACGTCGACGTCGCGCGGCCGCTGCGTGCGATGCTCGCCGAGCGGTCGCTGTCGCCGCGCCATGCGCAGGACCTGCTGCACGCCTTCCGCATGGACGCGGTGAAAACCCGTTACGCCAATTTCGACGAGTTGATGCATTATTGCGCCTATTCGGCGGCGCCCGTCGGCCGTTTCGTGCTGAGCGTCCATGGCGAGAGCGAGCGGACGTGGCCGGCCAATGACGCGCTCTGCTCGGCCTTGCAGATCATCAATCATCTGCAGGATTGCGCCGAAGACTACCGAAATCTCGACCGCGTCTATGTCCCGCTGGATGCGTTGCAGGCCGAAGGCATCGGCGTCGAGGCGCTGGCGGAGGCGAAGGCCTCGCCGGCTTTGCGCGCCTGCCTGCAGAAGCTTGCCGCCCGCACCGGCGATCTTCTCCAGATCGGCCGCGAATTGCCGCGCCTCGTCCAGGATTTGCGGCTCAGCCTCGAGACCGCTGTGATCGGCCGGCTTGCCCAGGTTCTCGTCAACCGTCTTCGCAAGCGCGATCCGCTGAGCGAGAAAGTCCATCTGTCGAAGCCTGAGATGGCCGCCGTGAGCCTCTTCGGCATCGGCGAAGGACTCATTCTACGCGCCGGCAATGCCCGCGACCGTGTTGCCATGAGCGGAAAAAACGCATGAGCCTTGCACAAGCGACGACACCGACGGCCGAAACACGGGCGAGCGGCAGCTCGTTCTATACCGCCATGCGCATCCTGCCGCGCGCCAAGCGCGATGCGATGTTCGAAATCTATTCCTTCTGCCGCGCGGTTGATGACATCGCCGACGACGGCGGGCCGCAGCCGCAGCGCAAGGCGGAACTTGCGAAGTGGCGGCAGGACATCGTGACGCTGACGAGCGACGCCCCAGTGCCGCGGGGACATGAATCGCTGTCCGCCGCCATCCGCGCCTTCGATCTCGAACGCGAGGATTTCCTCGCCATCATCGACGGCATGGAAATGGACGTCGATGCCGACATCCAGGCGCCGGATTATCAGACGCTCGATCTCTATTGCGATCGCGTGGCGAGCGCCGTCGGCCGGCTGTCGGTCAAAGTCTTCGGCGTGCCGAAGGCGGAAGGCAAGCCGCTCGCCCATTACCTCGGCCGCGCCTTTCAGCTCTCCAACATCCTGCGCGACCTCGACGAGGACGCAGAGATCAACCGGCTTTATCTGCCGCGCGAAGCATTGGAAACGGCCGGCATCACCACGACGAAACCCGCCGAGGTGCTGGCCGATCCGCGGCTCGGCGCCGCCTGCGCGCCGGTTGTCGCAATGGCCAAGGACTATTTCGCCAAGGCCATGGAGATCATGGCGCGCTGCCCGCGCGACAGCGTGAAGGCGCCACGGCTCATGGGCGAAGTCTACCGCAACATCCTCGACCGCGTCGAAGCGCGCGGCTTCGCACCGCCGCGCATCCGCGTCCGCGTACCCAAACATCGCGTCGTGCTCGCGCTTCTGCGGCACGGCCTTTTCTAGCGCGGGATGCGAAAAAGTGGTTCCCGGTTCCCGCTCCCACCCTTCAGAATCGATCACGCGATATGCGTTTAGGTCGACGCGACCTGAACGCCTCCTGATCTAGAGTTCCGCGACAATGCGCAAAGTGCATATCATCGGCGCCGGGCTCGCCGGGCTTGCGGCCGCCCTGCGGCTCGCGCCGCAGGGTTACGACATCACCATCCATGAAGCGGCGCCGCAAGCGGGCGGCCGCTGCCGTTCCTATTTCGACACCACCCTCGGCATGGTCATCGACAATGGCAATCATCTGCTGTTGTCGGGCAATCATGCGGCACAATTTTTTTTGCGCGAGGTCGGCACCGAAAAGGAACTCGTCGGACCCGATAAAGCAGAATTCAACTTCATCGATTTCGCCACCAACGAGCGCTGGACGCTGCGGCCGAACGATGGCCCGATTCCCTGGTGGATGTTCTTCAGCCGCCGCCGCGTGCCGGGCACGAAAATCGCCGAATATCTGCGCCCGCTCGCTTTGCTCAAAGCCGCCAAAGGCACGCGGATCGATGCAGCGATGGACTGCGACGGGCCGCTTTACAAACGGCTGTGGCAGCCGTTTTTCCTCGCCGCCCTGAACACCGCGCCCGAAGAAGGCGAAGCAACGCTCGCCGCGACGCTTCTGCGCGAGACCTTGATGAAGGGCGGCAGCGCCTGCCGGCCGCTCATCGCCGCGCGCGGTCTCTCGACCGCCTTTATCGAGCCGGCGCTGGCCAAGCTCGCGGCTCAAAATGTCGCGGTGCGGCTCAAGCATCGTCTGGCCGAAATCGGCTTTTCTGCCGATCGGATTGCCGAATTGACCTTCGACGACGGAGCGATCGCGGTCGATCCGGACGATCAGGTCGTCCTTGCGGTGCCGGCACCGGTTGCCGGGATGCTGGTGCCCAATCTGACCGTCCCGCAGGCCTTCCGGGCCATTGTAAACGCCCATTTCAAGCTGACGCCGCCGCCCTATGTGCAGCCCATGACAGGGATCATCAATGGCTTAAGCGAATGGGTCTTTGCTTTTTCCGACCGGATTTCGGTCACGATCAGCGGCGCCGATCGGCTCCTAGACCTCCCGCGCGAGGAACTCGCAGCGCAGATCTGGCAGGATGTGGCGCGGGTAATACAGATTGCGGAACCACTGCCGCCGTGGCAAATCATCCGGGAAAAGCGAGCGACCTTCGCCGCGACGCCCGAGGAAGAGGCACGTCGCCCGCAGACACGCACCGCCATTGCCAATCTTTTCCTCGCGGGAGACTGGACGGCGACGGGCCTGCCGGCAACGATCGAAGGCGCGATCCGCTCTGGTTTCCGCGCCGCGGACGAGGTCTTGCTTCGCAAAGCTTAAATCATAAAGATGCTGTTGGTACCCCCGGCCTGGCGGCTATAGGCTTGAGCTGAATGAACGAATTTGCGCCCTTGAAATCCTTCCAAGAAAAATCCTTCCGGGAGCCTGTTCAAATTCCCGGACTCGAGGAACTTGACCGCGCCGTCGCCGCGGCGACGCGTGCAATGCTCGATCTCCAGCGGCCAGATGGCCACTTCGTCTTCGAACTCGAAGCCGATGCGACCATACCGGCCGAATACATCCTGTACCGGCATTATCTCGGCGAACCGGCCCCGGCCGAACTCGAAGCCAAAATCGGCCGCTATCTGCGGCGCATGCAATCCAGCGTGCATGACGGCTGGCCGCTGCTGCACAGCGAAGAGTTCAACATCAGCTGTTCGGTCAAGGCCTATTTCGCCTTGAAGATGATCGGCGACGACATCGACGCGCCGCATATGCAGCGGGCGCGCGCTGCGATCCTCAAACATGGCGGCGCCGCGCAGTCGAATGTCTTCACCCGCGCGCTGCTCGCGACCTTCCAGATCGTTCCCTGGCGCGCCGTGCCGGTGATGCCGGTCGAGATCATACATCTGCCGGAGTGGTTTCCATTCCACCTCTCGAAGATTTCCTATTGGGCCCGCACCGTCCTTGTGCCGCTGATGGTGATAATGAGCCTGAAGGCCAAGGCGCGTAATCCGCTCGGCATCCGTGTCGATGAGCTCTTCACCGAGCCGGCGGAACAGGTCCGCCACTGGCCCGGCTCGCCCGATCAGTCTTTTCCATGGACGCAGATCTTCGGCGCGGTGGACAAGGCGTTGCGCGCTGCCGAACCCTATTTCCCAAAAGGCATACGCGAAAGCGCGGTGCAGAAGGCCGTCGATTTCGTCACCGAACGGCTGAACGACGAACATGGCTTAGGCGCGATCTTCCCGGCGATGATCAATGCCGTGCTGATGTACGATGTCCTCGGCTATCCGGCCGATGATCCGAATGTCGTTCTCGCCCGCAATGCGGTCGAGAAACTGCTCGTCATCAAGGATGACGAAGCCTATTGCCAGCCCTGCGTCTCGCCCGTGTGGGACACCGCGCTGATGGCGCATGCACTATTGGAAGCCGGCGGCGGCGAAGCCGAAGCGTCTGTCAACAAGACGCTCGCTTGGCTGAAACCGCTGCAGATCCTCGATCTCAAAGGCGATTGGGCGATAAAACGGCCGGATGTGCGGCCTGGCGGCTGGGCCTTCCAATATCAGAATGCCTTTTATCCGGACCTCGACGACACCGCCGTGGTGGTGCTCGCCATGGATCGTGCCAGCAAGAATTTTGGCAGCATTGTGCCCGGCGAATATGCGACCGCCATTGAACGGGGGCGGGAATGGGTCGAAGGCATGCAGAGCCGCAATGGCGGATTTGGCGCCTTCGATGCCGACAATAGCTATAACTACCTGAATTATATACCTTTCGCTGATCACGGCGCGCTGCTTGATCCACCCACGGCCGATGTGACCGCGCGCTGCATCTCCATGCTCGCGCAACTTGGCGAAACGCGACAGAATAGTAACCGTCTGGCCGCAGCAGTGGATTATTTGCTTGCCGAACAGGAAAAAGACGGGAGCTGGTACGGCCGCTGGGGTATCAATTACATCTATGGCACGTGGTCGGTGCTCTGCGCGCTTAACGCAGCCGGTATCGACCACAACAGCGAGGCGATTCGACGCGCCGTCCGGTGGCTGAAAACCATCCAAAATGAAGATGGCGGCTGGGGCGAAAGCGGCGAGAGCTATGCACTCGACTATGCCGGCTATCAGAAGGCACCAAGCACCGCCTCGCAGACGGCATGGGCGTTGCTGGGCCTGATGGCGGCAGGCGAAGTCAATGACCCTGTTGTTGCCAAAGGTGTGGGGTATTTACTGGGCTCTCAGGGGGGGACCGGGTCTTGGAACGAAGAACATTTTACCGGGACCGGGTTTCCGCGGGTGTTTTACCTGCGTTATCACGGCTACTCGCAATTCTTCCCGCTATGGGCGATGGCGCGTTACAGGAATCTGAGGCGCGCCAATCACCCTGGCATTCAGTTCGGCATGTAAAAGGCGGCACCGTCCTTGCGGTAACGGGCCTCGCCGCCGAGGCGCGCGTCGCAACCGGGACGCATACTTCCGTCATCTGGGGTGCGGGCGACTCGGTTCGCCTCGCCTCCAAACTCGAACATGCGATACGCAAAGAGGTCTCGGCGATCGTCAGCTTCGGAATTGCCGGCGGTCTTGCACCCGGCGTCGCCGCCGGTACGCCGCTCGTCGCGCGCGCAATCATCGCCGAGGATGGCCAGGTCTACGAAAGCGATCGCGTTTGGTCGCATCGCTTGGCGACGGCTCTCGGCGGTGCGCCGATCGTCGATATGGCGGGTGTCGATGTGCCAGTGGCAGACCCGTCGCACAAGCGTGCGCTGCACGTCGCGACAGGTGCTGTTGCCGTCGATACGGAATCGCATATCGCGGCGCGTTTGGCGGCCGCTTATAATTTACCCTTCGCTGCCTTCCGCGTCATCGCCGATCCGGCCGAGCGGCGTCTGCCGCATGCGGCCCTTGTTGGTCTCGGCGAGGACGGCAAGGTCGCCGTCGGCGCCGTGATGCGCTCACTTTTGCGCCAGCCGCGGCAGCTTCCGCATCTCGTCCGCACCGCGTTCGATACGCGGGCGGCGTTCGACTCGCTGTTTCGCGGCCGACAGATGCTCGCCGGGGGATTTGGCTTCCACGATCTCCGTGAGCCGCTGCTCGACGCGACGTGCGAAGACAAACTCGGCCGGTCTTTGCCTGTCTAAGGCGCTGCCCGTTTAACAAGGGGTATCTCGCGGCAAGATCGTGGCCGGCGCCGAGACGCTCACGTCTGCGCCCGCTGCGACAGCTCCCGCGTCCATCTCGTCCGCCCGCGTGCGACACGCGGGCGGTGTTCGACTCGCGCTACTCCGCAGCCGACAGATGCTCGCCGGAGGATTTGGCTGCCGCGATCTCCGCCAGCCGGTGCTCGACATGACGGGCGAAGACGAACTCGGCCGGCCGCTGCCCGTCTAAGGGAATATCGCGCGACATCGGGCCTTCAGTCTTGATGCCGCGCATGCTGATCGGCAGCATCGTCCACGGCTTGGCGAATGCCTCTTGCACCGCGCTCGCCTCGAAACCGCAATGGACCATGCAGTCGGCGCACTTCTCATATTTGCCGACGCCGTAGGAATCCCAGTCGGTCGTTTCCATCAGCTCCTTGAAGGTCTTGGTGTAGCCTTCGCCCACCAGATAGCAGGGGCGCTGCCAGCCGAAGACCGTGCGCGTCGGGTTGCCCCAAGGCGTGCATTCATACGTACGATTGCCCGCCAGGAAGTCGAGGAACAGCATCGACTGGAAGAACGGCCAGGCCTTGCCGCCTTTGCCCTTGGCGAAAATATCGCGGAAGAGCTGCTTGGTCTTGCCGCGGTTCAAGAAGTGCTGCTGATCGGGTGCGCGCTCATAGGCATAGCCCGGCGACACGGTGATGCCGTCGATGCCGAGCTTGGTCACTTCATCGAAGAAGTTGGCGACCTGGTCCGGCTTTGCATCATTGAACAGCGTGCAGTTGATCGTGACGCGGAAGCCCTTTGCCTTGGCGGTCTTCAGCGCCGAGACGGCGCGCTCATAGACGCCCTTCTGGCAGACCGATTTGTCGTGCATCTCGGCATCGCCATCGAGATGGATCGACCAATTGAAGCGCCGGTGCGGCTGATACCGGTCGATCATCTTTTCGAGCAGCAGCGCATTGGTGCAGACGGTCACATATTTGCCGCGCGCCAAAGTGCCGTTGACGATTTCCGGCAGGTCCTTGTGCAGCAGGGGCTCGCCGCCGGCGATGACGACGACCGGCGCGCCGCATTCCTCGACCGCCTCGAAGCATTCATTGACCGGAATGCGTTGATTGAGGATCTCGTCGGGATAATCGATCTTGCCGCAGCCGGCGCAGGCCAGATTGCAGCGATAGAGCGGTTCCAGCATCAAAACGAGCGGAAAGCGGCGACGTCCCGTCAGCTTCTGCTTGAGGACATAACCGCCGATCTCAGCCATTTGCAGGAAGGGAATTCCCATCTCGTTCGGACTCCTGTTCAATTCGTTTCAGCGGCCTGCGGCAGCGCTTCAATCAGGCCGCATCGCAGACCAGTGGGCAAACTTGGCATCGACTGCAAGCGCAGTCTCAGGCATCGAGAAGTTCGGAAGGCAGACGAAATTCGACGTCTTCCTCAACTCCCGGCAAAAGCGTCACATCCAGCGGTCCCAACTGCCGCAAGGCTTCGATGACCTCGTGGACGAGAATTTCCGGCGCGGACGCGCCGGCTGTCAAACCAACCGTTCGTGCGTCGCGCACGAGTTCGAGGTCGAGCTCGCTCCCGTCCGCAATGAGATAGCTCGGCACACCCGCCTCGGCGCCAATCTCCCGCAGCCTGTTAGAATTAGAGCTGTTCTTGGCGCCGACAACCAGGATGACATCGACCAGCTTGCTCATGGCACGCACGGCCGATTGGCGATTTTGGGTTGCATAGCAGATATCTCTCGTCTCCGGCCCGACAATATCCGTAAAGCGCCGTTTTAGCGCAGCTATGACGGACTTCGTGTCGTCGACACTGAGTGTCGTCTGGGTCACATAGGCCAGGGGCGTGTCATCGGGCAGATCGAGCCCTCCGACATCGGCCTCGGACTGGACCAAATAGACCGGACCCGGGATAAGACCCATGGTGCCCTCGACCTCGGGATGGCCGGCATGGCCGATCAAAACGACGGAACGACCCTCCCGCACATAACGTTCGCCTTGATTGTGAACCTTGGCTACGAGGGGGCATGTCGCGTCGATCACCGGCAGCCCAAGCGTCGCCGCCTCTTCCTCGACCGATCTGGCAACCCCATGCGCGCTGAAAATTGCTCGCGCCCCGCGCGGTACTTCGGACAGATTTTCGACGAAACGAGCCCCCTTGGCTTTCAGGGTCTCGACGACATAGCCGTTATGGACGATCTCGTGGCGCACATAGATGGGTGCCCCATATTTGGTGAGCGCCCGCTCCACGATCTCAACCGCCCGGACCACCCCGGCACAAAAGCCGCGCGGTTGAGCCAAAATGACCTTCATTCACCCTTCCCCAGGCCCAATTTTTTTGACTATGCAAAGCCTAAACCGCGGCATGGCTATTTTCTCGTCAGGGCAAAGCTTTTAAGGATGGGAAACCCATTGTCAAATAGACGACTCCGTCTGCCCGCCGGCGCCGAGGGCATGCTCCGTGGCCCGGTCCGGCACAATTTTGCCATCAGAAATCGTTTGATAAACCCAGTCAAAGAGGCGCCGACAACCTTGACCCTTCCGCTCTGCTCCACGCGTGCAATCGCGATTTCCGGGTGTGCGTGCCAATCATGATGGACGCTTCCTCGAAATCGGCCGGCGCGCCCACGCCGCAGCCCACCCAGAATCCGATCAGCACGGCCATTCTGTTCCTTGTTGATCGATGCACCCGCCATGCGTGGGTCGTCATCGCCTGCGCCGTCCTTCTGTCGGCGGTCTGCGGACTCTATGCGTCGAAGCATTTCGCCATCAACACCGACACGAACGAGTTTCTGTCGCGCAAACTGCCTTGGCGGCAGCATCTTATCGCGCTCGACAAGGCCTTCCCGCAGCGAAACCAGGAAATTATCGTCGTCGTGAACGGCGTGACGCCGGAACTCGCGGAAAAAGCTTCGGCTGAACTCACCGCGAAGTTGCAGACCCGGGTTGGAGACAAAGATCTCTTCAAATTGGTCGAGCGCCCGGACGGCGGCGCCTATTTCAATCAGAACGCGCTGCTCTACCAAACCGTGCCGCAGCTGACGCAATCGATGCAAGGCATGCTGCGGGCGCAACCGTTCCTGGCCGCTCTGACCGCCGATCCAAGCCTACGCGGCGTGATGAACGCCTTCGGTTTCGTGAACCGCGGCGTGCGCGCCCATGCCGGCACATTTGACGATTTCGATCGGCCGATGCAGCAGATGTCGCGAGCGCTCGAAGACATTCTCGCCGGCAACCGCACCTTCTTCTCCTGGGCGGCGCTGCTCTCCGGCCAGAAGCCCGATATCCATCAGATCCAGCGCTTCATCCTCATCCAGCCGAATCTCGATTTCTCTGCCTTGCAGCCGGGCCTTGTCCCCTCGAACTTCATCCGGCAGAGCGCGCATGAACTCGGCCTCACCCCGGATAAAGGCGTCACCATAAGGCTGACGGGCTCAGTGCCTTTGGCGGATGACGAATACGCCTCCGTCCGCGAAGGCTCGACGCTCAACGGTATCATCACCGGCCTGGTCGTCCTCTTCATCATCTGGCTGGCGCTGAAGTCGATGCGCATCGTCTTCGCCGTTGGCGTGACGGTCGGCGTCGGACTGGCGATCACCGCGGCCGTCGGCCTGCTGATGGTCGGCGCGCTCAATCTGATTTCCGTCGCCTTCGCCGTGCTGTTCGTCGGCATCGGCGCAGATTTCGGCATTCAGTTCAGCGTGCGCTACCGATCGGAACGGCACGAAGAACCGGACATCCATAAGGCTCTGCTGCGTGCCGCACTCAAGGCCGGCCGCCCTTTGGCGCTCGCCGCTGCGGCGACGACCGCCGGGTTCTATTCCTTCCTGCCGACGGATTATCGCGGCATATCGGAGCTGGGCCTCATCGCCGGCACCGGCATGATCATCGCTTTTCTGACGTCGATCACCGTGCTGCCGGCGCTGTTGGCCATCTTCAAGCCGCCGGCCGAACTCGAAAGTGTCGGCTTCAAATTTCTGGCGCCGGTCGATGATTTTCTCAGCAATCACCGCCACGCGATCGTCATCGGCACGCTGCTCGTCGCCTTTGCCGGCGCACCGCTGCTGACGCATCTCACCTTCGACTTCAACCCGATCAATCTGCGCGACAAGAAGGTTGAATCGGTTGCGACACTGCTCGACCTCATGCGCCAGCATGATGCGCCGGTGAACTACATCGACATTCTCACGCCGTCACTCGACGCGGTCGACCCGATCGTCGCCAAGCTGCAGAAGGTACCGGAAGTCGGGCAGGTCGTGACGCTGAAGAGCCTGGTCCCGCAGGATCAGGACGCGAAGCTGCCGATCATCGAAAAGACCGCGGGCTATGTCCTGCCGCTGTTCGATCCGTCCCGTCTGAAGCCGCCGCCGACGCCGGCTGAAGAAACCGTAGCGATGAAGCAGAACGCCGATCAGTTCATCGCTGCGGCGGGCAATGATACGAGCAAGGGCGCCAATGATGCGCGTCATCTTGCCGATCTCATGCGCCAGCTCGCCGCTGCGCCGCAGGCGACGCGCGACACGGCGCGCGACGTCTTCGTGCCGAGCCTCCAGACGATGCTTGCGCTTTTGCATCAGTCGCTGCAGGCGAAGAAGACCGACATCAGTCAGATCCCGGCGCAACTGCGCCGCGATTGGGTGGCACCTGACGGTCAGGCTTTGATCGAAGTCGCGCCCAAGGGCGACCCGAACGACAATGTCTTCATGACGCGCTTCGCCAATGCCGTCATGGCCGTGGCACCCGCCGCGACAGGCGAGCCGATTGCCGTTCAGGAATCCGGCAAAACCATCATCCGCGCCTTCATCGAAGCGGGCATATGGGCGCTGCTGTCGATCAGCGTCATTCTCTACATCGTGCTGCGGCGCGTGACCGATGTTCTCCTGACGCTGGTGCCGCTATTGCTCGCGGGCCTGGTGTCTCTGGAAATCACCGTGCTGATCCACATGCCGCTCAATTTCGCCAATATCATCGCGCTGCCGCTGATGTTGGGACTTGGCGTGGCGTTCAAGATCTATTTCGTGATGGCTTGGCGAGCCGGCACGACCAAACTGCTGCAATCGAGCCTGACGCGCGCCGTCTTCTTCAGCGCAATGACGACGGCGACGGCCTTCGGCAGCCTCTGGCTGTCACATCATCCGGGCACGTCGAGCATGGGCAAACTGCTGGCGCTTTCGCTGATCACGACACTCGCTGCGGCGGTGCTGTTCCAGCCCGCGCTGATGGGGCCGCCACGTAAGATCCACGGGTCCGAAACCGACTGATCCTGAAATTTCCAACGAAAAGGGCGCTTGAGAGCGCCCTTTTTTATTGCCCCGTTATCACGTCAGGACCGGGCTTGACCGGGCCATCCATGCACATCGATTCAAGAGCTGAGCCTGGATGCGCGGATCAAGTCCGCGCATGACGCGTTGGGATTACATCTCGCGATGACATCCGCCTCACGACTCTTCGAGGCCACCGACGTGCTTCTGCGCGTAGAGTTGCACGCCGAGCTGGCGGATGAGCTCCTGCTGCGTCTCAAGGAAATCGATGTGCTCTTCCTCATCCTTGAGTAGCGAGTCGAAGAGTTCTTTGGAGACGAAGTCCTTCACCGAGAAGCAATGTTGCGCCGCGTCGGTATACAGCGCATGGGCCGACATCTCGGAGGCGAGATCGCAGCCGATGATCTCCTCGACCGTCTGGCCGATGCGCAGCGGATCGAGCACCTGCATGTTCGGAAAGCCTTCGAGGAAGAGAATCCGATGCGTCAGCTTGTCGGCGTGCTGCATCTCTTCGATCGATTCCTCGCGCCACTTCTTGGCGAGTTCCTTGTAGCCCCAATTGTCGAGGATGCGATAATGCAGCCAATACTGGTTGATTGCCGTCAATTCGTTGCGCAGGCTGCGATTGAGATAGTCGATTACCCGGTCATCACCCTTCATCGGATCGCCCTTCAGTTTCCGTCCGCAAACTAGGCGCAAATGCCGAGGCGGCGCAAGGACGCGCAGCGCAAGCCATGCGAGCCAAGCTACGGGATTGTTTTAATTTGTGGGAAACGGAGAAGAAGAAAACCGATCAGGGAAGCGTGGTCATGACCGCGCAATCGGCGGTGCAATCCGCCTGCCCATTCGTCTCGACATGGCAGGTCTCAGAGATGAGCCGCTGCACGGTTGTAATACAACGTCCGCAATTCGGCCGGCAGCCGAGGCAACGGTAAACCGCGCCTGGTGTCCGCGCAGCGCCGTCCCCCTGGATCGAGGCGCGAATACTTGTGTCGGACAGAACATTGCACGAGCAGACAATCACGGCGGCACCTGGAAACATCGGGCATTCGGCGCGATTGACAGCGCCTTGGTCTGAGGCTGTACCCAATTCCGCGGCAGGCGCCAAGTAAAAAGCGAAGTATTTATACCTATTCAAAACAAGGGTTTATATCTATTCCAAAATAGAGAGGACCCGCAATTCCAAGGCGATCAATTATCTGGCGCGTCTTATTGCGTGGACCCAGTCTTTGGACAGATAGGTGCCCTGCAAATTGAGCAAAGCTGGGAACCTCCACCTTTCGTCGATGGAGCGTCGTTCCTGCGGCAGCTTGGCCGGGAATGGCTCCCATTCCGGAAACCTACCGGCCTTGCCGCATCATCCGCGATGTCAATGACATGGACCTGCCGACAACGGGGAACAGCGAATGTCTGCCGCTGAGAGCTAGCGATGATGCACACGGGACCTCGCGCTTGCGATTCTATTGGCTTCTCCGCGATGCGATCGCGACCGACAAAACCGAAGCTGGCGTTGCGGTTCCATTCAAAGCGCCAATCGCGCATGATGGTTGGCGGCATAGATGCAAGACGATCGAAGCGGAACCGCCGCAGCTCGACTGATCGCAATCGACCTTACTGGCATGCCAACCCCAATCATCTTGTCTTGAATACATGATCGCGGCGCCACACTTGATTTGCCGCGTGCGGCTTGCGAAGCTCGCATCAGCGCGACCACCCGGCGAATGCAAAGACCATCGCCCTCCGTCTCGGCAGAGAAGTCCAGACATCAATTCGCGGACCATGGACTGAAGTGCTCAAGACTAAAGTGCCATTGCCGCTGCGCTCCGATTACGGTCTACCCTTGCAGCTTCGTTAATCGCGCAAAGAGTAAAGAAAAGGGAGGAACTCATGCTTGCAAAGAGCCTCGAAGAACTGAAGCAGCAAGTGGCGCTGCGCGAACGTTATGAGAATTTCATTGGCGGCAAATGGGTCCCGCCGGTGAAGGGCCAGTATTTCGACAATATCAGCCCGATCACCGGTAAGCCGGTCTGTCAGGTTGCGCGCTCGACGGCCGAAGATATCGAGCTCGCGCTCGATGCCGCGCATGCCGCCCGCGAAGCCTGGGGCCGCACACCGCCGGCGCAACGCGCCCGCCTTCTCAACAAGATCGCCGATCGCCTCGAAAGCAAACTGAACCTGCTGGCACTGGCCGAGACCGTCGACAATGGCAAGCCGATCCGCGAAACGACGCATGCGGATATTCCGCTGGTCATCGATCATTTCCGCTATTTCGCCGGCTGCATCATCGCGCAGGAAGGCTCGCTCTCGGAAATCGATCACGACACCGTCGCCTATCATTTCCATGAGCCGCTCGGCGTCGTCGGTCAGATCATCCCGTGGAACTTCCCGATCCTCATGGCGGCGTGGAAGCTTGCCCCCGCGCTGGCTGCCGGCAATTGCGTCGTGCTGAAGCCGGCCGAGCAGACGCCGATGAGCATCATGGTCATGGCCGATATGATCGCCGACATTCTGCCGCCGGGCGTTCTTAACATCGTCAACGGCTTCGGCGTCGAGGCCGGCAAGCCGCTGGCGCAGAACAAGCGCATCGCCAAGATCGCCTTCACCGGCGAGACGACGACCGGCCGCCTCATCATGCAATATGCGACGGAAAACATTATTCCGGTGACGCTCGAACTCGGCGGTAAATCGCCCAATATCTTCTTCGAAGACGTGATGGCGAGGGACGATGATTTCTTCGACAAGGCGCTCGAAGGCTTCGCCATGTTCGCCTTGAACCAGGGCGAGGTCTGCACCTGCCCGAGCCGCGCGCTCGTGCAGAAGTCGATCTACGACAAGTTCATGGAACGGGCGATCGCGCGCGTCGGCAACATCAAGCAGGGCCATCCGCTCGATCCGGAGACCATGGTCGGTGCGCAGGCTTCAAACGATCAGATGGAGAAGATCCTCTCCTATATCGATATCGGCAAAAAGGAAGGCGCCAAGGTTCTTGCCGGCGGCACGCGCAACGTCCTCGATGGCGAGTTGAAGGACGGCTATTACGTCAAGCCGACGATCCTCGAAGGCCACAATAAGATGCGCATCTTCCAGGAAGAGATATTCGGACCGGTCGTGTCAGTGACAACCTTCGAGACTGAAGAAGAAGCCCTCGCCCTCGCCAATGACACGCTCTATGGCCTCGGCTCCGGCGTGTGGACGCGCGACATCTCGTGCGCCTATCGCATGGGTCGCGGCATTCAGGCGGGCCGCGTCTGGACGAACTGCTATCATCTCTATCCGTCGCATGCGGCGTTTGGCGGCTACAAGCAGTCGGGCATCGGACGCGAGACGCATAAGATGATGCTCGATCATTATCAGCAGACGAAGAACCTGCTCGTCAGCTACAGCCCGAAGGCGCTCGGCTTCTTCTAAGCCAAGAGGTCACGCTCGTTTTGAGGCGGCGCCGGCAATTCCGGTGCCGCCTTTTTTATGTTAGAAAAAGCCTCTCAAATGGATCGGAGGACCGCCATGGTCGCCCGCGTCGATGCCACCCCAGCCGCGCTCGAACTCATTGGCAAGCTTGAAAAAATACATGGGCCGGTGATGTTTCATCAGTCCGGCGGCTGCTGCGACGGCTCGGCGCCGATGTGCTATCCGCGCGGCGAATTCCATGTCGGCGCAAGCGACGTCAAACTCGGCGAGATCGGCGGCGCGCCTTTCTACATGAGCGCGTCGCAATTCGAATATTGGCGGCACACCCATTTGACGATCGATGTGGTGCCCGGTCGTGGCTCCGGCTTTTCGCTCGAAGCGCCGGAATCCGTCCGTTTCCTCACCCGTAGCCGGCTGTTCGATGATGCGGAGGTCGTAGCTCTGGCAAAAGAGCCGGTCCTGCGCGGCGACGGCACGCTTGAGACTGTCTGAACGAAAAGCGCGCCCAAGCTGCGGAATCGTGCTTTAAAGGCGGCGATGCCAGCCTCCCGCTCCGCCTCAGCTAACCCCGTACAGCCGCGCCCCATCCTGTGGCGTCTTCTCGCCGATCATGGCCGCCAGCACATCGGCGCCTATGCGCTTGCCGGACTCTTGATGGCGGTCGCGGCCGCAGCGACGGCGCTGTCGGCCTATCTGCTGAAGCCCGTCCTCGATCACATGGTCGATGCGAAGGGATTCGAGGCGCTCGAACTTCTATCGCTCGGCATCGCCGCGCTGTTTCTCGTCCGCGGCCTCGCGACCTACGGCTATCTCGTCCTGCTGGCGCGCGCCGGCAACCGCATCGTCGCCAATGTCCAAGCGAAGGTCTTCGATCATCTGTTGACGCAGGACATGACCTTCTTCCAGGACCGCCATTCAAGCGAGTTCATGTCGAAGCTGGCGATTGCGGCGGCGAGCATAAGGGACACGCTGCAGCTGCTCGTCATCAGTGCCGGCCGCGACATTCTCACCCTCGGCGGGCTGATCGTAGTGATGTTTCTGCAAGACAGCCGAATGTCGCTGATCGCGCTCGCTCTGCTGCCGCTCGGCGCTTATGGGCTGTCGCGTCTGGTCAAGACAGTGCGCGTGCTGGCGCGCCGGTCTTTCGACGGCTCAGCGCAGATCCTCGAAATCATGCAGGAAGCGGTGCAGGGCCTGCGCATCGTCAAGAGCTTCAATCTCGAAGAGGTGATGCGCATCCGCATGGCGGCGGCCGTCGCCCATGTGGAACAGTCGGCAAACCGGATGTCGGCGC
The DNA here is from genome assembly GCA_964644615.1 of uncultured Methylovirgula sp. GTDB lineage: Bacteria > Pseudomonadota > Alphaproteobacteria > Rhizobiales > Beijerinckiaceae > Methylovirgula. Next base: position 52,198 of record CAZXXA010000017.1, on the reverse strand, counting down.
GTATGGCGATCGCAAGTCCGCTTGCCGATTTCTTCGGCGGCCTCGCCATTGCGATCGTGATCTTCTACGGTGGCTGGCGCGTCGCCGTCGCGCATGCCGATGCCGGCTCCTTCTTCTCCTTTCTCGCGGCTTTGCTGATGGCCTATGAGCCGGCGAAGCGCCTCGCCCGGCTCAATCTCGAGATCCAGAACGGCCTGACCGGCGCCAAGCTCGTCTATGAAATTCTCGATTCACCCGCGGCCGAACCGCAGCAGACGCAGCTGCCGCCTCTCGGCATCACGCGTGGCAAGATCAGCTTCGATCATGTCGCTTTCTGCTATCGCACGCATGAGAATGTGCTGAACGATCTTTGCTTCACTGGCGAGCCCGGCATGACGACGGCGCTCGTCGGACCGTCCGGGGGCGGCAAATCGACGGTGCTGGCCCTGTTGCAGCGGTTCTATCAGCCGCTGCACGGCAAGATTTTCATCGACGGCACCGACATCGCGACGGTCGGTATCGCCTCCTTGCGCAGCGCCATCGCCTTTGTCAGCCAGGACGTGTTCCTGTTCCGTGGCTCGATCTCCGACAATATCGGGCTCGGGCGGCCCGGCGCTTCGCATGCTGAAATCGCCGCCGCCGCTCGCCAGGCGCATGCGCATGATTTCATCATGTCGTTCGCAGAAGGCTATGGCACGCCGGTCGGCGAACAGGGGACGCAGCTGTCCGCCGGCCAACGGCAGCGCATCGCCATCGCCCGCGCGATCCTCAAGGACGCACCGATCCTGCTGCTCGACGAGCCGACGGCGGCGCTCGATCCTGAATCCGAATACGCGATCCAGACGGCGCTTGATGAATTGCGCAGGGGCCGCACGACCGTCGTCATCGCGCATCGCCTGCAGACGATCGTCGGCGCCGATCGCATCTATATGATCGATGAGGGCCGCGCGATCGAATCCGGCACACATGCCGAGCTTCTTGCCCGCGACGGCAAATATCACGCCTTTTTCCGCATGCAATTTGCCGCCGCCGAAAACCGCGATTTCGCGCTTCAAAAATCTGGTTCTTGATAGATCTCGACGAGATGTTCGTCCTCGCCGTCGTCTTCGGTGAAGATTGGCGCGCGCGGCCGGCGCGAACGCGGATGCGCCTGGATGAGGATGGCGATGGCGACAGCGCCGATCGCATTCAACGTCACCCACCAGAGCTGCGTCGTCTCGGCGCCAACGAAGGTAATAGTCAGGCCGGCCGCCAGCGACCCTAGGAAAGCCGGCGCGGCGAAGGGCGGCATCTCGGCAACGGCGCGCAGCACGGTGATCAGCAGGACGGCGAAGCCCACAACGCCGACGATGCCGAGCTCATACCAAAGCAAGAAGATCAGGCTCTGCGGGGCATTGTGCGGCAGTAGGCCGACATCGATCGCATGTTCCACCGCGTCGAGGCCATGGCCGGTGATGAAACGCGGCCATTCGTGGATGGTGAGATTGGCGAAGCCCCCCCACGGTCCGCCAATCGTGACATGGGCGAACTGACCGAAGGGGATCAGCCCCGCAACAAAGAGCGGCGCGCCGAGCAGCAGGATCGCGCAGACGATCGCCATGAGACGCGCCATGCCGACTGGATTGGTCATCGCCACCACATAGACGACCGCCGCCACTATGAAGGCGGCGAGCGCGACCTGGATGAAGGCGGCGAGCGTCGCAGCGGCGGTTAAAGTGGCGAGCGCTGTCGCCATGATGAACCGCTCGCGCAGTGCGAGCGCGCCGATCGCCGGCCACATCAATATCGACAGGGACATGACGCAGCGCTGCACCAGGAGATAATCGGGATTGGCGCCCTCACGGAACCAGTCGGGACCAACGAGGCTGAGCCCGAAGGTTACCGCCGCCGTGAGGCCGACGCCGATCGGCAGCAGATAGATGTTCGAGATTTTCGTGCGCTCGGGCAGAGCGGCGATGGCGAGGAGCGCAATGCCGGCGGTCATCAGCGTGCGGGCGAGCCGCGCCGCGGCCTCGCCCGGGAACGCCGTCCAGATCAATGAAAGCCCGGCCCAGAAGGCGAGGAAGAGCGCTGCAATCGCAATCGGATTGAGGAAGGCGGCGAGCAGCCGGCGAGGCATCGCAGCGCCGCTTTCAGCGAGGAGCCCCGCAATGACGATGATCACCGCGCCGATCGGGAACAGCACATAGATTAGCCCATGCGACGCCGCTTCCGCCACGGGCGTGACGATGAAGAGGAGCGCCAAAGCAATCCTGCGGAGGAAGCGGGCGGCGTCCGCGGCAGGATCACTTATGGGAGTGCGGGTGAAGACCATTCAACGAGAATCCGACAGGTATCCGACCCTTGGCTGAAGCGCAGCCCGTGGGCAACACATACGCTGCACGAGCGTTGCCAATGCCGCAGTAAATTCAAGGACGTGATCGAACTGTCACAGATGGCTTCAATAACTTTGACTGCTGTTCTCTTAATGTTCGTTACTGACGATTCGGTCAAGAGACGCGGCCATTATCTCCCTTTCGTAAGCTCGGTGATTACGAAAATCGGCGTTTTGCCCGTCGGATTCAGGCAGCCGGCCGTCTAGGCAATACGGCGGGCACCTTCTTCATAGTGTTCACTTATTGTTCTTGCGCGACCTAAAGCCAAGACTTAGACTTCACGCAGTTTGCCGATCGCCGGGGGCCAAACATGGTGGTGCGGGTTGCAACGGTCGCCTTCCTCGGCATCGAGGCACGGCCGGTCGATGTCCAGGTCCAGATCGCCAATGGCAATGTCGTCTTCACGGTCGTCGGCCTCGGCGACAAGGCCGTGGCGGAATCGCGCGAGCGGGTGCGCGCCGCGCTGAATGCCTCCGGCCTCGCGCTGCCGGCCAAACGCATCACCGTGAATCTCGCGCCGGCCGACCTCCCGAAGGAAGGCAGCCATTACGATCTGCCCATCGCGCTTGGCATCATGGCCGCGATCGGCGCCATTCCGCCGGATGCGCTGCAGAATTACACCGTGCTCGGCGAACTCGCGCTCGACGGGACGATCAGCGCCGTCGCCGGCGTATTACCTGCCGCGATTGCCGCCAATACGCGTGGTCACGGCCTCATCTGCCCAGCGGCGACGGGGGGCGAGGCGGCTTGGGCCTCCCAAGACATGGATGTGCTGGCACCATCGTCGCTGATCCAGCTCGCCAATCATTTCAAAGGCACGCAAGTGATGGGCCGTCCCGTGCCGGCGATGCGCGCCTCCGGCAGCCTACCGCCCGATCTGCGCGACATCAAAGGCCAGGAGAGCGCCAAGAGGGCGCTCGAGATCGCCGCGGCCGGCGGCCATAATCTCTTGATGAACGGTCCACCCGGTGCCGGCAAATCCATGCTGGCGGCGCGGCTGCCGTCGATCCTGCCGCCGCTCGCGCCGGCCGAACTGCTCGAAGTCTCACTCATTCACTCGGTCGCAGGCCAATTGGCCGGTGGCGAGCTGACGGACCGCCGGCCTTTTCGCGCCCCGCATCACTCCGCTTCCATGGCGGCGCTCGGCGGCGGCGGCATTCATGCACGGCCGGGCGAAATCTCCCTCGCGCATCATGGCGTTTTATTTTTAGACGAGCTTCCCGAATTTCATCCGCAGGTTTTGGATAGTCTTCGGCAACCGCTCGAAACCGGCGAAGTCGCCATCGCGCGTGCCAATCATCGCACCGTCTATCCCGCGCGTTTCCAACTCGTCGCAGCGATGAACCCGTGCCGCTGCGGCCATGCGCTCGATCCCGGCTTCAGCTGCAACCGTCAGCCGATCGCGCGATGTGTCGCGCAATATCAGGCGCGGCTCTCAGGCCCGTTGCTCGATCGCATTGATTTATCGATAGAGGTTCCGGCAGTGAGCGCCGCGGATTTGATGCTGCCGGCACCCGCAGAAGGTTCGGCCGAAGTCGCACTGCGTGTCGCGGCGGCGCGGCGGCGTCAGGCCAAACGCTATGCCGAACTGGGCCTCGCTGGCGTCACCTCGAACGCTGCCGCGCCCGGCACGATCATCGAGGAGGCGGCACGCCCCGACGCCGCCGGCCTCACTTTGCTGCGCGAAGCCTCCGAGCGGCTCAACCTGTCGGCCCGCGGTTTTCACCGCATTCTCAAGCTCGCCCGCACCATCGCCGATCTCGACGATTCGGCCACGGTCGGCCGCCGTCATCTGGCTGAGGCCCTCTCCTACCGCGGCGACAGGCAGAGACAATCTCGCGCTGCTTGAAACCGATAAAGTCCAAGGCTTGATTGCAAAATTTGCCCTTGCAGCATAGTGTTGCGGCGCACAATCGCTAGCTTCAGTCAACTAAGCTCGGGCATGTGAGTTGATTGTTGGTCGTGTCCCCACGGCCAGCGAGCGGGTGAGCGCGTACCACTTTGTCCCGCGCGTTTTGACCGATTGATATCAAGGAGATCTTCGATGCAAAAATCCTTACGCGTTCTCCTCGCCGGCGTCGGCCTCTGCGCCGCGGTGAGCTTCCCTTTCGCGCTTTCGACCGCGGCCTATGCTTCGGCCGAGTCCAAGCTCAAGGCCTATGACACTGATAAGGACGGCACGCTCGACCTGAAGGAAGTCACAGCGGCGGCGGAAGCCACTTTCGCGGCGCTCGACACGGATCATGACGGCACGGTCACCGTCAAGGAACTGCAAGGCCGCCTCAGCAAGACCGATTTCGCGGCTGGCGATCCCGACAAGGACAAGACGCTGACCAAGGACGAATTCGTCGCGATAGTCGTGAAGGCCTTCAAGGCTGCCGACTCCGACGGCGACGGCACGCTCGATGCCAAGGAGATGAAGAGCAAGGCCGGCCTCGTCGTCGTCCGCCTGCTGAAATAAGCCATTCAGCCCTGCTTCGGGCAAGAAAATCGCAAGACCTTGCGTTTAGGCTCGCGCCTATGCGCGAGGTCTTTTCGTTTTTTGTATTCCTGGCATCGTTAATGGTGGCTCTGATCGGCGCCGTCATCCTGACATCGGCCGCCGCCGCCGCGGTTTTCTACGGCCTGCGCTTCGTCTGGCGTAAACTGACGCGACGGAAACCACGCAGCGCGAAACCCGCGACGACCATCGACGAAGGCGAAGCAGCGCGCGCCCGTGCCGAGGCCGCGAGCGAAGCCAAGTCGCGGCTGCTCGCAACGATGAGCCATGAGATCCGCACCCCGCTCAACGGCATGCTCGGCATGACCGAGCTCCTTGTCGCGACTGGCCTCGATCTCGAACAGCAGAGCTATGTCGAAGCGATGCGCGCCTCAGGCCAGGCGCTCGCCGCGATGATTGACGAGATCCTCGACTTCTCCAAGCTCGAAGCCGGCAAGCTCGAATTGACGCGCGCGCCTTTCGATCTCGTCGATCTCGTCGAAGGTGTCGTCGAGATTCTGGCGCCGCAAGCGCAAAATGCCGGGCTCGAAATCGCGTCTTCTATAGCGCCGGAACTGCCGACGCGCTTCATCGGCGATGCGGGACGTCTGCGGCAGGTGCTGCTCAATCTCACCGGCAATGCCGTCAAATATACGCTGACCGGCGGCGTCGGCGTCCGCGTCGAATCCAACGACGATGCGCTCGAATTCGCCATCATTGATACCGGCCCCGGCATTCCGCCGGCACATCGCGACGCGATTTTCGAAGAATTCGCGACCGGCACGCATGAGAAGAAACCGCCGATCGGCAGCACCGGCCTCGGCCTGTCGATCGCGCGCCGTCTCGCCGAACAGATGGGCGGCGGACTGCGGCTTGCCGAGACATCGGAGAAGGGCTCGCGTTTTGTGCTGCGTCTGCCGCTCATGCCAGCCAGCGATGCGCAGCCGCTCGCGATTCCGCGCACGCTACGCGGCAAGCAGGCGCTGATCGTTGCCGCCTCGCATTTCGAAGCGCCCTATCTCGCCGAACGGCTTACCGCCGGGGGCACCGAACTTCTTTGGGCCGCAAGCGAAGAGGCGAGCCAGGTCTTTCTGCGCGATGCAGGCCGTGCCGGACGGCCGCCCGACATCATCATTGTCGATTGCGCGCTCGGCGTCGAAGCGACACGTTCGCTGGCCGAGGCGGCGCGCGCCGCAGGCGTGCGGCAGAGCCTCATCTTCTTCTCGCCGTCCGAGCGGCGCGCCTTCGGACAGACCTCGCTGCAGAGTTTTGACGGCTGGCTGATCAAGCCGCTACGCGTCCGCTCGCTCTATGCGCGGCTGTCAACCGATACGTTGCAACCGGCGCCCATCGCAGCGTCGGCGCAAGCCGATATCGATCTTTCTGGCCGCGAAGTTCTGCTTGCCGAAGACAATGACATCAATGCGCTGATCGTGACGCGCCACCTGGAAAAACGCGGCGCCCGCGTCGTGCATGTCGCCAATGGGCTCGGCGCATTGGAGGCGGCGAAAGAGGCCATCGAAGGCATACGCGCTGCCTTCGACGCGATCATTCTCGACATCCGTATGCCGGAGCTCGACGGCATCGAAGCCGCCCGCCGTATCCGCGCCGCGGAACGCGAAGCGGGCACGTCGCCGAGCCGGCTGATCACGCTTTCGGCCGATGCCTTCGAGGCGGCGATCGAAGCGGCGCACAACGCCGGCATCGACGATTTTCTGACCAAGCCCGTCGATTTGACGCGGCTCGACCGGCTGCTGGCGGAGACGCAGCGCAAGGACGCTGCTTGAAATCATGTAGCGCTTTCAGCTTTATTGTACGTCATGGCCGGGCTTGACCCGGCCACCCAAACCGAAGCCCCATCATTTGGATGCGCGGATCAAGTCCGCGCATGACGCGCGCCCAGTTCCTGAAGACATCAGCCGCCGAGCTTGGCGAGCAGCGCGTCAGATACTTCGAAGTTCGCATAGACGTTCTGCACGTCGTCATTGTCTTCGAGCGAATTGATGAGGCGCAGGATCTTCTCGCCCGCTTCGTCGTCGACGCTGATCGTGTTCTGCGGTTTCCAGATGATCGCAACCTTGCGCGGCTCGCCAAATTTGTCTTCGAGCTTCTGCGCGACGTCACGGATCATTTCGAGCGTCGTGGTGATCTCATGGCCTTCGTCCGAAGAGACGACGTCATCGGCGCCCGCGTCGATCGCCGCCTCCATCATCTGATCTTCGCTCGCCGCCTTCGCCTCATATTCGATGAGGCCGATGTGATCGAACATGAAGGAGACGGCGCCTGTCTCGGCGAGCGCACCGCCTGCCTTGGTGAAATAGGAACGCACTTCGCCGGCGGTGCGGTTGCGGTTGTCGGTCAAGGCTTCGATAATCACCGCGACGCCGCCCGGCGCATAGCCTTCGTAGCGGACTTCGTCGTAATTCTCCGTATCCGAGCCCGAGGCCTTTTTGATCGCCCGGTCGATATTGTCCTTCGGCATGTTTTCAGCGCGGGCCGCGAGCACGGCGGCGCGTAGCCGCGCATTCATGGCGGGATCGGGCAGGCCGAGCTTGGCGGCGACCGTGATTTCGCGCGCCAGCTTGGAGAAGAGCTTGGAGCGGATTGCATCCTGCTTGCCCTTCTTGTGCATGATGTTCTTGAACTGACTATGGCCTGCCATGCCCGCCTCGAATGGACCTTTCGGAAAAACGGATGATCCGATCGCCGATCGGCGCCGGAAAGCGTGCCCTCATCTAATACGGGGAAAGAAAGCGGACAACCGCAACAGTGAAAGGCAGTGATTGAACCGGTCTGGAAGGCAGCAATGTCCGATCGTTGTTCTCTATATGTTCTTTACCTCAGACCCATCCTCCCCTAACTTCTTCGCCTATTCATCCACAGCGCGGGGGCTCGGGTGGCAGCCATTGCGACATTGCGGAAATCTTTTCAGGAACGCGGCTGGCGTGTGCCCTTCAGCCCTTTGCCGGTAATCGAGGAGGAAGGCCTCGTCCTCGGCCATCGCACCGTGCTCGCGCACATGGGAGTAACGCGCGCCGGCGTGCAACGGCTAATGTTGCAAGCAGACGAAGCACGCCTTCTCGCGCTACTTTCGGCTGTTTACGGACGCCAGGTTTCGCCGCGTGTGATGCATCATGTGAAACGCGCCTCGGAGCAATGGTCGCGTGGCGATAGGGCTCTTGCGCATATCGAACTCGCCTTCGCGCGTTTCCCACCGCTTCAAACAGCAGAAGATTCGTTCCGGCTGTTTCTTGCCGAAGACCTACTCGCCCGAGGCATGACGCCGGAAGAGCTGACCTGGTCCTTGGGCTTCGATGCCGCTCTTTTGAAATTTGATCCGAACCAACCACGCCAATCGGCCGGCCATGGAAAGGAAAGCGGCGAGTGGATCAAACTGAGAGATGTGGAAGCCGTAAATACTTCGGCTCGCATAGCCCCGCGACTTGCCCCGCTTTTGGAACGCATCTCTCCGGTAGTCCTGCGAGCGCTCGCAACATTGGCTCTGCGCAATCCCTATCCGATTATCATTGGCGGAGCGGTTCTGATCCCGACTCCAAATTCGGGGGGCGTCTATGAAGGCGAAGTCCCCAGTCTCCCGGGCGTTCGCTATCATCTCGACGATTCCGCTGGCGTTCTAACGATAACGGCCAATCTCGGACACGATGTCATTTCGGTTAAAGCGGAACGCCGTCCACCAGATGGACTGTTTATCGACTCGCAAGGCCTAAAATTTGGGCGGTCTCTGAAAAATGGTATCTATCTTGACGCAGATTCCGTCGTCGCTGCTCTCCACGATGAACTTGATTCTGACCACAGCAATGATCCGCGCACGAGTTCGAACCACGCGTTAAAAACAGATACAGATTTCTTCACGCGCCCTGATGAGCCAAAACTATGCCCCGCTCCGGGGCTAGACCAACCGGGCGCCGGCAATACGATCTTTGATCTTGCTTATGCCGAATATGTCGATCAGGAAATCGTCAATCCTGGTTTCCCGCCTCTACCGAGAGGATTGGCTTTCAACCTTTGGAATCCTGTGAAGGAGAAGGACGTCCATTTTGACGGGTGTCAATATACAACGGGAGATACTCAGGAATATAAGGGTCACCACGCTGACCTGATGGTGAAAACATTTTTCACCGAAGGAATTTTGAAAGATGATTTTCTTCGTCAGGCGCAGTCACAAATAGACGCAAATGTCGCAGCAAATATTCGCAACGGTCGCATCAATACGATCCAGTGGCGTTTCGATGAAAGAGAAACCGCGGACTTCGCTTGGCGCATCTTTGCAAAGGCAAATCTACTTGGCCCGGGTAAGATTCGGATACATTTCACACCTTATGAGGAGCATACGGACGAGCTTTATCCAGACCCGGAGGATGAAGAATGAAATTAATTGGATACAGCATTCATGGCTGTTGGGGTCCGCGACAGGAGGAGCCAGCAACCATCGCCAATAGATTCTTGTCACTGGTTGACCGCTTAGCACTAATCGACCCTGTTTTCGGAGACTGGATCTATACACTCGACCCTCAGCCCATCAAACTCGATGTCATTCGAAATGACATGGCTAAGGTCGTAGAACGACATGTATCGCGGGCCGATGACGGTGAGCCTACGCCTATCGACGGTTATTCCATCTACGTCGTCAATACTGACCACGCGCAACCGCGCAGCATCGATATTTATGTGAAGGCTGGCGTGTGGGGACACACAGCTTATAAGCCCTATTACATCAATAGCGCGAGCATCGAAACTTCTCACAACGTTGTGCCAGATCCTGCAATTTTAGGCTTCTCGCTATTTCGTTCGGCATTACTTGCGCTCGCAGAATCTTTCGATATGACTTGGTGCAGTGCTTATCCTCACAGCATAATGAAGTTGTGGAAGAATCGGTACTTTCGCATCGGCTGGATGAGCTATATCTCGCCGCGTTTCGCGCCGCTCATCACGCCGCCGCAAAGTGCGATCGTCGAATGTCGTCCGAATGGCGCGCTGCTGATGTCGGCAACAAACGAAACTTTCGTCACCGCAAATCCGCGACATCTCGCCGTCGCGCGCGAGATCGAAGCCGCGCTCGCACCCTTGAACGCGCTGCCGTGGCCGCCTGACGCGGAATCGGAATCTGAATCGGCCAACAAGTAACGAAGAGGGACACCTCACCCCGCCTCGGCATCCTTCTCTTCCCGCGCGGCCTCGAAAATCTCGCGCGCCGCATCGGCATTAAGCAGCATGAGGCCGGCATCGACAATCAAACCTACCTCGATGCAGCCTGGGCGAAAGGGAGGCAGAAATCATGACTTTGTCGACCTATTCGATACTCGGATTTTGGGGCCCGCGGCGGGAGACGCCAGAAGCTCTCTACGCTTCAATGGCCTCATCGACAAATTGCGTTTTCTTCATCCCGCCTTTGACAATTGGATTTGGCGTGGCCCCAACAAAAAGCCGATTCCTTTTATCGCCGTTCGGAATGATCTCGCGGAAAAGATAGCTGCGGCTGTCATGCGCCATGAGGACGGCGACCCTAATCCCATCCTTGGATACAGTTTCAGCGTCCTCAATTCTCGGCTTACCAACCCGAAATCTCTGAGGATCGGTGTTCACGCCGGAAGCTGGCGCAATTATAGCGTTTGGTCGAATACCGCTCAAATCGAAACGGCTTTCCGCATGGAACCGGATCCAACAATCGTCACCTATCAAACCTTTAAGACCGTTCTCATCGAATTCGCTGAAGCTTTCGAGATGACATTTTGCATTGCCACTCCCGACGCTTTGAAGAAATTTTGGTCGGAGGGACCCCACTTCCATTTTGGTTGGATGAACTATGTGGCACCGCGTTTCGCGCCTCTCATTACGCCGCCGCCAAGCGCGATCGTCGAATATCGTCCAAACGGCGGGCTGTTGATGTCCGCGACGAACGAGACTTTCATCACCGCGAACCCGCAGCATCTCGCCGTCGCGCGCGAGATCGAGGCCGCGCTCGCACCCTTGAACGCGCTGCCCTGGCCGCCTGATGCGGAATCGGAATCTGAATCGGCCAACAAGTAACGAAGAGGGACACCTCACCCCGCCTCGGCATCCTTATGCTCTTCGCGCGCGGCCTCGAAAATCTCGCGCGCCGCATCGGCATTGAGCAGCATGATGCCGGCGCCGATGGCGAGGTCGGGCCAGATCGTCGGCCAGAGCGCCGTGGCGGCGCCCGCGGCAACGATCGCGACATTGGCGATCGTATCGTTACGCGCCGACAGAAACGCCGCGCGCGTGAGACTTCCGGCATGGCCGCGCACGCGCGCCAGGATCAAGGCGCAGGCGAGGTTGATGCAGAAGGCGCCCAGGCCCGTGAGGCTCAGCGCCAAAGGCTCCGGCGGCTCGGCATGGGTGATCTTGTGGATCAGCATGGCAACGCCGGCGAGGGCCGGCACGAGCAGCAGGCCCGCGAGCCCCATGCCAAGACGCGCGCGCCAGATCGGCGTGAAGCGCAGCCCCGCGAGGATGAGGCCGTTCACCGCCATGTCTTCGAGAAAATCGACACTGTCGGCGACAAGCGCAATCGAGCCGATGGCAAGCGCCACGACAATCTCGATGCAGAAATAGGCGAGGTTTAAAAAGATGACGAGCCGCAGGCTGCCGATCAGACGCTTGTCGGCGTCCGACGGCAGGCCCAAGTTCGGCTCGTCATTTAGCTTCGGCATGATCCGCGCTATTCGCGCCTTTGGGCGCCGGTAGGTTGAGCGCCTTGCGGATTTCCGCCTCCGCCGCGGCGCGCTCCGCCTTGAACTTCGGATTGTCTTCCATCACGCCGAAAAGCGCATAGGCGACCTCCTTGCCGGCTTGCACGTCGCTCGGATAATGCACGCCGCAGATGAGACGGTTGTGCAGATAGTCGTCGGCGCGGGCAAAGATCGCATCGCGCTTCTCCGGCAGCATCGACGCCAGAGTCAACGCCATCAGATAGCCGGTCATCGAATGGCCGCTCGGGTAGGAATCCGCAACGGTCTTGAGGGCACAGACGGGATGCAGCGTCTTATCGTTATTGTAGGGCCGCACCCGGTCGAATTTATTCTTCACCGGCTCGGAATCGGCCTGCTGATCGTCTTCGACATGTTTCGAAAGGAGCGCGGTCAGCGGCAGCGCCTGCGCGTTGAAACCGTCGCCGAGCACCGTTTTGAAGATGAAGATGTCGCGCTCGGCCTCGTCGGCCTTCGCCTGCGCGACCTCCTCCGGCGTGCGGTGATCCTCGATCCAATGAAGGATCGTCAATTCTTTTTTGGTGGTGACGGAATCGGCCGCAGGCGGATGCGGCAGCATGTCTAGCGCGTCGAAATCGGCGGTCGGCACAAAGGCAGGCGCACGCAGCTCTTTCGCTGCGGCGGAACCCGTGAGGATCAGCAGCGCCGCGCAGGCGGAAAGCAGGCTTTTTCGCATCGTCACAATAATTCCTTCGTCCTTCATATCACGCATCCCAGAAGCCGGCGCGGGCCTGCGACAGGCGCCCGCCGATGCGGACCGGAGCAATCTTGACCGCCAGCCCCGCTCTGTCGGTCTCGACCGCGACACCGCAGAGCGTCGCCCCGCCCCCCGCGGGCTCGAAGCGGCCGCCGGGAACCTTCTTGGTGAAGCGACGGATAGGCTCTTCTTTTTCCATTCCGATGACGGAATCGTAGTCGCCCGTCATGCCGACATCGGTGATGAAAGCCGTGCCCTGCTGAAGGATCTGATGATCGGCAGTCGGCACATGAGTATGCGTACCGACGACAAGCGACACCCGGCCGTCGACGAAATGCGCAAAGGCCTGTTTCTCGCTCGTCGTCTCGGCATGGAAATCGACCACCGCCGCATCGCAAGCTTCTTGCAGCGGGCAGGCGGCGATCTCGTCGGCAGCGAGCGCGAAGGGATCGTCGAGCGGGTCCATGAAAATTCGCCCCATCGCATTGACGACGAGGACGCGATGGCCGGCCTGCGTTTCGATCAGCGTCGCGCCGCGGCCGGGCGTGCCTTTCGGATAATTGAGCGGGCGGATGAGCCGCGGTTGATGGCTGATGAAATTCAACGCCTCCTTCTGGTCGAAGGCGTGATTGCCGAGCGTCACGCAATCGACCCCGGCATTCAGGAATTCATTGAGGATCTGCTCATTGATGCCGAAGCCGCCGGCGGCATTCTCGCCATTGACGATGACGCAATCGAGTTTCCACTCTTTGCGTAAGACCGGCAGAAGATCGAGGAGAATGCTGCGGCCCGAGCGGCCGACGATGTCACCGATGAACAAAAGCCGCATCGACCGATCCTAAACGAGCGCAGGCGCCTGACCCTTCGAGGAGCCTACCTCAAATCGTGCAAAGCCGATTTGAGGTAGGCTCCTCGGGGTGAGGAAGAAAACCGGCCGAACCCTCATGCTGAGGAGGGTCCGCAGGACCCGTCTCGAAGCATGGAGCGACGCATGAGTCTTATTTGCAGATGATCCAATCATGATCGGTCAGCACATAGTCGAGCTTTTCGTCCGTTTCATGGGTCGGGACGATCTGCGTCTCCTGAATGCTGAAAGCGACGCCGACGGTCGTGATCGGCTTCATCGCGCGCAGCCTGGCAATCGTCCGGTCATAGAAACCGGCGCCATAGCCCAGCCGGTTGCCGGCCCTGTCATAGGCCGCGAGCGGCACAAAGAGAAGATCGGGGAACACTTCCGGCGCCTCCGGTAACGGCTCCTTGATGCCCCATTTCACCTCGTTGAGCGGCTCGCCCTCTGCCCAGAGCCGGAAGAGCAGCGGCTTGCCGCGTCCTTGCATGACGGGGAGCGCCGTGCCGATGCCGAGCTTGGCAAGGGCGGCGAGAAGCGGGGCGGTGGGCGGTTCGCTGCCGATCGAGGCGAAAGCGGAGACGGTGCTGACCTGCCGCTCGGCGGCAAGGTTTGCGCCGACCTGTGCCAAGCGCTCGCCGAAGGCGCGGGATTCGTCGGGCGTGATCAATTCGCGCCGCGCCAAGGATTCCTTACGCAGGGCGGCCTTGGCACTCGTAATATCGTCCATTGCGGTCAGACTGGGAGATCGCAGGCGGGAGAAAGCGCGGGGCCACGATGGCCGTGGGATGCCGATCCCGGGAACCTACAAAGTAGGTGGGCGCCGTGTGCCCGAGCCCACGGGCAAGGACAGGGACAGCTCCCGACGAGATCGATAAGGCCCCGGGGAATGATCCAACACGCACCCCGCAGCTCCGCCCGGTGAATGTAGAGCCGGACTCCGCCGATTGCCAGAGGCATTGTCGATGAACCTGCCTCAAAGAGGCTGCCAGCGCATATGCCAGATCGGTAGGCCGGACCGCGGATTAAGCCCCTCATCCAGCTTCACAAAGCCGTGCTTCTCGTAAAACCGGCAGGCGCGCGGATTATCCACATTGACGTCGAGGATCAGACCGTTGCGGCAAAGCGCCTTTGCATAATTGAGCAGGACAGCGCCGAGCCCGCCGCCGTAGCGCTCCGGCGCCACGACGATCTGCTCAAGCACGCCGCGGCCGATGTGGATGAGGATGAAACCGGCAAACCGGCCCGTACCATTATGCGCGCCATCATAGGCACAGTAGGTTTCGCCGCCCGCCTCTTCGATCGATGCGATATAAGTGAAGAACCAGTCGCGCCGGGCGGTGAAATCGATCAACGGCATCGCCGTCTGCCAGCTCGCGATCCAGAGATCGGCAAGCGGCGCAAGATCGCCGCCGCGCAGGCGGATCGCATAGTCGCCCGCCCGATCCGATCCTGTGCTGGACACGCCCATCCCCTTTGCTGCAAACCATCCCGGATGCAGCCTTCACCGCGGGCCGCGCCGACGCAAGGCCCCGCCCCCCATATTCAACGGCTCGTGCTCGCCGATTTCCGCTCCTATGCAGCGCTTGATCTTGCGCTGCAGCCGGGGCTTGTCGTGCTGAACGGCGAGAACGGTGCCGGCAAGACCAATCTCATCGAGGCGGTTTCCTTTCTCTGCCCCGGCCGCGGGCTGCGCCGCGCCGAGCTCGCCGAATGCGCGCGCGCCGGCGGCGCCGGCCACTGGTCGGTCTTCGCCGAGCTCGCGACGCCCGACGGTCCACGCCAGCTCGGCATCGGCGCCGAGCCCCAGGATGGCACGATGGTCCGCCGCACCCGGCTCGACCGCGAGCCGGTCCCCTCGCTCAAGCCCTTCGCCGATCTTCTGCGCATCATCTGGTTGACGCCAGCGATGGATGGACTCTTTTCAGGCCCCGCGGGCGAGCGGCGGCGCTTCCTCGACCGGCTGGTGCTAGCCGTCGATGCCGAGCAGGGCACAAGGGTCAATGCGCTCGAACGCGCTCTGCGCAACCGCAACCGGCTCCTCGAAGAACGCGCCGACCGGCGCTGGCTCGATGCCGCCGAACAGGAGCTGGCGGAATTGGCCGTCGCGGTAGCCGCGGCGCGCGCCGAAACCGTCAATCATCTCGCCGCACGCATCGCGCCCACAAAAGACGACAGCGCCTTCCCCTATGCCGAGCTTTTTCTTCAAGGCGATGTCGAAGCTTTGATCGGCACGCGGCCGGCACTCGAAGTCGAAGACATTTATCGCGGCATGCTGCGCGACAATCGCAATCGCGATGCCGCCGCGGGCCGCACGCTGATCGGCCCGCAAGCCGCCGACCTCATCGTCCGTCACGGACCGAAACAGGCGGATGCCGCGCGCTCCTCGACCGGCGAGCAGAAGGCGCTGCTCGTCGGCCTCATCCTCGCGCATGCGGGGCTCGTCGCGGAAGTCTCCGGCATCGTGCCGGTCCTGCTGCTTGACGAGATCGCCGCACATTTCGATGCGGCGCGTCGCGGCGCTCTCTTCGAGAAAGTCAGCAGCCTCGGCGGCCAAGTCTTTATGACAGGGGCCGACCGTGCCGCCTTCACCGAACTCACCGGCAAAGCGCAAATGCTGCATGTTGAACATGGGCGCATCGCCGAAGGCTGAGGGATTCGCATCGTCTCCGCCATCGTGACGACTGGCCTGCTCGAGTTGCTCGGCCGTGCTGCGCACCGTCACCGAAACCGTGTCGATCGGTATCGCCGCCGCGCTCGCTGGTGTTGCCATCGGCCTACTCCTGCCGCGGAGTTTCGGCGGCTGACGTTCAAAAGAGCTGAACGCGCGGAGACCGGCAGAAAACAAAGCTCCGCACAAACGCTTACGTATTTATCCGTAAGACAATCTGCGCCTCGGGCGGGTTCGGCGCAAAAAGCCTTCGCGCCGCATTTTTGACCTAAATCAGTCGGCTCCGGTTCAGCGTGCGCATAATGGGAATTGTGAGATGTGCGTGCGTCCGGCGGCGAAACCGGCCCCACGCAAATACGTCCTCGCAAGGCGATGGGTGACGTTGCGGTTGCCCCTCTCCGTCAAACATGCCTTCGCTTGCCACCCGACATCGAAGCTGGGTTGAGGCCGCATAAATGTTGATGCCGACCCTTCGTCCGGTGCGTAACGATCAAGACACGACATTGCCGATGAACCCTGCCCCGCCGGATGCGCATCATCTGGCGCAGCTCTATGGCAAGCTGGAAGCAGCAGCGGCCATCGGCTCATGGCAATATAATTTCAAGAATAAACGCCTCACCTGGTCGAAGGGCATTTACACGCTGCTCGGCATTCCCGACGGCACGCCGCCGAGCCACGATCTTTTTGCGCGCTTCAGCCATCCGGACGATCGCCTGCCGATCGACGATATGCATGCCTATCTGCGCGACGTCCGCTCGATCGATCGCGAATTCCGTATCATCGATGCATCGGGCGCGGTGCGGCCGGTGATGCATAAGGTCGAGGTCTTCGTCGACGCCAAAGGTCACCAGATTCTTGCTGCCGGCCTGCTGATGGATGTCTCGGCGCGCGTGCATGCGCTGAAGGAGCGCGAAGCGGCCGAGAAACGGCTGCGCGCCGTCTGGCAGTCGATCGCCACTGTTACTTGGGCGACCGAGCCGAACGGCGACTTATCGGTTTTGCAAAGCTGGGTGGATCTGACCGGCCAGAGCGCCAAAGAGTCGAGCGGGCTCGGCTGGCTCAATGCGATCCATGAGGCCGATCGCGACGCGACGCGCGACGCCTGGCTCAAGGCCTTTGCCACCAAGACGCGCTATGCCGCTAAATATCGCCTGCTCTGTCAGGATGGGCGGGCGCGCTGGTATCTCGCCCAGGCCGTGCCGGTGCTCGATGCGCAAGGCAATGTCGAGCAATGGCTCGGCGCCCTGATCAATATTGACGATCTCGAACAGACGCAGATGTCGGAGCTCGATCTTGCCGAATTCTCGGGCTTTACCGGCGCGGTGATGACGGCGGCGCGGGCGCTGCTCGGCTGGTCGCTGAACGATCTCGCCAAGGTCAGCGGCGTCTCGATCTCGACGATCCGCCGCATCGAAGAGGCGGAAACCGTGCCGGCGAAGCGCACGATCATGCTGAAGCTGATCAGCGTGCTGCGCGATGCGGGCGTCGAGTTCAAGCGCGAGGACGATGCCGGCTGGTACATCCGCCGCAAGAGGCAGCGGCCGGCGCCCCTTGGCCGGCGGATTTTCCCCGACGCGGCCTTTCGCCTGCCCGCGCGCTGACTCTTACAACCCGCCGCGGTTGAATAAATGACGCGCGCGTCCTATGCGATGCCGCGATGAATGAAGATTCCCACACCGCGCTTATACCCCACCGGCTCTATGGCCGGCGCAAGGGCAAGAAACTGCGCCCGCAGCAAAGCGCGCTCATCGAGAATTTGCTGCCGATTCTGACGCTCGACGTCAGCCAGCCGATTGCAGATTGCGCATCGCTCTTTCCCGCGCCCGTGGAGGAAGTCTGGCTCGAAGTCGGTTTCGGCGGTGGCGAGCATTTGATCGCGGAAGCCGAAGCGCATCCGGACCACGGCTTCATCGGCTGCGAGCCTTTCGAAAACGGTGTCGCCAAAGCGCTGGCTCTCGCCGAAATCCGCGGCATCAAAAATCTGCGGCTCTATGGCGGCGATGCGGGTCAGGTCATCGCGGCGCTGCCGGCGGATGCGCTGTCGGGCTGCTATCTGCTCTATCCCGACCCGTGGCCGAAGCGCCGCCACCGCAAGCGGCGGTTTCTCTCCGATGAAATGTTTGCGTCTCTCGCACGCGTAATGCGCAGCGGCGCGGAACTGCGCTTTGCCACCGATATCGACGACAATGCCGGCTGGACGCTGATGCGAGCGCTGCGCGCGCCGGACTTTATCTGGAAAGCATCCTGCGCCGATGACTGGCGCCTGCCCTGGGCCGGCTGGAGCAGCACGCGCTATGAAGCGAAAGCCCTCGCGGCGGGGCGGACGCCGGCCTATCTGACGTTCGTGCGGAAGTAGGCGGGGCTCAGCCCTTGAACGGCCCAAAGCGCAACAGCTCAGCGCCATGCGCTTTGAGCCAGGCCTCACCGCGCTCGACTTGCGCGCTGAGCTTGCCGACCGTGCGCCAGAAGGCCGGCGAATGGTTCATGTGGACGAGATGCGAGACTTCGTGCGCGGCGAGATAGTCGAGCACAAAAGAAGGCGCCATAACGAGGCGCCATGAGAAGTTCAGCGAACCTGTCGTCGAACAGGAGCCCCAGCGGCTCGTCGTGTCGCGCAGGCTGACGCGCTTCGGCGTGACGCCGAGCTTCGCCGCATGACGCGCCACCGCAGCTTCGAGATCGCGCTTGGCCTCGCGCATCAGAAAATCTTTGACGCGCCGCGCCAAATGATCCGGCTCGCCGGCAACGCAGAGCTGCGGCAGCATGCTGGCACCGACCGATTTGAGACCGGGCTCGATCCAGACCGTGCCGCGTTGCTGCGGCTTATGGACGATGACATGATTGACGCCGCGGACGGGCACGACCTCGCCGGCACCGAACGGCATGGGCTTCGGCAGACGTGCGAGCCGCGCGCCAATCCAGGCGGCATGCGCCTCGACGAAGAGACGCGCGCTGGTGATTGAGCTGCGTGGCGGCATAGTGAGCACGACATCGCGCGTTGCCGCCCGCACGCGTAACGTAAAGCGCCGCGCCGAAGCGATGCGCTTCAGCGCGATACGGTAGGTTTCGCCCGAATGCCGGACCTCGAGAGTGGTGATCTCCGAGGCTCTCGGCGCGGTCTTTCGCAAAGAGCTCAGCATAAGGCTAGATTAGCTTGGCGAAAGCCGAGTCGCTACTGCGTTACGCTGTCCAGGCGGTCACGATTGTACCCGCTTCCCAAGGGAAGCGGGGAAGTGGTTAAGATGAGCAAGCTTAAGCTTGGCTGGAACTTCCGTAATCGGAACCGCGCCTTAGAGGGGCGCGACCTCGGCATGGAAGGCGCGGATCCGCGGCACGATCTGCTGGCGGTAGCGCGAGCCGTTGAAGACGCCGTAATGGCCGACATTTTCCTGCATATGGTGAAGCTTAAGCTTCTCCGGAATATTGCTGCACAGTTCCTGCGCCGCATAAGTCTGGCCAATGCCGGAAATATCGTCCTTCTCGCCCTCGACCGTCATCAGAGCGACACGGTTGACGGCGGTGAGATCGACCTTCACATTGCGGTGCCGCATCGCCCCCTTCGGCAGCGCATGTTCGACAAAGACGGTATCGACCGTCTGCAGATAGAATTCCGCAGTCAGGTCCATGACGGCGAGATATTCGTCATAGAATTCGCGATGCTTCTCGACCGAGTCGCCGTCCCCATCGACGAGATGGTTGAACATCTCGATATGGGCATGCATGTGCCGATCGAAGTTCATCGCCATGAAGCCCGAGAGCTGCAGGAAGCCCGGATAGACGTTCCGGCTGGCGCCCGGATAGGGATAGGGCACGGCATGGATGCAGTTCTCGCGGAACCAGGCGCTGCCGCGCGCATGCGCGAGCTGATTGACTGCCGTCGGGCTGCGCCGCGTATCGATCGGGCCGCCCATCAGAGTCATTGAGGCCGGCACATGCGGATCGTTGCGCGCTTCGAGCAATGCCGTCGCGGCGATCACTGGCACAGCCGGCTGGCAGACGGCGATCGTATGCAGCGGAAGGCCGTCATATTCCGCGCTGAGCACGCGGAACATCTCGATGAGATAATCGATGTAGTCGTCGAGATCGAACGTGCCGAGTGTGATCGGCACCATGCGCGCATCTTCCCACTCCGTAATGTAAACGTCGTAGTGCGGAAGAAATGCTGCGACCGTGCCACGGAGAAGCGTTGCGTAGTGGCCCGACAACGGTGCGACAACCAGTAATTTCGCCTGCGGCTTCATGCCCGGCGGCAGATCGCGCTCGAAATGCAGCAGACGGCCGAAGGTGTTCTGCCAGACGACCGTTTCATGCACCGGCACCGCATGCCCGTCGATCTCGACCCTGTCGAGGCCGAAGGTCGGCTTACCATAGCGGCGCGTCAGCCGCTCGAAGAGCTCTGCTGAAGCCGCCATTTTGCGGCCCATCGGCGTGTAAGCGAGCGGATTAACCGGATTATTAAACCAAAGCTTGGTAAAGCCTGACATCGCACGTGCTGGCGCGAGGGCCAGATGCATCGTTTCATGCAACTGATATGAATAAAGATTCATCGCTCGACCGCCTCTCGCCCCGTCTCAGCCTGAACCGCGCACCGGGTTCAAAGTTTCGAAAGAGGGTAAATGAAGTGGAAGCTCTGAACGTGCGCCCCCCGAATGGCCGCCGCTCATTGTTCTTTATTGCACCGCACAACATAGGGGCTTAGCCCAATGAAAGCAACTGCAACATCTGCGACTATATAGCCAAGTTTCACAAAGTTTACATAAATCAATCGTGCAAGTTGACGGTTGTACCTATCCAATTTTTAACTGTTATTCGCCCGTCTGCAGAAGACTTCCGGCTCGACGTGCGCGCCGCAACAGCACCAGAAAAAACGCTGCTGCTACGCTGAAGAATACGATGTTCAAAAGGAAGGCCTCCGCCATCAAGTCGAGGCGCAGCTCATGCTTGGTCAGCAGCGCCCTGAGGCCTTCAAAAACGTAGGTCGGCGGTAAGCATGACGCCAAAAGCTGCAAAGGCCCCGGCAAAATGGCCTTCGGATAGAAGACGCAGGCGAGCGGCTGCATCAGGAACATGAAGGTCCAGACGAGCGATTCGGCGGCGAGCCCATAGCGCAGCACAAGGCCCGAGCATAAGAGCCCAATCGCCCAACTCGTCAAAATGAGATTGGCGAAGAAAAACCCGAGTGCGACGCCCAATCCCCAGAGATTGAAGCCAAAAAACAAGATGGCGAGAAATGTGACAGGGACGAAGCCGACCGCAAGGCGGATCAGGCTCATCGCCATCAGCGCCATGACCAACTCACCTGGCCGCAGCGGGCTCATCAAAAGATTGGCGATATTGCGCGACCACATCTCCTCGAGAAAAGACACCGAGAAGCCAAGCTGGCCGCGGAACAATATGTCCCAAAGCAGCATCGCACCAATCAGCGTTCCCGCCGCAAGACCGAGCTTGCCGGAGAAAACCCCTGCATTCGAAGCGCGTGCCAGATAGCTCTGCAAAAAGCCCCAGGTCAGCATCTGCACGAGCGGCCAATACATCAGATCGAAAATGCGCGGCCAGGATGAGCGCAGCAGATAGACATAGCGGCGCACCATCGCCGCCACACGCCGGCCGGAGAAGCCGGAGATGAAGTCGGCGAAAAGATGCGGGAAAGACAGATCGGCGGCGTCCATCGGGCCCTCTATTCGGCGAGATCGTTTTGGCCAGAATCGCTCGGGCTGGGCGCAGCTTCGCGCCGGCCGCGCGCGACGTCGAGAAAGACTTCTTCGAGATTGCGGCGGCCGAATTCTTCGATAAGACGCGCGGGACTGTCGTCGCCGACGATGCGTCCTTGCTTCAGCATGATGACGCGATCGCAGAGCCGCTCGACCTCGCTCATATTGTGCGAAGCGAGCAGAATGGTCGCTTCTTTGGCGCGCCTATAATCTTCGAGATGGCTGCGCACCCAGTCGGCCGTATCGGGATCAAGCGAGGCGGTCGGCTCATCGAGCAGCAGAACCTCGGGATCGTTCAAGAGAGCCTTGGCGAGCGCGACGCGAGTCTTCTGCCCGGCCGATAATTGTCCCGCCGGACGGTCGAGCAGATCGGCGAAGGCGAGGTCATCCGCCAGGCGGCGAATGCGGGCCTCGACATGCTCGACAGCATAAAGTTCGGCGAAGACGGTGAGATTTTGCCGAACCGTCAGCCGGTGCGGCATGTCCACATAGGGGCTTTCGAAATTCATCCGAGCGAGGACGTGATAGCGGTCGCGCCCCATGTCGGCGCCGAGCACGCGGACGCGGCCCGCGGTCGGCAGGATCAAGCCCATGATCATGCCGATCGTCGTCGTCTTGCCGGCGCCATTGCCGCCGAGAAGCCCTGTCACCGAGCCGCGCTCGACGGCAAAGCTGATGTCGTCGACCGCGGTGACGCCGCCGAAGCGCTTCGCAAGATGCTCGACTTCGATCGCGGGCGTGCCGGCGCTCTGCGGCTGGATGTTGTCCATCAAACCCGATCCTGACTCATGCGTATCGCGTCCGGCATCGCGATTTGCTTGACTTTTGCCGCAGTAGGGCAGCGATAGAGGGCATGCCCATAGCGGCAAAGACGTCGCTCATGCAAGCGCCGGCAGGTCGGCGCTGAAACAGACACCTTGCGATCAAGGCCGATCGCGCGAGGATTGAATGGCCGATTCCGTAGATCTTGATCTAGGCCGACGTTCACGCCGTCTCAGGGTCGATACGCTCATCCGGCTGCGCTGGCTGGCGCTCTGCGGCCAGACGGTCGCGGTTCTGCTCGTCCATTATGTCTTCAATTTCCCGATTCCGCTCGGCCTCTGCCTGATCGTCATCGCGATCTCGGCCTGGCTCAACATCTTCCTGCGCCTGCGCTACGGCCGCAGCGACCGCCTGAAGGACACGCCGGCGGCCTTGATGCTCGGCTATGACATCGTGCAGCTCTCCCTGCTGCTGTTTTTCACCGGCGGCATCACCAATCCCTTCTCGCTCCTGTTCCTCGCGCCGGTGATGATCGGCGCCGTCTCCTTCTCCGGCCGCATCACCTTCGCCCTGACAGGGCTGGTGATTGCGGCGGCGACGGTCCTGATGTTCGTCCATTATCCGTTGCCCTGGCTGCCAGGAAAAATACTGGACCTGCCGTTTCTCTATAGCGTCGGCATCTGGGGCGCGCTGATCGTCGGCGCGGTGTTCATCGCGATCTATGCCTCCTGGGTGGCGGAAGAGACCCGCAAGCTCGCCGACGCTTTCGCGGCGACCGAACTCGTCATCGCGCGCGAACGGCATCTGACGCAGCTCGACGGGCTCGCGGCCGCCGCGGCGCATGAGCTCGGCACGCCACTCGCGACCATCACGCTTGTCGTCAAGGAGCTGCAAAAGCAACTGCCGAAAGACGGCGCCTTCGCGGAGGATGTGCAGCTCCTCTCGCAGGAAACCGCGCGCTGCCGCGGCATCCTCTCGAAGCTCACCTCGCTCGACGATGAATCGCGCGACTTCCTCGGCGAGATGAGCCTGGGCGTTCTGCTCGAAGAAGCCGCCGGCCCACATCGCGACTTCGGCCTTAAGATCACCATCGAGAAGGAGGGGACGGAGCCCGAACCGGTCTGCCGCCGCAACCCGCCGATGGTCTATGGCCTCGGCAATCTCATTGAGAACGCCATCGATTTCGCCCAGACCGAAGTGACAATTCGGGCGCGCTGGACGCAAGCGACCGTCGAAATCGCCATCGAGGACGACGGGCCGGGCTTTTCGCCCGATGTCATCGGCAGCATCGGCGAGCCCTATGTCACGACGAAAAAGGACCGCCGCGCCAAATCCGAAGAGGATTCCGGCCTCGGCCTCGGGCTCTTCATAGCCAAGACCCTGCTCGAGCGCTCCGGGGCGAGCGTCAAGCCGAGCAACCGGACGCCGCCCTATACGGGCGCCCGCATCACCATCCGCTGGCCGCGGCAGGCCTTCGAACAGGGCCGGCGTACTCGTGGCTGGGGGGACGAGCCCGCCAAGATCGGCAGCAAGGCCGGCTCCGGCGCGGCGGCCAACCCCGTGGGCGGTAAACCTTGAAATCCACCAAGACTTTAAAAAATGGCAGAATGGCTTACTTAGCGGCGTTTTCTCTTTTTGGAGGCGCAAAAATAGACATATGATGGATATAGCGAGGCATGACACGATGAAGAACGACGCCCCCGAAACGGGTGGAAACCCCAAGGCCGAGCCGCTGGCGACCCTCGGCGAAGCCGATGCGGACAAGACTCTGCTGATCGTCGATGACGACAAGCCGTTTCTCTCGCGCCTGCAGCGCGCGATGGAGACGCGCGGCTTCATTGTCACCGTCGCCCAGTCGGTCGCCGAAGGTCTCGCCGCCATCGCCAAGGAAGCGCCCGCCTTCGCCGTCATCGACATGCGGCTTCTCGACGGCAATGGGCTCGACGTCATCCAGGAACTGAAGGCGAAACGTCCCGAGGCGCGCGCCATCATCCTGACGGGCTACGGCAATATCGTCACCGCCGTCACCGCGGTGAAGCTCGGCGCCTTCGACTATATCGCCAAGCCGGCCGATGCTGACGAAATCTACGCGGCCTTGATGGCGACTCGCCACGACAAGGCGGAACTGCCGGAAAATCCGATGTCGGCCGACCGCGTCCGTTGGGAGCACATCCAGCGCATCTATGAGCTCTGCGGTCGCAATGTCTCGGAGACGGCGCGCCGGCTCAACATGCATCGCCGCACGCTGCAGCGCATTCTGGCGAAGCGCGCGCCGCGCTAGAGCATGTTCCGAAAAAGTGGCACGACTTTTTCGAATAAGAACATGCTTCATGTTTGTCATGCGCGGGCGTGATCCGCGCCGCAGCGGCGGCTTAAAGCGAACCGAAGCTCGAAATTTCTGGATCGGCAAGACCGTGCAGCCGGTGCGCGGCAGCATGCGCGAAGCGCAGCATCATGCTGCGGCGGGTCGCGGCAGCGAGACGATGTTCCGGCGCCTCGCGCAGAATCTCGGCGCCAAACCCGTCGGCGATGATGAGCCCGGCGTCTTCCGGCATGATCTCCTGCGGCACCTCGGACGGAATGGCGAAATACAGCCGGTCGCAGTGAAGGCGATAGTCCGGCCATTTCCCGTCGGCACGAAAATCGGCAATCGAGGATTTGATTTCGACGATGATGATCGTCGCATTTTCGGCGAGCGCCACAATGTCGGCGCGGCGGCCGCTCGCCAGCGGCAGTTCCGTCACCGTCGCGAATTTGCGGGCCCGCAACAGGCGCCGTGTGCCGCGCGCGACCGAGAGCGCCATATCGGATTGACGCCCGTCACGCGGCAAGATCAGTTCGCTGTTCAACGCCATGTCCTGTTTGATCGCATAAAAGCCCCCGAGTCGAAAGGACTCAGGCGCGTTTTGCGTCTTCAAGAATCATCTCAGCCGCCTTCTCGGCGATCATCATCGTCGGCGAATTGGTGTTGCCGGAGGTGATCGCGGGCATAGCCGACGCATCGGCGACACGCAGGGCCGCGATACCGCGCACGCGCAGCCGCGCATCGAGCACAGCAGACGGATCGCTGTCGATCCCCATTTTCGCCGTGCCGACCGGATGGAAGATCGTCGTGCCGAAGTCGGCCGCCGCATGCGCCAAGTCGGCATCGCTCGTGAGCGCCGCGCCCGGCTTATATTCCTCGAGCGCATAACGCTGCAGCGGCTTGGCGGCGCAAAGCCGCCGCACGAGGCGCAGCGCGTCGACCGCGACTTGCCGATCTTCTGTCGTGCTCAGATATTCTGGCGAGATTTTCGGATGCGCACGCGAATCCGGCGAAGCGACGTGGCTTGTGCCGCGGCTGGTCGGGCGCAGATTGCAGACACTGAGCGTGATCGCCGCGAAAGGATGCAGCACGTCGCCGAATTTATCGAGCGATAGCGGCTGCACATGGAATTCGAGATTGGCGCTCGCGTAATTGGGGCTCGACTTCGTAAAAATGCCGAGCTGCGACGGCGCCATCGTCAGCGGCCCGCGCCGAAACAGTGCATAGTCGAGCGCCATGCCGGCACGCTTTACGAGCGAGCGATATTCGATATTGAGCGTGCGGGCGCCCTCCAGTTTATAGATCGGGCGCAGCTGCAGATGATCCTGCAGATTTTCGCCCACGCCAGGCAGCGCATGGCGCAATTCGATCTCTGCCTTGGCGAGTACGGCGGGACGGCCGATGCCGGACAGTTCGAGAATTTTCGGACTGCCGATGGCGCCCGCGGCGAGGATGATCTCACCCGCCGCATGGGCGATCATCCGCTGGCCGTCTTTTTCGAAGACGACGGCGACGGCCCGCTTGCCATGGAGCATCAGATGCTCGACATGCGCCGCGGTGACGAGGCGCAGATTGGGGCGCTTGAGGATGGGTTTCAGAAAGCCGCGCGCCGAACTCCAGCGCCGGCCGCGTTTCTGGTTCACCTCGAAATAGGCCGAGCCTTCATTGTCGCCACGGTTGAAATCCGCCGTCTTCGGAATGCCGATCTCTTCCGCCGCATCGCGGACCGCATCGAGGATCGGCCAATGGATGCGCGGTGCCTCGACCCGCCAGGGGCCGCCGGCGCCATGCGCCTCATTAGCTCCGGCGTAATGGTCCTCCTGCCGCTTGAAGAGCGGCAAGACGTCATCGAAGCCCCAGCCGGCGAGGCCGAGCTGGCGCCAATTGTCATAGTCCTGGCGCTGGCCGCGCATATAGATCATCGCATTGATCGCCGACGAACCGCCGATGACCTTGCCGCGCGGATAGTTCAATGACCGCCCATTGAGCCCGGCCTGCGGCTCAGTCTTGAACATCCAATCGGCGCGCGGATTGCCGATCGCGAAGAGATAGCCGACCGGAATATGGAACCAGATCCAATTATCGGTGCCGCCGGCCTCAATTAACAAGACCTTGTTGTTGGGATTGGCGGACAGGCGGTTGGCCAGAACGCAGCCGGCCGACCCAGCGCCAACGACGATGAAATCGTAGCGGCCCGCGTCCGCATAAATCTCCTCCATGGGGCCTCCCGAGAGCGCCGGCAGAATTCTTTCTGGCGGCGGAGCTTCTTTTGCTGCCGGTCTACCCCCGCTTTCGGACCGGTTTCAATGCGCGGCTTGGCGGATTGACAGCCACCTTAGCCGCCCCTCGGGCCGGAAATAGCCGTCTCTCGATGATCGCCGTAGGGGCGCCTTAACTTATTAATGGTCTTCTCTGCCCGCCAGAAACGTGCGGAGCAGACCCGTTTGGACATTTTCGACGCCCTCATCATCGGCGCCGGCCCGGCCGGTCTGACCACCGCCTATAGTCTCGTCAAAGCCGGCCGCAGCGTCTGCGTCATCGAACAGGACGCGGCCTATGTCGGAGGCATCAGCCGGACGGTCAATTATAAGGGCTATCTCTTCGATATCGGCGGCCATCGCTTTTTCTCGAAGTCGAAGGAAGTCGTTGCCCTCTGGAACGAGATCTTGCCCGACGATTTCATCGAACGGCCGCGCCTGTCGCGCATCTATTACCGCGGCAAATTCTTCGCCTATCCGCTGCGCGCCTTCGAAGCGCTGCGCAAGCTCGGCCTGATGCAGAGCACGCTCTGCCTCGCTTCCTTCGCCTATGCGCGGGCTTTCCCGGTCAAGACACCCAAGACCTTTCACCAATGGGTCCGCAACCAATTCGGCGAACGGCTGTTTTCGATCTTCTTCAAGACCTACACCGAAAAAGTGTGGGGCATGAGCTGCGACGACATCTCCGCCGATTGGGCGGCGCAGCGCATCAAGGGCTTGAGTCTCGCCGGCGCCGTCATCGACGGGCTGCGGCGCTCGCTCGGCTGGGAGAAGCCAAGTCAAAAAAACAATGTGGTCGCCAAGACGCTGATCGAATCCTTCCGTTATCCGCGCAAAGGGCCCGGCATGATGTGGGAGGCCTGCGCGCAGAAGATCAAAGCGCGCGGCGGTGAAATCGTCATGGACCGCAAGCTCGCCTCGCTGAATTTCGACGCGCAAACCCAGCTTTGGACGGTCGAAGCGGTGAGGGGTTCAGGCGCGCGCGAAACCTATTTCGCCCGCGATGTTGTCTCCTCGGCGCCGGTCCGCGAATTGGCGAGTGCGCTGAAGCCGGCGCCGATCTCGCTCTTCCATGCGCGCGAGCTCAAATATCGCGACTTCCTCACGGTGGTGCTGATCGGCAAGACCGGCACGGAGCTGCCCGACAATTGGATCTATATCCATGATCCCAAGGTGAAGGTCGGCCGCGTGCAGAATTTCCGCTCCTGGTCGCCGGAAATGGTGCCGGATGCCACCTCGACCTGCCTCGGCCTCGAATATTTCTGCTTCGAAGGCGACGGGCTCTGGGCCTCCGACGATGCCGAGCTGATTGCCCTCGCCAAACGCGAAATCGCCTCGATCGGCCTGATGGACGAAGCCGACATCACCGACGCCTGCGTCGTGCGGCAGAAAAAAGCCTATCCGGTCTATGATGAGAGCTATGCCGAGCATATGGCGATGATCCGCCGCGACCTCGCGCATCTCTATCCGAGCCTGCATCTCGTCGGCCGCAACGGCATGCACAAATACAACAATCAGGACCATGCGATGATGACCGGCATGCTCACGGCCGCGAACATCGTCGCGGGCAAAACCGTCTATGACGTCTGGCAGGTCAATGAAGATGCCGAATATGGCGAGGCCGGCATCTCCGGCGCGCAAGAGGCATTGAAGAGCCTCCGGCTCGTGCCGAAAAAGGCGGCCTGATGAAGAAAGGCCGCCTGACCGTGCCGGATGTCCGTAAGCTTCTCTCCGGTTTCGCCGGGCCCGGCGCCGCGCAATTGCTCACCGATCTCTGGCGCTACGGGCTTTGCAGCGCTCTTGCGCTGGCGGTCGATTGGGGCCTGATGCTGGCGTTCATCCGCCTCGGCATGAATTACCTTGCAGCGGCGACGGCGAGTTTTCTGATCGGCATGGCCGTCGCCTATGTCGGCAGCATTCTCTTCGTCTATCGCGGACGCCGCAGCTATACTGCAGTCACGGAGGCGCTGGGCTTCGTGCTCGTCGGCATCGCCGGTCTCGTCGTCAACGCGCTGCTGCTCTTCCTCTTTGTGAAATTTGCCGGCCTGCCTGCAGGCTTTGCCAAGGCGCCGACTACCATCGGCGTCTTCCTCTTCAATTTCGCGGCGCGCCGCGCACTGCTCTTCACCGGCCGGAGGACAGGCCTTCTGACCTCCGTTTCGCCGGTCGCGCTCGACCTCGAGTAGCGCGGGATGAGGAATGCGTCATGAACCGGGCGCAGACATTCGACATGCCGCGCAAGGCACCGGAGTTCGTTGCGGCCAAAGCCGCACCGTCCACATCGCCCGCGGCGATCCTCGCCGAACGGCCGTTCGGCTTCGCCTGCCTGATGCTCATCGGCCTCGCCTTCTGGGTGCTGACGCACAGCTATCTGGGCATTTTGGGCGATGCCAACCTCTATATCGGCAGAGCGCTTGCCGATCTCGATCCGTCCGGCATCGGCCGCGACATGGTCTTCGTGCATGACGGGCAATCGCATTTCAGCATTTTTCCGCTGCTGCTTGATCATCTCGTCGTCTGGCTCGGCACCGATCGCACCGGCCTGCTGCTCGCTATTTTGGCGGTGGCCGCCTGGATTGCGGCGCTCGTCGCCTTCGCGAGCCGCTATGTCGCGAAACCTTTCATTCCGCTCATCCTGATCTTTGTCGCGCTGCTGCCGACCTCCTACGGTGCGCCGCAGAGATTTATCTACTCCGAAGTCATCACGGTCCCGCGGCCCTTCGCCGAAGCGCTGGTGCTCCTCGCCCTCGCGCTGCTCATCGGCCGACGCACGAGAGCGTGTTTTGCCGCGCTGATCCTCGCGACGCTTTTCCATCCTTTGATGGCGCTCGCCGGATGGGCCGTCTTCGCGCTCGTCCTCAGCCTCGAACACCGCCGCTGGGCAATGGTTTTCGTCGGCGCGGGCTTTCTGCTGATGGTCGGCGCCTTTGCCGGCGTGCCGGTCCTGCATCGGCTCGTAACCGTCATGGATCCGAGCCTCAAGGCCTTTGCCCTGAGCCGCAGTCCGCATTTGTTTCCGAGCCTCTGGCCGTCGCACTATCTCGGCTTTGTCATCGCCGAAGCCGCGAGCCTTCTAATTGCAGCCAGTTTCACTGCCGGGCGCGCGCGGTCGATCCTCATCGGCGCCTCGGCCGTGGGGATGCTCGGCATTCTGGCGCAGATCGTCTTTGGCGATTGTCTGTCGCTGCTGCTTGTCATCCAGGCGCAGCTTTGGCGGGCGGCATGGCTCACGGCGGCATTGGGCGCCGCGGTCCTCGGGATCTGCGCGGTCACACTTTGGACACGGGGCCCGCGCGGCCAGATCGTCCTCGCTTTGCTCTCTATGGCCTGGCTCAGCGGTGAGATGCCGGAGAGCGCCGCGCTCGCGGGGGGTGCCGCGCTGATCCTGCATTTTGCCGGAGACCGGATCGCGCTGCCTTCGGCACGCAAGGTCGCGATCTGTCTCTGGGCCTTTACGTTCCTGTTCGCGGCGGCGCTCACTCTGCATTATTTGACGGGCTATGCCGGTTTCGTCGCGCATATGCCGCGCGAGATGCCGCATGGCATCGGCTATCTCTGGACGAAGCGCTATCTCGCCTTCTTCGTCCTCGCGCTCATCCTGCCGCTGGCCTTCTCGCACTCCGCACCGCAGCTCATCGGCGCTGGCCTAACTGTGGCAGGCCTTTGCCTGTGCGTCGTGGCCATCTGCAACTGGGACGGCCGTTATCCGCTGCAAAAGCAGATCGATTCCACCGAACATCCCGCAGCTTTGGGGGAGGCGATCGCCAGCCGCCCCGGCGAGGTCCTGTGGATCGAGGGCTTGGCGGAAGCTTGGTATCTCACTGCCCGGCCGCAATGGGCCTCTCCGCAGCAGGGGGTCAGCTCGATTTTTTCAGCCGATCTCGCGCGGTTATGGCATGCGCGGATGCAATTTCTCATCGAACACAATCTCGCGGACAAAAAAGCGATGGTGACGGGCGAAATGCCCACCGCCGCCGAGCTGCCGCAAGTCACTGCCGCCAACCGTGCCGCCCTCTGCACACGGGCGGATGCACCGGCCTGGATCGTCGCGCCCTTCGGCCCCGATTTCATAATTCCGCCCGGGTTGGCGGCGCATGAATGGCGGCTACCGCAGCCGAGCTTCAAAATGACCGAGGAGGCGGATGGCTATGGCTGGCATCGTATCGACGGCTATGCCGTGATCGCCTGTGCCGCTTCCGAGGGCCATTCACACTAAACAGATTGTCACAATCTGATGGATGCGCGGCCCGTCCTCGACAGTGTAAGGTCGCGGCCCATGTCAGAAAGCCCCGCCGCGTGAGAAAGCAACGCCAGCCGAGCAGGGCAAGAACATCGCGCGCAAAAATATCTGCGGTTTTGCGCCTCGTGCGATGTCCTAATTTGTTGAATCTAATGCATGTTTTTGTCGAAAAAAGTCGTACAGCTTTTTCGAAACATGCATTAGCTGCCATCAGCCACACATATAGCCCCGAATGAGCGAACTCAGCCTTTCCTTCACGCCGCTTCTGCCGATCGTCCTGCTCGCCGCCTTCGCGGTGCTCGGGCTTATCGTGACGGCGCTCGGCCTCTGGCAGCGGCGCAGCGGCACGCTTCTGCGCGCGATCGGCCTCGCCCTGGTGCTCGTCGCTCTGCTCGATCCTTCCGTCGTGCGCGAAGATAAGCAGCCGCTGAAGGATGTCGTCGCCGTCGTCGTCGATAAAAGCGGCAGCCAGACCATTGGCGAGCGCGCCGCGCAGACCGAAAAAGCCAAGAACGAGCTGGTCAGCCGCCTCAAGGCGCTCGGCAATATCGATATCCGCGTCATCGACAGCAGCCACGCCGATAATGAGGACGACGGCACCCGGCTCTTCGCCGCCCTGAATGATGGCCTCTCCGACGTCCCCTCGGAGCGGATCGGCGGCGTTTTCATGATCACCGATGGCGTCGTGCATGACATTCCGCATGACGCTGCAGCGCTCGGCTTCAAGGCGCCCTTGCATGCATTCATCACCGGCCATGAAGGCGAGCGCGACCGCCGCATCGAACTGCTCGATGCGCCGCGCTTCGGCATTGTCGGCAAGGAAACGACCATCCAGCTCCGCGTCCTCGACACATCGCAGGGTCAAGAGCCGGTCGTCATTAACGTCAAGCGCGACGGCAATCCGATCGCCAATGTGACAGCGGCGCCGGGCGAGCGCGTCCGCCTGCCGATCAAGATCGAACATGGCGGCCCGAATGTCATCGAGATCGAAGTCCCGGCGCTGCCGGACGAGCTCACTGCCATCAACAATAAGGCGGTGCTGACGATCGAAGGCGTGCGCGACAAGCTCAAAGTTCTGCTCGTCTCGGGCGAGCCGCATCAGGGCGAGCGCATGTGGCGCAATCTCCTGAAGTCGGACGCCAATGTCGATCTCGTGCATTTCACCATTCTGCGGCCGCCGGAGAAGCAGGACGGCACGCCGATCAATGAACTGTCGCTGATCGCCTTTCCGACGGCCGATCTCTTCGGCCGGAAGATCAAGGACTTCGACCTCATCATCTTCGACCGCTATTCGAACCAGAGCGTGCTGCCGTCGATCTATCTCGACAATATCGTGCACTATGTGCGCGAAGGCGGCGCGCTGCTGATCGCGGCGGGTCCCGACTTCGGCGACCCCGACGGCTTCTATTACACGCCGCTCGGCCAGATCACCCCGGCGCGGCCGGACGGTCAGGTGACGCAGACCGCAGCAGGCTTCTGGCCGACTATAACCACAGACGGCCAGAAACATCCGGTGACGCGCGGCCTGCCCGGCGCCGACGAGAAGCCGCCGGCCTGGAGCCGCTGGTTCCGCCAGGTCGATGCCGATGTCATCCACGGCACCAGCGTCCTCTCCGGCGCCAATAACAAGCCGCTTCTTGTCCTTGCCCGCGAGGGCAAGGGCCGCGTCAGCCTGCTGCTGTCCGACCAGATGTGGCTCTGGGCGCGCGGTTTTCAGGGCGGCGGCCCGCATCTCGATCTGCTGCGCCGGCTGGCGCATTGGCTGATGAAGGAGCCGGAACTCGAAGAAGAGGCGTTGCGAGCCAAGGTCGAAGGCCATGAGATCGCCATCGAGCGGCAGAGCCTGAAAGACAAGATCCCGCCGGTGCGGATCACCTCGCCATCCGGCAAGGTCGAGACCGTCACCCTCTCGCCCGCCGAGCCGGGCCTCTCGAAGGCGCGCGTCAAAGCCTCGGAACTCGGCCTCTATCGGCTGACCGATGGCGAATTGACCGCGCTCGCCAATGTCGGGCCGGAAAATCCGCGCGAATTCCAGGATGTGCTCTCGACCACCGATAAACTGCGGCCGATCGCCGAAGCGACCGGCGGCACGGTGCGCCGGATCGGCAAGGGAACAGCAGGTGACGTCAGCCTGCCTCGCATCGTCGCGATGCGCGACAGCCCGATCTATGGCGGTTCGGATTATGCCGCGATCAAGCGGACCGGGGCGGCGGAGATCAAGGGCGTGGGCGTCGCGCCGATCGGCATCGGCGTCATCGGCCTGTTGTTCCTGCTCGGCAGCGTGCTAGCGAGCTGGCTCGGCGAAGCCCGCCGCGGCAGCCCGCGCGGCTCGGCCACTCCATAGATCACCGACACGTGACCACATGACATCGCCCAATTCGAGCTGGCTGTTCTGGGCCCTGCTGTCGGCCATCTTCGCCGCGCTGACCGCCATCTTCGCCAAGGTCGGCGTCGAGGCGATCAATTCGAACTATGCCACTTTTCTACGCACGCTTATTGTTGTGGCACTGACGGCCACCATCCTCGCGGTGACGAAAGAAGCGCAGCCGCTCAACGCCATATCGGCGCGCAGCTATGTCTTTCTCACATTGTCGGGATTGGCGACCGGCGCCTCTTGGCTCTGCTACTTTCGCGCCCTGCAGCTCGGCGAAGCGGCGCGCGTTGCGCCGATCGACAAGCTGAGTACGGTGCTCGTCGCGATTTTCGGTTTCGCCTTTCTCGGCGAGCGGCTCAGCGGCACGAACTGGCTGGGCGTCGGGTTAATCGCGGCTGGCGCGATCCTCGTCGCCCTCGGCAAGTAGCGGTCGGGAAAGCGGCGGCCGCTCAGGCCGCGAGGGTCACGGCGATACCGCGGACGCGGATGCGCTGCAGGGCCACACCGTGCTCGGCGGTCGCGCCGGCATCGACATCATATTCCACGCCGACGATCGCATCCGCATCGATATCTTCCGCGCGGCGGATGAGCGCTTGAAGGGCATCCTGGCGCAATTCGGCCTCGAGATTCTTGCGAGCCGCGGCGTGCCAATTGGAGGCGGCCTCGATCTTTCCAATTTTCGTCGAGATACGCCCCCCGGCGATCTCGGTCGTCGCACTGATACGCATCATCCTATGTCCTTGCTTTCGTCCCAGGTTGAAGCTCGCTTGCGCGAGTCTGTTCCTCCCAGTGTGCATTTTTTGGAGTAGCGGAAAGTGTTTCCGCACACTCGGCTATCGTTGTGATCGCAAAACTTGGCGCAACTAGGCCAAGGTTTGGGCTTCAAAACGAAGATCCGTTCGGACCACTCACATCGACTAACAACATGTCGCTGAATCGAGGCTGAATAGTCGCGAAAAGATCGCGCTTTTGGTTTGATTTGACTCAAATGGGACAGGAAAACCCTTACCGGAAAGTAAAGATTGCAGCCCCGCAAGGCCCTGACAGGTCAACGATTTCGAGAAGATAAAGCGGTTGGTTTCGGCTTCGTTGCGCGCCCTTACGTGTTCACGAAGCCGTCAACGAAAGACGGATATTTCGGTGACGTCTTTGTCTAAAAACGTGATCGCAAAAAACGATGAATTCGCGCGTCGGACGCAAAGCTGCTCGCAATTTTGCGCATGGGACGATGCTCCATTTTTGGAATCGGAGCTCTTGTCCTGCTTTCGGACGATTCATCCGAAAGTCAGATGCGCTAGAAGCATGTCCCGGAAAAGTTGCTCGACTTTTCCGACAAAGGACATGCTCCAAGGTTTTTGAATCGAGCCGATTTGCCCCCATCAATGGATCGCGAAGCGATCCATTTAATCGGGATCGGCTCTAATGCCGGAAATGCCGCTTGCCGGTGAACACCATCGCAAGCCCCGCCTCGTCCGCCGCCTTGATGACATCGTCATCGCGCATCGAACCGCCCGGCTGAATGATGGCCGTGGCACCGGCTTCCGCCGCGGCGAGCAGCCCATCGGCGAAGGGGAAGAAGGCATCCGAGGCGACGACCGATCCTTTCGCCAGGGATTCGCCGAGCCCGGCAGTGCGGGCCGCGTCGGCGGCCTTTTGCGCGGCGATCCGGGAAGAATCGACCCGGCTCATCTGGCCTGCACCGATGCCGACCGTCGCGCCGTCCTTGGCATAGACGATCGCATTCGACTTCACATATTTCGCCACGCGGAAAGCAAATGTGAGGTCGGTGAGTTCGGCATTGGTCGGAGCGCGCTTCGTCACGACGCGCAGATCCATATCGTCGACGACGGCATTGTCGCGGCTCTGGACAAGAAAACCGCCGGAGACCGGTTTGATGAGCAGGCCCTCGCGGCGCGGATCCGGCAGGCCCTCGGTCACCAACAGCCGCAGATTCTGCTTCTTGGCCAGGATCGTCACAGCCGCGTCATCCACCGCCGGGGCGATGATGACCTCAGTGAAGATTTTGACGATTTCCTCCGCCGTCGCGGCATCGAGCGTGCGGTTCAAGGCGATGATGCCGCCGAAAGCCGAGACCGGATCGCAACGGAACGCCAGCCGATAGGCTTCATCGAGCGAAGACGCGGTCGCGACGCCACACGGATTGGCATGTTTGATGATCGCGACGGCGGCGCTTTTATGCGGATCGAATTCGGCGACAAGATCGAGCGCCGCATCGGTATCGGCGACATTGTTATAAGAGAGCTCCTTGCCCTGGAGCTGGCGGGCGGCCGCAAGGCTCGGCCCTTCCTTCACGCCCGCATAGAAGCCGGCGCTCTGATGCGGGTTCTCGCCATAGCGCAGATCGAGAATCTTGTGGCCGCCGAAGGCGCGATAGGCGGGCGAGGTCTCGCCGATCTCGGCGGCGAACCAATTGGAGATCGCCGCATCATAGGTCGCGGTGCGGGCGAAGGCCTTCTGCGCCATGGCGCGGCGAAAGGCGAGACGCGTGCCGCCATCATGCGCTTCCATTTCCACCAGCACCGACGCGTAGTCGCCGACATCGACAATGACCGTCACCGATTCGAAATTCTTCGCCGCGCCGCGGATCATCGCGGGGCCGCCAACATCGATATTCTCGATGCAATCGTCGAAGGCGGCGCGGCTCGCGACCGTTGCTTCGAACGGATAGAGATTGACGACCAGGAGATCGATCGGCGCGATGCCATGCGCCAGCATCGCCGCCTCATGCGCAGGATTTTCGCGCACCGCCAGCAAGCCGCCGTGGATCTTCGGATGCAGCGTCTTCACCCGCCCGTCCATCATCTCCGGAAAGCCGGTGACATCGGCGACGTCGAGGACGGGAAGACCCGCGGCGCTCAGCGCCTTGCTCGTGCCGCCCGTCGAGATCAGCACGACACCGCGCTCATGCAGGGCACGAGCGAATTCGACGAGCCCGGTCTTATCGGAAACGGACAATAGCGCCCGGGCGATGGGGCGAGGCATCTCGGTCATGGGAGACTTCCGTGTGAGGGATAAGCCGCTCTAGCACGTCTGCCGCGCCGCCGAAATTGACGACATGTCGCCTCCGGTAACATCCCTCCGGTGGCTGTAACTCGATCAAAGCGGGAACGTGGCCTAGGTCTGTGGATAAAGCTGATTCGTGCCGGTTTCGTCCCCGCTTTGGTCAGCGGCGTTTCTTCTTGGCACAGCCACAACCCGCGGCAAAAACAAGACCTTATTAACCCGACGCGAGAAGCGTTTCGCCATCGTGGCTGATGATCTGTGTCTCGATCAAACGGCCGGGTTCGATGCCGCCGAGCCGCACTTTGGTGAAGTCTGCGGCACGTGCGATGCCGCCGCGTTCGGTCAAAACCGTGAGTTTCTTGCCAAGCTGCGCATCGAGATGCTGGCGCAGCCGCGCTTCGCCGGCTTCGCGCAGGTGCCGGGCGCGCTCCTTGACCACCGATGTGGCGAGCTGCGGCATTTTGGCAGCCGGCGTTCCGGGGCGCGGCGAAAAGGGAAAAACGTGTAGATGCGTCAGCCCGCAGTCTTCGACGAGCGCCAGCGTGTTCGCGAACATAGCCTCCGTCTCGGTCGGGAAGCCGGCGATCAGATCGGCGCCGAAGACGACATCGGGGCGCGCCGCCCGCAGTGTTTTGCAAAAACGGATCGCATCGGCGCGGCTGTGACGCCGCTTCATCCGTTTCAGGATGAGATCGTCGCCCGCTTGCAGCGACAGATGCAGATGCGGCATCAGCCGCGGCTCCGAGGTCATGACTTCGACAAGCGCGTCATCCGCCTCGATACAGTCGATCGATGACAGCCGCAGCCGCGGCAGATCCGGAACGCGTTTGAGGATCTGCTGCACCGCCTCGCCGAGCGTCGGCGCGCCCGGCAGATCCTTGCCATAGGCGGTGAGATCGATACCCGTCAGCACCACTTCGAGGAAGCCGTCGTCGCGGCAGCGCGCTACGGCATCGAGCAGTTCTGAAAGCGGCATGGAGCGGGAATAGCCGCGCCCGAACGGAATGATGCAGAAGGTGCAGCGATGATCGCAGCCCGTCTGCACGGCGAGAAAAGCGCGGCTATGCGCCTCGACGCCGGCAAGCACCGGCAGATCGGCCGATTTACGCGCAAAAATATCGCCGACGCTCTCTTTGGCCTCATCCGTCTTGGCGAAGGCAGTCCGCGACAGCTTCTCGCCATTGCCGATGACGCGCGCGACTTCCGGCATGCGTGCGAAAGATTGCGGATCGATCTGCGCGGCGCAGCCGGTGACGATGATGTCGCGCTCCGGGGCTTCGCGCTTCAGCCGGCGGATGGTCTGGCGCGCCTGGCGCGCGGCCTCCGCCGTCACGGCACAACTATGGATGATGGTGAGATTGCTGCGGCCTTGCGCGAGCGCTGCGCGGCGCATCGCTTCGCCTTCGACGAGATTGACCCGGCAGCCGAAATTGACGATTTCGACGGCCGGCTTCTCTGCCCCGCTCCGGCTCACGCGACCACATCCGCGAAGAGTGCCGCATCCAGCAGCGTGTCGAATTCCCATTCGACGGGGCCTTCCATCACGACATGATCGTCGGCACCCCAGGCGAGCGCGAGATCGCCGCCCGGCAGCGACACGGTCGCGGCGCGATCAGTTACGCCCTTGCGCGCGGCGGCGACGAGGATGGCGCAGGCGGCGGAGCCGCAGGCGAGCGTCAGCCCGGCGCCGCGTTCCCAAACGCGCGCCACAATATGGCTTGGGCTCACGACCTTGGCGAAAGAGATATTCGCCCGCTCCGGAAACAGCGGATCATGTTCGAGCTTCGGACCGAGCGCAGCGATGTCGAGCGCGTCGAGATCGTCGACGAAAAACACCGCGTGCGGATTGCCCATATTGACGACGGCGCCGAACAGCGGCGCATCTGAGGGCAGCACGTTGAAGGCGATCTTGCCCGTGTCCGGCACGGCTGCGCGCAAAGGGATTTGGTCCCAAGCGAAATGCGGCCGTCCCATATCGACAGCGAAGCGCCATTCTTCGCGCCGCCAGCAGCGCAAGAGGCCCGCGCTCGTTTCAAGCTGCAGCTCGTCGTGCGGTGTACCGTGCATCAGATACCAGGCAACGCAGCGTGTGCCGTTACCGCAGGCGCCCGCCTCCGACCCGTCATTGTTGTAGATGCGGATGAAGGAATCTGTACCGGACGCGCGCGGATCTTCGAGCAGCATCAGCTGATCGAAGCCACGTGTCGCACGGCCGATCGCCTGGATTGCCGCACCGTCGAGGCCAGACGCCCCGTCACCGCGCACGTCAAGAACGGCGATCACGTTGCCGAGACCGTTCATTTTCGTCACTTTGCGGCCGATCAAGGGATGCATGCTACAGGCCCATTTCCAATTTCGTGGTCATAACCGAAAAACCACCGGCTGTGCCAAGAATTTGGCTCAATGCTTAGCGAGCGGGACAGGTGAGTTTCACTTGCGCGTTCATTTGCGAGTTCACTTGCGGTTTAACTTGCGGTTTAACTTGCGTGCTACAGACTGACGCGGAACAATCCGCTCGGGCTTATTGATTTCCAATCAATCTATGAAAAGCCGCGGCCAGGGGGAAAATATGACGATACTAGCGCGCCGACGGCTCAGCAGCCTCGGTACAGCCCTCTTATTTTGTGGTGTGACCGTCTTACTTCCAGCCGCAATCGCGCAAGCCGCAGCGCCGGCGAACCAACCCGCCACCACACCTGCGAATCCCGCCCCCGCCACGCCCACGCCGGGACCGAGCGAAGCCGGCCCGCAGATCACGGATATCGCCGCCAAGCCGACCGCTATCATCAGCGCCAAGGCGAAATGGGCGGACGGATTTACGGCAATCAAAGATGCCGAGGACAAGCTGAAGACGACCGTCGAGCAGGCCGGCCTCAAAGCGGCAGGGCCGCCGCTCACCGTCTTCACGCAAACGGACGATACGGGCTTTTCTTACGAAGCCATGTTGCCGCTCACCGAAAAGCCGCAAGGCAAGACCGAGCTGTCGGATGTGGTCAAGCTCGGCACCTCACCTGCCGGCAAGGCGATCAAATTCGAGCATCACGGTCCTTACGACGATATCGATTCGACCTATGATCTCATCACTGCCTATCTCGATGAAAAAAATCTCGAATCGCAAGACTATTTCGTCGAGGAATATCTCACGGAGTTGAAGACATCGAGCGATCCCAATCTCGCCGTCACGATCTATGTCTTCATCAAATGAGCGGAATCGCGCAGGGCCAAACAGCTAGGCTTATGCCGCCTTAAAGCGGTGCGATCTTTGGCTGCAACAGCCAGGATGGATCGGTTAGACTGCGATGGCGTTTTGCTTTGAAGCGGCGAAGCGCGCGAATTGCCGATCCCCGGCGCATGGCGCCGAAATCGCGCTGTCCTCCAGACCGAGGGAAGCATGAGCTGGCGAGAGTATTGGGACGGCGAGCACAAGATCTTCGTCAATGCCCGCCATCGCGTCTTGTATTTCGAAGCGATCGCGCATGAGGTCGCGCATTTCATCCCGGAGCCGGATGCGTTGGTCCTCGACTATGGCTGCGGCGAAGCGCTCGCGGCCGATGTCCTCGCCAGCAAATGCGGGCATCTTTATCTCTTTGATGGCGGCCCGAAGATCGAGGCGGCGCTGCACAAGCGCTTTGACGGCGACGCGAAAATCACCGTCTTGTCCGAAGAGACGCTGCAGGCGCTGCCCGATGCGACGCTCGACCTCTTCATCTGCCATTCGATCTTTCAATATATGACCGTCGAGGAGTGCCGCGCCGTCGCGGCACTCGCCGCCAAGAAATTGAAGCTCGGCGGCAAAATCCTCGTCGGCGATATCATGCCGCCGCATGTCGATACGGTCGCAGATTCGCTGGCGCTGCTCGATTTCGCCTATCGCGGCGGCTTCTTCTTCGCGGCGCTGCGCGGCATGTTCTTCCGGTCTTTTACAAAATATTGGCGGCCGCGGTCGCGCACCGGACTGACGACCTTCAGCATCCCCGACATGCAGCGGCTCTTGTCGATTGCAGGATTTGAGGCGCGCCGCATGGAGCAGAACATCGGCCACAACCGCGCGCGAATGACTTTCATCGGCAAGCGAATTTAAGAGCCATCCATCCGTGCGCTGATAGGGCCGATCCGCTCGATTTGAAATCGAGGAGCATGCCCTTTGTCGGAAAAGTCGATCAACTTTTCCGGGACATGCTCTAGCCGAGCTCCGCCGCGAGCCGGCGCATGAAATTGATGCCGGCCTCGATCTGCGCGATCTCGATATATTCGTCCGGCTGATGCGCCTGGTCGATGGAGCCGGGACCGCAGACGACGGAGGGGATTTCCGCCCTCTGAAACTGTCCGGCTTCGCTCGCATAAGAGACGGTGATCGTGGCGTTGCGCTGCGCGAGCTTCAAAGCCAGGGACTCGGCCGGCGAGCCTTCATCCGGTGCCAGGCCAGGCACTTCCGATTCCTTGATCGTCTCGATCCGTGCGTCCGGCGCATAGCGCGTCAGCTTCGGCAAGGCGACCCGGTCGATGTAGCTCTGCATGTGCCGCGCGGCGAGGTCTTGCGGCACCTTCGGCAGGCCGCGGAACTCCCAATGGAAGGCGCAACGCTTCGCCATGATGTTGCGCGCCGTGCCGCCATGAATAATGCCGACATGCACGGTCGAATGCGGCGGATCGAAACGCGGATCGCTCTCGGTCTTCAGCTCTTCGCCGAAGCGGAGAAGCTCGGTGACAAGTTCGCAGGCCGTCGCGATGGCGCTGGCGCCGAGATAGGGCTTGGCCGAATGCGCCTCGTGGCCATGAACGATCGTGTGATAGGTCGCGACGCTCTTATGCGCGTCCGCCACCTGCATCAGCGTCGGCTCGCCGACGAGCACGGCAGCGGGGCGCGGCAGATCAAGGCCGAAGCGGGCAATCGTATCGAGCGGCCCCTCGCAAGTGACTTCCTCGTCGTAGCTCAGGAGAATATGGATCGGCCGCGATAGCTTCGCCTTCTGAAACTCTGGGATCATCGCCAGGCAGATCGCGTCGAACCCCTTCATGTCGCAGGTGCCGCGGCCAAAGAGGCGGCTGCCGCTACGGCGCAAGGTGAAGGGGTCCGAGGTCCAGCTCTGACCCTCGACCGGCACGACATCGGTATGACCGGAGAGGACGACGCCGCCGTCGGTTTTCGGGCCGATGGTCGCGAAGAGCGCCGCCTTGTCGCCCTCCGCGTTCGGCACTTTGACATAGTTGACGCCGAGGCCCTGCAGATAGGCTTCGACATCGGCGACCAGCGCCAGATTGGACTTCGAGCTTTCCGTGTCGAAGGAAATGAGCCGCTCGAGCACATCGAGCGTCACGGCGAGCCGGTTCGCTTCAGCGCTGTCGGATAGCGGGACCACGCGGGACATGACCGCTTCTCCAATGTTGAATGGCGGCCGGCGGCTAGTTCAGGACCCGGGAGGCGTAGGGGGAATCGAGCGAAAAGACCGGGATCTCGACGTCGAAGGCGTGCCCCTTGTCGGTCACCATCTTATAGGTGCCGGTCATAATGCCGGAGGGCGTGCTGAGCGGACAACCGGACGTATAGCGGAAGCTCTCACCCGGCTTGAGGACGGGCTGTTCGCCGACGACGCCGGGACCGCGGACCTCTTCGAGGCGGCCATTGCCGTCGGTGATCCGCCAATGACGCGCGGTCAGTTGCACGGTCTCCTCGCCCTGGTTGGAGATCTCGACCGTATAGGCCCAAAAATATGTCGCCTCGTCCGCGTCCGACCGCTCGGGCACGAATTCGGTCAGAACAGTGACCTGTATGTCTTGGGTAACCCGGCTATACATGAGCTTGTCTATCTTCTGCTTTGCAGGAATTGTTTTCACTTTAGCACCAGCCAGAAAACAGATCAAAAACTCTGCCGATCCCGAATCCGGGACGGGAGGCACGCCGGCGGTGTCCTGCAACCCACAGGCGTCCGCTCATCGCAGTTTATAAAGGGACGTTGATTGCACGGTTTTGGCGCTTCGCTTATAGGCTGAAGGCTAGTGTACGAATTGATTTTCTCTAACCGATTGGGTCAAAAATCATGAAGCGTCTTGGCCTTTTAATCTCGATCTTTATCGCCTCCGCGGTCGCTGCGACCACCGCCTTCGCCTATGCCTTCACCAGCCCGGAAGGCAATTTCACGGCCGATTTTCCGGCCGTGCCGGCAATGACCAAAAGCGCGGGAAAAACCAATGACGGCATTTCTTTCGATCAGTACAACTGGTCCGTCAGCACCAATCATAATTACTGGGCGGTGGCGATGATCGTCTATTCCGGCCATGCCAGCTATAACTATGACAACGGCGTGAAGGGCGTGATCGCCGCCGTCAAAGGCAAGCTGCGGACGCAGAAGGACATCGATCAAGCTGGCATCAAAGGCCGCGAAGTGATCGTCGATCTGCCGCAATCGAAGATTGTTCTGCGTCAGCGCTTTCTGTGGACCGGCGACCGGTTGTACGAGATCGTCTACACGAGCGACGCTACGGACGGCACGGGCGCCGACATCGATGCCTTCTTCAACTCCTTTCACACCGTAAAATAGGC
Organism: uncultured Methylovirgula sp.; assembly: GCA_964644615.1. Taxonomy (GTDB): domain Bacteria; phylum Pseudomonadota; class Alphaproteobacteria; order Rhizobiales; family Beijerinckiaceae; genus Methylovirgula. Next base: position 9,186 of record CAZXXA010000017.1, on the reverse strand, counting down.
TTTGAAAGGAGTTGGTTTGGAGCAGGTCCCGGCAAGCGTCGCTGCGATGAGCGCATGTCGTCAACGCTGAGGACCCTCATGCCGAACTTTCTTGTTCCGACCATCGCCGGCGCTCCCTGCCCTTGCCGAGCCGGGAGCCACTTTTGGGCCGTGGGGCCGCGATGAGCGTGGCCCATCGTTTTCCGATCCGGGTCTATTACGAGGACACGGATTTTTCTGGCGTTGTGTATCACGCGTCCTATCTGCGTTTTCTCGAACGCGGGCGGACCGAATTTTTGCGCGCCCATGACATCCGCCACAGCGCGCTGCACGCGGCGGATGGCATGCCCATCGCTTTCGTCGTTCGCAAAATGGCTATTGATTTCATCAAGCCGGCGCGGATGGACGACGAGCTCACTGTCGAGACGCGCGTCGCAAAAGTCGGCGGCGCCTCGATCGAAATGGCGCAACGGATCTTGCGCGGCGACGAGGAGCTGATCGTCGCGGACGTCCGGATTGCGGTGGTGAGCGACGGCAAGGCGCAGCGCCTGCCACCCGCCATCCTCTCCAAGCTCTGACCGGCAGCCGGCAAACCCGCGATATCTGGCCGAGAGGGCCGCGTCGCGCTGTCGCGAGATCCGCCGTCGGACCCAAAGAGCGGACGCAAAAGCTGTTTCGGGCCGAATTTGCCGCGGCGCAACCCTTAAGCGATAACGGTATATTAAGCTTTAGAGCGACTTAACTCGATAGGCGATATTAAAGCCACTCGGATGTCGGAAAAGCCCAAGAAATGACGGAATTCCAGGACAGGGGTTGATGGTCCCATCCCTCCGGAATCACCGCCAGCCTCTCGGCACTTCGGTCTTCCGCGTGGGACGGGCCGGGGGCGCATGCCACGATTGCAGCCGCGCACGCCAGAATGCCAACCGGACGGCCCGGGACCACGAGGTCTTGGCGCCGCGCGGTGTCGATTGCAGCGAAGCGGCTAGAATTGGCTTTCCCGCGCTCTGCTTTGATGCGGCGACCATGGACCGCCGTTCCGATTTGCAAGGACGAATGAAATGAATCCTGCCGACATCGCCACATCGGGGCTCGCCACGCAAGCGGCGGAAGTGTCCCTCTTCAGCATGTTCATGAGCGCCCACATCGTCGTGAAGATCGTGATGCTGGGCCTGCTCTCCGCCTCGATCTGGTGCTGGGCGATCATCGTTAACAAGGCGATCCTCTTCACCCGCTTCCAGAAGGCAATGGACCGTTTCGAGGAAATCTTCTGGTCCGGCACCTCTCTCGAAGAGCTCTATACGTCTCTGGCCTCGCGGCCGACGACCGGCATGGCGAGCCTCTTCGTCGCCGCCATGCATGAATGGAAACGCTCGGTGCAGACGGCGACCGGCTCTTTCATGGGCCTGCAGGCGCGCATCGAGAAAGTCCTCGATGTCTCGATTGCCCGCGAAGTCGAGAAGCTCGAATCCAATCTCCTGGTGCTCGCGACGGTCGCCTCGGCCGGCCCCTTCGTCGGCCTCTTCGGCACGGTCTGGGGCATCATGACCTCGTTCCGCTCCATCGCCGCCTCGAAGAACACCTCGCTTGCCGTCGTCGCGCCCGGTATCGCGGAAGCGCTCTTTGCCACCGCCATCGGCCTCTTCGCCGCCATTCCGGCGCTCATCGCCTACAACAAGCTGCAAGGCGACGTCGCCAAGAAACAGGCGCGGCTCGAAGGCTTCGCCGATGAATTCTCGTCCATCCTGTCGCGGCAGATTGATCAGCATGCCGTGCGCGATCGCGCCGCCTGATCGGGACAGGGAGACGAACTCATGGGCATGAGCGCGGGTGCAGGGGGACGCAAAGGGGGACGGCGCGGCCGGCGCGGCGTGCCGCGCTATGCCGCCATGGCCGAGATCAACATGACGCCGTTCATCGACGTCATGCTCGTCTTGCTGATTATCTTCATGGTCGCAGCGCCACTGCTCGCGACCGGCGTTCCGATCGATCTGCCGCACACGAAGGCCTCGGCGCTCAACATCGAGCAGAAGCCGCTCTCCGTCGCTGTCGACGACAAGGGCGAGATCTTCGTCATGGATAATCCGGTGACGATGGACAAGCTTGCCGACACGCTGAAGGACGTGGCCAAGGACGGTTTCGACTCGCGCATTTATGTGCGCGGTTCGAACCAGGTGAACTACGGCAAGGTCGCCGAGGTCATGTCGATCATCACAACGGCGGGCTACAAGAAGGTCGCGCTCGTCACCGAACCTTCCAAGAATTGAGCCGCGGCCCGTGCGTCCTCTGGTGCGCGGAATGCGGTTGAACACATGAGCGGCAATGAATCTACGGGAAAACCCAGGACTCGTGCTTTCGAGCGCAGCCCATGTGGTGCTGCTCACGACGATGCTCGTGTCGTTTTCCTTTGATCCGAAATACCAGGATGCGCAGGAGTCGATCCCGGTCGAGATCGTAAGCTCTTCCGACGTCAATCAGATCATGAAGGGCGACAAGACGGCGAAGGAAGTCAAGCCGAAGCAGCGCGCCGACAAGGTCGCCGACACGACCGAGACCAAGCCGAAGCCGCCGCTCGCCGAAGCCAAGAAGGACGTGCCGACGCCGCCGTCGCCCGACAAGAAGCTCCCCGATCCCGGCACGGCGGACAAGCCGCCGGAAAAGCCGACGAATGCCACCCAGCAGGCTGCGCAGGCGAAGCCCGAGCCGCCGCCTAAACCGACACCCAAGCCCGATCCCAAGCCGCCGGTCGCGCAGCCGCCGCAAGACAATGCGGCCGACGAGCCGTCGCCGCCACCGCGGCCCAAGGATCAGCCGCCAAAAAAAGAAGTGAAGAAGGAAGAGGCGAAAAAACCTGAGCCGAAGCTCAAGTTCGACCAGATCGCCAAACTTCTGGAAGAAAAGAAAAAGGCCGAGGCCAAGGCGGCCAAGCAGAAGTCTGGCGACGAAAGCCCCAATCACCAGAAATTCGACCCAAGCGACATCAGCCAAATTCTGCAGTCGCATGAGCACGCGCAGCGCAAGGCGGCGACGGGGCGTCAGCTCCAGCAGGTCGCCTCGCTCGGCTCGCCCACCGCCTCGGCCCCTGTCATGTCGCCCACGCTTCAGGCGCAGATGGACGGTTGGTTTCAGGATCGCTTCCAAGGCTGCTGGACGCAGCCGATCACCCTCCCGAGCGGCCCGAAATATATGCCGATGGTCCGCGTCGTGCTCAATCTTGACGGTTCGCTGGCGGCCGAACCCGTGCTCACCAACCCGCCGGGGGATTCGGCCTGGCGGGCGCTGGCGGACAGCGCGGTGCGCGCCGTCCGCAAATGCGACCCTCTCCCGGTTCCTGCCCGATTCAAACCCTATTTTGCGGAATGGCATGACCGAGTCGTCCGTTTCCACGACGAGGCCATGTGATCTGCATGCGGCAGAGAATCCCTCCAAGGCCCTGTCATCCCGGCAAGGCACACTGTTCACCTCTTCCATTCGAGCGGACGTGACTCACATGCTTCCAATCCTCACGCGACGGCAGACCTGCGGGCTTCTTCTCGGTGCGACTTCCAGCATCGTTGCGACCAATCTCTGCGATATCCGGCCGGCCAAGGCTAACAGCATCCTCGAAGTGACCCCTGGCAGTGAGTTCAAGCCGATCACCATTGCGGTGACGCAATTCGCTGGCGATTCCGGTAGCCAGGTCAGCTCGATCATCACCAATAATTTCAATCGTTCGGTGTTTCTGCAGCCGGTCAATCCGAGCAGTTTTGCCGGCCAGCAGATCAATCCCGATGCGCCGATCCAGCCGGCCTCCTGGCAGTCGCTGGCGCAATATGTGGTCACCGGCCGTTCGATGCCGGGCGGCAACGGCCGGCTGCAGACGCAGTTCCGGCTGTGGGACACATCGAACGGCCAGCAGGTCGCCGCGAAGCAATATGTCACCGACCCGAACAATTCGCGCCGCGTCGCGCATATCATTTCGGATGCGATCTTCGTTCAGGTCACCGGCGCGACGAAGGGCTGCTTCGACACGCGCGTCGTCTTCGTCGACGAGACGGGTCCGGCCACGCATCGCCGCAAACGCCTGGCGATCATGGATCAGGACGGCGCCAATGTGCGCTATCTGACGCGCGGCGACGAGTCGGTCGTCACGCCGCGCTTCTCGCCCTCGTCGCAGGACGTGACCTATATGGCCTTCAACAATTCCGGTGCGAAAGTGCTGCTGCTCAATATCGAGACCGGCCAGCGCGAGTCGGTCGGCAACTTCCCGGGCATGACCTTTGCGCCGCGCTTCTCGCCGGACGGGCAGAAGATCATCATGTCGCTTGAAGAGAACGGCGTGTCCAATCTCTATACGATGGATATCCGCTCACGGCAGACGACACGGCTCTCCAACTCCAATGCGATCGATACGTCGCCGTCCTATTCGCCCGACGGCTCACAGATCGTCTTCAATTCCGACCGTGGCGGCTCGCAGCAGATTTATGTGATGTCGGGCTCGGGCGGTGGCGCCAACCGCATCTCGCACGGCCAGGGCACTTATTCGACGCCGGTCTGGTCGCCGAGCGGCGACTACATCGCGTTCACCAAGCAGGTCGACGGGCAGTTCGCGATTGGCGTGATGAAGCCGGACGGGTCGGGCGAGCGCATCCTGACGGAAGGCTTCCACAATGAGGGGCCGACCTGGGCGCCGAACGGGCTCTATCTGATGTTCTTTCGCGATCCGGGCGGCAATTCCGGTGCGCATATCTTCATGCGCGATGTGTTCGGCCGCGCCGAATTCCCGGTGCCGACGCCGTCCTATGCGTCCGATCCCGCCTGGGGTCCGCTGCTGGGGTAACGTCATTGCGAGGAGCAAAGCGACGAAGCAATCCAGTCATTTTGGATTGCTTCGCTTCACTCGCAATGACGCGCTTTAATTACATGCTCGCCTTCACCGCTTCGAGCACCGCATCGCCCATCTGCGCGGTCGAGACGGTTGACGTTGCATCGCCCTTGATGTCGGCGGTGCGCAGGCCCTTGCCGAGAACCGTGGCGATCGCCGCTTCGATCTTGTCGGCGAGATCGCCGAGGCCGAAGGAATAGCGCAGGCACATGCCGAAGGAGCCGATCATCGCCAGCGGATTGGCGATGCCCTTGCCGGCGATGTCGGGCGCGGAGCCGTGCACCGGCTCGTAGAGCGCCTTGCGGTGGCCAGTTTTTTCATCGACCGCGCCGAGCGAGGCCGACGGCAGCATGCCGAGCGAGCCGGTGAGCATCGCCGCGACGTCGGACAGAATGTCGCCGAAGAGATTGTCAGTGACGATGACGTCGAACTGCTTCGGCCGGCGCACGAGCTGCATGCCGCAGGCATCGGCAAGCTGATGCTCCAGCTCGACATCCGGGAATTCGCGCTTGTGCAGCTCGATGATGACATCGCGCCACAGCACGCCGGACTTCATGACATTGTGCTTCTCGGCGGATGTCACTTTGTTGCGGCGCTTACGCGCCAGCTCAAAAGCGACGCGGCCGATGCGCTCGATCTCATAGGTCTCATAGCTCTGCGTATCGACGGCGCGCTTCTGGCCGTTCGGCAGATCGGTGATTTCTTTGGGCGAGCCGAAATAAAGGCCGCCTGTCAGTTCGCGCACCAGCACCATGTCGAGGCCGTCGACGAGATCGCGCTTGAGCGACGACGCATCGGCGAGCGCCGGATAGCAAATGGCCGGGCGCAGATTAGCGAAAAGGACGAGGTCCTTGCGCAGACGCAGCAGCCCCGCTTCGGGGCGCACGTCATAAGGCACCTTGTCCCACTTCGGGCCGCCGACGGCGCCAAGCAGAATGGCGTCCGCCGCATTGGCGCGCTTCATATCATCTTCGGAAATCGCGACCTTATGCGCATCATAGGCGCAGCCGCCGACAAGGCCGCGCTCGATTTCGAACGACGCAACGCCCTGCTTTGTGAAGAAATTGGCGAGTTTCTCGACCTCGGCCATGACCTCCGGGCCGATACCGTCGCCCGAAAGGACGCAAAGCTTATAGGTAGCCATTTTTACTCCTGCTGATCGGGGGTCTTTAAGCAGTTTGGCGGGCGGTGGACAAGATACCTCTGCAGCCGGCCCGGAGCGCCCTAGCGAGACGCGCTCTGCCCATGATTTGGCGGCGGAAAAAATACGCGGCCCTTTTGTCCAAATCCGGGGCCGCCAAACGACATTGGACCGGCAGGACAGAGCTTCTTGCCAATGATCCCCTGAGGGGATGCCATGAAGGAGCCAAGAAGGAGCGGTGCGATGCAATATCTTCTGATGATCTATGCGAATGAAGCGGGGTTTTCGCAGCTGACGAAGGAACAGCAGGAGCAAGGCATAGCGGCCTATGCCGCCTATAACGAGGCGCTGAAGAAGGCGAGCGTATATGTCGGCAGCAACCGGCTCCGCCCGTCCTCGACCGCGACCACCGTTCACGTCACCGACGGCAAATCGCAGGTGCTCGATGGTCCCTATGTGGATTCGAAGGAACAGCTCGGCGGCTATTACCTGATCGACGTGCCGGATCTCGACGCGGCACTTTCCTGGGCCGCCCGCTGCCCCGGCGCCTCGCATGGCACAGTCGAAGTGCGTCCGATCTGGACGATGTGACAGCCGATTTGGCAACATTGCTTGGCAGGATCGCAATGAGCCGTCGAGACCAAGATCGGAATCAAGATCAAGGTGCGTCGGCGCGCGATACGGCCGATGCCGTCGCGCGCCGCAGCTATGGCAAGCTCATCGCCTTTCTCGCCGCCCGCACGCGCGATCTCGCCGCCGCCGAAGATGCTTTGTCGGAAGCTTTTTCGGCGGCATTGAGCGACTGGCCGATCAAAGGCTGTCCGGACAATCCGGAAGCCTGGCTGCTGGCCATCGCGCGGCGCAAGACGATCGACCGCGCGCGGCGCAATCGCAGCGCCGATGCGGCGGTCGCGCAACTGCAGCTTCTGACCGATGACGAAGCGGCGGCAGCTTGTGCGAAGACGATTCCCGACCAGCGGCTGGCGCTCATGTTCGCATGCGCGCATCCGGCGATCGATGCCGCTGTACGTGCGCCCTTGATGCTGCAGGTCGTGCTTGGCCTCGACGCCAAGACGATCGCGTCCGCTTTTCTCGCCTCACCCGCCGCGATGGGCAAACGGCTCGTACGCGCGAAAGAAAAAATCCGCGAGGCGGCGATTCCCTTCGTCATTCCGGACCGGGATGATCTTCCGGCTCGGCGCGATGCGGTGCTTGATGCGATCTACGCCTGTTTCGCGGAAGGCTGGAGCGATCCCGGCGGTACCGATGTCACGCGCCGCGATTTGATGGCGGAAGCCTTGTTTCTGGCGCGGCTCATGACCGAGCTTTTGCCCGAGGAACCTGAGACCTTCGGCCTCCTCGCCTTAATGCTGCATGCCGAGGCGCGGCGGATCTCCCGGCGCAACGCAACAGGCGATTACGTGCCGCTTGCCGAACAGGACACCGCCCTATGGAACGGCAGCATGATTGACGAGGCAGAGGCGCTGCTACGTCACGCCGGCAGCTTTGGCGCCATCGGCCGCTATCAATTGGAAGCCGCCTTGCAATCGGCGCATGTCTATCGCTGCCGGACCGGCCGCAACAATTGGCCCGACGTGCTGCGTCTTTATGATGCGCTGCTGGCGCTCTCGCACTCGCCCGTCGTCGCGGTCAATCGTGCCCTCGCGGTTGCCGAAGTGCGTGGGCCGCGCGCGGCGCTCGCCGAGATCGACGCGATCGGCGCCGATCCGCGGCTCGCCAATTATCAGCCTTATTGGGCGGCGCGCGCGGAGCTGCTGGTCAAGCTCGGCGCGAAAGCCGAGGCGCATGAGGCTTACGAAATTGCCATCGGCCTCGAACGCGACCCGGCCGTGCGGGATTTTTTGAGAAGGCGGCAGACGGAGTTTGGTGGATTAAAGCCCGCATCAGACCGCGGTCGTGCGCGGACTTGATCCGCGCATCCAGGCGCCAATTTATCGTCTCTGTTTGGGGCTTGCGATTTGCTTGCTAGCCGCGTTGTTGGATACCCGGGTCAAGCCCGCGTAAGACGCGCCCGTACTCTTGTTTTTCTAAAATGCTTATTTAAGCGATCTATGGCCGGTTTCGTCTACATCATGACCAATGGACGCGATGGCACGCTTTACATCGGCGTGACAAACGATTTATCGCGCCGCGTCTACGAACATCGCGAAGAACAAACGAAGGGCTTCACCCAACGTTATGGCCTTCATCGCCTCGTTTATTATGAGACCTTCGAGGATATCCGTGTGGCCATCCAGCGCGAAAAGACGCTGAAACATTGGCCACGCGCCTGGAAGCTCGCGCTGATCCAGGAGATGAATCCGGATTGGCAGGATCTCTATGGGACGCTGAATTGGTAACCAGCCGTCATGCGCGGACTTGATCCGCGCATCCAAAAACGTTGTCGGCAGTAAAGCGCTCAACAGCGAGAAAACTGCCGGTCACTGACGTCTGGATGCGCGGGTCAAGCCCGCGCATGACGCTAGTTAGCGAAACGTAGCGCTTACGCCGCCAGCTGGCGCAGAACGAAAGGCAGAATGCCGCCGTTCTTGAAGTAGTCGAGCTCGTCTTCCGTCGCGATCTTGCACAGCAGCGGCACTTTTTTCACGCTGCCGTCGACGAATTTGATCTCGGCTGCCATCTTCTGGCGCGGCTTCAGCGTCTCGCCGAGGCCGTGGATCGTGACCTGCTCGTCGCCCTTGAGGCCGAGCGACTTCCAACTCGTGCCGGGCTCGAAAGTCAGCGGCAGCACGCCCATGCCGACGAGGTTCGAGCGGTGGATGCGCTCGAAGCTTTCGGCGATCACGGCGCGCACGCCGAGGAGCTTGGTGCCCTTCGCCGCCCAGTCGCGCGACGAGCCATTGCCATATTCGCTGCCGGCGAAGACGACGAGCGGCACGCCCGCCTCCTGATACTTCACCGAGGCGTCGTAGATCGACATCTCTTCGCCGTCGGGCCAATGTTTCGTCATGCCGCCTTCCGGCACGCTGCCGTCGGCCTTCGCGAGAATATTGTTCTTGATGCGGATATTGGCGAAGGTGCCGCGCATCATGATCTCATGATTGCCGCGGCGCGTGCCATATTGGTTGAAGTTCTGCTGCGACACCTGTCGCTCGAGCAGATAGTGACCAGCGGGCGACGATGCCTTGATCGAGCCGGCGGGCGAGATGTGGTCCGTCGTGATCTTATCACCGAAGAGCGC
>CAZXXA010000016.1:0-84431 GCA_964644615.1 uncultured Methylovirgula sp. | reverse complement strand
AGGCATAGCCAGCGGATTTACAGTCCGCCCCCTTTGCCGCTCGGGACACTCTCCCCCGGCGCGACGCTATGCTGCCGCGCGGACAAGGCTTATGGGTAAGCGACCCCACTTCTGTCAACCCCGCCTGCCCGCTCTGCCCAACCAAATTCAGGCAGCGCCGTCATTTGCCATGTTGCGCGGGCCTGTCACGAAAACACCCCTGGCATTCCGCCGCAGCATCGATGGCTCAAAGGCGTCGCGGGCGAAGGTTCCCGCATTGCGCATGAGCGAAGCTGCGGGGGTGCGGGCTGCGACCGATGTTCATTTCAAATCAATGGCATAGGACCGGGGCCCCTGGAAGTCTTCGTGATCGGCGGCGTCGATCCGGTCGCATACCGCTGATGGAGCGGCTTGCCCGGCATTGGCGCAACGACAAGCGGCGCCGGCGCTTGCCCGTTGCAGGCGAGCAAGCTGCCGCTGGCAAGACATTCCGCCACCGGACCAGACTCGGTTCCATTGCGCTTCGCAGGAGGCCGCAGGCGCAACACAAGGCCGTGCACGCTCATACTTGCTGGGCCGCAAACGCCCCGATAAAGGTGGCATATGAAATTCACATGTCTGCCTGCTGATCAGTTCCGCGCGCCACGGGACATTTGCGCGTGAAGGATCGTCCGCGCCAAGGTGGCCCCGGCCAGAAAGGCGGCTCAAAAGGCGGCCTGGGTCCGTCCGGCACATCCCGTCCGAGCGGCAAGGACGGCCCGCGGCACGGCACGCCCCCGGCCAAGCCGCATGGCTTCAAAGCGCAAGGCGCCAAGCTGCACGGCGCAAAACCTAATGCCGGGATGGAACAGTCACGGCCGACGGACGGACCGGCCTTCCGGCGGTCCAGCGCCGAACTCGCGGTTCTCTACGGCTTTCACGCAGTACTTGAAGCGTTGCGCAACAAGTCAAGGAAACTCCTCGATCTCTACGCCACGCAAGCTGCCGCCGAACGGCTGCAGGATGCCGCGACGGAGGCACATGTTCCTCTGCACATCGTTGCTCCGGAGGACCTGCAACGGCGGCTCGGGAATGACGCGGTCCATCAAGGCGTGATGCTCGAAGCCCGGCCGCTCGCTGCTCCTGAACTCGATGCGATCGAGGTCAAGAGCGGCGTCGTCCTCGTGCTCGACCAGATTACCGACCCACATAATGTCGGAGCGATCCTGCGCTCAGCCGCGGCCTTCTCGGTCGATGCGGTGATCACCACGGAACGGCACGCGCCGGAGCTGTCCGGCGTGCTCGCCAAGACCGCCTCGGGCGCGCTCGAACATGTCGCGGTGATCGAAGTGGTCAATCTCGCCCGCGCTCTCGAAGAGCTCGGCGATCTCGGCTATCAGCGCATCGGCCTCGATTCGGAAGGGCCGGAGCCGCTGCAAAACCTGGAGATCGGGCGACCCGTTGCCCTCGTCCTGGGCGCCGAAGGCAAAGGCCTGCGCCGCCTCACCCGCGAGAATTGCGATGCGCTTGCGCGGCTCGACCTGCCCGGCGCGATCAAAAGCCTGAACGTCTCCAACGCCTGCGCCGTCGCCCTCACCCTCGTCCAGATGGCGCCTCAATCCAAATAAAGATCCCATCGTTAGTCAAAGTGATGCCGCTCACGCGCATGTTTTAGCGGCGCGGCGATCGTGACCGACGGCGGACAATAGCCGGGCTGGCCGTAAGTCACTGTCGGCAATTTGCGCCGACGATGTTGCGTGCGCAGGTCGATGACAAGCGGCACGACGCAGGGCAGCCGATAATCCGCTGCATCGTCGTCGCCGAAGACGGCGGCTTCCGGACTCGCCACATCGGCGAAAGCCGGCGCCGTCGGATAGCTGCCTGACAGATAGGGCCCGATGAAACCGGTATCGACAAACCGATGCCGGCGGAAATGTCGTCCCACGACGTTCATCTGCGGCCGCGCAACTACGTTTCTCTGCAGCGGATTTCGTATCGCACCGTTGATCAGATGCGGTCTCGGTCCGCGCACGTCGAACATCGGATGCGCCACTGTCATCGCATGCGGCACAGTCCGAGTCGCCGCCTGGCCCGCGCCCGATGTCGTCGCAACGCAGCAGAAAATAAGGCCGCACAAGCTTCCGAGCTTAGACGAAGGTTTCATGCGGGCTCCATCGACGGCACGCGCTCAGCTGCTTAAGATTAACGCGCGTTCGGCCATGGCTTCAACTGTGCGCCGCGCTGTTTTGCGCTCAACACCATCAAAAAAAGCGCAAGCCGAAGGGCTGCGGAGGAAACCAGGGATACGGCCATGACCAATATTGCAATGAACACCGCTGTGCCGAGCGGCACGCGGCGGATGACCGGGGAAGAGCGAATGGTCATCTTCGCCTCCTCGCTTGGTACCGTCTTCGAATGGTATGATTTCTATATCTACGGCACGCTCGGCGTCTTTCTGGCGAAATACTTCTTCTCGAACGTGCCGGCCAATGTTGGCTTCATCTTTGCCCTGCTTGCCTTTGCCGCCGGCTTTGCCGTGCGCCCGTTCGGCGCCCTGATCTTTGGCCGTCTCGGCGACAAGATCGGCCGCAAATACACCTTCCTCGTCACCATGAGCTTGATGGGTATCGGCACCTTCTTCATCGGTGTCATCCCCGGCTACACTCAGTGGGGCATTGTCGCGCCGGTCGTGCTGATCGCGCTGCGCCTCATCCAGGGCTTGGCGCTCGGCGGCGAATATGGCGGCGCCGCGACTTACGTCGCCGAACATGCGCCGAACGGCAAACGCGGCTTCTACACCTCGTGGATTCAGACGACCGCAACGCTCGGCCTGTTCCTGGCGCTGCTGCTGATCCTCGGCATCCGTTCGATGATGGGCGAAGCCGCCTTCGGCGAATGGGGCTGGCGCATTCCCTTCCTGCTCTCCGGCATTCTGCTTCTCATCTCGATTTGGATCCGGCTCAGGCTCAATGAGTCGCCGCTGTTCAAGCGGATGGTTGAAGAGGGCAAGCAGTCGAAGCGCCCGCTTACCGAGTCCTTCACCGAATGGGCCAACGCCAAGCTCGTGATCCTTGCGCTGCTCGGCGCAACGGCCGGCGAAGCAGTGATCTGGTACGGCGGACAGTTCTATGCGCTGTTCTTCCTGACTCAGACGCTGAAGGTTCCAGGCGTTACCGCGCAGATCATGATCGCTGTCGCGCTCGCCGTCGGCACGCCCTGCTTCATATTATTCGGCTGGCTCTCCGACAAGATCGGCCGCAAGCCGGTCATGCTTGCCGGCTTCCTGCTGGCGGCGGTGACCTATTTCCCGATCTTCCAGGGTATCACGCACTTCGCTAATCCGAAGCTTGAAGCGGCGCTCGCCGCGGCGCCCGTGACGGTCGTCGCGGATCCGGCAACCTGCTCCTTCCAGTTCAAGGCGACGGGCACGGAGAAGTTCACGACGCCTTGCGACGTCATCAAAGCGGCGCTCGTCAATTTATCGGTGAACTACAACAACGTCGCCGCACCGGCCGGCACGGTCGCTAGCGTCAAGATCGGCGACACGACGATCGCCGGCAATACGCCTGGCGCCGCCAAGGCGATCGCCGCCGCGATCAAGGCGCATGGCTATCCGGCCAGCGCCGATCCGAAAGAGATCAACACGTTCATGACGGTCGTTCTGCTCTCGATCCTGGTCATCTATGTGACCTTGGTCTATGGGCCGATCGCCGCCTGGCTCGTCGAGCTCTTCCCAACGCGCATCCGCTACACCTCCATGTCGCTGCCCTATCACATTGGCAACGGCTGGTTCGGCGGCTTCCTGCCGGCAACGGTGTTCGCCATCGTTGCCGCGACCGGCAATATCTACTCAGGCCTCTGGTATCCGATCCTCATCGCAGCCATGAGCTTCTTCGTGGCGCTCTTCTTCTTGCCGGAAACCAAGGATCGCGATATCGCCCATATGTAATCCGGGCCGAAACGAAGGATTTGGGGCGGCGCATGCGGCGCCCTTTTCGTTGTGCCGATGCATGAATCAAACAATCCGCATCAAACAAAAGGCCCCGCCAAAGCGGGGCCTTTTTCATATCAGTCAGAGCGCTGCGGGTTAAACCGCGCGGTCCTCAGTGGAAATAATGCAGACAGACCGGATTGCCGTTGGCATCGGGCCGCGACCGCCATTTGGCGCAGCGCGGGCCAGGTCCCGGGCCGTCTTCATCCGGGCCGGCGCCAGGCGGCGGGCCATCGGCGGCAGCCGGATCGTAATAGGCCGGCGGCGGAGGCGGCGGCGGGTAATAAGCCGGCGGCGGGGGCGGCGGCGGATGCGCAACCGTCGCGCCGACCAGGACGCCGAGAGCCGTGCCGCCGATAATGCCGGCTGCAATCGCGCCGCCGTCACCGGCGCGGGCCGGCAAAGTCGCGGCCGTCATGACACCCGCGGCCAGCCCAAGGGCCATGACCTTCTTGAGTGTCGACTCAATGAAATTCGACATTCTCCCCTCCTAAAAGGGCGTTGAAACCAGCGCAATTTGCAGCAGGTCTTGAGACGACGCTATGAGCGTTAACATAGCGATAACGACGCAATTATTTCCATCACAAGCGCGAGATGAAATCCGGCTCTGCCCCTGGTTTTTCGGGGGCATTCGGTCGTATCGCCGGTCCGTCGGGCGGTTGATCTCTCAGCCCCGTCCAACATTTTGCTAGGCGGTTATTACGGCGAGGATACGGCGCGCACATATGCCGGCTGTTGCATGTCGCGGCGCACGCTGCTAGCTCAGACGGGTCTTGTGCGGGCGCCGCGTTCCCGGTCGCCACTTTGGCGGCACTCCGGACGTCTGGCCCATTTGGATTGCCGGTTTAGCTCAGCTGGTAGAGCAACTGATTTGTAATCAGTAGGTCGCGGGTTCGACTCCTGCAACCGGCACCAACCCGTTTGGAGCTCAGCTTTCCCTGTATTTGTCGTGCAGATGCGGCAATTAGCTTCGGCTTCATTGCAGCGCGTATCAATTTTGATAGGGCCCTGGCGTGGTCCCCGAGCGGCAGGTCTTTCGCTGTCCTGCGCAGGTTCGGTTGCGGCACCGGTCGTCGAACGGTCCCTCATGGAACGGTCCGTCTCAACGCTCGTTGATCGGTCCTACCGAGGAGGAGGACAGCTATGAAATCAGCACTTATCGGCCTGTCGGCCGCAGCTTTCATCTTGGCCGCGCCAGTCGCGTTTGCGCAGGGCGCGTCAAGCGACACTCCAGGCCACGAGATGCAGATGAAGGGCTCCAAAAAAGGCAGCCCCGGAGCGTCTGGCTACGCTCCCGGACATGAAATGCAGAGCAAGGGATCGAAAGCGGGTGAGCCGGGCGCTTCTGGCTACGCGCCTGGCGAAACCAAAGGTTCCACCTCTAGCGGACACTGATCCGTCTAGTTTGAATCAGAAGAGCCTCGCCGCGCCAGCGCCGGGGCTTTTCTTTTAAAGGCGCGCCACATTTGCGCCCTACCCGATCACTCTTTCGGATCGGGCAGATTGAGGCGGATGTGCAATTCCCGCAGCTGCTTCGGCGTCACCGGCGACGGCGCGCCCATCAGCAGGTCTTCGGCCTTCTGATTCATCGGGAACGGCACGACTTCGCGCAGATTCTCCTCGCCCGCCAGCAGCATGACGATGCGGTCGACACCCGGCGCAATGCCGCCGTGCGGCGGAGCGCCATATTGGAAGGCGCGATACATGCCACCGAACTTCTCGATCAGCACCTCTTCCGGATAGCCGGCGAGCGCGAAGGCCTTCTTCATGATATCGGGGCGGTGGTTACGGATCGCGCCCGACGACAATTCGATGCCGTTGCAGACGATGTCGTATTGGAAGGCCTTGATCGACAGAATCGTCGCCTGATCGGCCGCATCCAGCGCGACGAAGTCGTCGTGCGGGAAGTTCGGCATCGAGAAAGGATTGTGCGAGAAGTCGATCTTCTTCTCGTCTTCGTTCCACTCGAACATCGGGAAATCGACGATCCAGCAGAATTCGAAGACGTCCTTCTTGGCGAGATCGAGTTCCTGCCCGAGCTTGGTGCGGGCAAGGCCGGCAAATTTATAGATGTCGTCCGGCTTGCCAAGGACGAAGAAGACGGCATCGCCCGCCTTCAGACCTTCCGGCCGCAGCTGCCGGTAAGGCATGGCGATTTCCAGCGGGAATTTCTCGCCCGTTGCCGTTTCGAGCTCCGGCGCCGGCACATGCACCCACTCGCCCGGCAGGCCATTCAGGCCCTGGCGGATATGTTCGGTGCGCTCCGGCCCGACATTCTTGGCAACGGGACCCGCGCCCGTCTCCTCGCCTTCGCGCCAGAAGATATAGGCGAGGCCCGGCTGGCCTTCGCTCTTCGCCCAGCTGTCCATGCGGTCACAGAAAGTGCGCTGGCCGCCGCCCGGCGCTGGGATTGCCCAGACGCACGCTTCCGGATCCGCGGCGAGCCGCTTGGCGAAAACGCCGAAGCCGGAATCGCGGAAAGCCGCCGTCACGTCGTGGATGAGCAGCGGGTTGCGCAGATCCGGCTTGTCCGAGCCATAGGCGCGGATCGCCGCGCTATAGGAGATCATCGGGAAGGCCTGCGTGACCGGCTTGCCTTCGCCGAATTCGTCGAAGACGCCGCGCAAAACCGGCTCGACAGCAGCAAAAACATCGTCTTGCGTGACGAAGCTCATCTCGATGTCGAGCTGATAGAATTCGCCGGGGCTGCGGTCGGCACGCGCGTCCTCGTCGCGGAAACACGGCGCGATCTGGAAATAGCGGTCGAACCCGGCCACCATCAGAAGCTGCTTGAACTGCTGGGGCGCCTGCGGCAGCGCATAGAATTTGCCGGGATGCAGCCGCGACGGGACGAGGAAGTCGCGCGCTCCTTCCGGGCTCGACGCGGTCAGGATCGGCGTCTGGAATTCGAAGAAGCCTTGCGCCTTCATCCGCCTGCGCAGGCTGTCGATGACTGCCCCGCGCAGCATGATGTTCTGGTGCAGCTTCTCGCGGCGCAGATCGAGAAAGCGATAACGCAGCCGCATGTCCTCGGGATATTGCTGGTCGCCGAAGACGGGCAGCGGCAGTTCGGCGGCCGGGCCAAGGACTTCGATGTCCGTCACATAGACTTCGACGAAGCCCGTCGGCATTTCGGGATTTTCCGTGCCTTCGGGGCGTTTGCGGACATGGCCGTCGAACCGCACGACCCATTCCGAACGCAGCTTCTCGGCGAGGCCGAAGGCTTTGGAATCCGGGTCGACGACGCATTGCGTAATGCCGTAGTGGTCGCGTAGGTCGATGAAGAGCACGCCGCCGTGGTCGCGGATGCGGTGGCACCAGCCGGATAGGCGGACATCGGTGCCGGCCTCGGCCTCCCGCAGAGCGCCGCAGCTATGCGTCCGATAGCGATGCGTCATAGGTCGTTGTCTTTCGATTACGTCGTTCGGAAGGATAGCAGCGGCAGGCCTCGCCGGGCCGCGCATCTGGCGTCTTTAATATGCTTTGTTCAAAGCATCGAGCGCCTGTCCGAAACCATTAAAACTGAGCGGCAAGGAAACTTGGGCGCCGGTCGAGTCGGGGAAACGGATTTCGCCCTGCGCATTGAGGTCGTGCCAATAACCGACCGTCGCGTCGGAAAGCTGCGCCTGCGCGAAGCAGCCGCCGGGGATGCAGCGCACCCAGTCGAGCTGCAGGCCCCAAATGTCCTTGTCGTCGCTGCGGATGTGGGCCGAGCTTGGAAAGGAGATGTTGTTCGGGACGATCAGGACCGCGAACAGCGCCCCCTTGCCGCCCGGACGTCCGACCGACAATTTGGCGATCGGTCCGGAGCGATCGGACGCCTCCAGCGTCTCGGAAATTTCGCAGGCGCGCCCCGGCTTTTCGCCGGCTGCATCCTTCGCGTCCTTCGCCTCTTTGGGCTGCGGCTCGTCCTTGCGGCAGCGCAGGGACCAATTGCCGAAAGCGGTCGAGGTGATTTGCGATTCGAGTTTGGCCGCGGCGCCCGCCTTGGCGGCTGGATGCCTGGGCGCCTCGCCTTTCGTCTCGGCTTTGGGCGCGGGCTTGGCCGGCTCTTTAGCAGGCTCTTCGGCGATGGCCGGAGCAGCAAGCGCTGCCGTCATGAGAAAAGCGAGGAGCAAGAGAGAAAGACGCTGGGACATGAACCGCCAAATCGTGGACATAGAAAAGCGAAGCAGCCCTCATATAACAGAAATCCGCCCTTCGGTAGACGCCACCACGAGTGGAATGCGCTGTCCCCCATTGCGCCCCGATATGGCCGAGATCGCCCGTGAAGACACGATCAAAATGTGAACGAAAACGGTCGAAATTAAGGCACTGGCAGCCGGCCAACCTTTCCTTTATCAACGCCCAATGACACTCATTACGACGACTCACGAGCTGGCCGAAGTTTGCGGGCGCATGGCCCACCATCCTTTCGTGACCGTCGATACAGAGTTCCTTCGCGAAACGACGTTTTGGCCGAAACTCTGTGTTGTTCAGCTCGCCTCGGAGGATGAAGCCGTTGCCGTCGATGCGCTCGCGGAAGGCATCGATCTGTCGCCGCTCTTCGCGCTGATGGCCGATCAGCGCGTCGTCAAAGTCTTTCACGCCGCGCGGCAGGACATCGAAATCGTCTGGAATCTCGCCAAGCTCATCCCGACGCCTTTGTTCGATACGCAGGTCGCCGCTATGGTCTGCGGCTTCGGCGATCAAATCTCCTATAGCGAATTGGTGCAGGCCGTCTGCCGCGTCAGCCTCGACAAATCCTCGCGCTTCACCGACTGGTCGCGCCGGCCGCTGTCGGAGGCGCAGACGACCTATGCGATCGCCGACGTCACCTATCTCCGCGATATCTACGGGCATCTGCGCCGGGTTTTGGAAAAGAGCGGCCGCCTCTCCTGGCTCGACGACGAGATGGCGCTGCTCACCTCGCCCGCGACCTATGAGCAGCTTCCGAGCAATGCCTGGGAGCGGCTGCGCAATCGCGCCCGCAAGACGCGCGATCTTGCCGTGCTGATGGAGGTCGCCGCTTGGCGCGAGGCAGAAGCGCAGGGCCGCGACGTGCCGCGCTCGCGCATTCTGAAAGACGATCTGCTGGTCGAGGTGGCCCTCTCCGCTCCGAAGACAGCGGAAGACCTCTCCAATCTTCGTACATTCCCGCGCGGCATGGAGAAGTCGCGCGCCGGGATTGATATTCTCGCAGCGGTTCAGCGCGGCCTCGCCCGCGATCCGAAGACCTTGCCGAAGCTCGAAAAAGAACGCCGTTCCAGCGGCGGCGCGACAGTCGAACTCCTGAAAGTTCTGCTGCGCCAAGTCGCCGAAGCGGAAGGCGTCGCCGCCAAAATGATCGCCACCGCTGACGAGCTCGAAGCCATCGCGCTCGACGATCATGCCAAGGTCCCGGCGCTTACCGGCTGGCGGCGCGAGATTTTCGGCGCCAAGGCGCTTGAATTGAAACGCGGCCGGCTCGCTTTGACGGTCGAGCACGGCAAGGTCGTCACGCTCGAATGGCAGGATCAGGCCGACGAAGCGGCAGAATGATCGAACGCGCGCGCAGGGCCTCCAGCTGATTCCAAGTGGAGCGCCATGCGCGGGACTTGATGCGCGCATCCAGACTCGATGATCGCCGCAAAGGCGTATCGTCTATCTCTGCGAGTCATCCGGACGGCCGGTCAAGCCCGGCCGTGACGCCTAGTGTCATTTGGATAGCAATTTGCGGAAATAGACGACGCGCTCGGTCTCGGTAAAGCCCCAGGCCGCATGGGCCTCTTGCGAGATCTGATTGAATATCTCTGTATCCGAGCCGATCTCGCGGAAGCCACGCGCGATCGCGAAGTCCTGCAGATGCGCGATCAGCGCACGGCCGACGCCCCGGCGGCGGAACTCCGGGGCCACCCAAATGCCCTCCAGAAAAGGCACCGGCTGGCTGTCGCAGCCATTCGCATAAGGACGCAGAGCAAGTTCCGCGAATCCTGCGACTGTCCCCTCACGTGTCTCGGCCATGAAGGCCCAGGCGTCCGGGCTGCGCAGCACGACGGCGATGACCTCCGCGTGCAGCCCCTCGTCCTCGCTGGGCCAAAGCGCGCAGCGCATTTCGACCCAGCGGTCTGAGTCGCGTTCGGTCATTTCGCGGATGGTGACAGCGGCGATCATGCGATCACCTAGCCTTATCCCGCAACTACCGCGACGTCGCGGCCGATGATGCGGCCGACCTGTTTCAGCCGGTTGGTCAGACGTTCGCTCGCGAGATCGGCAAGATCGGCAGGCAAGGTCAGGACAAGCCGGTTCTTCAGGCAGACCATCGGCGTGCGCGGCAGGACGTCCGCCATGCCGGCCGAGATCAGATAGGCGACGCGCAGGGCACCGCCGAGCAGCCGCGCCCGGTCAAGAAGCCGCGACGAAACGAGCGCCCGCAAGGCTGGATTCACATCCTGCTCGAGGCCGAGATAGCGATAGGCAGCCGCGAGCGCGAGGAACGACCGGCCCGGATGGTCGATGCCCATGAAGGCAGCATGCGCCACCACATTGAGGCTCTGCTCACTGCGATAGTCGGGATGCGCGCGCCAATTCGTATCGGCCAGCAAGCAAGCCACATGACGGAGCCGCTTCTCTTCGGGACTTTCGTCGAAATGCGTGGACTTCATGAACTGGTCGGTCCAGTCGCAGAGATCTTCGGCGTGATTGGGCGAACGCGCAGTCAGCTGATTGATCTCGCGCGCTGCGACGATCAGCGGGTCCTGGCGCCGTTCCGCGCGGTCGAGCTTCTCATAGAGCATGCCTTCGCGCACGCCCGTCGCGGAGATCGTGATCTCCTTCGGCTGCGCCTGACGCAGAATCTCGTCCATCACGATGGCGCCATAGGCGAGCAGCGGCCGGCGTGCCGGCGCGATGGCATCCACCGAAACCAGCGCATCGGTATTTACCCGTTCGACGAGGTCGGCGAAATCCAACGCCTCGCGCGCCGGAATCGTATAGCCATGCATGATGCTCATGAAGTAATTGCGCTGGCGCATATGCAGCCGGGCCAGCGCGCGCCATGTGCCGCCGACAGCATAGAGCGTGCGGCCGCGCAGACTTTCGAGGATTTTGGCCTTGCTCAGCGCATCGCGGGCGATCTTGATGGCGGCCTTCGGCGATTCTTTCGCCGCATCCATCAACGACAAGCCGCCGAGCGGCAGGGTGATGCCCTTGCCGAGCTTGGTGCCCTTCACGTCGATAAGTTCGAGCGAACCGCCTCCGAGATCGGCGACGATACCGTCGGGATCGTGGAAGCCGGAGATGACGCCGAGGGCCGAGAGTTCGGCTTCCCGCTTGCCTGAGAGAAGCAGGACCGGCGCGCCGATCGCCTCGGTCGCGGCGGCGACGAATTCCGGCCCGTTTGCCGCATCGCGCGCCGCGGCGGTCGCGATGACGGTGACCTCCTCCACATCCATGATCTGGATGAGCGCCTTGTAGCGGCGCAGCGCCGCGAGCGCCTTGTCGATGCTGGTGCTGGCCAGACGTCCCGTTGTCGTGACGCCATGGCCGAGCGCGCAGAGAACCTTCTCGTTGAAGATCGGCGTCGGAGCGCGGCCGAGCCCGTCATAGACGACGAGGCGCACCGAGTTCGAACCTATATCGACTATCGCGACGGGTCGCTTCGTTTCGATTTTCGTGCCGACCAAATTCGAGAAAAGTTCAAGCATTTTCGGTCAGCGGCCCTCCAGGCGCTTCAACAGCGTCTTGGGGCTGGATTCCTTGCCCGATTTGCCGCGTCCCGAAAGGCTTGGATTGTTCATGAAATAGCTATGCGCGTTGAAAGGCTCTTCGTTCGGCGCCGAAATACGCGCACTCGACCCGTCAGGCAAGACCCGATAGCTCTGTTGATTGTCGATAAGATTGGCAATCATGATCTGCTCGAGCACTTGCTCGTGGACAGTCGGATTGGTGATCGGCAGCAAAGCCTCAACGCGGCGGTCAAGGTTGCGCGGCATCAGATCGGCCGAGGAAATATAGACATGCGCGTCCTTGTGCGGCAGGCCGTGGCCTCCGCCGAAGGCATAAATGCGCGCATGCTCGAGGAAGCGGCCGATGATCGACTTCACACGGATGTTCTCGGAAAGGCCGGAAACACCGGGCCGCAAACAGCAAATGCCGCGCACGACAAGATCGATCTCGACGCCCGCTTTGCTCGCCGCATAAAGCGCATCGATGATCTCCGGATCGACGAGCGCATTGCACTTCGCCCAGATTGCGGCTGGCTTACCGGCACGGGCGAATTCCGCCTCCTGCGCAATATGATGCAGAAGCCGCGACTTGAGGCTGATCGGCGAGATTGCCATGCGCTCCAGGCCGGCCGGTTCAGCATAGCCGGTGATGTAGTTGAAGATGCGCAGCACATCGCTGCCGATCACCGGATCAGCAGTAAACACAGAAATGTCGGTGTAAATCTTCGCCGTCATCGGATGATAATTGCCGGTGCCGACATGGCAGTAGGTGGCGAGCGAGCCGCCCTCCCTGCGCACGACGCACGATAGCTTCGCATGCGTCTTCAGCGCGATGAAGCCGAAGACCACTTGCGCGCCGGCGCGTTCCAGATCGCGGGCCCAGCGGATATTCGCCTCCTCGTCGAAGCGCGCTTTCAATTCGACGAGCGCGGTGACCGACTTGCCAGCCTCCGCCGCCTCGATCAGCGCGCGCACGATCGGGCTGTCATGCGAGGTGCGATAGAGCGTCTGCTTTATCGCGACGACGTTCGGGTCCCGCGCCGCCTGGTTGAGAAACTGAACCACCACATCGAAAGTCTCATAAGGGTGGTGGACCACCAGGTCCTTTTGCTTGATCGCGAGAAAGCAATCACCGCCATTCTCGCGCACACGTTCGGGAAATCGCGGGTTATAAGGGCGAAACTTGAGATCGGGGCGATCCACGCTGACGAGTTCGGAGAGTTCGTTCAGGGCGAGCATGCCGTCGAGAACGAAGATCTCGTCATTGCTGATGTCGAGTTCGGCGGCGACGAAGGCGCGGAGTTCTTCCGGCATCAGGCTGTCGACTTCGAGGCGGATGACCGAGCCACGGCGGCGGCGCTTCAGAGCGCTTTCGAACAGAAGGACGAGATCTTCCGCCTCTTCTTCCACTTCGAGGTCGCTGTCGCGGATGATACGGAAGAGGCCCGAGCCGCGCACCATATAGCCGGGGAACAGCGACTGGGTGAACATGCCGACGACGGTTTCGAGCGCAATCACGCGCATCTCGCCTTCGCTCTCCGGCAGTTTGATGAAGCGTTCGATCTTCGCCGGCAGGCGGATCAGCGCCTTCATATATTTGCTGTCGCCCGGCCGGACCAATTCGACGGCGACCGTGAAGCCGAGATTTGGAATGAAGGGGAACGGATGCGCCGGGTCGACCGCGAGCGGCGTCAGCACCGGGAAGATGTGCAGCAGGAAATAATGTTCGAGCCAGGCGAACTCATTCTTGGTCAGATCCTGCGAATCGAGAAGATGAATGCCCGCGGTTTTGATCTCACCGCGCAACTCGCGCCAGCGGCGCTGTTGCTCGGCCGCGAGAAGACCGACACGCTCTCTGATCTTGGCCAGCTGCTCGGCCGGCGTCAGCCCGTCTTCTGAGGGCGTATCGACACCGGCGCGGACCTGGCCGCGTAGACCAGCGACGCGGACCATGAAGAATTCATCGAGATTGTTGGCCGAGATCGACAGGAACCGCAGCTGCTCAAGCAGCGGATGATTGCGGTTCGACGCTTCCTGCAAAACACGCCGGTTGAACTCGAGCCAGGAGAGTTCGCGATTGATGAAGCGCTGCGGCGAGAGGGCCAGCTCGTCAGGACGTTGGGCGATTGCGCCGATCTCATCCATCACCGGAATGGAAGCGGCGGGAGAAGCAGCGCCGGCCTGCGTGTCTTCGACCCGCTGTTCTGTCTCGATGCTCTTGCGCGCTTCTGCACTGGACTGCACATCACCCTCCTACCTCGGAATTCCGTGACGAAACTGCCGTTTTATTTTGACGTTGTCATGATTGGCAGAGCTGCCGGTTGAGGCGGCGCAGCGACCGGAGGCCGCGCACCGCCAGATTAAACCGGAACGGGCTTAAGGCGAAGGACCTTAAGCCATGAAAAACTGAAGGGTTTTCCTCTAAGGGCGGACAAGGCCGCGCCTAGAGTTCAGGAAAACCGCCCTCGAAGACGAAATCCGTTTGCGGATGCCGCCCGTTCGGCATCTCCCGTTCGCGCAGCCGTTCCGGCAGTGTCGAGAGGTCGGCCCGCTTGCCGATGGCTATGGCAATCTGCGGGCTGTAGCCCGGCGGGATCTTCAGCACCTCGCGCGTCCTCTCGAGATTTACGCCAGCCATCGCATGCGTCATGTAGCCAAGCCGCATGGCCTGCAAAGCGAGAAAGCCCCAGGATGTTCCGACGTCCAAGGCATGGGTGCGCATCGGCACTATTTTGTCGGCCGTCTCCATCGCTTCTTTCGAGACGAGGATGATGAGCGCGCCCGCCGTCTTCGCCCAGACCTGATTCGATTCGTTCAGGAGATGCAGGAAGGTCTCGAAATGCGGCGTGCCGGCGCGCGCATAGAGAAACCGCCAGGGCTGCGAATTCGACGACGACGGCGCCCAGCGCGCCGCCTCGAACATGATTTTGAGATCGGCTTCCGGCACAGGCTCGCCGGTATAGGCGCGCGGCGACCAACGCGCGGTGAACATCGGATCGATCGGATAATCGGCCTTGCGAGGATTGACGAAGTCCATGCCCCTTCCTTCAGTTTGGTGCGTTGTAGCTTGTGAGATTTGCGTCGCGACTCATCACGGAAAAACGCATTTGCGAAGCTCACATTATCGTGGCCAGGCGTTATCTTGATCCGAATCGGGGTCGTGTGGATGGGTTTCGTTTTGGGCGAAGATTTCCTCGCAGTGCAGCGGTCCCTCCCAGTCGCCATAAGTCCAAGGCCGGAGCCGGGAGCTGTCCGGCGGCAGATGCTGCGGCACCGGATCGAAGCCGTAATTACCTAAAGGGTGGCAGCGGCAGATCCGTGCAATTCCCATCATCGTGCCGGCATAGAGGCCATGGCGATTGATCGCTTCGTCCATATAGGACGAGCATGTCGGCAGATAGCGGCACTGGCGCCCAATGAAAGCGGAAAAGGTGAGCTGATAGAACCGGATGAGATAATGACCTCCCCGCCGCGGCAGGTGGGTCACGATGCGCCAAAGCCCTTGCAGGCGAGCCGTGCTCAAGCGGGACTTGCCCAACCGGGACTTGCCCAAGCGGGATTCGCCATTGTGCTTCGGCTCTCCGCTACCCATATGAGAGGGGTGCGTGTCTGCCATGGCGGGACCTATCCAGCTGGCTCTCGCGCCGCTTCGATCTGGTTGATGGCGTCGACTGTCGCCTCGAACGTCAAGAGAGTCGATGCGTGACGCGCTTTATAGTCGCGAACGGGTTCAAGAAGAGCAATATCCGCCCATTTTCCCTTGGGGGGCGGGCCGTTCTCCTTCAACATGGCGCGGACCTCGTCGCGGAGCTGCCGCAACTCGGGTGCGGTCGCGCCGATGACATGGCGGGCCATAAGGGAGGCCGCGGCTTGACCCAAAGCACAGGCTTTCACGTCGTGAGCGAAATCGACGACCTTGCCGTCCTCCATCGAGAGATCAACGATGACGGTCGACCCGCAGAGCTTGGAATGGGCCTTGGCCGTCGCCCCGGGCGCGGCCAATCGTCCCTGGCGCGGAATGTTCGCTGCCAATTCCAGGATTTTGTCGCTGTAGATGTCGTTCAGCATGGATCGAAAGCCGAATATGTGATCGGGATGACGGTTGTCACTGGATAATATATATAGGGTAGCTTAGGCATGTGCAGGAGATTTGGCACGGTTCCGGTAGCTTCATCGCTTGGAGGTTCCCTGACTTCACAGCCGACGGCATGGCCATCGTTTCTCTCTATTAACTCAGGAGGCACCACATGGATGACGTGGTTAAGTCCTTACTCGACCGCCAGCCGTTGAAATCGGCACCGACAAAACCGCTCCCGACGCCAGCCAACACTCCGAAGCTGCAGCGGCCGAGCCGCGAAGAAGCCGAAGCCGCAGTGCGCGTGCTTTTGCGCTGGACGGGAGACGACCCGGATCGCGAAGGCGTGCGCGACACGCCGCAGCGAGTCGTGAAAGCCTATGACGAATTCTTCGCCGGCTACCGCGAGGATGCAAGCGATCTGCTTGCCCGCGTCTTTGAAGAAGTTCAAGGCTACGACGACCTCGTGCTTGTGCGCGACATTCCGTTCTCGTCGCACTGTGAGCATCATATGGTGCCCTTCGTCGGCAAAGCCCATATCGCTTACTATCCGAGCGAGCATGGCGTCGTCGGCCTGTCGAAGCTGGCGCGTCTGGTCGATGTCTACGCCCGCCGGCTGCAGACGCAGGAAGCGCTGACGGCGCAGATCATCGGAGCGTTGGAGCAGCATCTGCATCCGCGCGGCGCCGCGGTGATGATCGAGGCCGAGCATATGTGCATGTCGATGCGCGGCGTGCAGAAACAGGGCGCGACGACGATCACCAATCAGTTCACCGGCGTCTTCCGCGACGATCCGGCCGAACAGGTGCGATTCCTGTCGCTGATCCGCAGCCGATAACGCGGACAAAAAAGCAAGAAGGGCAAGGCCGATGAGCGATAGCGCGCGCGTGACCCTGCCCTTCGAGAAACCCGGCACCAACCACGATCTCGAAGAAGGCACGCGCTTCACCCCGCGCTTCGACAGCGACGGGCTGATCGGCTGCATCACGTTCGATGCGCATGATGGGTCGATCCTGATGTTCGCCTTCATGAACGAAGAGGCGCTACGCCTGACGCTCGAGACTGGCATTGCGCATTATTGGTCGCGCTCACGCCAGAGCCTCTGGCGCAAAGGCGATACTTCCGGCCAGACGCAGACGGTCACGGAAATCCGCACCGACTGCGATCAGGACGTTCTCGTCCTGAAAGTCGTTGCCGGCGGCGATGGCGGGGCCTGCCACACCGGCCGGCGCTCCTGCTTTTACCGGCATGTCGTCACTGACGCTCAAGGCGTTCATCTCGTCATCGACGACGTCTGAAGCAACTTTTCCCCGTCTCTATCGTTGCCGTAAGGGCGGCGGCCGCCGACGGCCCGCTCAGCGTCCTTTTGGCTCTGAATGCCTTTTGGCCTGGCGAATGAACGCGTGCCCCTCCTGCTTGTGCGCGGACGGTCGCGATGTTTCCTCCCAAGACTGGCGATTTCTTCGGTTGGACGCTCGGCAAGGGCGCGCAGCCCGAAGCCGGTGCGCTGCCACGCAAGCCGAAACGCAGCAAATTGCGCATTGGCTTGGCCCTTGGGGCCGGCGCGGCGCGCGGCTGGTCGCACATCGGCGTGCTACAGGAACTCGCCGCCAACCGCATTCACCCCGACATCATTGCCGGAACCTCGATAGGCGCAATCGTCGGCGCTTATTTCGCTGCCGACCGTCTCGACGCACTGACGCAGTTTGCTGGCGCGCTGACCAAGCGGCGGGTGTTCAGCCTGATGGACGTGTCGCTATCAGGCCTTGGCATCTTCGCCGGTGCCAAGCTGAAGAAAAGCCTGGAAGACGATCTCTCCGATCTTGCAATCGAAGCGCTGCCAAAAACATTTTCGGCCGTCGCGACCGAAGTGGCAACGGGACACGAAGTCTGGCTGCGCCGCGGCAGTCTCGTTGATGCGGTGCGGGCCTCTTATGCGCTTCCCGGCATATTGGAGCCGGTGCAGATCGACGGGCGCTGGCTATTTGATGGGGCGCTCGTCAATCCTGTGCCGGTGACCGTCTGCCGCGCGCTCGGCGCTGACATGGTGATCGCCGTGAACATCATCGGCGACAACTCGTTTCGCGGGACGGTGATGCGCGACGGCCTGCCCGCCGCCGGCGCACTTGAAATGCTGGAAAAAGGACCGAATGGGGCGACTGCATCGCCATGGGCCGGCAGCGGCGTCCCCGGCATTGCCAATGCCGTGATGGATGCCTTCAACATCGCGCAAGACCGCATCTCGCGCTCACGACTGGCCGGCGATCCGCCCGACATTCTGATCAATGCGCGCAATTCGCACATTGGGCTCTTCGATTTCCATCGGGCCGAGGAGCTGATTGCCATCGGCCGCGATGCGGCACGGCGTGCGCTCGACGATATTGCAGAGCATATCGTCCTGACGCCGCGCCCGGCGCCCAATGGCAAAGCGCGTTAAACCGAGGCGATATATTCGCGCATCGCCGACTGCTCATGTTCCATCTCTTCGAGACGGTACTTGACCACATCGCCGATCGAGACGATGCCGGCTAGCTTGCCATTAACGACGACAGGCAGATGCCGGAAGCGGCCGGTATTCATCTTCTCGACCGTCGCCAGCACCGTATCCTCTTCGGCGGCGACAATGACCCGTGTGGTCATATGCATCGAGGCGGCATCATCGAGCGCGATGCTGCCGCGTGTGCCGATGGCGCGGATGATATCGCGCTCCGAAATGATCCCTAGCACCGAACCTTGGGCATCCGAGACGACAACGGCGCCGATGTTGCGCGCCGCAAGAAGGTCAGCCACTTCTTTCAAAGTGCGGTGGGGCTGCGTGGTCGCCACTTCGCGGCCCTTCTTGGCCAATATCCGCGCGACTGTCATGGAATAGCCTCTCCCTGTTACGCTGCTCGTCGACACATTCCTCCGCCCATCGCTCTTCGTGGCGATTGGACAGCTAAAACATGCCCTTTCTCGCTGGCGGGCGCAACAATCAAGACAAGGCCGAAAGGCGGAGCCTTCATGCTGCGTAAGCGCAGGCGATCTGTGCCAAATCCCTGCACATTGCAAAGCGTTCCGCGCCATCGCGGCAATTAACCAAGCAATTTACGCAACACACGAAAGGCATGCAACATGCCTATGCCGCGCGGCACAACCGACCGATCGGAACCGGCAAATGTAATTCAGAGTGGGTTTTGTGACGGCGGCTCTTGTGGAAGCGGTGCGTCTGCTGGCTTCTCCAGTCCGATGTCGGGCGGCGGCCGGTCGAACACAGGAAAAGCGAGAAGCCCGACAACAAAGCCGCCGATGTGCGCCTGCCAAGCGATCGGGCCTCCGGCAAAGCCCGAGAATTGCGGCGCAATGCCGACAAGCAGATTGGCGATGAACCAGGCGCCGAGAAAGCCGATCGCGCTCCGATCGCGCAGCATCCCGCGCAATGTCAAAGCCGGCCGATAAAGATTCGGGTTGGCCTGTAATTCGCGCAAGGATGCGCCCGGCTGAAAGACGAAACGCGCCGCCGCGGCCATCGTCCCCGACACGGCGGCGGATGCGCCGATGACAGGCTGTAGATCGTCGATATGCGTCAGATAATGCGTGATCGCGCCAGCAAACGCCGTCACGAGGCAGAAGACGAGAAAGCGCCAGTTGCCGAAGCGCCGCGCGACAGGCGCGCCGAACGCGACAAGCCACAGGCAATTGAAGCCAAGATGCAGCCAGCTTGCATGCAGAAAGGCATAAGTAACTGGCGTCCACCAAAGCACCGAGCCGTCGCCGAGAAAATAGCGCGCGACTTCGCCATTGATTTGGCCCTGCCCTTGCGCGGCATTGAGCGCTTCCGCGATCTGGTCCGGCGCAAAGAGGGTCGTGAAACGGCCGGGGACAAAGGCCAGATCGCGTAAGAGCGCGAGGTCTGTTTCCGCCGGCAGCGCACCACGCAGCAGATGAATGCCGGTGAGGACGGCGACGACAGCGACGACGATCCCTGGAAGATTGAAAATCGGTTGCCGCTGCGGCGGGGGCGGCAGCCCTTCTGTCTCGACGGGGCCGTCCGCGTTACTCAACGTCTTCGACCGCGTCCGGACCGCCGCCATAGATCTTTTGGGCGAGCGACGCTTCCATGAAACTATCGAGATCGCCGTCGAGCACATCGCCGGGCGTGCCAGAGGTGACGCCGGTGCGCAGATCCTTGACGAGCTGATAAGGCTGCAGAACGTAGGAGCGGATCTGGTGGCCCCAGCCAATGTCGGTCTTGGCAGCTTCCGCCGCATTGGCTTCCGCTTCGCGTTTCTCGAGCTCGCGCTCATAGAGGCGTGCGCGCAGCATGTTCCAGGCCGTCGCGCGGTTCTTGTGCTGCGAGCGCTCGCTTTGGCAGGCGACGACGATGCCTGTCGGCATATGCGTAATGCGGACGGCGGAATCGGTCTTGTTGACGTGCTGACCGCCAGCGCCCGAAGCGCGATAGGTGTCGATCCGGCAGTCGGATTCTTTCACATCGACCTCGATGCGGTCATCGACCACCGGATATACCCAGACGGAGGCAAAGCTGGTATGCCGCCGCGCGTTGGAATCGAACGGCGAAATGCGGACGAGCCGATGCACGCCGGATTCCGTCTTCGCCCAGCCATGCGCATTATGGCCTTTGACGAGCAGCGTGCCGGATTTGATCCCCGCCTCGTCGCCGTCCGTCTCTTCGATGATCTCGACCTTGAATTTATGCCGCTCGGCCCAGCGCGCATACATGCGAAACAGCATGCGCGCCCAGTCGCAGCTTTCTGTGCCGCCGGCACCGGAATGGACTTCAATGTAGGTGTCATTGCCGTCGGCCTCGCCCGAGAGCAGCGCCTCGATCTGGCGGCGCTCGGCCTCGGACTTCACCTCGCGCAGCTCGGCGAGCCCTTCCTCTTCCGAGGCGGTATCGGCTTCGGCCTCGGCAAGCTCGATGAGCGTCACGGCATCGTCGAGGCGGCCTTCGAGCGCGCTGAGCGAGCCCAGCCGGTCTTCAAGCTCGGTGCGCTCGCGCATGATTTTTTGCGCGGCGTCGGCATCGTTCCAAAGATTGGGGTCTTCAGCCTTGGCGTTCAGTTCGGCCAGGCGGCGAGTCGAGACATCGACGTCAAAGATGCCTCCTCAGCAATCCCAGGGATTGCTTGATCGTTTCGCGGAGCGCTTCGGCTTCGGCGCGCATCGGATATTCGGTCCTTGTGAATGGATCGCACGGAAGTGCACGGCATAGATAGTGAGCAAAGCCGGCGCTGTAAACCGGGCAAAGTCGTCATACATTGCCGCTACACACAGCCGCCACGCACATAAGCGCGGCGGCATCATGTCAGTAGAGACCGCCGGTCCCTGTACCCGCAGCGCGGTCGGCGTTGGGGTCGACCGTCATCGGTTTCTGCGCCGTCTGGTCGCTCGCCGAGCCATACACGCTGTCCGGCGGCTGCGTGCCGGGCTTGAAAGCCTCGAGGATCGTGCCGGGACCCGTAGCGCGCATGCCCGACTTGGCATCGACCTGAATAAGTTTGATCCCCGGCGGTACGCGGAACGGCACGTCGGGCTTGTCGGCGAGCGCCATTTTCATGAAGTCGCGGAAGATCGGCGCCGTGTAAAGCGCCGCCTGAGCGGAATTGCCGAGCGAACGCGGCCGGTCGTAGCCCATGAAGACGCCGACGGCGAGATCGGGCGAATAGCCGACGAACCAGAGATCCTTCGCGTCATTGGTCGTGCCGGTCTTGCCGGCGAGATGCTTGCCGACCGCGCGGATCGCCTGGCCTGTACCGAACTGGACGACGCCTTCCATCATCGAGGTCATCTGATAGGCGGTCAACGGATCGATCACCTGCTCGCGCTGATCGATGATCTTCGGCTCCGGCTGATTGTCCCATTTGGCGGCGTCGCAGCCTTCGCAGATGCGCTTGTCGTGCCGATAGATCGTATGGCCCCAGCGGTCCTGGATGCGGTCGATGAGGCTGGCCGTGATGCGCTTGCCGCCATTGTCGAGCATCGAATAGGCGGTGGTCATGCGCATCAGCGTCGTTTCGCCCGAACCGAGCGACATGGAGAGGTAGTTCGGCAGGTCGTCATAGACGCCGAACTTCTTCGCATAGGCGGTGATCAGCGGCATGCCGACGTCGCGCGCCAGACGCACCGTCATCTGGTTGATCGAATGTTCGAGGCCGTAGCGCAGCGTATGCGGGCCGCTCGACTTGCCTTCGAAGTTTTCCGGCCGCCAGACGCCCAGCCCCGGTCCCTGATCGACTTCGATCGGCTCGTCGAGCTCGACGGTCGAGGGCGTATAGCCGTTATCGATGGCTGCCGCATAGACGATCGGCTTGAAGGACGAACCCGGCTGCCGCCATGCCTGCGTCGCGCGGTTGAACTCCGACTGGTCGAAGGAGAAGCCGCCGACCATGGCGAGCACACGGCCGGTGAAGGGGTCCATCACGACAATGGCGCCGCTCACTTCCGGAATCTGGCGCAGACGATATTGGCCCGGCTTGCCGTCAATCGGATCGACATAGACCACATCGCCCGGCGCGAGAGAATTGCGCTCACCTGCCCGCCTGTTCCATTTGAGGCCGACCGGTACGAGATAGCCGGTCTCACGTTCGGGACGAATTTCGCCAGAGGGCTCTTTCTTCGGCTGCAGGCCAATGTGCAATTGCCCCTTGCCTTCAGCCTCATCGAGCACCACGGCGAGCCGCCACGGCGCCACGTCGCCCAGTGCCGGCACAGCGGCAAGCGCGACGCCCCAATCCGAGCCGAGATCGATATGGCGCAGCGGACCGCGGAAGCCATGCGCCTCATCATAGCGGACAAGACCGTCGGTCAAAGAACGGCGCGCCTCGAGCTGCATCTTCGGGTCGAGCGTCGTACGCACGGAAAGACCGCCCTCATAGAGCTTCTTCTCGCCATAACGTTCGAGAAGCTCGCGGCGGACTTCTTCGGCAAAATAACCCGCCGCATAAGTGCTGGGCGACAGAACCCGCGGCGTCACGACAAGCGCTTCGAGCTTGGCCTTCTCGGCTTCGGCGCGGGTGATGTAGCCGTTATCGGCCATACGATCGATAACCCAGTTGCGCCGGTCGATCGCGCGCTCACGCTTGGTGAAGGGATTGTAGTTGTTCGGCGCTTTCGGCAGAGCCGCGAGATAGGCGCATTCCGCGATCGACAGCTCATAGACCGATTTGTCGAAATAGTTCAGCGCCGCGGCAGCAACACCATAGTTGCCGAGGCCGAGATAGATCTCGTTCAAATAGAGTTCGAGAATCTTCTCTTTCGAATAGGCGCCTTCGATGCGCAGCGACAACAACGCTTCGCGAATCTTTCGCGAAAACGACCGCTCGTTGGTCAGGAGAAAGTTCTTGGCGACCTGCTGCGTGATGGTCGAAGCGCCCTGCACGTGCCGGCCGCCTTCGACGAGGACGAGCGAGGCGCGCGCAATGCCTTCGAGATCGACACCGTGATGCGTATAGAAGTTCTTATCTTCCGCTGAAATGAAAGCGTGTTTCAGCAGCGGCGGAATTGATGAACTCGGCAGATAGAGGCGCCGCTCGCGCGAATATTCGGCGAGCACGGAGCCGTCCGCCGCATGCACGCGCGTCATCACCGGTGGCTCGTAATTCTTGAGCTGCGTATAGTCCGGCAGATCCTGCTCGAACTTCCAAATGACAATCGCCGCGCCGCCGATGCCGACGATGAACAGCATCGTCGCGCTCGCGAAGAGAAAGCCGAAAAATCGGGCAATCATCCGCATTGGGAGATAAAGCCTTTTTGTCGGGGTCCGCCCATCATGGCGTCCGACCCCTGGGAATCGCGGCAGCGCCGGTCCGCGGCGGTTTTAGCGAAATTGCCTACTGGCGCAATCGGCGCAATCCGCAAATCGCCCCTTTGCCGGGCGCGCCGAAAAATTTTTGTATATGCCGCGTTAGATGACAGTGAGATCACCGACCTGCCGTCTATCCCCGCCGCGGTGGTGTTCAATGCCACCTGGGCGATCTGGACGCTCTGGCAATAGAGTGCATTTCCGCCGACCATCTGCGGCGGCGCGATCGGATCAGGGCCGGCGCATGCATCCAAATCGGAAGAAAGCATGCCTTTTGGTGCGTTGCGTTTGTGTTGATAGTGAGGCCGCGGCAGCCGCTTCCAGGAGAGGATCGGTCAGCGTGCCGCCGTCGCCGCATTCGCCTCGCCGCCAGGGGCGCCGGGAAGTGTCGGCACCGCCCCAACCGATTTCGAGCCGGTCGCGGCAAAAAACGTATTGACCGCGGCAACGACCTTGCTGGTCGTCGCGTCGCGCCATTCCGGCGAGACAAGCGACTTCGCGTCATGCGTGTTGGAGAGATAACCGAGTTCGAGAAGAACGGACGGCACGTCCGGCGCGGCGAGAACGCGGAAGCCGGCGGCGCGCTCGGGATTTTTGTTCAGCCGGCCGGCGATTTTCCAATAATTGACCAGCGTGCGCGCGAAGACATGGCTGTAGGCACGCGTCTCGCGGCGTGTGAGATCGAACAATATGTCGGAAACATCGGTCGGCTCTTCTTTGCCTTCGACGCCGGCCGTCGCGTCGGACTGGTTTTCCTTCTCGGCGGTTCGCGCCGCTTCCGCATCGGTTGCCCGATCGGCACGCGTATAGACCGTCGCGCCCGAGACGCTTTGTGTATCGGAGGTGAGCTTGTCGGCATGCACGGAAACGAAGAGCGCCGCATGTGACTCGCGGGCGATTTTCACCCGTCCGCCGAGCGGAATATAGACGTCGCTGTCGCGCGTCATGACAACTTTATAATGGCCCGTCGCGCGGAGTTTCGCGGCCAGCTCCTTGGCAAAATCGAAGACGATGTTCTTCTCGACAAGTCCGTCTGCCATGGCGCCGCTGTCGATGCCGCCGTGGCCCGGATCGACGACGACGATGGGAAGATTGGCCTCGGCACTGCCTTTGGCCGGCACGTCTGGTGTCGAAACTGGAGGCTCCGCCGTTGCGAGAGCCAGCGCCTTGCTCGCCGCGGTCTGGAAGGCGGCGCGGTCCGTCTTGGCGAGTTCGATGACGAGCCGGCTTTTCCCCGCCTCGCCCGGTTCGGAGGCGACGCGGACGATCCGCGCCGGCGCCGAAAGATTGACAACGATCCGCGATTTATCCGCGGCAAACAGTCCGAACCGGTAGGAGGAGACAAGGCCGTTCATCGTGGCGGCCTGATGCGCAGCACGCCGGCCGTGCCCGGCCATCTTATGGCCCGGCATGCCGATTTCCGGATCGATGATGAAATTCACGTCCGGCAGATCGACGACGACGCGATTGGGCTTGGCCATGACAAAGGCGCTGGCCGGGACCGGTTGCGTCAGGTCGAACGTCAAAATGGCGTGGTCGGCGCCATCGTCCAGATGCGCGGCGTCGGCCGCCGGCGGGACCGCCGCCGCGGTTTGCGGCTCAGGCTTAGCCTGGGTCATGGCATAGGTCCGCTCCCGTACGAGACCTTTCGCCTCGCCGCACGGCGCCAAAACCATAAAGCTCAAAGCAAAGGCCAAGGCGTAGGCGGCCAGGAAGAATGGCTCGCCCGACATGACGGGACGGAGCGAGAGGGCGACGGCTGGGCCGGACACCCGATTTGCGCGTGATTCGCGCTCCATTGTCCCCTTCGATCACGCCGGAGTTCCGACCGGGCCTAACGCAGGCGCCCGATCGATCGCGCCAAAAGGCAAGATGAATCTACGCGGTTAATGAAGTTTGAGCATGCCAGAAGCGGGACTTATTCGCCGTTACGTAAGCGCAACAGTACGCTGAAAACTTGCCAAATAACCCGGTAACCCGATATGAGTGTTGTGCTCATGATCGATCAGGAAGCCCGCTCTCCCCGATCGGTCAGACGCAGATGTTCTTGGCATCTCAAGCCGTTTCGGTCCGAGGGCCGCTGCGGCCGAGACGTGCGGCACCTGGGTACAACTTCGCCCCAGCGTCGCGCGAACCGGCGACAGAACATCCCCATAAACTGAGTTTCGCCGCTTCCGTTCACCGGAAGCCCCCAATTGGTGACGAGGACATGGTCTGCCCCCCAAAGGGAGCTCAACCAGCCATCAAGCCCAGCGCTTGCAGTATGCGCCCCTCCGTTGGCGCGCCCATGCTGGTCCGCGTGACGTCAACTTTTGGCCGCCGAGGCGGCCTGGCGAAGGCCGGGCTTCGGCACACCGCTCCGATCGGCATGGCCGGTCACCCACCCTATCTTTTTCAGCCTTTGCAGGTGGCGCCGCCCGTGCCGCCACGCCGAGCCCCGGTCATGTCGCGTGTGAGCGCATCTGACCCTGGCGGCTGCGGCCGTCCGGCGCGCGCCCTGCCCCAACGAGTTTTACATGGCCAACAAAATGCTCATCGATGCCGCGCACCCGGAAGAAACCCGGGTGGTGGTGCTACGCGGTAATCGGGTCGAAGAATTCGACTTCGAAGCCGCCAATAAGAAGCCGCTCCGCGGCAATATCTATCTCGCTAAAGTCACCCGCGTGGAGCCGTCGCTCCAGGCCGCCTTCGTCGATTACGGCGGCAACCGGCATGGCTTTCTCGCCTTCTCCGAAATTCATCCGGACTATTATCAGATCCCTGTCTCCGACCGGCAGGCGCTGATCGAGGAAGACGCCGCCGCGCATCGCGATGAGGACGATGAAGAACGTCCGCAGCGCCGCAGCCGCCGCTGGCGTGGCAAGGACGGCGAGCGCGCGGAAAAGCGGCGCCAAAACACTGACGACGCGACCGTCTTCAGCAAGGAAACCGACGTCGAAACCGAGGGCGAATCTTACGCTCGCGATTCTGAGGGCGAGAGCGCAGAAGCTTTCGGGGTCATTGCCGAAAGGCCGGTCCCTGGCGACGAGATGCAGCCGCTGCACCAGGTCGAGGCGGACGATGCCGGCGCGGAAGCAGACGAAGGTGCGGTCGAAGAGATTCCGGCGAGCCTGCTGCGTCCGACGCCCGTTCCCGAGGCAACGCCCGAGACCGACGCGGAAGCGGCTGACGAAGCCGAGGCCGAGGCGCCGCACACTTCGGAGGAGACCCCGACTCCGCATTTGATCGGCGCCGATCCCGAAGGCTTTGCGGTTGTCGAGGATGTCGATGCCGTCAGCGAAGCCGGTGATGCCGCGATCGCCGCGCATGACGAAGAGACCGAAGCACGCTTCCGGCCGACGCGCCATTCCGACGAAGACGAAGACGGCGAGGACGAAGAAGCCGATCAGGTCGAGCAGCTCGGCGGTGATGCGATGGAAGAAATGCCGATGCGTCCGCATCGGTCGCGCCGCCAGTATAAGATTCAGGAAGTCATCAAGCGCCGCCAGATCCTTCTCGTCCAGGTCGTGAAGGAGGAACGCGGCAACAAGGGTGCGGCGCTCACCACCTATCTGTCGCTGGCTGGCCGTTATTCCGTGCTCATGCCGAATACGGCCCGCGGCGGCGGCATTTCCCGCAAGATCACAGACGCCGGCGACCGGCAGCGGCTGAAGTCGATCGCCCAGGAACTCGAAGTGCCGGAAGGCATGGGCGTGATCTTGCGCACGGCCGGTGCTGCCCGCACCAAGGCCGAGGTCAAGCGCGATTTCGAATATCTCCTGCGCATGTGGGAGACGGTGCGCGAGCTGACGCTGAAATCGACAGCGCCGAATCTCGTTTATGAGGAAGGTTCGCTCGTCAAGCGCGCCATCCGCGATCTCTATAATAAGGACATCGACGAGGTCATCGTCTCCGGCGACACCGCCTATCGCGAGGCGAAGGAATTCATGCGCATGCTCATGCCGAGCCATGCCAAGAATGTGCAGCCCTATCGCGATCCGCATCCGATCTTTGCCAAGAGCGGCGTCGAGGCGCAGCTCGATGCGATGTTCTCCAATCATGTGCCGCTGAAATCGGGCGGCTATCTCGTCATCAATCAGACCGAGGCACTCGTCGCGATCGACGTGAACTCGGGCCGTTCGACGCGCGAGCACAATATCGAAGACACCGCGCTACGGACCAATCTCGAAGCTGCCGACGAAATCGCCCGGCAGCTCCGCTTGCGCGATCTCGCTGGCCTCATCGTCGTCGATTTCATCGACATGGAAGAAGGCCGCAACAACCGCTCCGTCGAGCGGCGGATGAAGGAAGCGCTCAAGAACGATCGCGCCCGCATCCAGATCGGCCGCATCTCGCATTTCGGCCTGCTCGAAATGTCGCGCCAGCGCATCCGCACCGGCGTTCTCGAAGGCTCGACGGCGCCCTGCCCGCATTGCGCCGGGGCCGGCATGGTGCGCTCCACCGCTTCGATCGCACTGCATGTGCTGCGCGTGCTCGAAGACGCGCTGATCAAGAGCTCGGCGCATAACATCACGGTGCGCACCCGCTCGGAAGTGGCGCTCTATATCCTCAATCAGAAGCGCGCCAATCTGCGCGATCTCGAACAGCGCTTCGGCGTCAGCGTCACCGTGGTCGGCGACGACACGCTGACCGGCACCGCCTATCACGCGATGGAGCGCGGCGAGCCCGCGACTGGCGTCATCGAGCAGATCGTCCGTCAGGAAATTCCGCGCGCACTCGAAGCTCCGCAGATCGATGAGGTCTACGAGGACGAGGAAGAAGACGAGACCGAAGCCGAAGCGTCGAGCGAAGACAACGAACAGGGCGATGGCCGCAAGCGCCGCCGCAGACGCCGCCGTCGCGGCCGCGATCGCGGCGACCGCGAGGCGACAGGCATCAACGCCAACGCCCCGCAGCCGTCCGACGACGCGCTGGCAGCGGTCGCACAATTCGGCAGTTTCCCCGAGCAGCGCGGCGATGACGACTCCGCCGAGGGCACGAGTCCCGAGCGGGCGGAACGCGGCGAAAACGGCCAGCGCCGCGAAGGCGGACGCCGGCGTCGTTCGCGCCGGCGCGGTCAGGGCTCTTATGAGCGCGGGCAAGGCCAGCCACATGCCGGTGAGGCCGAAAACCTCGAAGGAGCCTTGGGAGGCGGCGATTGGCCGGCCGACGTCGAAGTCGATAGCCTCGGCAGCAATCTTGACACCGCATCCGCGGCGGAATTCCGCGAGACGGTCGCGACCAATCTGGAGCCGCATGTTGCGGATCATGCCGCAGAAGCTGCGACGCAGCCCGAGCAGCCTGCCGAGCCGGCGGTGTCGTCTGCCGAGTCTGAATCGAAAGCGCAAGCAGTAATCGAGACGCCTGCAGCGAAACCCGTCGCCGAAACGCCCGCTCCTGAGCCCGTTTCGACCCCGGTCGATCCTAACCGTCCGAAGCGCACCGGCTGGTGGCAGCGGGCCAAGGCGACGATCGGCGGCTGATCAGCCTCGATATTTTCTGCTCATTTCTTACGGCTCAACATTTTGTTGAGCCGTAATGCGTTTTGCGGCGCATAGCCCTTCTGGTCATTATCGAAATAGCAGAAGACGTCGGCGTCCTTGCGGGCGAAGCCGCGGATGAGCTTCGCCCAATCGCGCAAGGCCTCGTCGCTATAGCTGCCTTGATATTTCTTCCCCGGTCCGTGCAGGCGGATATAGGCGAAATCGGCCGTAAGCCAGTTTGGTGACTGCAAGCCACCGATGTCGAAAATGCAGAAGGCGCAATTCGCCGCACTCAGCACGTCACACATCTCATCGGTGAACCAGCGCGGATCGCGGAACTCGAAAGCGTAGCGATGCCGTTTCGGCAAAGCAGCGATGAATGTTTCGAGCCGCGCAATGTCCGGCACGAAACGCGGCGGCAGCTGAAACAAGATTGGTCCGAGCTTTTTGCGCAGCGGATCGACGCGCGGAAAATATTTCTCGAAGCTCGTCGGCGCATCCTTCAGCCGCTTCGTATGCGTCGTATAGCGGCTGGCCTTTGGCGCGAAGAGAAAATCCTTCGGAACCTGCTTCGCCCAGGATTCGACCGCGGCTACGCTCGGCAGCCGATAGAAGGTATTGTTGATCTCCACCGTCGCGAAATGTTCGGCGTAGAAGCTGAGCATATCCGCAGCTTTTAAATTGTCGGGGTAAAACGGGCCGCGCCAATCGTCATAGTGCCAGCCCGATGTACCGATATGGATCGCACCCGGCATCGTTTGGGGTCCTATCTTCCAGTTCAGCTCATAAGCACGGCCCTTAGGGCACCGATTGCCGCAGCAACGCGCGAAGGCGGAACTGGGTTTGCATCGCGGGATTGCCCTTTCCCGATTCAAATCCAGCATGTCTCAAAATTTGGCAGGCCTAAGCGATGATGATGGCAATCACGCCGCCGATGGCGATCACCCTTGCGCCACGAAATCCGCCCTGGTGGATCCGCAATCTCTCACTGTTCCTGCCGAGCTGGCTCATCAGCATCGTCATTTTTGCGGCGGCCGCGCTTCTCGCCTTCTTCTTACACCGCACCGTCATGCGCTTGGTGCGGCGGCTCTTCGGCCCCGACCGTTTCTTCATCCAGTCGCTGATTTCGCGGGTCTTCGATACGACGCGCTTCGCGCTCGTCCTAGCTGCGATTGCGCTCACCGTGCCGATCGCGCCGATCTCAACAGCGACGGCTCTCGTCTTCGCGCAGGTGCTGACGGTCGGTATGGCACTGCTGATCGGCTGGGCCGCACTCGTCGCGATCGATCTCGCTGGCGATTTCTACATCCGCCGCTTCAAAATCGACATCGACGACAATCTCCTGGCCCGCAAGCACATCACGCAAGTGCGCGTGCTGCGCGGCGTGGCCGATACGATCGTCATCGTGATTACCGTCGCCGTGGCGCTGATGACCTTTCCGCAGGTGCGCCAATTCGGCGTCAGCCTCGCCGCCTCGGCGGGTGTTGCCGGTATCCTTCTGGGTCTTGCCGCACGGCCCGTGCTCACCAATCTCATTGCCGGCGTGCAGATTGCGATCACTCAGCCGATCCGCATCGGCGATGCTGTCGTCGTCGAAGGCGAATGGGGCTGGATCGAAGAGATCAGCAGTTCCTATGTCGTCGTCCAGATCTGGGATTGGCGGCGGCTCATCGTGCCGATCTCCTACTTCCTTGAAAAGCCCTTCCAGAACTGGACGAAAACTTCGTCGCAGATCATCGGCACGGCGATGCTGTGGGTCGATTACACGACGCCGGTCGAAGTCCTGCGCGAAAAACTCAACGACATTGTCAAGAACTCGAAGCTTTGGGACGGCCGCG
Organism: uncultured Methylovirgula sp.; assembly: GCA_964644615.1. GTDB lineage: Bacteria > Pseudomonadota > Alphaproteobacteria > Rhizobiales > Beijerinckiaceae > Methylovirgula. Next base: position 53,618 of record CAZXXA010000016.1, on the reverse strand, counting down.
TCGTCAATCTGCAAGTGACGGATGCGACTGAGCAAGGCATTCAGATCCGCGCGCTCGCGAGCGGACGAACCTCACAGCAGGTTTGGGATTTGCGTTGCGAGATCCGCGAAAAACTGATCGGCTTCCTGCAGGAATCTTACCCGAGCGCCCTGCCGCGGCGGCGTGCCGAATGGCGCGGGGGTGACAGCCCGGTCGAGGTCGAGATAGCCAACCGAGACATGCCGCCACAACCTATCGCGCAACGCCAAGCGGGCTGATCACACGCGGGCTGATCACGCGGTCTAATCGGATGGCGCTCGTCAGTTCTGCGCTTCAGCGGCGGCAGGCGTCGCCTGCACATCCGTGGTGCCTTGCGGCTCGGGCGCAGTAACCTGTGCGTCAGCCCTGCCTTGCGGCTCGGCTGGTGCCGATGGATCATCCGCCAAAGCAAGGAAGGCGTGCCACTGCCGCGGCGTGCCGTAGAAGGCGTTTTCATCGACATTGCCGCGGATGCCCGGGATTCGCGCATGCTCGGTGTGCTGCCAGAAGTGCCAGCGCCGCTTCCCATATTTGAGCGCGGGGTTGCACTTCACGCTGCGCATCCACAGCGGATACTCGGTCAGCGAGCCTTCGATGACATCGTGGTAAAAGTCGATGGATGTATAGATAACCGGCCTTTTGCCATAAGCCTGTTCCATCGCGGCGAGCACCACCTTCATTTCCGCGAGCGCGACGGAGCGCGGCACACGTCGTGGACAGGTCTTGGAACTGCCGTTCCATTCGACATCGAGGACTGGCGGCAATGCACTCGGGTCCTTCGGCACATGCTCGATGAACCATTGCGCCTGCTCTTCAGCCGGACGGCACCAATACATGAAGTGATAAGCGCCGCGGACGATGCCTGCCTGTTTGGCGAGCTCCCAATTGCGCGAGAACTTCTCGTCGTAGAAATCGCCACCCTCGGTCGCCTTGATCCAGGCGAATTTAATTCCCGACTGTTCGACGGTATCCCAATCGATATCGCCTTGATATTTGGAAACGTCGACGCCGTGAATCTGATAGTCCCCCGCCGTCGGATAGATAATGCCCGGCTCGCCGCCGGCACAGCCGGCCAGCGCCAGCGTAGCCAACATCGGCACCGCGCCCCGCTTGAGAGAAAACAAGCGGCCGAGCGGTCCAAGCCATAAAGCAATTAAACGACGTCGGATCATTAGGTTGATTTATCCGATGCCAGGTAATGCCTCGTTAACAGGGCAAAGCCCAAGCGTCCACAGCTGGGACAGGACATTGGCGCCCGCCGAAAACGGCGAGCTGAAGCCTCGCAGAGCCTCTTCGAAGATTTTCAGCCTGTTAGCTCGGCCCCGTCCCGGCCTCGCTACTCGTTAAATTTGTGGGAAAGCATGGCAGGGATAAGGCCGATTGGCCATTTGCCGTGCCGCTGAGGGATTCGGCAGCCACGCTTCAGGTCCGGGCGGTGAAGTGTTGGTGGGTTTAGTGGCGTTTGTGCCTTTCAGCCGTCAGCCCCATGCGAACAAGCTCCGCCAATGTCCGGGCACCCGTTTTTGACATCAGGTTTGCGCGATGAACCTCGACGGTCTTCCTGCTGATACCGAGTTCATGCGCGATGACCTTATTGGATTGGCCCTTTAGCAGCCCAATCCATATGTCATTCTCTCTTTTGGTCAGCCGAGCTAGCGCGGTGCCCGTCGTTTGTAAGTTGAAATTATTTTGGTGGCTTAATCCAACACGTAATTGGGCGCGCCGAACAGCGGCCAGAAGAGCGTCCTCATCAAGGGGCCTTTCGAGGAGATCGATCGCGCCGGCTCTCATCGCTTCAATCGCGAGAGGACAATTGGCATGGGCAGTGATGAAAATGACCGGCAAAGCGAGACGATGCTGCTTGATCTCAAACAGCAAACCGAAGCCGTCTCGATCGGGCAGGTCCACATCGGCCAAGACGCAGCAACCGGTTGGACGTTGGGCTACGTCGTCAATGAAAGTTCGCGGCGTGTCGTAAAGCCGTACATCAAAGTCCTGCTTCGCCAATGGTACTCTAAGTGTCTCGCGAACAACTGAATCCCTGGCAACAACGTATACAACTATTTCAGCGCTCATGACTCGCGGGCATTTTCAAACGAACCCTCCGCCAACAACCATATAATATGAATAATTGCCCCTTATCAGTACCCTCTTCCTGCCTTTACGACAGATGCGGCAATCTGCACGCGACAGACGCCGCATCGCTTTATTGAAATCACCTGCGCGGCAGCAGAAGCCATAAGTTCTGGGCCTTTTCCGCTGCCGCGCTTAGACGATTGACGCGCTTTTCCGCGCTCGCCTGCATGGAGAGTCGCAAGATACTTCGACGTTCAATTGGAGGAATTCCGCAGTAAAGCTTCAAAGCGAGGGACTTTGAACCTTGGCTATGGCGGTTTCGATTGGTCTGTAGGCGTCGCGCGCGAGATTGGCGCAAATTTCGCTGATTTTTGTGGTCTGCGAAACAAAGCCTTCGTAGGTCGATTTGGCAAAGTCGGATTGGATTTGCACGGCGTCATCAATCTTTTTCACGCCAATCAACTGCTCGACATAGGACGCATTTCTTTCAAGCGTCGTCTTCGAATAATCCGTTGTCTCGGCGGCAACCGTTTGCCACGCTTTCGCGATCGACGTTGCCATCGCGGTCATTACGTCGAATTGTCCTTTGCCGAATTTTTGCGCGTCTTCGAAATTATTGAACATATCACCTCTCCGGCTGCGGACGCATTTTGCGTCGTTCAGTAGTGAACTGATGAAGATCGACGGGTTGAGGAGCGATCACGCTAACTGTTCCGTCACGTCTCTGTTTCGCTTTGCGTGTGTGCCCGAAGGGAAAAAGGACGATATCTCCCGTAGAACGCAGGACACCGTGGGCCGCGATGACCGCCGCAGGTGAAGCCGAAGAGAATTTGGCTGCCAATTCGCCAGTCATCGTTCGCGAACAGAGGCTTTGAGACAGCTCGGCTTCCCGCGCCATTTTGCAAATGGTTTTCAGATGCTGAGAAAGAAACATTCGAAGGACGAGCAGTAAATCTGCTGCCCGTGCTTTGGCGCCGAGGTCGAGGAAGCAACGCAGATCGGCGATTATCCGATCTCGCACCGCGATCATGTTGCTGCGTTCAAGCGCGAGCTGATAGCTATGGAGCAATAGATCATGACGGGGAGCCAAGGACACGCCGAGGACAATCTCCTCAGGCATAAGATCGGTGAAGTCGAAGCACTGCGATAGGCTGAGCATCGCGATTACTCCACGCAACTGACAAGCCGAAAGGTCGCCCGAAGAATAACCCCCTTTCGAAGGATTAAAGTTTCAGGCTTGGCAAGTGACACGAAGTATTGATGATGTGACGGCACCGATGCAATAAGGAAAAATACCTAGTAAATATAGGCAATTAATATTATTATATAGGCACTAACAATGCCCTGTTGTATACGCGTGTAGTACGCAACATCACCACGAAATGACTCTGGTTTCCTGCACTGGCCCTGAATCTAATGAGATTTCGACAGGGCCGTTCGCCTACGCCTTAGTTGAAAGAGATGCCAAACGACACAGGTCGCCTGTGCTTCGTGAATTATATATGACGTTGCGCTACGGAAATATCGTCTAAATCCCGCGCGCGTGGAGCGCACCCCCTCGAGTCACTGAGACAGCGGCACGAGCGTGTTGCGTAGGCGGATCCGAGTTCAAGGATCAAGATCACTCGCTGCCACAGCCAAAACATGGCACAGAATAAGACGGCCCGGCAATTTGCCGGGCCGGCAAAGGCATCAGATCAAGAAGATCAGCTGCCGCGCTTCAGGTCGGGCGGCGTCGCCTCTTCGGCGAGCGCCTGCAGCGCCGCATCGAGCGGCAGGGACTTTTGGTCTGGCGAGCCAAGACGGCGCAGCGAAACCGTCCGTTCTGCCGCTTCCTTTTTTCCGACGACCATCAGCACCGGCACTTTGGCGAGCGAATGTTCGCGCACCTTATAGGTGATCTTCTCGTTGCGGACGTCGGGCTCGACCCGCAGCCCGCGCTTACGTGCCTCGGCCAGCACCTCATAGGCGTAATCGTCAGCGTCATTGGTGATGGTCGCGACGACGATCTGCAGCGGCGACAACCACAGCGGCAGATGACCGGCGAAGTGCTCGATCAAAATGCCGGTGAAGCGCTCGAGCGAGCCGAACATGGCGCGGTGGATCATCACCGGCGTCGTCTTCTCGCTATCGGAGCCGATGTAGAAAGCGCCGAACCGGCCGGGCAGGTTGAAGTCGACCTGCGTCGTGCCGCATTGCCATTCGCGGCCGATCGCATCGCGCAGCGTATATTCGAGCTTCGGTCCGTAGAACGCGCCCTCGCCCGGATTGATGCCGGTCTTGAACTGATTGCCGAGCTTGTCGAGCACCCGGTGCAGCGCCGCCTCGGCTTTGTCCCAGGCCTCGTCGGAGCCGACGCGCTTCTCCGGCCGGGTCGACAGCTTGATGACGATGTCTTCGAAGCCGAAGTCCTTATAAATCGACAGGATGAGGTCGTTGATCCGCAACACCTCTTCCATGATCTGGTCTTCGGTGCAGAAGATATGCGCATCGTCCTGGGTGAAGGCGCGCACGCGCATGATGCCATGGATGGCGCCCGACGGCTCATAGCGATGCACAATGCCGAATTCGGCAATCTTCAACGGCAGATCGCGATAGGACTTGAGGCCGTTCTTGAAGATCTGCACATGGCCGGGACAGTTCATCGGCTTCAAAGCGAAGACGCGCTCGTCCTCCGTCTGGGTGATGAACATGTTCTCGCGATAGGTCTGCCAATGGCCTGAGGTCTCCCACAGCGCCCGGTCGAGCACCTGGGGCGTGTTTACCTCGACATAGCCTTCGGCCTGCTGGCGGCGGCGCATGTAGGAGATGAGCGTCTGGAAGAGGGTCCAGCCTTTCGGATGCCAGAAGACCGTGCCCGGCCCCTCTTCCTGGAAGTGGAAGAGGTCCATCTCGCGGCCAAGGCGACGGTGGTCGCGCTTCTCGGCTTCTTCCAGCATCTTCAGATAAGCGTCGAGTTCCTTCTGCGTGGCGAAGGCCGTCGCATAGATGCGCTGAAGCATCGGCCGGTTAGAATCGCCGCGCCAATAGGCGCCCGCCACCTTCATCAGCTTGAAGGCGTTGCCGATCTTGCCGGTCGACGTCATATGCGGGCCGCGGCAGAGATCGAGCCACTCGCCCTGCTTATAGATCTTGATGTCCTGATCCTCGGGGATCATGTCGACGAGTTCGACCTTGAACCCTTCGCCCTGCTCGGCGAACCAGTCCTTCGCCTGGTCGCGGGTCCAGACCTCTTTCGTGAAGGGTTTGTCGCGCGCGATGATCTCGCTCATCGTCTTTTCGATGACGGCGAAATCCTCCGGCGTGAACGGCTCATTGCGGAAGAAGTCGTAATAGAAGCCGTTCTCGATCACCGGGCCGATGGTAACCTGAGTGCCCGGATAGAGGGTCTGCACCGCTTCGGCGAGCACATGCGCGGCATCGTGCCGGATCAGCTCCAGCGCGCGCGGATCCTCGCGGTTGATGAATTCGATCTTCGCATCTTGGGTGATCGGATCGGACAGATCCGCCAGCTTGCCGTCGAGCGCCATAGCGACGGTTCTTTTGGCCAATGACGGAGAGATGCTGCGGGCGATTTCAGTGCCCGTTGTTCCGGCTTCGAAAGGGCGTGAGGCGCCGTCCGGAAAAGTCACAGATATCATAATCTTGTCTCCTGGGGCTCAGTCGCCGAAACCAATCGGCGTAAGCGAGAGAGTTTGACCAACATTGCGTTGGCGGCGCTGCGCTGTAGCATGCGCAAAGCGCGCCCGCCAAGCGCCTCATCCACAACCGCCGTAATCAGCTGGAAACAAAGGCGCCTCCGCCTGGGAGGCGCGCTTTCGTTGATCTAGGAATTGGTCGCGCAGCTTCGGCGGAAGCCGGTCGAACATGTAAATTGCCGGTCGGCCTGCGAAAAGGATCTCCGGCCGTCGGCGGCGGATGGATCGGGCCGCCATGCTGTCTGGGCCTCGAGCCGATCGCGCCGCGGCGGCTCCGGGACCGTTCCCCGATGACGCTCGTGAATGAGCCAATAAACGAGCCCCAGCGCTAAAATGGCGGCCGCAAGTGACACGACTTCGATCGCATCGGTCGCGCCGAGGTCGAGGATGATCAGTTTCCGGCACACGGCCAGAAGCGCGATCACCAGGACTGAGCTGATCTGCACGACGCTGTCATTGCGCTCGGCCACGATCAGCAGCGATTTCTTGAATTCGAGCGCGATGATGACCGTGAAGATCATCCCGAAGATCGCTTGAAAGGTCTTGTAATCGGAGGGGTCGAACCCGTTCGCGAAGATCGAGCTAAAACCGATCTTCAGGACGAGCTTCCAGACCGCCGCGACCACGACCACCGCGATCAGCAGGGTGACAATGAAGATCACCAGATGTTCAAAATATTGATAGAATGCAAAAAGGCGAAAATCGATCTTCCGTTCCGCGAAACCGTCCTTCGAGATCTTCGGTGTCATCGGCTCCCTCCGTAGGCGAACTGACGAAAATGACGATTATCGGCGGCTCCAATGATGCGCTGGCGGGCTCCTGTCCGACCGCCTCGGCATTCGACGCGCCGCACCAGCACGCGATGATGGGCTAGCGAGGCCGCAACAGCCCCGGCGGCGAGGTAGTAAGCCGATTGCGCCGCTTCAAGAGCCCTGGCGAAGAATTGGCACCTAGCAAATTCCGCGGCTTCTGGAACAAGAGTTCAACTCTGTTCGGCGGCAGCCCGCGAAAGGACCGCAGGCTCCTAAGATATCCGCGCCATGATCGCTTCGCGTGTCTTGCGCGACGCAAGGCCCCGCTCCTTGGCCAAAGCGAGCACGTCCGGCGACGCCGTATCGGGACCACCGGCATTGAACGGCGGCGCCGGGCGATATTCGAGGCTGAGTTGGATCGTCTCGGCCGCCGCCTGCCCTGCGAGCTCGGCGACGATGGCGAGGCCGAAATCGATGCCCGCCGTCACACCGCCCGCGGTGAAGAGATTGCCATCCTGCACGACGCGCCCCTCAATGGGGACGGCGCCGAAGCGCGGCAAGAAATCAACCGCGCTCCAATGCGTCGTCGCCTTCTTGCCGCGCAAAAGCCCGGCGGCACCCAGGACCAGAGCGCCCGTGCAGACCGACGTCAGATAGCGCACATTCTCCGCCTGCTCCTGCACGAAGGCGAGCACATCCTCATCTTCGAGCAACGGATTGATGCCGGCACCACCCGGCACACAAAAAACATCGAGCGGCGGGCAATTGGCGAAATCGACCGTCGGCATCAGCATGAGACCGGTCGAGGCCTTGATTGGCTCGACCGTCTTCCAGATGAGATGGCAGCGCGTGCCGGGCAGCGAAGCCAGGACCTCATAAGGCCCGGTGAGATCGAGCTGCTGAACCTGCGGAAACGTCAGAAATCCAACTTCGAGGGTCATGCGTCTCTGCCTTTGAAGGAAAAGTCTTGTTACCGAGACTGATGGGTACGGTTAGTTGACAATCGCGCCGCAAGCGCCAATACCGGCATTGGACGCGCAAAATCCACGGCCCGGTTGGTAGTCCGGGTGGCCTCTGCGCTCGTTCAGGCTGCACTCCCCCTGAGAGGTGAAGGCAGCTTCCAGTGCGTCCTTTCCACACTGACAGGAAAGGTGCGTCCCATGAAGCTCAACCACGTCAATCTCACCACTACGGACATCACCGCCGACCGGGCCATGTTCGAGACCTATTTCGGCCTGCACTGCCTCGCTTCCGTGGCAGCGGTTTGGTCGTGATGGGCGACGATGATGGCATGATCTTCGTGCTCAACAATTTCTCGCGCAAGCGCGGCGACTTCGCCTATCCAGAAGACTCCGATGTGTTTCACATCGGCTTCCTCCAAGACAGCCGTAAAGCTGTCGACACGATGCACGCCCGCCTCGTCGCGGATGGTTGGGATGCGCCGGCGCCGCGCAGCTATCATGGCGCGTGGACCTTCTACTTCAAGGCGAAGGGCGGCTACTTCATCGAAGTCGGAGCACAGATGCCTGCCCATGCAAGCGAGATGTAGCCGATAACGGCGACGTGGCGGCGACCATGCGGTCGTCGCTGCATCCGCATTAGTGCGTTTTAAATCTGGTCTTAACAAAATGAGCGCTTCGGCAGCCATGTCAGCGCGCTCCGCGAGGTCTACGCTCGCGGTTAGTTCCCATATGCTTAGTCGCGATTTCCGTGAGATAGTCGGCGATTTCTCTTGCGGTCGCACGATCATCCATCAACATCACGTAGGCTTTATCGGCATAGCGGTCATATTCGTCCGCGGCCCCGTCGATTCCAGCGACACCAATAGGGTCCCACTCACGCATCAGAAGTTCGCGAACGCGAGCCCGATTTTCGCGTGACTGATATTTGTTGTGCACGCGCGACATTTGCCCTGCCTCGCTTGCGCAGCTTTGGCGACCTGCCCGGTCCAACTTGTCTTAGGCACTGAAGCGCTGACCGGCCGCCGCGAGCCGCGCTTACCCACAAAAATTCTTTTAACACGTGACTTCAATTCCGCTTGCAAGGTTGTCATGGCATGTCGTAACATGTCATATCAAGCTAGCTCGACGGCGGACTGAATCGATGAAACCGCAACTCCTCGCAACCGCCTCGCCCCTGCCGCTCTATGTGCAGATCAAAGAGACGCTTCGGCAACGCATCCTCGATGGGGTCTATGCGCCCCATGAGCGTCTGCCGTCCGAAAACGAGCTGATGGCGCTGTTCGGCGTCAGCCGCATCACCGTCCGGCAGGCACTGCGCGATCTGCACGCCGAAGGCCTGCTCTTCAGCGCCCAGGGCAAGGGCACATTCGTCAGCAAGTCCAAAGCCGTTCAGGATGTGCAGCAGCTGCAGGGCCTCGAAGAGGCGATGGTCGCCAAAGGCTATGTGGCGGCAGCGCGCCTCGTCAGCATTCAGCAGAAGCGCGCGACGAAACCCGTGCGCTCTGCTCTGCAACTTCCATCAGGTGCCGCCGTCGTCGAAGTGAAACGCGTCCGGCATTTGAACTATGAGCCGGTCTGCGTCGATCTCAGCTACTTCCCGATGGACATCGGCAGCAAACTCTTCTCGCGCGATGTCACGCGCGACATTTTTCCAATGCTGGAAAATGAGCTCGGTCAGCGTCTTGGCGCGGCCGATCTGAAGCTCGAAGCGATGCTTCCCGAAAACGAGGAGCTGCGGCAGCTGCTGCAGATGCAGCCCGGCGAGCCGATCCTGCGCGTCGAGCGTCTGACTTATAGCGCGGACGGCCGGCCAATCGACTTCGAATATCTCTCCTTCCGGGGAGATTCCTACCAGTACCGCTTCCGGATCGAGCGCAAATAAAGGACCGCACAATGATCTCGGTAACCGAAATCCCTGTCATGAACACCGACGTTCTTGTCATCGGCGGAGGCACCGCCGGCCCGATGGCCGCCGTCACTGCAAAGGAAGCCAGTCCCTCGCTCGAAGTTCTGCTGCTCGAAAAGGCCAATGTGAAGCGCTCAGGCGCGATCTCCATGGGCATGGACGGTTTGAACAACGCCATCATTCCCGGACACGCGACGCCGGAAAATTATCGCGTCGATTATCCCGAAAGTGACAATGATGCGTGATTCGTCCACGCGCAGCTCGCCAAAAACGATGACGGCCAGATGATCTGCTTCAAACCGCCAATGGAACGCTATGTCGTCGAATTGGATGAGATCGAGAAGACCGCCTGCCGCCAAGGCTAGCCGCTGCAACCCACGACGGACTTTGGCAGGTGCAGGAGAAATCCATCGAAGCGCTCGGCAAGATCGGCGCAATCAACGCCATTGCGGCGATTGGCGCCTGCGCAAGCCACGATATCAGCAATCTGCGCAAGGCAGCGCAAGCTCGCCCGCTGGGCGGGCGACAAGCTCGAACGCGCCGCAAGCGCGAAAGGGCTGGGGTCGTCGACACTAATCAGCGAGCCTCCTAGATGCCTAGGCCAACGAAGGCGGGCATCTCCTTGGACGCGGGCGGAGCTTCGGCTCCGTCCGACGTCCCTTTTTTAATTCGCCACCGGACGAAGTCCGCCTGTCGCGCGCTGCGCGCAGCCTCGAATTGATCTGGCCGGAGCGCACATTGCGTTTCGGCTTTGCCGAACTGCGGGGGGCTCTTGACGCGGGAGCCGGCGCGGTTAGGGTCGCGCCCTCTCCGCTCCCTCGCCGCGCAGGTTCCCTTTGGCCGAAGCCTTTCATCCGCAATCCGATTTTCTCCGCGCCTTGCAGGAGCGCGGCTTTCTGCATCAATGTTCCGACATCGAGGGCATCGACCAGAAGGCGAAGAACGGCGACCTGATCGCCTATATCGGCTTCGACTGCACGGCGGCATCGCTGCATGTCGGCTCGCTGGTGCAGATTATGATGCTGCGCTGGCTGCAGAAGACCGGCGGTAAGCCGATCGCGCTGATGGGCGGCGGCACGACGCGGGTCGGCGATCCCTCCGGCAAAGACGAGAGCCGCAAGCTCCTCACGCTCGAAACGATCGAGGCCAATAAGGCCGGCATCAAGCAGATCTTCGCGAAGTTCCTGGATTTCGGTGACGCCAAGACTGATGCGGTCATGCCAGACAATGCCGAATGGCTGGCGCCGCTGAATTACATCGACTTTCTCCGTGATGTCGGCCGCCACTTCTCGGTCAACCGCATGCTGGCGATGGATTCCGTCAAGCTGCGACTAGAGCGTGAACACGAGCTTTCTTTCATTGAATTCAACTACATGTGCCTTCAAGCTTATGATTTTGTTGAACTCAACAAGCGCTATAACTGCGTGCTGCAAATGGGCGGCTCCGATCAATGGGGCAATATCGTCAACGGTATCGATCTCGGCCGCCGCATGGGCACGCCACAGCTTTATGCGCTGACCTCGCCGCTGCTGACCACCGCCTCGGGCGCGAAGATGGGCAAGACCGCGGCAGGTGCCATCTGGCTCGATGCCGGCATGCTCAGCCCCTACGACTATTGGCAATATTGGCGCAATTGCGAGGACGCTGACGTCGGCCGCTTCTTGAAGCTCTTCACCGAACTGCCGCTCGCCGAAATCGCCCGGCTCGAAGCGCTGCGCGATGCCGAGATCAATGAGGCGAAGAAGATCCTCGCCAATGAAGCGACCGCCATGGTGCATGGCCGAGAAGCGGCCGGTCTCGCCGCCGAAACCGCCCGCCGGACGTTCGAAGAAGGCGCGCTCGCCGAAAGCCTGCCAAGCGTCTCGATCGATCCGCAAGAACTCCAGGCCGGACTCGGCGTGCTGGCGGCTTTCGTGAAGGCCGGGCTCGTCGCCTCGACCAGCGAGGCGCGCCGGCAGGTAAAGGGCGGCGGCTTGAAGGTCAATGACGCGACCATCAGCGACGACCGGGCCGTGCTGTCTCACGCGGATGTTGTCGAGGGCGTGATCAAGCTCTCGCTCGGCAAGAAGAAGCATGTGCTTCTGAGGCCGTAATCCCTACTGGATCGGCGGCGCTGCCGGCGTCGCGCCGTCCGGATTGGAATATTCGGGCGAGCTCAGATCGAGCGCGCCGAAGATCTTGCGCAAGAAGCCGGGCGCAATGGCGGTCAGCGCATTGACGCTGAGCGTCGGCTTACTCGCCTGTCCTGAGATGTGATAATTGATCGCGAACAGGCCCTCATGCGGGCCGCCGCCGAGGAAGATGCCGAACAACGGCACCTGCGCGAAGAGATTGTTGACGCCATAGGCCGGCACGAATGTGCCTTCCATGCTGACGCGGTCGCGGGCGAAATCGAGCCAGCCGTCGATCTTCAGGCCCATTTCGGTGCCGTACATCGTGCCGTCGCGGACATCGAGCCGGCTCCCCGCGCGCTGAAAATTCACCTGCAGCAGTTTGAAAGAAACCGAATTCGGATCGAAGGGCGGCGGCTGCGTTGTCGTCGGCGCATCGACGCCGACTGGCCGCTGCTGCGCGCCTTCGGTGACGAGACGCGCCAGCGCCGGCTCGTCCTGCAGAACGAAATTCCTGATCTTGAGCGCGCCGGCCAGAGCATCATTGCCGAGCCGCAAGGCAACATCGAGATCGCCGCCCTGCATATGCTTGTACAGGTCGAGGAAGGCGAGCAAAGCGCCGGCATTGCCGGTCTTGAGATCGAGCTGCGGCGACGGCGAATTGGGATTGGTCAGAAGGCCGGAGATCGTCGCGTGGCCGAAGTGACCAGAAACCGAGAACTGCCGCAGATCTTGACCGCGCCGGACCATATGCAGATCGGCGCCGGACAAGGTGGTCTTGTTGTAGCCGACAAGATTGGCCGCCTTGAGATCGACCTCGATCTGCTTGCCGCCAGTTGCATCCTTGCCGTCGCCGTCACCATCGTCCGCCGCGTCATCCGAGCCGGCGTGATCGGATTTCGCAAAGGTCAGATTGCGCAGGAACGGGCGGGCATCGAGCGTCGTGGCGCGCACGCCGACCTTATATCCGTCGCCGGATTTGGCGACCTCGATCCGCATATCGTCGCCCTGCGAGAATCTGACTTGCGGGAATTTCGCCGAGGTCAGCGAGAAGTCCGAACCGAGCTGCACCGAACCGCGGGCCTGCATCGGCGCCGCATCGACCGCGAGCTGGTCGATTTGCATGCCCTTGTCGTCCACCGTCAAATTGAAACTGATTCTGCCCGGCTTTCCGGCGGGCTTGCTCATGCCCGGAAGGCCGCTGATCGACGCCCGCGAGAGATCGAGTTCGACCGTCGATTTCATCGGCGGCGGTCCGCCCAAAGGCGCGGCGAATTTGGCGGTAATCGGTCCCTTCAAGCCCGGAAGACCGCCGAGGCCCTGTTTGGCGCGCGCCGCGTCGTCAAGAACGATGCTGACCGACGCCGTCGCCTGCTGATCGACCGGTTTCTCAATATCGATATTGGCCGGAGCGCCGAACAGCTTGCCCTGCCCGATCGCCTTCATGCCCGTCGCATCGACGATCACATGGAGATTGCCGTTTTCAAGCGATTCCTTGCCGACAAGATGGTCGGCGCTCAGATTCGTCGTATTCGCGTCGATGGTGAGCTGAATGTCTTTCGGCTTGACCACCGGCCCCATGCGAATGCCGACGCCCAAAGTGCCCGCGATCTGGCCCTTCAATGTGGAGGGATCGATCGGCAGGCTGGCATAGGGTTTCAAGGCGTCGCGTTGCAGCAGTGCGGCGACGGCTTCGACCGAGCCTGAGACTTGCGTGGTGAACTGGCCCGGTGTCGGCTTCATCTCCGCGTTGGCGACGTGGAAGCTGGCTCCCGAAATACTGAGCGGGCCGCCGGCGCCGGCGTCGAGCGTCCCCGAAGTCGCGGTAAAGGTCGACGTCCGTCCCGTAATGTGGCCGGCGCCGCTGATCCCCTTGACGGCCGGCACACCCTCGAGAAATTCGACTGAGCCATCGGAGATGGTGAAGTCCATCGCGAAATTTTTGTCGGGCGGCGCATGCTGCATCCGCATCGCCTTGATCATCGCCTCGTCGAAATCGAGCTGCAGCTTGCCGGTTTGGATGACGCCGCCTTTCCAGTGCGACAGGAACCAGCCGCGGACAGGTGCGGTAACGAAGGCCGGCCAAAGGCGCAGCGCCGTGCGGGTTTGCGTCGGACCGAGCGAGGCGCCGAGGCGCACATGCGGTCCGTTCACCCAATCGACCGTGCCGGTCATGGCGAAACTGCAATCCGGGCCGCTGAAATTGAACTGATCGAGGACGAATAGCTTCTGTGTGAGATTGAGGCGCGCGCCGAGATTGAAATGCGTCAGAGTGATCGGCGCTTCACCCGGCCGTTCGGCGCCATAAATCTCCGGCTTCTCATTGGCGATATCGACCTGCCAGAAGTCGCCTTCGCGCTGCGGCGGGATGAGCGTGCCCTGGAAATTGAAATCGGTGTTGCCGCCCCTGATCCTCAGATGATCCAATGAGACGCGGCGCAGCGACCGGTCCCAATGAAAACCCGTTTCGATCGAATCGAGCATCTTCGGTTCGTCGTTAGGATCGTCGAAGCGCAGATAGCCTGCGCCGAGGCTGATATTGCCGGCGATCTCGGTCAAGCCGCCATCTGGCGCCAGCGCCAGGCTGAACTTGCTTGAGACAGGCATGTCGAAATCGACCCCCAATTTGCGGGAGCCGCTGACGAGCAGAATCTCGTCCATCGAGATGTTCTTGGCTTCAATATCGAGCCGCCGGGTTGCGTTGGGAACGCCCCCGGCACTGGCGGAGAGCGACCATGTGCCATTTGGTCCGTCCGCCGCCAGGGAGAAATTTGTGCCCTCGCCGGCTTTCTCGAGGGAGAGGTTGAGATTTTGATAGACGCGGCTGTCGCCTGCCGCGCCATCGGCGATGACGAAACGGCCGTTGGCGACGCCGACCTTGTCGATGGCCGAGAGTGGGCTGTCGGGCTTCGTCGACATGTCGATCAACAGGCGCAGCGCCGCACCGATGCGCTTTACCGCAAGCGAGCGTGGCGGCACGCCGCGGGTGCCATTCTGCGGCTCGGTCAGCGGCTGCGTCGGCGGTTCGATCCGTGCCGCCGGTTTGCCCATCTCGCTAATATCGGCCGCGAGCGGGAAAAGCGGCGTCGACTGCTTCCCGCCACCGGCGGATACGGCAAGCGAACCGTCCGGCAGCAGTTCCATGCGGACTTCAATACCGTAGATTTCGAGACGCTTCGGGACCACCTTGCCGAAAAGAAGCGACGTCATATCGACGGAAACTTCGGCACGCGGCGCCGAAATGATCGTTTCACCGCTCTTGTCGATGAGCGTCAGATTGGTGATGGCGAGAGTCGGGCCAAGCCCATGCGTGGAGAGCGAGACAGGCCCCGAAAGGAATGCATAGCCATGACCCACGCGCTCATCAAGTGCATTGGTGATGCGGGTGCCCATGCCCGCAAGCAGGACCGGGCCATTGCTGAGATAGAGGAAAGCAAAGCCGCCAATCAGCGCGACAAGCAGGACGACACCAGCGATCGACCCCAGCGTGCGGCGGACAATACAAGCCGCCAGCGATGGCGAGCGAAGCAATCGCAGTGGCCAGGCAGGTCCCCTCAGCAGTTCCTGACAGTCGGCTTGGGATTTCCCCGCGAAGTCCAGCCGGGACCCGAAATCTTCACTATGCTCGACCAAACCCAGAGGGCCTTTCGCAACGGCGTGCGTGCTGGAAGTGCAATTCGTACCCGAATATACGGGTTTTGTCGAAACTGGCGCCGGCCATGCGGCGCTCACAGTTTCTACTCTGCGAATTGCCGTTTAATGAGACAAAAGGAAGGCGATGATGCGTAAGAAGCTCGGTCCCGGCGACAATGCACCCAATTTCGAATTGCCGGATGATTCGGGAAAAATCCGCACGCTCAAGTCTTATACCGGCAAAAAGCTTATCCTTTATTTCTATCCGAAAGACGACACCTCCGGCTGTACCAAGGAGGCCATGGATTTTTCTGCTCTCCGGACGGAGTTCGACAAGCTGAACACGGCAATTCTTGGAGTTTCGCCCGATTTGCCCGCCTCCCACGGGAAATTCAAATCGAAGCATAATCTAGCGCTCGATCTAGCCTCCGACCCGGCCAAAGAGACTCTCGAAGCTTATGGGGTCTGGGCCGAGAAGAGCATGTATGGCCGCAAATATATGGGGGTCGAACGGACCACCTTTCTGATCGGTCCAGACGGTAAGATCGCCGCCGTCTGGAACAAGGTCAAAGTGCCGGGCCATGCCGAGGCGGTGCTCGCCGCCGCGCGCAAACAAGCTGAGCCCTAAAAGGTTTAGGCGAATATTAACCTTAACGTTGTGTTCTCTTCCTGGGTGAATGTTGCATCAAGCGGATGAGAACGAGCCATGCTCGCGGGTCGAAGGGACGCCGGCGCCGGGGCGAAACGGTTGCAGCTGCGGCTGACGCTCGATACGTCGGAGCGGTCGCGGACGCTGGTCCTGCCGCCGTTTGGCGTTCTGGTTCTGCTTGGCCTCGTGCCCCCCGTCGGTCTGATCTTCCTCGCCGCGACCTGCTATTTCATCTTCCACGACGATCTCCTCGCCAAGCTGACCCAGCATCAGATCGCGATGCAATATGGCTATGAAGATCGCATCGCGGAACTGCAGCATGAGATCACCAATCTGACGCAGCATGCGAAGATCAACGAAGCCGAAATGACGACCCGGCTCGGCGCCCTCACCGTGCGTCAGAGCGAGCTGGAGAATCGTACCGTCCTCCTTGCCAGCCTGGCGGAGCGCGCCAAGGCTCTACACGGTCCCAGCATGGTCGCCGCACATCCGATTCCGCAGCCGGTGAACAATCCGCTTCTTTCAAGCGCGATGGGGCCGCAGCTGCCGGCGGAAACCAGCGCCTACGCACCCGTGGAAAGCCAAGCGGCGCCGCCAAAACCGCAGCCGCAGAGCTTCGAATTGCGGCTCGATGGCCGCGCGAAAGCCGCGCCGAAGGCAGACGAACCTTCCGTCGAAAAGGCGGTCGCGCCGCTGAGCTTCGACTTCGGCTTGCCCCTTGCATCGCGATTCGACGAGCTTGCCGCGCGGCAGGACCGGGTCGACCGTTCGCAGCTCGCCTTCCTAGCTGAATTGCGGCATCCGATTCGGCAGCTCACGACGCATCTGCGAGCAGCCTTCAACGCCGCCGGCCTAAGCTCTGGCCGCTTCGCCCTGCCCGCCGACAAGGACAGCGACGTCGGCGGTCCCTTCGTGCCACTGCCGCAGAGCCCCGCCGACAGCGCCGCCTTCAGCCGCGCCGCGATCGAGGCGCAAAACGCGATCAGTTCCGCCGAGAAACTGAGCCTGATCGCGACGCATGTGCCTTTCGGCTCGCCGCTCGTCGGGCCAATCGAAGTCACCTCGCCTTTCGGGCCGCGGATGGACCCATTCTACGGCCGTCCGGCGCTGCATACGGGCATCGATCTGCACCAGGACTATGGCGCTCCGGTCCATGCGACGGCGGCCGGAACGGTGTCATTTGCCGGAAGCGACGGCGGCTATGGCAATATGGTCGAGATCGACCATGGCAATGGCCTGAGCACGCGCTATGCGCATCTCTCCAGCATCACCGTCCGGCAGGGCGAGAAGGTCGAGATCGGCGCGGTCGTCGGTCACATCGGCGAGACGGGCCGCGCGACAGGACCGCATCTGCATTACGAGACCCGGATCAATGGCGAGCCGGTCGATCCGGCCCGCTTTCTCAGGGCTGGCGCGCGCTTGCGCATGACCATCGCTGACACCGACCTCTAAGCGTCATGCGCGGACATAGCCCGTCGAAGACGGGCGTCCTTGCGGACGTTCTGTGATCCGCGCATCAAAAAGTCGGCTCCGCTGGTGCATGGATGGCCGGGTCAAGCCCGGCCATGATTCCCTTCGAGCGTCCGTCGCTCTACCGAGATTTATTCCGTCACCACATTGCGCGGCTTGCCGGCAACCCAGGCTTCGATATTGTCGACGAGCTGATCGGCAAGCCCCGTCATCGCCTCATGGCTCGCCCAGGCGACATGCGGCGTGATGAGAAGATTGGGAAGATCGGCTTCGAGCAGAACATTGCCCTGCTTCGGCGGCTCGACGGTCAGAACATCGAATCCGGCGCCGCCGATTTCGCCATTCTTCAGGGCATTGACTAAGGCCACCTCATCGACGAGACCGCCGCGCGCCGTGTTGATGAGGATCGCGTCGTTCTTCATCTTCTTGAATTCGGCCGCGCCGATGATGTTGCGCGTCCCCTCGGTCAGTGGGCAATGCAGCGAGATGATATCGCTTTCCCGCAGGATAGTGTCGAGATCGACCTTGCCGGGGAAATCATAGACGTCGGTCGCGATGACCTTCATGCCGAAGGCCTCGGCGCGGCTGCCGACCGATTTGCCAAGCGCGCCATAGCCGATGAGGCCGAGCGTCGAGCCGGACACATCGCGGATCTTGTGATCGAAATAACAGAATTGATCGATCGTCTGCCATTTGCCGCGGCGCACGTCGAGGACATAGGGAACGAGGCTGCGGCGCAGAGCGAAGATCAGCGCCAGCGTATGTTCCGGCACCGTGTTGACCGCATAATTGCGGATGTTCGAGACGATAATGCCATGCTCTTTGCAGTAGGCCTTGTCGACGACGTCGGTGCCCGTGGCGGCGACGGCAATCAGTTTCAGCTTCGGCAGCTTGGCGAGTGTCGGCGCGCGCATCGGCACTTTGTTGATGACGGCGATTTCGACATCGGCCAGGCGGCTCACAATGTCATCGGGATTGCTCGTCGCATCATATTCTTTGTATTCATGCGCGAACTTCGGGGCCCTGAGCGGCACACCAAGCGTGGCGCGATCGAGAAAGACAATTTTCAAGGGTGCCTTGGGCTCGGACACGGACGACCTCTCCTCTGATGACTGGCTCGATTGGTTCTCTGTCGAATAGCCGCCAAGGTGTTATAGATGCTTGCGCGTGCTGGCTAGTCCGAAAGGCCGGTGGAACTTGCCGCAGCCGCTGCAGTCACGCATCCTGAGATAGGCCTCCGTGTCGCTGCAGTGCGAAGCGGCTTTGGCATGTTGCATTACGCCTTATGGATAGGCTGGCAGCGCCAAATCCGGCTTCTCCAACTCTGGCGATTGGTCTATTCTAAGCGTCAGCAGGCCACCGCCACGTCTTCCGCAAGCTGTTGATTTCACTTGCATGATATGGACGAGACACGGCCCGAGTGACGAGGCTGACAAGAAAAAGGACGTCGGGGGATGAAACAGGCAATCGCGGCTCTGGGCACGGCGGCCCTTCTCGCATTTTCGACAGCATCGGCACTGTCCACGTCGGCCCGCGCCGACGATGTCATCAAGCTCGGCGCCTCCATCCAGCTCACCGGCCTCAGCGCCAATGTCGGCCGCTACTACCGCGACGCCTATAATCTCACCATCGACAAGATCAATGCCGCGGGCGGCATCAAGATCGGCGGCAAACCCTATAAATTCGCGCTGTCGCTCCTCGACAACCAGTCGGACGTCAATCTGAGCGTGCGCCAATATGTGCAGCTCATCACTTCCGCCAAGGTGAATTTCCTGCTCGGCCCGTTCGCCTCCAATTTCGCGCTGAACGACAGCTCGATCGCGGAAAAATATCAGATTCCGATGGTGCAAGGCGGCGGCGCTTCCACCCAGATCTATTCGCGCAATTACAAATATGTGTTCGGCACGCTGCCGCCGGCCGATGATTATTTCCTTTCGACGATCGAGATGTTGGGCAAGCTCACGCCGAAGCCGCAGACGGTTGCTCTTGTCGCCGCCGACGACAGCTTCGACGTGTCGGTCGCCAAGGGCACCCGCAAACATCTGCAGGCCGCCGGGATGAAACTCGCGATCGATCAGACTTACCGCGAAGGTAGCACGGACTTTTCCTCGATCCTGACCCAGGTCAAGGAGGCCAATGTCGATGCCATCCTGTGGACCGGCCATGAGACGGAAGCGCTCAACTTCATCCGGCAGATGAAGAGCCTCAACGTCAATCCAAAATATTACTATGGTTTCACGGTCGGCGTGCCGACCGCCGACTTCCGCAGAGCGCTCGGCAAGGACGCCGACTATGCCTTCGGCATGAGCTCCTGGCTCCCCTCCGCCGGTCTCAAGGACCGCTGGTTCGGCGATGCCGCCGCTTTCGCCAAAGAATATAAAGAGAAATTCGGCTACAGCCCCGACTATCATGCCGCCGCAGCAGCAGCCGATGTCGAGACTTTCGCTGTGGCGCTTGAAAAGGCCGGCTCGACCGATCCGAAGACCGTACGCGATGCGATCGCGTCGATCAGCTTCGACAGTCTCTATGCGGCGCCGACCAAATATAATCCGACGGGCCAGATCGTCCTGCCGCAGATCGTCGTCCAAGTCCAAAATGGCAAACTCGTGCCGGTCTACACCGACAAGTTCATCGAGAAGCCTCTCTATCCAGTTCCGCCGTGGGACAAGCGCGGCTGATCGGCCGCGCGCACACGGAGGATCCGGACTTTGGTCGTCGCCCAAATTCTGCTCAACGGCATATTGCTCGGCGGGCTCTACGGCCTGATGGCGCTCGGCATGGCGCTCGTCTGGGGCGTGCTGAACATCGTCAATCTTGCACATGGCGCGCTGATCATGCTCGGCGGCTATGTCGTCTTTTATCTTTTCCGATATGCCGGGATCGATCCCTTTGCGGCCTTGCCAATCGCAATGGTCGTGATGTTCGGTTTCGGCTTTCTCCTGCAATATTGCGTGCTCAATCTGATCGTCCGCTCGGCGCTGCTCAATACGCTGCTCATCACCTTCGGGCTGGACGTCGTCATCACCTATCTCGCGCAACTTATTTTCACCGCCGACTTCCGCACCATCAATCCCTCCTATGCCGGCGCAAACTTTCCTCTGTTCGGATTGACAGTACCGAGTGTGCGGCTTGCCGCCTTTTGCGTCGCTGTTTTTCTTGCCGCCGCATTGTGGTTTCTGCTGAACCGTGTGCCGCTTGGACGGGCGATCCGCGCGACGGCGCAAAATCTCGTCGCAGCCCGCCTTTATGGCGTCGATCCGCGCCTACTTTACTCCGTCACCTTCGGCATCGGCGCGGCGCTCGCAGGCGCTGCGGGCGGGCTCTATGGCATGATCTCCAATCTGACGCCCTATATCGGCGCGAGCCTCACGGCGAAATCCTTCGTCATCGCCATCATCGGCGGCCTCAATAATCCATTCAACGTCATCCTCGGCGGTATCGTTGTCGGCATAGCGGAGTCGCTCGCCGCGCTCTATCTCGGTCCGACCTATACGGATGTGATCAGCTTCGGTCTTCTCGTGCTGGTGCTCGTGCTGCGCCCGCCGCGTTCGGTGAGGGCCGCCTAATGCGCCGCTGGTCCGTCCTCCTCGCGCTGATCGTCACCTTGGCTCTGGCCGCTCTGCCCTTCCTCGACCCCGGCCTGTTCCAGCCCATCCACGTCAGCAAAGACGTGCTCGTGCAGTTCGGCATCAATGCGCTGCTGCTGGCGACGCTGGCGCAATCCTGGAACATCCTCGGCGGCTTCACCGGCTATGTCTCCTTCGGCAACTCCGTGTTCTACGGTCTCGGCACCTATGGCACGGCAATCGCCATGGTGCAGTTCAACCAATCCTTCGGCCTCGGACTCGGATTGGGCGCGGTGCTCGCCATGCCGTGCGCCCTGCTCGTCGGCGTGCCGATGCTGCGCCTGCGCGGCCCCTATTTCGCCATCGCGACGCTCGGCCTCAATGGCGCGATGATGGCGATCTTCTCCAATCTCGCGATCGCCGGCACCAATATCGGCTTGGTTCTGCCGCTCACCCGCAACGATGCCTTATTCTACGAGCTGGCGCTCGGCCTACTCGTCATCTGCACCGCGACCGTTCTGTGGATCTCGAAAAGCCGCTACGGCATGGGCCTCGTCGCCATCCGCGAAGACGAAGACGCAGCGGGCAGCATGGGCCTCAATGCGACCCTTTACAAAGTGACGGCGCTTGTCCTCGCGGCTTTCTTCACCGCCCTTGCCGGCGGCATCCATGCCTATTGGAGCACATTCGTCGATCCGGCGAGTTCTTTCGATCCGACGCTCAATGTCCGCATGGTCATCATGTGCGTCTTCGGCGGCCCCGGCACCGTCTTCGGTCCGGTCATCGGCTCCTTCCTTCTCTCCGTCGTCTATGAGTTGCTGGCCTCCTGGATCTCGACCGCGGCCGTTCTGCTCTTCGGCCTCGTCATCGTTCTCGCCGTCATCTTCATGCCGAAAGGTCTCGCCGATGTGATTGCCGGTGCGCGCACGAGCGGCTGGCGCTATCTTCTGCGCAATATCCGGGAGAACCGGCTATGAGCGTTGAAGGCACAGCGGCACGGCCGATCATCGAAGCGCGGCAGATCACCAAGCGTTTCCAAGGCCTCGTGTCGGTCAGCAAAGTCAGCTTCTCGATTGCCGAGAATGAAATCCTCGGCTTGATCGGTCCGAACGGCGCCGGCAAGACGACGCTCGTCAATATGATCAGCGGCACGCTGCGCCCGAATGAGGGCGAGCTACTTTTCGAGGGCCAGCCGATCAACGACATGCCGCCCTTCAAGCGCGCCCATCTCGGCATCGCCCGCACCTTCCAGGTGATGAAGCCGTTTTACGGCATGTCGGTCTTCGAGAATGTCACCGTCGGCGCGCTGTTCGGCCGGAACGGCGGCGAGAAAATGATGGCCAAGGCGCGCGAAAACGCCCGCGAATGGATCGAATTCACCGGCCTCTCGCGTCGCATGGACAATCATGCCAATGCGCTCGGCGGCCCCGACCGCAAGCGGCTCGAATTCGCCAAGGCGCTCGCAATGGGACCGAAGCTGCTGCTGCTGGATGAAGTCATGGCCGGGCTCAATGCGGTCGAGGTCGACGAAGTCGTCGAGCTCATCAAAAAAATCCGCGACCGCGGCATGACGCTGCTCGTGATCGAACATGTCATCAAGGCGATCCGCAGCCTGTCCGATCGCGTGATGGTTCTCCATCATGGCGAGAAGATCGCCGAGGGCGAGCCCGGCCATGTGCTCGATGATCCGCGCGTTGTCGAAGCCTATCTCGGGAAACGCCGCACATGAGCGATGTTCTGCTCGATATCCGTAATCTGAAGGCCGGCTATGGCATTGTCCCGGTGCTGTTCGGCATCGACATGCAGATCCGGCAAGGCGAGATCATCGCGCTCGTCGGCAGCAATGGCGCCGGCAAGACGACGCTGCTGCGCGCCATTTCGCGCGTGCTGAAGGCCCAAGGCACGCTGACCTTCGCCGGCGAGAACCTCCTGCCGATGCGACCGGAGGCCGCCTTCATGCGGGGCCTCGTGCAGGTGCCGGAGGGCCGTCAGCTTTTCGCCCGCATGACGGTTGAAGAAAATCTCCAGATGGGCGCCTATCGGCGCCGCGACGGCGACGTCGCGCAGAACTTCGAGCGCGTCTATGAGCTGTTTCCGAAATTGAAGGAGCGCCGCCAGCAGCTCGCCGGCAACATGTCGGGCGGCGAGCAGCAGATGTGCGCCATGGCGCGCGCGCTGATGGCAAAGCCGCGCCTGCTCCTGATCGATGAAATGAGCCTCGGCCTCGCGCCGGTCATTGTCGATCAGCTTCTGGACATTCTGAAAGAAATTCGCGCGGAAGGCGTGACGGTGCTGCTTGTCGAGCAGGATGTCTTCGCGGCCTTCAGCGTTGCCGATCGCGCCTATGTCATGGAAACCGGCCACATCGTCCGCCAAGGAACGGTGGCGGAACTGCAGGACGACCCGACCGTGCGCAATGCCTATCTTGGCTCCGCGGTCTGAACGGCGGCGGATTTAACGCTCACTTATCGACGATCTTGGTCGACGGCCGGTCGGTGCCGGGGTCCGTCTCTTTGTGCCACTCGCCTTTAGCGTCCTCATATTCGATCGTTTCTGTCGGACCCGGCAAGCGCTGTTCGGCGGCGGCACGGACTGCAGCCGCATGGGCCGCCTGATGTGTCGGAAACGTCTCCGAGAGGACGCCATCGACTTTATAAGCCCAGCCGCCGTCATGTTCGACGATCTCATAGGTGATCTCTGACATCTAAGCTCCTCTCGGGATTGCACGGACGGCCGAACCTAACCGCAACGCCGCATAATGAAAAGCGGCGGTGCGGAAAGCGCCGAAGCGTCAAACGGAATTCGATTTGCGCGCCGGCTTTTTCTTGTTCAATGCCACTGCCGCGCGGATGAGCGCCTTAAAGGCCGTCTCATCGATCGCCTCGCCTTCATGGATATCGATGGCGCGCCGGACGTTGCCGTCGAGGCTGGAGTTGAAAAGTGTCTTGGGATCCTGGAGTGCGGCGCCCTTCGCGAACGTCAGCTTCACAATGGCTTTGTAGGTTTCGCCGGTGCAGATGATCCCGTCGTGCGACCACACAGGCACGCCGCGCCACTTCCATTCCTCTATCACATCCGGGTCCGCCTGTTTGATGAGCGCGCGGATGTGAGCAAGCATCTCGCCGCGCCAATCACCCAGTTCCTTGATCCGAGCATCGATCAATCGGGACGGCGCGTCCCCTGTGGCCGCGGTTGTGGCCTTTGTCATGGTTCGCAGCTCCTGCGCACACGCCGAGAAATAGCTCAGCACAGCAAGGATAAAAGATTTTGAAGGATCAGCAATTCAGCTTGGCTGGTACCGGCGAAGCGATCGAGGCCGCGCCCGACCGTCGAGTGACCCCCCAAGTGTAGGGCAGAAGCGCTGCAAGGAAAGGCATCCAGACATTCACGCCCGAACGGCTGAAGTACCAGATCACCGGCGGAAGCAGCAGAAGGACAATCAGCGTGGCCCAATCGGTCCAACGGCCCGCCTCCCGCCAGAGCTGCATGAAAATCATGGCGGCCGGCAAACTCCAGATCGCAAGGTCGTATTCGAGCATGAAGGGCGTCGCAAGCGGCATGGCAACGCAAAAGGCGAGCGCTCTCGGCAAGATCGCCTCCGTTTTGCGCCAAACCCAATAGACGAAGCCGCAGGCGAATAGGCTGCTCACGAGCTGCGCGATCTTTGCCGGATTGGCGCTGCCCGTCAGCTTGTAGATGAACATGAATGTCGTCGGGAAACGATTGCCCGGCAGGCGGCCGTTCAGCGCCCAATTCATGTGGTCGGCGAGATGCGCCGCGAACTTGAACCAAATATCGACGCCGAAGATCGCCAGTGTCGCGAGCGCGAGAAGCACGCTGGCCGCACAGGCAGCGACAAGCGCCTTCCATTGACGTGCAGCGACCAAGCCGATCGGCACGAGCGCAAAGACCTGCGGCTTATAGGCGAGACATCCCAACAGGACGCCGGAAAGTATTGGACGCCGCGCCGCAAGCGCCGCGAGACCGCCGGCGAACAGCATCGCGGTCAGCGCGCCATTCTGCCCATCGATCGCGTTTTGCACCAGCGGCGGCAAAATGAGAACGACTGGCAAAGCAAGACCCGACAATTTCCGCACGATCAGCCCGAACGACAGCGATGTCAGCCCGAGCCACGCAGCAAGGGCTGGCATATAGGGCAGCGCAGAAAGCGGCGCGACGACAAGCAGGAAGAGCGGCGGATAAGCCCAGGGAAAATATTCGGCGATCCCGGAAAAGCTCTGCTGGAGCGCAAAAAACCGGGTCTGGTCGAAGACGGCGGCAGCTGCCCCTTCACGAACGAACGTGGAAGCCGCATAGAAGGTTAAGAAATCATTACCTGCGACGGAGCCAGTGATATTGCGCAATGTTCCGCTGGTCGGCATGAGGCAGGCCGGGATGGCGATAGCCACATATGCGACGGCAATCGCCACAAGCAGCAGCAGCGGCAGGCCTCGCCGCAGTGGTGGCCAAGCGGTTTCGGAAAGCCTCGCTGTGCTCTTATCCATTGCCGCCTATTACAGTTCCGATCCTGCCAAGGCGCTATTATCGCCCCGAAATTCATCCGTTCCTTTAACGCTCCTTCAATGCCGCTGCTTTGAGGCTTCCCCCACGACTAGGGGTTTGCCTGTTGTTTGCTTTTCCGCTCGACCGGACCGTTCCGTCTTATGCTCAATCGCTTGAGCTGGCGGTCGTGGTACCGACTTTCAACGAAGGAAAGAACGTCGGCCCGCTGCTAGAGCGGCTCGCCGCGGCGCTCTATGGCATCGCCTGGGAAGTCATCTTCGTCGACGATGGATCGACCGATGACACCGTCCCTCTTCTCATGTCGGCTGCCGTCAGCGACCCGCGCATCCGGCTCATTCGGCGCTTTGGGCGCCGCGGGCTTTCGTCGGCAGTTGTCGAAGGCATGCTTGCGAGCGCGGCACCGGTTCTCGCGGTCATCGATGGCGATCTCCAGCATGACGAGCGCGTCCTGCCAAAGCTTCTGAGCCGAATTGTCGAGCAAGGCGCCGACATTGCGATCGGCACACGATACGCCGCCGGAGGTTCTGCCGAAGGTTGGCAAGATCGCCGGCAGAAGCTCAGTCGCTTGGCCACGCGTGTGGCTTCCTCTGTGCTGCACCCCGGGCTCAGCGATCCGATGAGCGGCTTCTTCGCGATCCGGCGCGAGGCGTTCCTGGCGTCATTGCCGAAGCTTTCCAGCCTTGGCTACAAGATCATGCTGGATATCGTTGCGTCCGCCCCAAAACGGCTGGTGATCCAAGAGGAACCTTATCAGTTTCGCCCGCGTATCGCCGGCCAAAGCAAACTCGATGTGACCATCGTCCTCGAATATGGATTGCTTCTCGCCGACAAAACCATCGGACGATATATTCCGCTCCGCTTTCTGATGTTTTTGTGCGTCGGAGCGTTAGGGCTTCTCGTCAATCTGGCTTTTTTGGCTGCGCTGGAAGCCACGCATCAGCTGCCGTTTTGGATTGCGCAAGGCATCGCCGTATGCGGCGCGATGACGTTCAACTTCCTCGTCAACAATGTCTTCACCTATCGGGATCGGCGTCTCAAAGGCTGGATGTTGTTACGCGGCCTATTTGCATTTTATCTCGCCTGCAGCCTTGGAGGCGCCGCCAACGTCATGGTTGGCTCGATCGTCATTCGTGCCGGCGGTGAATGGTGGATGGCCGGCACGATCGGCGCGATCGTCGGCTCCTTGTGGAATTATGCGTCTTCGTCTGTCCTGACTTGGAGGCGGTGAACGTCGAAAGGTCACCAGACCTTTTTGATGGCGCCTGTACCGCATCCACCTTTCAACGCGACAGCATGATGTCGGCTCGTGGAACTATTTGCGAAACTGCTTGGTCGGCAGAACTTTCAACTGCGGAGACCGGGCGCCTCATGGCCTGTGCGCGCTACATATTCCGTGTAGCCGCCGCCGTAATTGTGGACGCCCTCCGGCGTCAGTTCCAGCACGCGGTTGGAGAGAGCGGCCAGGAAGTGTCGGTCATGCGAGACGAAGAGCATCGTCCCCTCATATTGCGACAATGCCGTTATCAGCATTTCCTTCGTCGCCATGTCGAGATGGTTCGTCGGCTCGTCCAGCACGAGGAAATTCGGCGG
Source organism: uncultured Methylovirgula sp. (assembly GCA_964644615.1). Classification (GTDB taxonomy): domain Bacteria; phylum Pseudomonadota; class Alphaproteobacteria; order Rhizobiales; family Beijerinckiaceae; genus Methylovirgula. The sequence goes on along the minus strand of CAZXXA010000016.1, from coordinate 26,663 downwards.
GTCGAAAAGCATTTTCGCCATGACCAGGCGGGCTTTCTCGCCGCCCGACAGCACCCGGCATCTTTTCTCGATGTCGTTGCCGGAAAATCCGAAGCAGCCGGCCAGCGTGAGCAGTGAGCCGCGTCCCGCTTGCGGGAAAGCTGCTTGCAGCGCCTGAAAGATCGTGTGGTCGCCGTCCAGCAGATCCATCGCATGTTGGGCGAAATAACCCATCTTCACCGCGCTGCCCAAGGAGACCGTGCCCTCATCCGGCTGCGCGAAGCCTGTCACGAGTTTCAGCAGCGTGGATTTGCCGGCCCCATTGACGCCCATGACGCACCAGCGCTCCTTGCGGCGCACCGCGAAGTTCAATCCCTCGTAGATGCTGCGGGTGCCATAGCTCTTGTGGACATTCTTCAAGCTCACCACGTCGTCGCCCGAGCGCGGTGCCGGCTGGAACTCGAACATGATCGTCTGCCGCCGCTTTGGCGGCTCGACCTTTTCGATTTTCTCAAGCTTCTTTACGCGGCTCTGCACCTGGGCCGCATGCGAGGCGCGCGCCTTGAAGCGCTCTATGAATTTGATCTCCTTGGCCAGCATGGCCTGCTGACGTTCGAACTGGGCCTGCTGCTGCTTCTCGTTCTGCGCGCGTTGTTGCTCGTAGAATTCGTAGTCGCCCGAATAGGTTGTCAGGCCGCCACCGTCGATCTCCACCACCTTGGAGACGATGCGGTTCATGAATTCGCGGTCATGCGACGTCATCAGCAAGGCGCCCTCATAGTCTTTGAGGAAACCTTCGAGCCAAATAAGGCTCTCCAAGTCGAGATGGTTGCTCGGTTCGTCGAGCAGCATGGCGTCCGGCCGCATCAGGAGGATGCGCCCGAGCGCGACGCGCATCTTCCAGCCGCCGGACAGAGCGCCGACGTCGCCATCCATCATCTCGTCGCTGAAACTCAGGCCGGCCAGGACCTCCCGTGCCCGCCCCTCAAGGGCGTAGCCGCCGAGTTCCTCAAATCTTCCCTGCACTTCACCATATCGCTCAACAAGCTCTTCGATCTCGTCGATCCGTTCCGGGTCGCCCATGGCAGCTTCGAGTTCAGCCAATTCGGCCGCCACGGCGCTCACCGGGCCGGCGCCATCCATCACTTCGGAAACGGCACTGCGGCCCGACATCTCGCCGACATCCTGGCTGAAGTAGCCGATGGTGACGCCGCGATCGACGGCGATCTGGCCCTCGTCGGGAAGCTCTTGTCCCGTAATCATCCGAAAGAGCGTCGTCTTGCCAGCCCCGTTGGGACCGACGAGACCTATCTTCTCGCCCTTTTGGAGCGCTGCCGAGGCTTCGATGAAGAGGATCTGGGAGCCGTTTTGCTTGCTGATGTTTTCGAGACGAACCATGGGCACACACGATCAAAAAGGTCCCGTGGTCTTTATCCCATGTATCGAAGCAGCTGAAGTGTGCGCAAAAATCGCAAGCTGCGGCAAAATCGAAGGATAATTTCCCGGCCGGCGCGTGACCGACACGGGAGCCGGCTTTCGCGCGCAGGCGGCCCGCCACCACGGTCGGGTTCCACGAATAGCAATTCTAGAGGAATAACAATTTTCTAGCTGGGGGCGCGGCCAATTTTGCGCTAAGCGACCATTTGCGCTCACCGGCAAAAGACAATTGATTATCTGAAATGATTATCTGAAACGCCGATGAGCGATCTTACCGTCGAGGCGATCGAGTTCTTCATCGCGCAAGAGCGCCAAAAGCGATGCGTCATCGAGATGATTTAGCGCATCGGCCAATCTTTCCCGATCCGAATAGCCATCGGCGAAACTCATTCCGTAAATGCGTCTGAGAATTCGGATCGGCACGCAGCCGTGCCTGTCAGCTATTCTTCGCGTCTTGTCGTGATGAAGAAGCAGTAACAACTTGCTCAGCATAACCCGGTACGCTTGTCGGTTTAAAAAAACTCCCTCCGCGGCGGAGGGAGCCAAATTCAGGGGATCGTGCGAAGGGAGGAGGTCACTTGTTTATTCTTTCAATCGTCGGAGGGGAGGGTTCGTTCCGACTGTTGCGATTGCAGAATTCTCGGCCAATGACAGTCAATCAAGCGCGCGCAATTCCCTCTGCCCGCGTCCGATCACCGTGAGCTGATACCGAGAGCGCATCATAGCGAAGGGAGGCCGGTACAATCGAAGCACTGCGACATGATCGCATCACTCAGTACTCGAATGGGCGACGAGAAACCGGTCTCCCTCCGATGCCATTGCAGCTAGATCATCTCGACCGCTGTAACAAGCTTCGGAAATTACCTAATCGCCTTGATCAGACGATCTCGGCCGCGCGTGAGGCAGCTTGGCCATCAAACAGCCAAGCGGCCTGCCGCCATTGTGCGGGGAGATTGTTTGTAGCAACGCTTGCACCATCAAGGCGTCGTTCATCGGTTGGCGTAATCGGCCTTCCCGCTGAGCGCCATGCGCACCAATGCCGCCAGCGACCTCGCACCCATTTTTCGCATTACGGATTGGCGATGATGCTCTATCGTGCGTTGGCTCACGCCAAGATCGGCCGCGATCTTCTTGTTCGCATCGCCGGCAACGACGCGCTGCATGACAAGGCGCTCGCGTGGGGTCAACGTCGCGAACCGTGCCGTCAGCTGAACTTCTTCTTCGTCTTCACGATGTGTGCCAGCTGCCGGCGCGCTTACGACATGCGATGAAGATGCGACCGGAGCAATAGGCGCTATCTCCGCGGTCGATAGCGAGAGCCGAGATGAACTGTCCAAGATTGGAGAAGCGTCGTCACCGCGGATTTTCTTTGCGTCTTGTAAAATACCGAGCAGCTCCGTCACACCGCTGACCGTGCATTCGAGTCGCGTGAGGAGGTTGGCGGCGGCGGGTTCGGCATTTTTCTGCCGCAGCAAAATATTCAAAAAATGGATGATCTCGGCGGTCGTGGCCTCGGCCAGCTCGTATCGAATAGCGCGCGCCTTTCGCTCACCGGCGCCCTTCAATCCGCCGTCGTGTGTGCCTGCCAGCACGTCATAGGAGTCCCGAATAACGGAACACGACAAGACAACGGCGGCGCGCATCTCTCTGGAACATGCGACCATATTGTCAAGATCAAGGCGAGCGGCCGCGACGGCTGCATAGCTGTCTGCGAGCAGTTCCTTATGACGCTTCGTCTGCATCGGACCATGCCAGCCTATCGCTTAGGAAAGCACGCTAATTTTTTCCCGTAAAATTCTCAAGCGAATACCGCAGCTTGTTTGGCCTCGTTCAACGTCGCCCTGCTGTTAGAAGTTTTGCTTTTGGCTCATTTGGTGCCGAAACGCTCAAGATGGAGCATCGGTTCGCCTCAGCATCGATAAAAATACCTTCTCCGGCTCAGGACGGGCGATCTGCGCGGAAGGAAGACCTCCCAAGCGCCTCGATGCTGCCCGCGGAGGTCGCCATGGCCACAATGTCGCGATTGGGCCATTCGGGACGCGGTCGTAGCGCGTATATAAAACCAGTTCGGCGAACGGCGTAACGGTTCAGAATTCTCCGGCGCCGGCTGGAGTTAAGAGCCGCGGCCAAACCCAAAGCCAATTGCCGTTTATTTTGCCGGTGCTAAAGCTATACCAGCAATTGTTATTGCGTTGGAGCGGCGAATGAGTGAGGACGGCAAAGAAGCTGAGCGGTTAGGCCAGCCTCCGCTGACCTTAGTCGCCATGGGCGCTTCTGCAGGCGGCATCCAAGCGCTGCAGACCTTCTTCGAAACAATGCCGGCGGACACCGGCGCAACCTTCGTCGTCGTCGTTCATCTCGATCCGCAACATCGCAGCGAGCTGCCGCAAATTTTGCGCACGCGGACCCGAATTCCCGTCAGCCAAGTCGAGGGCGTGGAAAAGCTGGATTCCAACCACGTCTATGTCATTCCGCCTGATCGCCGTCTTCAACTCGTCGATCATCAGATTTCTGCCGTTCCGTTTGACGAACCGCACGGGCAGCGCAATGCCATAGATCATTTCTTCCGTTCCGTCGCCGAGAAGCTTGGCGATGGGTTCGCCGTTATTCTCAGCGGCGCCGGCTCGGATGGGACGGCGGGCATTAAAGCCGTCAAGGAGACCGGCGGGATTGTTCTCGTTCAAGACCCCGCAGAAGCGCAATATTCCTCGATGCCGCGAAACGCAATTTCGACCGGCGTGGCCGACTTCGTTCTGCCTGTCGAAGACCTTGTGCGCCGCCTTGTCGAACTCATCGCGCTTAAGCGCCAGGATCCGGTGGGCCGCGATGAGGATTTCGATGAGGAGCTGCTGCGGCGCATCTTGGCCCATCTTCGGGTCCGGACAGGTCATGATTTCTCGAAATATAAGCAGTCTACGGTCCTGAGACGGGTCGCGCGACGTATCCAGGTCACACGCACCGATGGGCTGAAAGGCTATTACGAAGTCCTGCGCGAAAATACGGAAGAGCGCAGGCTTTGTTGGCGGATCTTTTGATCTCCGTCACGACTTTCTTTCGCGACGCCGAAGCCTTCAATCTGCTGAAGGCGCAGGTCATCCCCAAGCTTTTCGAAGGGCGAGATCCAATGGATCCTATTCGTGCTTGGGTCGCGGGCTGCGCCACGGGCGAAGAGGCCTATTCCGTCGCCATGCTTTTGCTGGAGGAAGCTTCACGTCATGAACTCAGACCCCCAATTCAAATATTCGGTTCGGATCTCGATGCGCGGGCGCTGACGACGGCGCGAGAAGGCCGCTATACAGCAGCCATCGAATCCGACATCAGCGAAGAGCGGCTTAGGCGCTTCTTCTTTCGTGAAGGCGATGGCTATCGCGTGCGGCAAGAGCTGCGTGATTCAGTCCTCTTTGCCGTTCATGATCTTCTCAAAGACCCGCCTTTTTCGCGCGTCGATCTGATTTCATGCCGCAACGTTCTTATTTATCTCGATCGCGATCTCCAGGAACAGGTTTGCAGCACATTCCACTATTCGTTGAACCCGGGAGGCTATCTGCTGCTCGGGTCATCCGAGACGGCGGATCATCCGACCGGCCTCTTCCGGGTCGTCGACCGCAACGTCCGCGTCTATCAATCTACGGCGCATTCGGGCGACAAGCCCCGTCTGCTTCCGCGAGTCCTCGGGCCTATCACCGTCCGCGAGCAGGTCATCTCGTTTCGGCGCAGCGGAAGTCCGGCTTCGGCACTGACCGAAGCGGCGCGCCATCGCGTGGCAATCGAAAAGATGGCGCCTCCGAGTGTCCTCGTCGACGAAACGCATCGGGTCATTCATCTGTCGGAAAATGTCGGACGTTTCATCTCCCCATCGGGAGGCCCCCTGAGTGAAGATATCGTCGATCTCGTCCGCTCAGAATTGCGTTTCGAGCTTCGTTCGGCGCTACATCGCGCCTTCGAACAGCATGAAGCAACTCTCAGCCTGCCCATCCCTGTCAAATTCAATGGCACGCCGCATCGTGTTTTCATTTTGGTCAAGCCGGCGCAACGAGAGGATCTGACCGAGGCTCCGCAGGCCGTCGTGATGTTCATCGAGGGCGACGCTGTCGATATCAGCCCGGATGCTTCGCTTCAGCAACACGCCGCGGACGAAACCGTCCGGCGTCTCACCCAGGAATTGGAGCTTAGCCAGTCACGCCTGCGGACGATGCGCCAAGAGTCGGAGTCAGCGAACGAGGAGCTCCGCGCGGCCAACGAGGAATTGCAGTCGATCAATGAGGAATATCGATCGACTTCGGAAGAGCTGGAGACGAGCAAGGAAGAGCTGCAGTCGATCAATGAAGAGCTGCAGACGGTCAACAGCGAGCTGAAACTGAAGCTGGAAGCGATTTCGCACGCGCATAGCGATTTGCAGAATCTGATGGCAGCGACGGACTTCGGCACGCTGTTCCTCGATTCCAACCTCCTCATCAAACGCTTCACCGAGCGCGTGACCGAATTGTTCCGCATTACGCCGAACGACGAGGGCCGCCCGATCACCGATTTCGCGCACCAGCTCGAATATGACGATTTGATCAAGGATATGCGAAGCGTCCTCTCCGATCTCGCGCCTATCCGCCGCGAGATCCATAGCCGCCGCGATCGTTGGTATGACGTCCGCATGCGTCCTTATCGCACCGTCGACGACAAGGTCGATGGCGTCGCGATCACATTCGTCGACGTGACGGAGCGGCGCACTGTCGAGGAAGCGTTACGGCAGAGCGAACATGATCTCAGGCAGCAAAAGCGGCTGGTCGAGCTGTCTCGCTCGCCCATACTCGTCTGGGATTTCGACGGAACCATTGTCGAATGGAATCGTGGCTGCGAAGAGCTTTACGGGTTCACGCGCGCGGAGGCGATCGGCAAATCGAAGGAAATGCTGCTGCAGCTCGATCCAGCCGCATTCGATGAGCTGAAGAAAGAGCTGCTTCGAACGGGGAGCTGGAGCGGAGAAAGACATCAAAAGACGAAATCGCGACGCGAGCTGACGGTCGAAAGCCGCATCCAATTGGAACAGTTTGAAGATCGCCGGCTCGTTTTTGAGAGCACGCGCGATATTACCGATAGAAAGGCTTCCGAAGACCGGCAGAATATGTTGCTTCGCGAGCTAAGCCACCGCGTCAAAAATACGCTCACTGTTGTTCAATCCATTGCGCATCAAACCCTGCGGACCAGCATCAAGCCGGCCGAGTTTGTCGAACGCTTTGAGGGCCGCCTTGGCGCTATGGCGCGAGCGCATGATTGGATGGTCCAATCCGCCTGGCAAGGTGCCGACCTGGCCTCTCTCGCCCGCGATCAGCTTGATCTTTATATTCCGGACGCGCCTGACCGCCTGCGAATGAACGGACAACCCGTTGCTTTAGTCGCAGACCTGGCAATGCCCTTCAGTCTGGTCCTGCACGAACTCGCAACCAATGCGGCGAAGTATGGCGCCCTTTCGAATGAGCAAGGCTCAATCCTTTTGCAGTGGCATTTGAGCGGAGGGAACCCGCGGCTTTTGGAACTCGTTTGGGAAGAACGGGGTGGGCCCAAGGTAACGTCCCCGCAGCGGGTTGGTCTTGGCAGTGCGTTGATTGACGGCGCTATTCCGAGCGCGCAAGTTTCGAGGCTTTTCAACCCCGAAGGCTTCATTTGTAGAATGCGTGTGCCCCTGATGGAGTCGTCTCGTGAACATGAAACCCCATCTGGAATGGGCTGATCTAAGCGCCTTGCGCGTCATGCTTGTCGAGGATGAGTTTCTCTTGTTGTTGGATTTCGAGGCTCTATTGCTCGAGGCTGGAGTAGCCCAGGTCTATTGCTGCCGATCCATCGCGGAAGCACAGGACTGCCTGGACAGCCAAACTGTCTCCGTCGCAATTCTCGATTTTCGCGTTGGGCAAGAAACGGTGACGCCGATTGCGCGTCGCCTCACTCAAATAGGCACACCTTTCCTCTTTCATACGGGTCAGACCGAGTCCGAAAAAGCCCTGAGCGAATGGCCGGATGCGAAAATTATCGACAAACCGGCGCGACATGAGGTGATCGTGCGCGCCTTGCGCAGTCTGGCTTCCCTACCGCGCGCCGTTTAGCTGCGTTCTCTCCCCGCTTTCTTTAGCGCTTATGATCAGCCTTGTGTCTCGTGCCACCGGATGCCTTGGCCCAATGAGGCGCGTTTAAGATGGACCTCGTCGGGCAGCTACAGAATGCTGGCCGATGGTCGGTCTGAAAAATCGAGGAGTTGCCAAAAAAACCTGGCTGGGGGACCTGGATTCGAACCAAGATTAACGGAGTCAGAGTCCGCTGTTCTACCGTTGAACTATCCCCCACCGACGCGCCGCGCTGAGGCTGCCGCAGCTGAATCATGGCGTCATGGAGGGCGCTTTTTGGAGGAATTGGAGCTCCTTGGCAAGCAGAAGATTGCGCCTCTCTGTGCATCCCGAAAACAAGCGCCACTTTGCCATCGATTGCGACAGAATGTGCAGCTGCCACTCGTATTCGTTCACGGAACATAAGTGTCCAGGAGATTTTTATTTTGTTAGTCCATGTATTTACGTCAGGCATTCTGATAAACTACAAGAACTGGACTTGATAAATCTTGATTTTTTACGGCGTGTCCGCCACGATTCCTCCCTATGCGGACCTGACAACCCCCACTCCGTCACCCTGCGGGTCTTGTCGGCGCAACCACAGTTTTGCAATTGATCTACGAAGCGGCGCGGCGGAACATCGCGCTCGTTCGTTTTTCTTCCGGCCAAGGAGAAGATAGTGATGAACACCGCAAATCTGCAGATGGAAGGGGTGCTGCTGATTTTGACCTCCTTCGTCATCGCAATGAAACGCAAGGGGCTTCTCAGCGAGGAAGACTGCGATGCCGCCCTCAATGATGCAGAAGGCATGGCATTCGGCAGGGACACGCTCTCCGACGCAAATCGCGAAGCCATTCTTTTCCCGATCCGCTTTCTGAAGGCCGCCAGCCACAAGAAAGACGGTGAGCAGGTCTCCTACAGCGATTTGGCGGCGGCAGTCGGACGGGAGTGAAACAAGCGACCGCCTTCATGCCGCCCATAGTCAGCAGCTCCACATGCGCTTGTTGGCGCGATCGGATAGGTGCCCGTGCCAATGCGCGAGCTTATCGCGATAGAGCGCCACATAGGCGGCATTGCTCAACAGCTCCAGAACGCGGTCTTTTGATGCGCGTGGCTTTGTGAGCGGCGCACCAAAGATGGCGCGCTGATAATCGGCGAGCAGCGCCGGTTCTCGAAGGAACCGTGGTGATGCAGCTGCCGCCAGAGGCCGTCCATCTTGATGAACTAGCGGGTCGTGCGGATGCGCAGATCGACGGTCGTTGAAGGCGTGCTGCATTGGCCCTTTTCACGCCCGACGAAGATATGCCAGCCATCGCCGCCTTGGCTGGTGAAATCGTGAAACGTGACCGAGATGCGCGCGGGTCCCTGGAACAATTTCGCGTAGCCGTCGCGGATCGACGGCCAGCCGCGCCTGATCCCACCGATCGGGTTGTCCATGCTCGGCGCTTCGCCTTCCGCCCAGTTCGCCGCAAGGTCATCGAGATCGCCGCTGTTGAAGGCGCGATAAAAAGCGATCAACGCATCGAGCGGCCCGCCGTCATATGCCTGCGTTTCGGCGCCGGTGATTTCGCTCAGGTCTGACATTCGCATCCTCCATCACGCATTTCGCTTTTCCGAGCCCGCGACGGCCGCAACAAGGTCAATGGCTAGGGCCAGCAACAGTGCGAAGGCGCCGATGACGAACAGCAGCCGGTAATTGCCGCCGCTCTGGCTGAAGATGAACGACAGCCCATAGGCAGCGACGGCCTGCAAAATGGCAAAACTCACCGTTGCCTTGCTCCAAGCGGCTTTCTGTTCGGCGGGATGATGCGCGAGCAGTTCATGCACGCGGCCGAGCACCAGAGGCACGATACCGGGCGTGAAGGCGCCAACGATGACGCTCGACACGGCGAGCCACAAAGGCCCGAGGCCGAGCGCCGGCAGCGCGACAGCGCAAGCTTGCAGGAAATAGGCGAGACGTAAGGCCGGACCAAAACCGGCGCGGTCGGCGAGATGACCGCTGACGAGCGGGCCAACCGTCGCGCCCAATCCGAACAGGACCCAATATTCGGCACCGACCTGCAATCCCTGTCCGAGTCCACGCGCGACGAAATCGACAAGGAAGATCATATGCGGCACAAGCCCGGCCGCATTCAGCGCATATTCGAGATAAAGCGCGCGCAACTTGCGGGTCTGATGCGGCCGCCGCTGTGCGACGGTGCTTTCGGCATGCGTTGTATCTGAGGGCCAACCGCTCCAGGCGATGAGTGTCAGCGCCAGTGACAGAAGGCCGAGACCGGTCCATGTCGCAACCAGCCCTTGCCGCAGGAGAAGCGGCACGAGCGTTCCCGAAGCGGCAATCCCTGCACCGACGCCCACGAAGATGACGCCGCCTGCCAGGCCGCGGCGCGAAGGTGGCACATGCGGCAGAACCGTTGGCGCGGCAAGCACCATCAGCGTGCCGCCCGCAAGTCCGGCGACGAAGCGCCAGATGAAGAACCACGCAAACGACATCGGAAAGGCACAGGCGAAGAAAGCCGCCGTCGCCAACGCCATCATCAGCCGGAGCGCGATAGCGACCGGCATGCGCGCCGCCAATGGACGGCCGGCCAATGCGCCCGCGAGATAGCCGGCGAGATTGGCCGCGCCGAGATAGGCCGCAGCGGAAGCCGCAAACCAATGCGCATCGATGATCGCAGGCAGCAGCGGCGTATAGGCGAATCGCGCCAGGCCGATGCCGACGAGGCTTGCGCAAAAGGCGGCCAGCGTCGCGCGCCGAGCGCTCAACCTCGGCGCCTGAGCCTGCTGCTTATGGCGCGCGATTCCATCCATCGGCTTGTCCTTGTCCATTGACGGGCTGGAGGATAACGCGGCTAGCCTAATCACCAAAAGCGAGTATATCTGATAATAGCTATCATTATTTGAGATATGTCAGGCGAACAAATGACACGAGAACAGACATATCAAGCGCTTAGACGATCTCGCTCGCCGGGCCGCTCCTTCGACGACAAGGTGCAATGATGGATGTCTCCGATCTCAAGGTTTTCGAAGCCGTCTCGCGATCCGGCAGCATGAACCGCGCCGCGGCGGAGCTGAATACGGTGCAATCCAATGTCACCGCGCGGATCCGGGCGCTCGAAGAGGAACTCGGTGTCACACTCTTCCAGCGCCATGCACGCGGCGTGACGACGACGCCGGCGGGCAATCGCATGCTGCCTTTCGTCGGCAGGCTCGCAAAGCTTTTGTCCGATGCGGAGGCCGCGGCAAAGGATGAAGGGGTTCCAAATGGCGAGCTTCTTCTCGGTAGCATGGAAACAACAATGGCGCTGCGCCTATCGCCGCTGCTCAGCCAGTTCGTCCAAAATCATCCCCAAGTTCGCCTCGCGATTACTGCTGGTACGACGGCGCGTCTGTTAAATGATGTCGTCAATTGGCGGCTCGACGGCGCCTTTGTTGCTGGCCCGATCAACCATCCAGACCTGTATCACGAACCGATCTTTCGCGAGGAAATGGTCTTGGTGACTGCGCCCGGCGTGAAACGCCCGCAAGAACTGACGCGTGTCGCAGATCTGAAGACAATCGTCTTCCAGATCGGCTGTTGCTATCGCCAGCGGCTTGAAACCCTGCTGGCCGAAATGGGTATCATCACGGCCAAGCCGATGGAATTCGGTTCTCTCGATGCGATCATCAGCTGTGTCGCCGCTGGCGTCGGTGTGACTCTCTTGCCGAAAGCCGTTGTCGCGGCTGCGTGGCAGGACGGCAAAGTCGCGGTGCACGAATTGCCCACAGACCGGGCGCGGGTCGAGACGGTCTTCATTCGGCGGCACGACGCTTACGTGTCGAGCTCCATGACGGTCTTTCTCGATCTGGCGCGGTCGCGCTATGGCTCAGCATCGGCCCTTTGAAGCGGAACCATACAAGCTTAGCCGCGTTCTTGACCGTCGGCGAAGATCACGATTGCCGCCCGCTTTGCCTTTTCGGCCGTGTGCGCAAGACAGTCACGCACTTGAAACAACCAACTTCTCGTCGAAGCATCAAACTGTGGAGATGCGCCATGGCGAAGATCGAGCGTCCCGAAGACATCAACCAATATCGCCGTCGTTTTTTCGGCGCTTCGGCGATCACCCTCGCTGCTGCGCATTTCGGCTTCGTCCGTCCTGCGCATGCCGAAGGCAAACCGGCTCCGCCGATCAAAGTGGGTGGGAATACATCCTTCGCACCGTTGAAGCAGATCGACGCCGGGCCGCTGAATGTTGGATATGCGGAGGCCGGCCCGGCCGACGGTTCCCCCGTTCTTCTTCTCCACGGCTGGCCTTATGACATTTACGCCTTTGTTGATGTCGCACCAGCACTCGCCGCGGCAGGCTTTCGCGTGATCGTGCCTTATCTGCGCGGTTACGGCCCGACGCGGTTCCAGTCCAAAGATACGCTGCGCAATGGCGAGCCGGCCGCACTTGCCGTCGATGCCACCGCTCTGATGGATGCGTTGAAAATCGAGAAGGCCGTTATCGGCGGCTTCGATTGGGGCGGACGCACAGCCGACATCGTCGCGGCCTTATGGCCGCAGCGCTGCCGGGCCCTCGTCTCGGTGAGCGGCTATCTCATCGGCAGTCAGCAAGCCGGGCAAATGCCCTTGCCACCCGCCGCCGAGCTGCAATGGTGGTACCAATTCTATTTCGCCACCGACCGCGGCAAGCGCGGCTACGCGGAGAACCGGCGCGACTTCAATAAGCTCATCTGGAAGCTCGCATCGCCCAAATGGGATTTTGACGACGCCACCTTCGACCGCACCGCGGCCGCCTTCGACAATCCGGATCACGTCGATGTCGTCATCCATAATTACCGCTGGCGGCTTGGGCTCGCGCAGGGCGAAACGAAATATGAAGAGCTGGAAGCACGCCTCGCCAAAGCACCGAATATCGACGTGCCGACAATCACGCTCGAAGGCGACGCAAATGGCGCGCCGCATCCCGAACCCGGCGCCTATGCAAAGAAATTCTCAGGTCGCTACGAGCACCGGCTGATCAAGGGCGGCATCGGACATAATCTGCCGCAAGAAGCACCGGCAGCTTTCACGCAAGCGATTATCGACGTCGCGAAAATCCGAGTTTAAGCGGCCGGTGCCAGACTCTCGCGCAGCGCCTTCAACGCCGCCTCAAAGCCTTTGCTGCCGCTCAACATGCGCTCCATCAGGAGCGCACCCTGGAGCGTCGCGACGATCATCCGCGCGCTATTCTTAGGATTGATCTGCATGTTGATCTGTGCGTTTTTGCGGCCTTCCTTCAACACCTGCTCAAGCCATTTGAGATGTTTGTTGAAGAAATCGGTCACTGCGGTCCGGATCGGTGGCGATAGCGCGTCAAGCTCGATCGCCAGCGCCGCGCAGAGACAACCTTGATCGCTCTCGACTCCCAAGAGATAAAGCCGGCCATAGGCATCGACGCGTTTGATCGCATCATCCGTCGAGGCGCAGATCGATGCGAGCGCGTCGTCGTAACGCGCGTCATAGGCCTGCACGAGGGCCAGAATCAGATCGTCCTTGAGACGAAAATGATGGTGGATGCTGGCTTTGCGAATGCCGAGCGTTTCGGCGAGGGCCGCGTAGCTGAAGCCCGAATAGCCTAACCTGCGGACGAGAGTCTCGCCATGCGCCAGAATCTTATCCTGCGTATCAGACATTTAGCCCGCCCATTTATTCCCTCGCGAATAGAGATTCGGCATCCGCCCATCATAAGTGAACATCACATTTTCCTTCAGGTCGCCAGATCGGCTTGCGCATCTACCTACCAGTAGGTAGGCTTAATGTCACGCCTTGTCCAATACAGGCGCGGAGAAAAACCGATGATGATGGATTGGAATGCTTATCGGAAGGCGCTTGTCTCAACCCTGGGCAAGATCGGCAAATCAGCCCGGATATTCTCAAGGCAAACGCCATAATTTCTGCAGCTGCGCCGGCCAAACCGACGCTCGATCCGAAATTGCGCGAACTCGTCGCCATGGCCGTCGCCGTCACGACGCGTTGCGATGGCTGCATCGCCGTGCATGCAGACGCTGCCCGCAAAGCCGGCGCGACCAAGGAAGAACTTGTCGAAGTTCTGAGCATAGCGGTCGCGCTCAACACCGGCGCCGCGCTCATCTATTCGGCCCGCGCGGTCGATGCTTTCGAAGCGTCGGGGCCGCTTAGCCCAAGTAAAGGTCAAAAATCAAAACATAAGGGAGGAACCCCCATGACACGCCGAGATGAACCCGCGCCACGGACGGACGATCCCGACTGTCCGTGCCGCGAAGGCATGTTTGCCAAACGCGCCGATCGCCGCGGCTTTTTGTTTGCCGCCGGCTCCAGCCTTGCAGCATCGGCCATGGCGCTCGCTGCAGGTGATGTGCATGCCGAGGACAAGGCGCCGCCCGGCGCGGTTTGGTACGACGTCCCCGACGATCCGACCAGGGAACAGGGCCGGCCGGCGGCTGGCGACGGCGGCTATGGGACACGCTCGCAATTCGAAACCGCTGTGCGCGTGCGTTTCCCCACGCCCAATGCAAACGCGTCTTGGTCGTTGACGCCGCTCGCCGCGCTCGTCGGCAACATCACCCCGTCGGGGCTTCACTTCGAGCGCCATCATGGCGGCATTCCGACGATCGATCCGAAGCGCCACAGCCTTGTCATCCACGGCATGGTCGGCACGCCGAAGCGCTTCACAATGGATGACATCAAGCGCCTGCCCTCCGTCACGCGCCGGCATTTCATCGAATGTTCGGGCAATGGCTTGACGGAATGGCGCAAGCCGACCGGCAAGACGGTGCAGCAGACGCATGGGCTGCTCAGCACGTCAGAATGGATAGGCGTACAATTCGCGACCTTCGCCCGCGAGATCGGGTTGAGTGAAGGCGCGGCTTGGGTGCTCGCCGAGGGATCGGACGCGGCGGTGATGACGCGCAGCATCCCGCTCGAGAAAATGCTCAAGGATGCGCTGATCGTCTATGGCCAGAACGGCGAAGCGATCCGGCCGGAACAGGGTTATCCGCTGCGCCTGCTGCTGCCTGGCTATGAGGGGAATACCAACATCAAATGGCTGCGCCGCCTCGAAGTCAGCGACAAGCCGTTCATGACGCGCGAAGAGACGTCGAAATACACGGACCTCATGGCGGATGGCAAAGCGCGCATCTTCACGCTCGACATGGAGGCGAAGTCCGTCATCACCTTCCCCTCCGGCGAAATGAAACTGCCGGGGCCCGGCTTCTACACGATCACCGGCTATGCCTGGTCGGGCCGCGGCCGCGTGCAATCAGTCGACGTGTCCTGCGACGGCGGCAAGAGTTGGTATCCGGCGGAGATCGAAGGCACGCCCGAACTGATGTGCACGGTGCGCTTCAAATTTCCTTGGACCTGGACGGGACAATCATCCGTGCTGCAGAGCCGCTGCACAGATGAGACGGGCTATATCCAGCCGACGCTCGCGCAGCTTCTTGCGATCCGCGGCGATCACGGCCCATTCGCTTCGATCTATCACCTCAATGCGATCCAGAGTTGGGCCGTTGCAAGCAATGGAGATGTGACCAATGTCCACGCTTAATCGCGCCATCGGCGCGGCCTTTCTGGCGCTGGCGCTCGCGCCCCTGCCCGCCTCGTCACAGAGCCCTGGCGATATGAAGTTCGGCTTCGGCACGCCGGTGACGCAGGCCGAACTCGGCAAATATTTCTCGATTCCGGCAAGCGGCCGCGGCCTGCCGCCGGGCTCCGGCACGCCGGAACAGGGCCGTGTCGTCTACAACACCAATTGCGCACTCTGCCACGGCGACAAGCTGCAGGGCAATCCGAAGCCGGGCTTCGGCGGCGATAAGCTCATTGGCGGACGCGGCTCGCTCGCTTCAACCACTCCAGTCAAGACGACGGAGAGCTATTGGCCTTATGCCACGACGCTGTTCGACTACATCAAGCGCGCCATGCCGTTCAGCGCACCAGGCTCGTTGACGGACGATCAAGTCTACAGCGTCGTCGCCTATATCCTCGCGGAAAGCCATGTCATCGACGCCAATGCCGTCATGGATGCAACCACCTTGCCGAAAGTGAAAATGCCAAACCGCGATGGCTTCGTGCCGGACCCGCGGCCGGAGATCGAATTGTATAGATAACGATCTGGCGGGAGGCCGCGCATAAGTTGTGCGCGGCCTCTCCGGGCCTCAGCTGGCCTGAACGGCGTCGTTCGCGCGCGCGATATTGTCCTCATGCGAGCGCAGCATGTCGAGGAAATCCGACCGCAGATTGTCCTCTGCGACGCGCGGGATCGCTTCACGCAATTTGCGAACCACCCAGCCCTGACCGCGATTCAAGAAGCTGACGCGCTCATTAAGGTTCGGGATCGCCATAGCCTTCTCATAGAAGGAACCGACCTTATCGGAGGGCGTGCCGCCATGCTGCTTGATATGCTTGATGAGCATGGCGCACCAATGCGCTTCGTCGTGATGCACGGCTTGCATCAGGCCGCCGATCTCGCCAGCTCCCGCCTCGCGTGCGCTGGCGAGCGTCACGCGCGCGCCGGCCATTTCGGCTTCCAGCAGCTCATTGAGCAAGGCGAGCAGCTCCTCTTCGGAAAAATAGCCCATATAGGCTGGATCGGCATCCTGCGCCTGGCAGGCCGGCGAAGCGAATTGCGGCGTCTTGTTCTCGGGACGATCGATCATAGGGTATTTCTCCTTTGATGCAGTTCCCGCTCGTGCCGCTTCGATGTGTGACGTGCGAGCATGGGGCCATAGACGATGACGAAGCCAAGAAAGGCGGAGATCCAGCAGACGACCGCCGCATAAAGCAGCGGCATCATCAGATCCGGGAAAAATTCCATCAGGACGCGGGCGATTACCGCGAGAATGACGGCGAGATAGACGAGCTCCGTCCCACGGGAGGCGACGAGATCATGACCCGTATGGCCGAGCGTCGCGCGGGTCATCATTGCGAGGGTCATCGTGCCGATGCCGCCGACAGCCCAGACATGAATGCCCGCCGCGCGCGAGACCAAATCAGGCCAGAGCGTATGCGCGCCGGCGAAGAGAAAGCCGAGCGCTGCGAAGAAAAATCCCGCGTGCAGCACGAGGACCAGCCGCTCGCTTATCGTGTTCCAGAAACGCCAGCGCGCGAGACGCCAGAGATTGGCGCATCCAACGGCGAGCAGGACGATGCCGACAGTCATTTGGTCGGGCGCGATCGTCCATCCGGCAAGCGCCAGGAAGGAGACGAGCAGGATCGCACCGTCAGCCTCATCGAAGGACGCGGGCCGCGCCGCCACCTGTCGGCGCGCCAACCAGTTGTGCGTGAAACTCGGCACGACACGGCCGCCGATTAAAAGGATCAGGAAGACGATGGTGGCGAGACCGCCGCGGCCCGCAATCGCAGCGCTTCCCGTCAGAGCCGCTTCGACATGGAAGGCTGCATTACCGAACGCCAACAGCAGGACGAGGCCCACAACCTTGAAGTTCCGCTCATTGTGCCCGGCTAGGACCTCGCGGCCGGTGAGAGCGGCGAAGGCCAGAAGAAAAGCGACGTCCAAGACCGCCGCCGGCAGCCAGCCGATCGGCTTAGAGAAGAAGACCGCGATGCGGCCGATCACCCAGAGCCCGGAAAGAGCCGCGAGACGCCAGCCCGCGACCGGCAGACGGCCTGTCCAATTTGGAATAGCGGTCAGCAGAAAGCCGGCGACGACAGCGGCGCCATAGCCGAAGATCATTTCATGGACGTGCCAGTCGGTCGGCGAAAAAGCGGTCGGAATGGCGATCTCGCCTTTGAAGAGTGGTAGCCAGATAGCGATAGCGACGATCGCCCAGACCGCAGCAGCCAAGAAGAACGGCCGGAAGCCACGGCTCAACAGAACCGCGCCTCGCCATGATCTCTGCCGTTCGGCAGTGCGCTGCATGGTCGCCTCTCGTGGAATTCTATTTAGGGCGCTCTAGAAAGAGCATCAGGGTCATCGCCGGCGACCATGTCGGCGCTGATATCCGCGGGATGGTTAGCCTGCCTTACAGCTTGATCTAGGTTTTTGATCTAGATCAGGATCATCGAAGATGACGCAACAAGCCGCACGCGCGACGCTCTGAATTTCGGAGCTCAGAGACAAAAGCGTGCGGGCGAATGGAGAAACTCATCATGCAGCGCAGATCGGCGATCGATATCGTTCAGCGGTTTTGGGATGAGGTGTGGCGATCGCCGCAAAATCCGGCGGCCATCGACCAGCTGGTCCACGAAGATTTTGTGATCACCTCCGGCGGCCATGACATATGCTCGCGCGAAGCCTTCAAACAATGGGTCATTGGCTTCCAGGCCAAGATCAAGGACTTGCAATTCGAAGTCCTCGACATTTTTCAAAGCGAGGACGGCACGCGCGTCGCGACACGCTGGCGGGTGACCGGCCGCAACAACGGTTTCCTCGGCACCGAAGCGGATGACGCTCCCATTACACTGGTCGGCAATGCGATCATTGCCGTTGGCGAGGATGGTCTGCTGCGCCACAACTGGGTCGATCGCAATGCCTATGAAGTGCATGGCTATCTCACCTCTGGCAAAAAGCATGTCGTCTAGTCTCGCCGCGATGCGGCGATTTTCCGATCGCATCCGCATCGGCTTCGACATCGTTGGCTTCGTTGCGATCAGCGCCTTCCTTTTCGTGGAAGGCGCCGTCCCCCGCTCTCGGGCCGCGAGATCTCGGCAAGCTCGTCCTCATCGACGCGCTGACGCCGGCACAGCTCAATGAGCTCGCCCAGCATTTGCAATCGGATACGCTCGATGCGGGCGATTTTCTGTTCAAACAGGGTGCGAAGGACGGCACGCTCTACATCATCGCCTCCGGCATCGCGAGCATGACCCGGGAGACGGAAACAGGCGCGAAGGAAACATCGGCTATATCGGCGCGGCGATTATATCGGCGAGATCAGCCTTCTCACCGGCACGCCGCGCGCGCGACGGCATCGGCCAAATCGCATTGCGAAATCTATAAATTATCCCGCGACGCCATCGCGCCGCTGCTCGCGAAAAACGAGGAGCTCGTCGCCGCCTTCGACCGATCAGTGCGCCGCGGGCTCGATCTCCTCAATCGTGAGGTGGCGGTGCGCTCGACGCCCGAGATCAACGGCGAAGGCCAGCTGCTGCAGCGCATCCGCAGCTTCTTTCAGTTTTTCGCGGCTTAGCGGTGATCGTGCGGAGCTAGCGGCCGATGTTCAGGCCGGTGGCCGCGACCAGGATTTTCATCACCTGATCATAGGCCATATCGATTCGCAGCTCGAACTGACCGACGAAAATGACCGTGCTGCCGTCCAAATCCTGGATCGCAGCGACCTGGCGCGGATCGATCGCGATCTTATTGCCGTCGATCGTTTTGAACTCTGCAAACATGACGGATCCACCTCGCGCAGACGAGATCAGAGCTTCGGAAGAGTTCGGAGGCTTTTGAGGGCTTGACGAGGCGCTTTTGCTCCCCTCACGCCCGTTGGACTTAAAGCGACGCTTGAGCCGTGCCCAATATCGCAAACTATCTCAAGTAGATAATGGTCGGAGTGGCGGGATTCGAACCCACGACCCCTAGTCCCCCAGACTAGTGCGCTAACCGGGCTGCGCTACACTCCGATGCGGGCTTTATAGAGAAAGCCTTGCGCCGCTGCAACGCGGCTTCTCCAACTTGTCACAACCGCTCAGCCGCTGCGTGCGGCGTCGAGAATCCGGGCACAATCGGCGAGCTCCGCCAGAAGCTCCTGCAGGCTGTCGCGTGCGGGTTTCGAAAACGCCGGCGCCGGGGCGGCGTGCATGGGCGCGGATTGCGGTAGCGACTGTGGTGACATGGCCGGTGCCGCGGCAAAAGACGGCGCAGCAGGCTCCCCGGCCGCCGTTTCGGCGGGCTCGTCTTCCCAATCGTCCTCGAAATCCTGGGCGATACGCTCGGCCGAAGCCGGCGCGAGAACCCCACTGCCGCCATAGGCCGCCGCGATGGCGCGTGCGCCCTGCTCTTTCAAAATCTTCTGCACGCCTTTGATCGTATAGCCTTCGCCATAAAGCAGATGGCGAATCGCGCGCAGAAGATCGATGTCTTCGGGCCGATAGTAGCGACGGCCGCCGCCGCGCTTCAGAGGCTTGATCTGGATGAAACGCGTTTCCCAGAAGCGCAGCACATGCTGCGGCAGATCGAGATCCTGCGCGACTTCGCTGATCGTGCGATAAGCTTCAGCACTTTTTTCCATGCTTGTTTTCCGTGCCTGGCTTCAACGGCTTATCCTGCCGATGTTCACCCGGATGATGGCATAAATCAGCATGCGCCGCGGCAAAGCGCAGCGATTTGGCCACAGCTTATTGCGATATGGGCGCGATCCGAAAGCCGATCAATCGGCTTCGGTCTCGCCATCCCCACTCTGGCCGTTGATCTTTGCCTTGAGCAAATTCGACGGCTTAAAAACGAGCACCCGCCGCTCGGTGATCGGCACTTCGACGCCGGTCTTCGGATTGCGTCCGAGCCGCTTGCGTTTGTGGCGGATGATGAAGGAGCCGAAAGAGGAGAGTTTGACCGGCTCGCCTGTCACGAGACGATCCATGACCTCATCGAGCACCATTTCGACG
The DNA here is from genome assembly GCA_964644615.1 of uncultured Methylovirgula sp. GTDB lineage: Bacteria > Pseudomonadota > Alphaproteobacteria > Rhizobiales > Beijerinckiaceae > Methylovirgula. The sequence goes on along the minus strand of CAZXXA010000016.1, from coordinate 6,593 downwards.
AGCGCCGCCGATTCCTTCCGCGACAGGCCGACCTGCTGGTAGACCGCTTCGGCAAGATCGACGCGTGTCACAGTTTTCTGGCGGTTTTCGCCCTTACCCGCCGGTTTGCTGTCCGTCGGCTGCTCGGGTTTCTCCGCAGCCATCAAGAAGTCCGATCCATTCATGATTTGCTCTTATTGATATTCGCTTCTTGGTTGTCGCTTCGACATAGGCAATTCAGCTGCACCGGCCGAAACGCGATAAAAGCTTCGGCCGAAGTCCGGTGGCAGACGTGTGTGCGCTGACGTCATAAGTCCGCAGTCGTAGCGACGACCTCATTCGGGAATGATCCAGAGCCAAGTTCGCTCTCAAGGCAGCCGCGCAAGTTTCGCCATCGACTTTCGAAGAAGCCGCTCAAGCGTTTTCTCCGGTAGATATGGCAAGTATATTTCAAATATGCGCCATTGCTTGCTGCGATGCCATACCAGAGTTCGAGATAAAGGAAGATGACGACAGTTGTCCGTTCCGAAAGACGTCACCTGGCCATTTTAAGAAAGGCAAGCCTAGGCCACCTCTTAGTCAAGGCCTAGCTCGACGAATGGCTGATAGTTTGCCGTAAAAATTTTGTGGAAATTGACGCGAAGATTATTCCGAGTCCACTGCGGCAGATGGATTCTCCGTGCTATGATAGTAGCTTAGCTGTTACCAGCGAATGAGCGCAGCGCCCCAGGTAAAGCCACCGCCCAGCGCCTCGATCATCACCAGATCGCCCTTTTGGATGCGGCCATCGTCGCGCGCCACGCACAGCGCCAGGGGTACGGAGGCCGCCGACGTGTTGCCGTGCAGGTCGACAGTGGTGACAACTTTGTGAGAGGCGATGCCGAGTTTTTCCGCCGATGCGTCGATGATGCGGCGATTTGCCTGATGCGGAACGAACCAGGACAGGTCCTCCGCCGAGGTCTTGGTGTCGTCGAAAGCCGCCTGCATGACGTCGGTCACCAGCGTAATGGCGTGCTTGAAGACATCCCGGCCATGCATCCGCAAATGGCCCGTCGTCTGGTTCGATGAGGGACCGCCATCGACGTAGAGCTTGTCGCCGAAGCGCCCGTCCGACCGCAGATGTGCGGTCAGCACGCCGCGATCGGAAACACGCCCCGTCCCCGGCTGCGCTTCGAGAACCATCGCCGCCGCGCCATCGCCGAAGAGAACGCAGGTTGCGCGGTCTTCCCAGTCGAGAATGCGCGAGAAGGTCTCGGCGCCGATGACCAATGCGCGCTTATAAGCGCCCGAGGTCAGAAATTTATCGGCCGTCGTTACCGCATAGACGAACCCGGAGCACACAGCCTGCAGATCGAAGGCAAATCCATTCGTCATGCCGAGCGCGGCTTGGATCTGCGTCGCAACGGAAGGAAAGGTGTAATCGGGCGTCGAAGTCGCGACGATGATCAGATCGATATCGGAACCCTTGAGGCCCGCATCCGCCAATGCCGCTTGCGCGGCGCGAAAGCCAAGGGTCGAGGTCCGTTCATCTTCGGCCGCGATATGGCGCTGCCGGATGCCGGTGCGCTGAACGATCCATTCGTCGGTCGTATCCAGCGTCTTTTCGAGATCGAAATTACTCAGAATTCGAGCTGGCAAATAAGAACCAAGGCCGACGACGACCGATCGGAGCCTGGCAGTATGCGCGTCTTCCACTCTTTAATCCGTTCCAATCTTCAAGAGGTGAATCCGCTGATGGGTCCGCGGATCAGTGTGTCGGCCGTTCAGGATGATGCCGACGCCGCGGGCGGGACATCCTGCGCAGTGGCGCGTCCGGCCAGGGTTTCCTGGATTTTGCTCAGCAGCTCGTCTTTCACCATTTCATAGCCGATCTCGATCGCCCGCGCCGTCCCGATTGGATCGGAACCGCCGTGGCTCTTGATCACGACCCCATCGAGGCCCAAGAACACGCCGCCATTCACCTTGCGGGGATCCATTTTGGACTGCAGCGACGCGAAGGCGCGCCGCGCCAGCAAGTAGCCAAGCTTCGAGAACAGGCTGCTGCGCAGGGCCTCGCGCAGATAGGCACCGATCTGCTTTGCAGTTCCTTCGGCCGTTTTCAAGGCTATGTTTCCGGCAAAGCCTTCCGTGACCACGACATCCACCGTCCCTTTCCCGATGTCGTCCCCCTCGACAAAGCCCCTGTAGTCGAGGTGTGGCAGGGCCGCCTCCCGCAGCAGACGTGACGCAGTTTTGATCTCCTCGAGGCCTTTTACCTCCTCGGTACCGACGTTCAGCAGGCCGACGGAGGGCCGCTCGAGCCCGAAACAGATGCGCGCCATCGCAGATCCCATAATAGCGAGGTCGACGAGATGCTGCGCATCGGCTCCAATTGTCGCGCCGACATCGAGCACGACGGATTCACCACGCAGTGTCGGCCACATCGCCGCAATTGCCGGCCGGTCGATATTGGGCATCATATGCAGGCAGATTTTCGCCATGGCCATCAGCGCGCCGGTGTTGCCGGCGGACAGTGCCGCATCGGCCTCACCCTTCTTCACCGCTTCCAGCGCCAGCCACATGGATGAGGTGCGCCGCCCAGACCGCAACGCCTGGCTTGGCTTCTCGTCCATGCGGATCGCGACATCCGCGTGCCGCACCGAAGACACGGCAGCGAGCGCCGGATGCGCAGCAACCAGCGGCCTCACCCGCTGTTCGTCGCCAAAGAAGATAAAGGCTAGATCGGCACGCTGCGCCAAAGCGAGCGCGGCGCCAGGCACGATCACTTCAGGACCGTGATCGCCTCCCATAGCGTCCAACGCGATCCGCACAGGCCTCGTCATGCGATGAGGTCTCCGTTCCGCAGCGGCCAAGAACGGCCGTTTCGTTTTATTGCTGAAAGCTCTAGGGCAAAGCCGCGAAAGCCGCAACGACCGGCGCGCGACCGCCGCAAGGGAAAGCCATCATATTGTAAGCGCACGATTTAAGAGCGCTCCTTCAGTCTATTCAGGACACTGAAGGGACTCTCCTTACCCGTCTCCGGCTCGGCCGCCGGCGCCGCAAAATTCACACCTGGTTTGCGCGGATAAGGATCGAGGCCCAGCGCCAGAAATTCGCTCGCAAGAGCGCCGAGATCGATCTTGCCGTCGACGATCGGATCCGGCGGATCGGGCGTGAGGAGTGCCTCTTCGCCGAGCGGCACTGAGACATCGTCTTGCAGCATCTCGGGCGGCGCGAAATCGACATCGATCGGCTCGACGATATTGCTGTCGAAAGGCTCCAAGGTGACGACGCAGATCTGCGTGATGGTGGCGCGCATCTCGCCGCTCACATTGATCCGCTGCCCCAATTTGGGGCTCAAATGGAAGATCGCTTCGAGCGAAGCGATATTGGGAAGATCATCGGCCTTAGCGAGCGCTTTCAATGTCGCTTCATCAGCGGCGATGAGGACATCGAGGCCGTCGATCGGAATATCGTCGACGATGATCGGATAAGAGAAGATCGCGCCTTGTGCGCCTGAAGGCTTCTCACTCATTTCGCCGCCTCCTCGCCGACCGCTTCCGGCCGCGGAAAAGGAATGGGTCCATCGAGAAATTGCGCCAAATTCGCCGCCACCAAAGCCGCATCGAGACGCGCGACATAGGCCGCGAGCTTGGTGCCATCGGAGCTGCCATTATAGACATTTCTGGCGAGGGCCTCCGCCAATGCCGCAGGTCCCGCGCGCAAAGCTGCATCATAGGCCATGCCGCGGCCGCCGAAAGCTTCGGCTAGAGCCTTCATTTGTTTCGGGACGCGGGTATCGGCGAGACCGATTTCCCTCAGCGCGATATCGAAATGGCGAAACAGCGTGTCGGCCAGATCCTGGGCGACCTCAGGTCCCGGTGACGGCAGCGCCTTGAGCTGCCTCAGAACCAGAGTTCCGTGCAAAACAAGCGACTCGAACCGGCCTTCGAGCGTATCGGCAATGCCGTAGTCCGTGAACAAAACCGGATCGCGCGAGGCAGCGATGACCTCGCGATGCAGCCGATCTATCAGCTTGTGGTTAGCGCTGCCGCGGAAAAGCCCGAAAATCATGATTTCGTAATGTTTGCTCTGGAACTGCCTGGGCGCGCGGCCGGCTCGTTCGCCGGCGGAGTGACCATTCGGCAACAGCGGGAGCCGAACTGCGGTGAGATTGCGACGGGGGACTTGGCCCACCAGTGTGGAAAAAGTCTAGCAACTTTTGCAAGAGATGCTCGCAAAACTTTGGCTGCGATTTAAAACGACAGCACCAAAGCTAAAATGTGATTAGGCCGGAGATCGCCGTATGAAATCGTCCATTGCCGCTCGCTCTCGCCAGATAGCGACCGCCCGGCAAAAAAAAATCCTCTCCCCGGCTTTCAAGCTTCTCGGCGCAGCGGCTCTTGCCCTGAGCCTTGCCGGCTGCATCGGCTATGACGGCGAAGTGGTGCATGGCTATCAGGTCGATCCGCGCCTGCTCGATCAGGTCAAGATCGGTTCCTCTGCCGAACAGGCGCTCGTCGTGATGGGCACCCCCTCGACGACGTCGACGGTCGGCGGCGACGCTTGGTATTACATCACGCAGGTCACAAATCGTCCCGTGCAATTCATGGACCCGAGCCTCGTCGATCAGCGCGTGCTTGCAGTCTATTTCGATAAGCAGAAGAAGGTCACCCGCATCGCCAATTACGGCATGAAGGATGGCAAGGTCTTCGACTTCATCTCGCGCACCACGCCGACGGGCGGCGCCGATTCGAGCATCCTCAACGGCCTGTTGAGAAGCAGCTTCCGCCTCAGCTAATCGCGGCTTGAAAACGGCGCGCCGGGCGGATCGACGGCGGCTGCAGACGGTGCGCTTCGCCATCGCACTGCTTGTCGATGCCTCAATCTCACGCTTCGTCGCTAGGCTGATCGGCGAAATGTCGTGCCAAAGACGTACAAGACAAAACCGCGCTAACGCAAATCCGCGAAGCCGAAGGCGATCTCGACTAGCGATTGCCGTGCACAAAAAACAACCCGGCCACGGCGGGCCGGGTTGCTCTTGTTTCTTCCGCAGCGATGCGTCGGCTCAGTGGGCGAGAATCGCCAGCAGCAGCAGCGCCACAATATTGGTGATCTTGATCGCCGGATTGACCGCCGGGCCCGCCGTGTCCTTGTACGGATCGCCGACGGTATCGCCCGTCACCGACGCCTTATGCGCGTCCGAGCCTTTGAAGTGCTTCACGCCATCCTTATCGATGAAGCCGTCTTCGAACGACTTCTTCGCATTGTCCCAGGCGCCGCCGCCCGAGGTCATCGAGATCGCGACGAAGAGGCCGTTGACGATCACGCCGAGCAGCAATGCGCCGAGCGCAGCAAAGGCATTGGCCTTCGAGCCCGAGATCAGCAGCACGCCGAAATAGACGACGATCGGCGCGAGCACCGGCAGCAGCGACGGGATGATCATTTCCTTGATCGCCGCTTTCGTCAGCATGTCGACGGCGCGGCCGTAGTCGGGCCGGTCCGTGCCCTGCATGATGCCGGGCTTCTCGCGGAACTGACGGCGCACCTCTTCAACGACCGAGCCGGCGGCGCGGCCGACGGCGGTCATCGCGATGCCGCCGAAGAGATAGGGGATCATGCCGCCGAGGATGAGGCCCGCGACAACATAAGGATTGGACAGCGAAATATCGATCGCGCCGACCCCTTTGAAGTAGGGAACGCCGATGTCGACGAAATGCTTGATGTCATTCGTATAGGCGGCAAAGAGCACGAGAGCGCCGAGACCGGCGGAGCCGATCGCATAGCCCTTCGTCACTGCCTTGGTCGTATTGCCGACCGCATCGAGCGCATCGGTCGAGTGGCGCACATCAGCCGGAAGGCCCGCCATCTCGGCAATGCCGCCAGCATTGTCAGTGACCGGACCGAAGGCATCGAGCGCGACGATCATACCGGCCAGACCGAGCATGGTCGTCACCGCGATGGCGATGCCGAAGAGACCGGCGAGCTGATAGGTCGCGATGATGCCGCCCACGATGACAAGCGCCGGGAGCGCGGTCGATTCGAGCGACACCGCGAGGCCTTGGATGACATTGGTACCGTGGCCCGTCACCGAAGCTTGCGCGATCGAAACGACCGGACGCTTGCCCGTGCCCGTATAATATTCGGTGATGACGACGATGAGGCCCGTCACAACGAGGCCGACGAGACCGCAGACGAAGAGCTTGCCCCCCGTCACGCCTGCGCTGCTGCCGATCTGACCCCAGCCGACCGTGAGCTGCGTCGCAATCGCGAGACCGAGGATCGACAGCACGCCCGTTGCGATCAGGCCTTTATAGAGTGCGCCCATGATCGCATTCGTCGGGCCGAGCTTGACGAAGAATGTGCCGGCAATCGAGGTCACGATGCAGGCCGCGCAGATCGCCAGCGGATAGAGCATTGCGGAGCTCAGGATGGCGTCCTTGGCAAAGAAGATCGAGGCGAGAACCATGGTCGCGACGACCGTCACCGCATAGGTTTCGAAGAGGTCGGCCGCCATGCCGGCGCAGTCGCCGACATTGTCGCCGACGTTATCAGCGATCGTCGCGGGATTGCGCGGATCATCTTCCGGAATGCCGGCTTCGACCTTGCCGACGAGATCGGCGCCGACGTCAGCG